>NZ_JBIRRY010000002.1:490218-871711 GCF_044333935.1 Streptomyces sp. NPDC020884 | reverse complement strand
CGGGCCCCGGGGCCGGGGGCCACGGGCGGTTGGGGGCTTTGCGGCCCTCCCCCCCCCCGCACCCCGGGGCCCCCCCGGGCGGGGCGGGGGGGGCCCCCCGCCGGGCCCCCCCCCTCTCCTCACGTCCTCATGTCCTCATGGCCGAAGAGGTCCCCGGCGGCTACTGTCCCCGGGTCGCCATCTCGAACCAGACGACCTTGCCCGTCGAGAGCCGCGTCGCCCCCCACCGCCGGGCCAGCCGGTTGACCAGGAACAGCCCGCGGCCGCCCTCGTCCGTCTCCCGGGCCCGTCGCTGCCGGGGCAGCTGCGGGGAGTCGTCGCCGACCTCGCAGCGCAGGATGTCGGTCCGCAGCAGCCGCAGCGTCACCGGCCGCTCCGCGTAGCGCACGGCATTGGTGACGACCTCGCTGACCAGCAGCTCCACCTCGTCGGCCAGATCGTCCAGGCCCCAGCGGCTCAGCGCCCGCCGGGCCAGCCGGCGGGCCCGGCCCGGAGCCGCGTCCTCCGGCTCCAGATACCAGTACGCCACATCGCTCGGGGCAATCCCGTCGAAGCGGGCGGCGAGCAGCGCGATGTCGTCGTCCCGGTCACCCGGGCCGAGCATGTCCAGCACGTCGTCGCAGAGCGCCTCCAGCGGCGGCGAGTGGTCCGGGCCGGTGAGCTGCGCGGTCGCCGCGAGGCGCTCCCGCAACTGCTCGATGCCCGTCCACACGTCCCGCAGCCGCGACTCCACCAGACCGTCGGTGTAGAGGAGCAGTGTGGCGCCCGCGGGCGCGTCCAGCTCGACGGCCTCGAAGTCGACGCCGCCCACCCCGATCGGGGCGCCCGGCGGCACCACCAGCACCTCGGCCCGCCCGCCCAGGTGCAGCAGCACGGGCGGCGGGTGTCCGGCGTTGGCGATGGTGATCCGGTGCGCGACCGGGTCGTACACCGCGTACAGGCAGGTCGCCATCCGGTCGCTGCCGAGCCGTTGCGCCTGCTCGTCCAGGTGGTGCAGCACCTCCTGCGGCGGCAGGTCGAGCTGGGCGAGGGTCTGCGCCGTCGTACGGAGCTGGCCCATGATCGCCGCCGAGGTCATGGAGTGGCCCATGACATCGCCGACGACCAGCGCGACCCGGCTGCCGGGCAGCGGGATCGCGTCGTACCAGTCGCCGCCGACCCGGGCCGTCTCGGCCGCCGGGAGGTAGCGCGAGGCGAGCCGGACGCCGGTGGGCTGGGGAAGCGAGTCGGGCAGCATCGTGCGCTGCAACTCGTCGGCGATGTAGGCCTCGCGCCCGTACAGCACGGCCTTGTCGATACCGAGCGCGGTGTGCGTCGCCAGCTGCGCCGCGACCAGCAGGTCACTGGCCTCGAACGGGGTGCGCTCGGTGCCGCGCACGAAGACCGCCGCCCCGATGACCCGGCGCCGGCCGCGCAGCGGGGCGAGGATCGCCCGGTGCCCGGTGGGGACGGACCGGCCGGGGCCGAGCAGCTCGGGCAGCGCGGCCCGTGCGGCCGCGGAGTCGCCGAACACCGGCCGCACCCCGCGCAGCACCTCGGCCAGCGCGCCGCCCGCCCGCACCTCGCAGAGCTCGGCGGCGGGCATCAGGTCAGCCTGCGGGTCCAGGACCACCGGGCGCAGCCGCTCCGACTCCGGGCCGCCGTCGCCGCTCTCCTCGTCGCTGAGACGCAGCCGGTCGCTGCGCCGCAGCCGCAGCACGAACGGGCTCACCGGGCGCTCGTCGCCCACCGGCAGCGGGTCGCGCAGATAGACCAGGATCGCGTCGGAGAACGTCGGCACGCTGGCCCGGCACAGACCCAGGACGATCTCGTCCAGGTCTATGCCCCGGGCGATCCGCCGGGTCGCCGCGCCGACGAACCGCAGCCGGTCGCCCTCGCGGCGGGTGGCCGCCTGCGCGTCGGCGACGGCGGCCGCCGCGGGACCCGGGTTCGGTGCGGCGGCCGGAGCCGGTACGGAGGCAGCGGCGGCGGCGGCCGCGGCGTCCTGCTGCCGGGGCCGGGTGCGCTCCTGCTGCCGGGCCGCGAGCGGCTGCCGGCCTTCGTGGGAGGTGGGGTGCTCCGTCACGCGTGGGATTCCGTCCGTCCGGGCCGGTTGTATGAGGCAGTCACCTCGTGGGGCGCTACTGTGCCCCGGCAAGCGCGGGAAGAACAACGGCTGTCACCGGATGCCCCCGTTGTGGGGGCCGAAACCGAACGCCGCGGAGATGGCCGACGGGCGACCCCTCCGGTGGCGGACGCGGCGACGGGGCAGCGGACAGCGTGCATGTCTCCACCCCCTCGTAGTGGCTCCCGCGACCGAGCGGAACGTCCGGGTCCGTGGCCCGTACCTCCGCACGACCGGTGTGATGACTTGTGGTCAGTTCCGGTGTGGCGCCCGCTGGTTGCGGTGTTCAGCCCTCCGTGCGACCGGACCTGCCGACCGATCCGCCCGAAGGGTTCTTCCAGGGTCTCACGACGGCATATGGGCAGGGGTGCGGTCCCAGTCATCCGGCAGCGGGGGCACCTGCCAGCGCGGGTCGGGCCGCCAGTGCTCCCAGCCGTCCCGGAACGGCGGCCCCCAGCCGTCGATCACCTCGACCGCCGCCCGGCCCGCCTCCCGGACCCGGGCCGCGGTCTCCCGGCCCATCAGGCCGACCTGCTGCGCCTGCGCGAACTCATCCTCGTCGAGCCATCTCCAGCTCCGGTCGGGGTTCACGGAGATGTCGAGAAAGTGATCCTCGGAATCCACCCCGCCGGACCACCGGGTCCGGGGCTCCTCCAGATTCACGTACCAGTTGCGGAACATCCAGCCGCGGTCCCAGAACAGCCACACCGACCACGGGTCCCCGGGCCGGGCCAGCTTCAGCACCCCCGAGCCGAACCAGGTCGAGCGGGCCGTGGTGCGCGGCGCGGTGTAGCGGGTGGCCAGCGGCTCGGCGTGCACCTGCGTGCCGTCGGCCAGCACCGGACGCACGCATTCGGTGCCGGGCGCCATCCAGACGGCGAGCAGCTCGTCGGTGTCCTGGACGACGGTCACCGGACGGCAGATGTGCACGGGCGGGACGCCGGCCGTCCGGTGGTTCCGGCCGTTGTCGCGGTAGCGCCAGAGGATCTGGTCCCCCGGCGTCCAGCGTGCGCACTCTCCCGTACCTGTCATGGAGAGATCTTACGGAGCGCTCCCACCGCCCCGCTGCGACTCAGGTCACCCGGATCTCACCGGACGTCCCGCCCGGCGCTCACGGACGCGTCATCCGCAGGACGTCCAGCGCCTCGTCGAGCTGCTCCATCGTCAGGTCGCCGCGCTCGACATGGCCCGAGGCGAGGACCGTCTCGCGGATCGTCGTCCCGTCCTTCAGCGACTTCTTGGCGACCTTCGCCGCCGCCTCGTAGCCGATGTACTTGTTGAGCGGGGTCACCACGGACGGGGAGGACTCGGCGTAGGCGCGGGCCCGCTCGACGTCGGCGGTGATGCCGTCGACCGTGCGGTCCGCGAGCAGCCGGGAGGCGTTCGCCAGCAGCCGTACGGACTCCAGGAGGTTCTTCGCGATGACCGGGAGCATCACGTTCAGCTCGAAGTTGCCGGCCGCACCGGCCGTGGCGACCGTCGCGTCGTTGCCGGTGACCTGGGCGGCGACCATCAGGACCGCCTCGGGAATCACCGGGTTGACCTTGCCCGGCATGATCGACGAGCCGGGCTGGAGGTCGGGCAGCGCGATCTCCGCGAGACCCGTGCGCGGACCCGAGGTCATCCAGCGCAGGTCGTTGCAGATCTTGGTCAGGGACACGGCGACGGTCCGCAGCTGGCCGGAGGTCTCCACCAGCCCGTCCCGCGCACCCTGCGCCTCGAAGTGGTCGCGGGCCTCGGTGAGCGGCAGCCCCGTGGCGTCCGCGACCTCCGCGATCACGGCGGCGGAGAAGCCGGGCGGGGTGTTGATGCCGGTGCCCACCGCCGTACCGCCCAGGGGCAGTTCGGCGAGCCGGGGGAGCGATGCGCGCAGCCGCTCCACGCCGTAGCGGATCTGTGCCGCGTAGCCGCCGAACTCCTGGCCGAGGGTGACCGGGGTGGCGTCCATCAGGTGTGTGCGGCCGGACTTCACGACCTCCGCGAATTCGGCCGATTTCCGCCCCAGGGATGCCGCCAGGTGGTCCAGGGCGGGGATCAGGTCGGCGGTGACGGCTGCGGTGGCCGCGATGTGGATGGAGGACGGGAAGACGTCGTTGGACGACTGCGAGGCGTTCACATGGTCGTTGGGGTGGACCTCGCGGCCGAGCCGCTCGGTGGCCAGCGTGGCGATCACCTCGTTGGCGTTCATGTTCGACGAGGTGCCCGACCCCGTCTGGAACACGTCGACCGGGAAGTGCTCGTCCCAGCGGCCCGCCGCGACCTCGTCGGCGGCTTCCCGGATCGCGGCCGCGATGTCCGGATCCAGCACCTTCAGCTCGGCGTTGATCTTGGCGGCAGCGCCCTTGATCCGGGCCAGCGCCTCGATGTGCGCCCGCTCCAGCCGCTGCCCGGAGAGGGGGAAGTTCTCCACCGCCCGCTGGGTCTGGGCGCGCCACTTGGCGTGCGCGGGAACCCTCACCTCGCCCATCGAGTCGTGCTCGGTCCGGAACCCGGTACCGCCTGACGCGTCAACCATGGTGTTTAAACCTCCTGCAAAAGATGAGCACTTGTCTTGTTCTACGTATTCCCAAGTCGCCTACCGGCCAGTAAATACCGGGGGTAACCACTTACCGGGAGGCGCAATGAGGCGCACCAGCACCAGACTTCGAGGGCTCCGAAGCCTTCGCCGGCTCCGCTGTACGGTCGCTGCCACCGTCGCTCTCGCGGCAGCCGTCGGCGGTATGGCCGCCGCCGGACCCGCGGGCGCGACGGAGTCGGGTACCAGCTCTATCGCATCCACCCCTCTCCCGCCCGCGCTGGAAGCCGTCCGGGCCGCCGAGGCCACCCAGCTGTACGGGAGCCCCGCCGAGCGGCCCCTGGAGGACCGCAAGACCGGGCTGATCTCGCTCGGCGACAGCGAGATCTCCGGCGAGGGCGTCGGCACCTACGACCCCGGCACCAACGGGCCGGACAACTGGTGCCACCGCTCACCGGACGCCGCGATCCACCGCACGGGCATCGCGGCGGACCTCACGTACAACGTCTCGTGCTCCGGCGCCTATACCGGGAACATCAAGATCGGCGGAAACAAGCAGTACGCCGACGAGCTCGTGCAGAGCGACAGCCTCGCCGTGAAGGCCCGCAACACCCGGATCAAGATGATCGTCCTGGTCGCCGGGGCCAACGACGACCTCCAGTTCGGCCCGGTCATGACCGACTGCGTGGTGCGCTACATCACCCTCCAGGGCCCCTGCGAGCCGAAGTACGCGGGCGGCTGGCAGGCCCGGGTGGACGCGCTGGTCCCCAAGGTCGAGCAGACCGTCCGCGACCTGCGCACCGTCATGACCGACGCCGGGTACGCGGGCAGCGACTACAAGCTCGTCCTGATGGGATACCCGAGCCCGATCGGCCCGGACTTCCGCGACAACCCGAAGTTCCCCGGCAAGCTCATCTGCGGCGGACTCGGCTACGACTCCGACACCGTCTGGGGCCGCAACACCGCCGTGCCCGCCTTCCAGACCGGCATGCGCCGGGCCGCCGCCGCCACCGGAGCCTCCTACCTCGACAACTCGCGGCTCTTCCACGGCCACGAGGTCTGCACCGAGAGCGCCTGGGCCCGCGGCCTCTACATCGACCTGAGCAAGCCCGGCCTGCCCGACGAGAACTCGGTCCGGCAGTCCTTCCACCCGAACCAGGCCGGCCACCGCGCCTTCGCCTCCTGCCTCACCCAGCTGTACGACTCCGGTCTGCGCGAGGCGAGCTGCGCCGACCCCGCGAGCACCGGGAACCCGGTCCTGACGGGTGCGGCCTGGGACGACCTGTTCACCCCCCTGAAGAACGAGGCCACCGGCGCCTGTGTCGACGTGCCCGCCTCGGTCACCCGTAACGGCACGGCGATCGGCGGCTGGGGCTGCCACGGCGGGCGCAACCAGAACTGGTGGTACGACGCCGGCACCCAGACCGCCCGCACCGCGCTCAGCCACGACCGCTGCCTGGACGTGCCGGGCGCGAAGTACGACCCCGGCGCCGCGCTCGTGGTGTGGGACTGCTCGGGCGCGGCCAACCAGAAGTTCGTCCGGCAGTCGGGCACCCTCCGCCCGGCCGCCGCGACGGGCCTGTGTCTGACGCTGGCGGGGGCCGAGGACCCGCTCAAGCTCCAGACGTGCGACGGCAGCGCGCAGCAGCGCTTCGCGTAACCACCGCGTGCGAAGGGGCGGCCGCCGAGGTGCGGCCGCCCCTTCGCTCACGCCGCCGAGGCGTCGGCCGCCCCCTCGCTCACGCCTGCGCGGCCAGCGCCTCGGACAGCGCCCCCAGCGTCGGCGTCAGATACAGCTGGCGCAGCGGCACACCGGGCAGCCCGCGCTCCCGGGCGAGCGCGCCGATCCGGATCGCGTACAGCGAATTGCCGCCCAGGTCCCAGAAGTCGTCGTCCGGGCCGATCGCCTCGACGCCGAGCACCTCCCGCCAGATGGCGGCGAGGACGGCGGCGGGACCGGCCTCGTGGGACGCTTCGCCGGGCGCTGCGGCCGGGGTCCGGCGGGTTCCGGGCGCGGGCAGCCGGGCCGGGTCCAGCTTGCCGTTCGCGGTGAGGGGGAGGGCCGGCAGCACGGTCACCGTCGCGGGCACCATGTGCGGGGGCAGCAGCCGCGCCGCCCGCTCCCGTACGGGGCCGGGGTCCTCGCCCGCTCCCGGGGCCGGGACCACGTACGCGTCGATCCGCACGGCCGCCGCGTCCCCGTCCGCGCCGCCGGTCACGGTGACCGCCGCCGCCGACACCGCCGGGTCCTCGAGCAGCACGTGCCGGATCTCGCCCGGCTCGATCCGGAAGCCCCGCACCTTCACCTGGTCGTCGATCCGGCCCAGGTGCTCCAGGGACCCGTCCGGCAGCAGCCGCCCCAGATCCCCGCTGCGGTAGAGCCGGCCGCCGCCCCGCGGGTCGGGGACGAAGCGTTCGGCGGTCAGGGCGGGCCGGTTCAGATAGCCCAGCGCCACGCCCGCCCCGCCCACATGGATCTCCCCGGGCGCGCCCGGCGGCACCGGCCGGCCGTGCGGGTCCAGCACCCGCACCGACCAGCCGGGCAGCGGCCGCCCCACCGACCGGGATCCGGCGAGCGCCTCGCGGCGGGTCACCGTGGCCGCCGTGACATGGACCGTCGTCTCGGTGATCCCGTACATGTTGACCAGCCGGCAGCGGTCCTCCGGGTGCCGGTCGAACCAGTCGAGCAGCGGGCGGGCGTCCAGCGGTTCGCCGCCCAGCACCACCAGCCGGACGCCCACCGCCCCGGGCGCGGCCCGGTCGGCCGCCGCGAGCTGGGTGAACGCCGACGGGGTCTGGCTCAGCACGCTCACCCGCTCCCGTACCAGCAGGGCGTGGAAGTCCTGCGGCGAGCGCGTGGTCCAGTGGTCCACGACCACCAGCCGCCCGCCCGTCAGCAGGGCGCCCCAGATCTCCCACACCGAGAAGTCGAACGCCGCCGAGTGGAAGCACGTCCAGATGTCATCGGGGGAGAGGCCGAAGTCGTCCCGGACCGCGCCGACCAGGGCCGTGACGTTGGCGTGCGGGACGAGGACGCCCTTGGGGCGACCGGTCGAGCCCGAGGTGTGGATGACGTACGCGGGGGCGTCGGACCCCTGCCGCTCGGCGGCGGGGCGGGGCGGGTGGCCGATGAGCGGGGCCGGGTCCCGGACCGTCAGCCGGATCCCCGCGTCCCGCGCGGTGCGCTCCCGCCGGTCCGCCGGATGCTCCGGATCCAGCGGTACGTAGCCGGCGTCCGCCTTCAGCACGGCGAGCATCGCCGCCACCAGATCCGTCGAGCGGGGCAGGCAGAGCCCGACGAGATCGCCGGGGCGGACCCCGTGGGCGTACAGCCCGTCGGCCAACGCCTCGGCCCGGTCGTCGAGTTCGGCGTAGGAGAGGGTGGTGGACCCGGCGGTGAGCGCGGGGGCGTCCGGGCGGGCGGCGGCCTGCGCGGCGAAGGCCTCGTCGACGCGGAGGGGGGCCGGCGCCTCGCGCGGCGCGCCGAAGGCCGGCTGTTCCGCCGACTCCGCCTCGCTCAGCGGATTCAGCGCGGACAGCGGCGTGCTGGGCGGGCGGGTCGTCAACTGCCGGAGCACCCGCTCCACGTGGTGGGCCGGTACGGGGAGCCGGTCCGGGCCGGCCGGCAGCACGGCCGCCCCGTCGCCCGCCACCAGACCCGGTACGGGCGGCTCGTCGCCCTCGGCCGGGGCAGCCGGCTCGGTGGCGAGCAGATCCGCGACCGTGCGTCCCGGGGAGAGGTCCGCCGTGAACACCGCGTACCCGTCGAGCGCCCCCAGCGCGTACGGAGACCGGTCCCGGGCGGGTACGGGCACGGCGACGCGGACGGTGACCGCGCCCTCGTACCGCCCGACGGTGACCGCGAGCGCCGAGGCGAGCCGCCGGGTCCTCTCGTCCAGGCGCAGGTCCAGGGGGAGCGGCCCGTCGACCGGCGTCACCGCGTCCGGGGCCAGGTCGCCCCGCAGCACCCGGGCGACGAGCCGCAGCGCGGGGGCGTCCAGCGCGGCTCCGTCGGCGGTCAGCACGAGGTCGGGGCCCCCGGCCGCCTCCTGACCCCGCTCGTCCGCGTACCGCAGCAGCACCGCGCGCAGCCGGTGGCCGGGGGCGACCGGGCGGCGGGCCTCGGCCGCGCGCCGCCGGGCGGCGGCGTCGGATCCGGCCGGGGCGGGCACGGCCTCCGTCCACAGCCGGGGGCGGCGCTCCCCGGGCCACCACCGCTCCGCCGCCGTGGCAAGGA
Source organism: Streptomyces sp. NPDC020884 (assembly GCF_044333935.1). Taxonomy (NCBI): domain Bacteria; kingdom Bacillati; phylum Actinomycetota; class Actinomycetes; order Kitasatosporales; family Streptomycetaceae; genus Streptomyces; species Streptomyces sp. NPDC020884. Next base: position 862,855 of record NZ_JBIRRY010000002.1, on the reverse strand, counting down.
CGGCGCGGAGCGCGGTGTCGGCGGCGGTCGGCGGCAGGCGGACCGTCAGGGTGTGATGGGAAGCAGGCGGCACGTGCGCAACTCCTCGACCGGGGAAGGGAGAACGGCGGTCAGCGGGCGGTGAAACCGCCGTCCACGGTGATGACGCTGCCGGTCACCTGCCGGGACGCGTCCGAGGCCAGCCAGAGCACGGCGTCCGCCACATCACCCGGCTCCACCAGCGCGTTCATCGGCTGGTCCCGGACGAAGGCCGTCTCGTGCTCGGCGACCGGCACCTCCAGCGAGCGGGCGATCTCGGCCAGCATCCGGCCCTCCATCGCCTCGTCGTCCCGCACCGAGCCCGGACACACCGCGTTGACCCGGACCTTGCGGGGCGCGTAGTCCAGGGCCACCGCCTTCGTCAGGCCGACCAGCCCGTGCTTGGCCGCGACATACCCCGCGAAGTGCCGGTAGCCCACCAGCCCGGCCGTCGAGGCGATGTTGACGATCGAACCGGACCCCTGAGCGGCCATCCGGCCGCCCACCGCACGGATCGCCCGCCACGCGCCGCCCAGGTCCACATCGATCATCAGCTGCCACTCGGCCTCGGTGATCTCGTGCGCCGGGCGGCCCGAAGGGGCGGCGATCCCCGCGTTGTTGACCAGCACGTCGATCCGCCCGAAGCGCTCCTCGGCCGCGTCCGCCGCCTCCTGGAGCGCCGCCAGGTCCCGGACGTCGGCCTGCCGGGTCAGCACGGCGGACCCCGCCTCGCGGCAGAGGCGCGCGGTGTGCGCGAGCTGCGAGGCCGAACCGAGCGGATAGGGCACCCCGGGCAGCTCGCCCGCCACGTCCAGCAGCACCAGGTCCGCACCCTCCCGGGCGAGGGCCAGCGCACAGGCCCGGCCGAGACCGCGCGCCGCCCCCGTGACCAGGGCCGTCCGCCCGGCGAGCGGCGCTCCGCCGCCGCGGTTCACCGGCCCCTCGCCGTGCGCACCTCGGCGGCCACCAGCTCCAGCAGCGCGCCCGGCCGTTCGGTGAGATACATGTGCCCGCCGGCCGGTTCGGCCACGGTCAGCTTCCCCGTCGTCGCCCGGCCCCACTCGGCCGCCTCCGCCGCCCCGACCAGGGCGTCGTCCCGCCCCCGGACCGAGACGACGGGCACGCCCAGGGGCCGGTCCGTGGACGGGGCGTACGTCTCGTGGAGCTGGACGTCCGCCCGGAGCGTCGGCAGCAGCAGCTCCCGCATCTCCGGGTCAGCCAGCGCCGGATGGTCGTACCCGGCGAACGCCCGGACCCGGGTGGCGAACTCCTCGTCCGGCAGCCCGCCCGCCCGGTCCGTGCGCGGCGTCCACGGACCGGGCGCGCCGCTGACGACGAGCGCGTCCAGGCGGATCGCCCCGCCCGGCCGCTCGAGCCGGTGCGCCAGTTCGTACGCGAGGACCGCGCCCATGCTGTGCCCGAACAGCACGACCGGGCCGCCGCTTCCGTCCTCTCCTGCGAGAGCCGCCGTCAGCTGCGCGTACGCGTCGTCGACGGCCGGGGCCACCGAGGTGTACGCGGGCTCGGGGAACCGCTTCTCGCGGCCCGGCAGGGACACCGGGAGGATCCGCAGACCCGCCGGCGCCAGCCGCTGCCAGGGCGTGAAGAAGGAGGGGCCCGCCCCGGCGAAGGGCAGGCAGATGAGGACGGTCTCTTCGTCGGCCACGGTCGTTCCTGTTCTCTGCTGTTCGTCCGGATCCCGCGCTGGTCGGAGAAGCCCGGGAGGGCCTGTCAGTCCCCGACCATGATCGTGGTGAGGATCGCGGTGAGATAGCCCGGGTCGTCCACTCCGCACAGCTCGCGCGCCGAGTGCATCGAGAGCCCCGGCACCCCGACGTCCACCGTGGTGACGCCGAGACGGGCCGCCGTGAGCGGGCCGATCGACGTGCCGCAGGGCATCGCGTTGTTGGAGACGAACGGCTGCCAGGGGGCCCCGGCCCGTTCGGCGGCCGCCCGGAACACCGCGATGCCGGTGGAGTCGGTGGCGTACCGCTGGTTGACGTTCACCTTGACCGTGGGTCCGCCGCCCGGCAGCGGGCGGTGGTCGGGGTCGTGCCGCTCCGCGTAGTTGGGGTGCACCGCGTGCGCCATGTCGGCCGAGATGCAGAACGCGCCCGCCAGCGCCCGCGACCAGTCCTCCTCGCTGCCGCCGCGCGCGGAGACGGACCGCGACAGGATCCGCTCCAGCAGCGGGCTCTGCGCACCCGTCTCGGAACCGCTGCCGACCTCCTCGTGGTCGAAGGCGGCCAGCACCGGCACGAACGAGGGCTGGGTGGCTCCCGTCGCCGCGTCCACCAGCGCGGTCACCCCGGCGTGCACCGAGACCTGGTTGTCCAGCCGGGAGGCGACCACGAACTCCCGGTCCACGCCCAGGTATCCGGGCGGCTGGACATCGTGCAGCATCAGATCCCAGCCCAGCACGTCCGCCGGGTCCTCCCCGGCGGCGGCCGCGACCCGGCGCAGCAGCTCGCCCTCCCGCGGCTCGCCCAGCGCCCAGATCGGCGCGATGTGCCGCTGCCGGTCCAGCACCACGCCCTCGTTCACCGAACGGTCCAGGTGGATGGCCAACTGGGGCACCCGCAGCAGGGGTTCGTCGATCTGGACGAGCCGGTTGCGCACCCCGTCGGGGCCGCGCAGCGCGAGCCGGCCGGAGATGCCCAGATCCCGGTCGAGCCAGGTGTTCAGCGGGACCCCGCCGTAGATCTCCACCCCGATCTGCCGCCACCCCGCGGACCCGGTGTCCGGTGCGGGTTTGATCCGCAGATTCGGGGAGTCGGTGTGGGTGCCGACGATCCTGAACGGGGTGTGGGCGGGCGCGCCCTCGGGGACGTACCAGGCGATCAGCGCACCGGCGCGGCTGACGAAGCAGCCGCCGGTCGCCCCCGTCCAGTCGTCCGTGCCGCGCAGTTCGCGGAAGCCGGCCTTCTCCAGGCGCTGGGCCGCGCCGGCCACCACGTGGTAGGGGGAGGGGCTGGCGGCGATGAAGGAGAGCAGGTCGTCGGTGTGGCTGCGGTGGGGGGCCGGAGTCATACGGCGTCCGCCTTTCCGGTGTTCGGCAGTGACTGAGAAGGGTGCGCATCGAGGAGTTCCCGCACCGGTCGGTCGGGGCGGGCGCAGAACTCCGCGAGCAGGTCGGTGTACGACGAGAGAAGGTCGTGGGCGGTCTGGTGATCCCACAGGTCGGTGGAGAATTCCAGGAACGTTCGATAACCCTTCGCGGGGTCCCGGCGCGGCGCAAGCCCGAAACACAGCTCGCTGCGGGAAAGCGGCGGTGCCAGATCGGCCACCTCGACCCGGAGGCCGGGGATCTCGATGTCCGTGTCGACGGAGTTCTGGAACGCCAGGACGTGCGGCACCCGGTCGGGGACGCTGACAGCGCCCGCGTCCCGCATCGCCTGCATGATGCGTGCGGTGGGCAGCACCTGCGCCATGGCACCGAGCGCGCCCGTGCCCGTACGGACCGCGAGCTCCGCGCAACTCTCGTCAAAATTGGCTGAATCCAGTCGTACGCGGACCATCACCGCGGTGGACGTCATCGCCACGAGCGACTCCGAAGCGGTGCCCTCGCGGTTGGCGTACGGCACGCTGAGCAAGGTGTCCGGTTCCCCCGAAAGCCGGGTCAGGAACACGCCGAGAGCCGCCGCCGCGACCGCGAACGGGGTGGTGCGCCGGTCGGCCGCCAGCTCCTCCACCGCCGCCCGCACCGCACCCGACGCGACCCCGCGCACCGTGTCCCCGTGCCCGCTCAGCTTCTGCGGACGCGGTCGGTCCGTCGGTACGGGGACGGCGGCCGGCACCCCGTCCAGATAGCGGGCGCAGAACGCGGCCCGTTCCGCCTCGGCGTCGGGATCGTGGTGCTCCCGCTGCCACCGGGCGTACCCGGGCGCCTGCATCGCCGGATCGGGCAGGCCGTGCGGGACGCCCGCGGCGGCCGCCGTGTACAGGGCGGCGATCTCCGCGAGCAGCACGGACAGCGACCAGCCGTCGGCACAGATGTGGTGCAGGACGAACATCAGCTCCCAGCGGTCCTCCTCGACCCGCAGCAGCCGCACCCGGGGCAGCAGGGGCCGGCCCAGGTCGAAGGGGGCCGCCGCGTCCGCCCGGCACAGGGCGTCCGCACGGGCTTGCCGCTCACCGGCCGGCCGTGCGGTCAGGTCCTCCACCGGCAGCGCCACCGGCTTTGCCGCCGTCACCTCCTGCCACCACGGCCCGTCCGGCGCGCCCTCCTGCGCGAACCGGGTCCGCAGCCCGTCGTGCCGGGCGATCACCTCGGACACGGCGGACCGCAGGGCCGCCGGATCCAGCGCCCCGGTGAACGTGATCCGCGTCGGCACGTTCCACACGGCGGGGTCGGGCACGGCGTGGTGCCCGGCGATCATCCGGGCCTGCTGGTCGCTGACGGGTGCGCGGTCGACGGCCGCCTCCGCCGCCTCCGGGTCCTCGCCCGTCTCTGCCGCCACCGGCTCCCCGGCTGCCTCGGCCGCATCGGGGTCCCCGCCCGCCAACTGCTCCGTCATGGCCCGCAGGCTGGCGTCGGCGAAGAAGTCCGCCAGCGGGTAGTCGACGCCCAGGGTGTCCCGGACCCGGTTCACCAGCCGGATCGCGGCGATCGAATTGCCGCCCAGGTCGAAGAAGTTGCCCTCCGCGGGGAAGCCGCGCAGATCCAGGACGGACTCCCAGACCTCGCGCAGGAGCCCGGCGGTACCGGCGGCCGCGCCCGGTCCGGAGTCCGCGGCGGCGACCGGACCGGGGCTCGCCGTCAGAGCGTCCAACCGCTCGGCCAGCTCCGCGAGATACCCCTGCGCCGTCGCCGCCTCGAACAGGTCCGCGTCGTAGCGCAGTCGCAGCCGCAGGCCCCCGTCCCGGGCGAGGGTGGCCATCAGCGCCAGCTCCAGCGGCGCGGACTCCGTCCCGGCCGCCACTTCCTGCGCCCGCAGCCCCGGCAGATCGATTCCGGCCAGCGCCGCACGGTCCAGATCGACCGAAACGGTCACCAGCGGCCGCGGATTCCCCGGGTCCGGATGGACGGCTGCCAGCAGCGCGTCCAGGTCCACCCCGCTGTGCTCGTCCGCCGCGAACAGCGCCCGGCCGGTGGCCCGTGCGGCCTCCGCCGGCGAGGTCGCGTCCGTGGCGGACAGCAGGAGCGGCAGCAGCGCCACATGGAAGCCGACCGCGTCAGCCGTCTCGGGCCGGCGCCGCCCGAACGTCGTGCCCAGCAGGAACGCGTCCTGCCCCGACCGCCGCCGCAGCACCTGCTGCCAGGCCGTGCACAGGGTGGCGAACAGGGTCACGCCCTGCTGCCCGCTCCACTCCCGCAGCCCCGCCGCCCGCTCCCGGTCCACGGTCCGGACCACCGCACCGCCGCGCCCCGCCACCCGGCGGCCGCGCGGCCGGTCCGTCGGCAGCGCCAGTACCGGCGGTCCCTCGCCCAGCAGCTCGCGCCACCAGGCCAGGCCGGCCGCGTCACGCGGCGGCTCGGGGGCCCCGACGGTCGTCCCGGCGGGCCGCTCGAAGACCGGCGGCCGTCCGGCGCGGGCCGCCGTGTACAGCTCCTGGAGGTCTCCGGCGACCAGGGCGGCCGAGTGCGCGTCCGTGATGATGTGGTGCATACCGAGGACCAGGACGTGATCGTCCTTCGCCAGCCGGAGCAGCCGGGGCGTGAACAGCGGCCCCTCGGCCAGGTCGTAGGCCCGGTGGCTCTCCTCGGAGAGCAGCGCAGCGACCGCCTCCTCCGGGCCCTGCCCCCGGGCGTCGGACACCGCCAACGGGATGCGGAGCCCCTCGCGGACGACCTGGACGACGCCCGCCTCGTCCGCGCCCCGGAACACCGTACGGAGCCCCGGGTGCCGCTCGACCACCCCGTCGACCGCCGCCCGCAGCGCCGCCACGTCCAGCGGCCCGCGCAGCCGTACGGCCTGCGTCTCGTTGTACGCCGCCGGGTTCTCCATCAACTGCGCGGCCAGCCACAGCCGGCGCTGCGCCGAGGTCGCGGGCGCGACCGTGTCCCCGAGCCCGGCATCGCGCTCCCGCGTCCGGCGGCGCAGGACGTCCAGCCGCTCCAGCCCCGACCGCAGCCGCTCCCGGTCCATCCCGAAGTCGACCAGGGCGGCGATCTCGTCCACCCCGGCCCCGTGCAGCGCGGCCACGAACGGGGCGACGCTGTCCGGCGTGCCGATCAGGGCCCGCTGGTCGCAGTAGCGGTCGTAGGCCCGGCGGAACAGGTAGTCCAGGTCCTCCTCGCTCGCCGCCGCCACGTCCTCGCGCCGCTGCCCCGCCGCGGTGGCCGCCGAGCGCATCAGCAGCGCGGACCGCAGATACCGCACCATCGGCTCCAGCGCCTCGGCCCGCGCGGTGGCGTGGTCGTCGGCGAGATACGTGTGCACCAGGACCGTCACCCGCCCGGCCGCCGGGTCGAGACCGCACCGCGCACGCGTGCGCCGGTAGTGCGCGACGTTCGCGGCCAGCTCGTCCACCGTCTGGCTCATCAGGTTGGTGACGACCCCGAGCCCGCGCCGGGCCGCGTCCTCGTACGATGCGCGCTGCCCGGAGGTGGCCAGGAAGAACGGCGGCTCCTCCTGCACCGGGCGCGGGCGGATGTGGATCTCCGCCTCCGTGCCCTCGCCGGTGCGCCGCCGCACCGCTTCCCCGCGCCACAGCCGGCGCACCTCGTCGAGGTGGTCGAAGGCGATGCGCCGCCGGTCCGCGAACCGGTCCGGGTGCAGGGCGAAGTCCCGGGCATGCCAGCCGGTGGCGCAGCCGATGCCGACCCGGCCGCCGGAGATGTTGTCGACCACCGACCACTCCTCGGCGACCCGCACCGGATCGTGCAGCGGCAGGACGACCGAGCCCGCGTTGATCCGGATGCGCTCCGTCTCCCGGGCCACGGCGGAGGCGAGCACGGCGGGGTTGGGGAAGATCCCGCCGAAGGAGTCGAAGTGCCGTTCGGGCAGCCAGACGGAGGAGAAGCCGCGCTCGTCGGCGAAGCGCGCGGTCTCGAAGACGGTGTCGTACGCCTGCGGGGTGCCGCTCCCGCCGGCCCCGCCGGTCTCGGCGCTCTCGGCGGTCTGTGGGTAGTCGCCGAAGAAGTAGACGCCGAAGTCGGGTGCCGGGCGCGGTACTTCGGTCCGCTTCACGGCCGCCGGGCGGGCGGGGCGGGGGAAGAACCCGCCGTCGCGCAGTTCCCGCAGCGAGCCCTCCACCGCCTCCGCGACCCGGTCCACCTCTTCGTCCGTGTGGGCGGTGGAGAGGTAGAAGCTGCGCCACTCCCAGACGTACACCCCGCGCAGTTGGAGGTGGTGGTAGAGCAGCTCCAGGTCGGCGCGGTGCCGGAACCGGAACATCGACCCGAAGTGGGCCAGCTCCAGCGGGAACTCCTCGTCGCGGAAGAAGGCGTTGAGCCGGTCCGCGAGCGCCTGCGTGCGGGCGTTCAGCCCGCTCTGGAGCCCGGGGCCCCGCTCGGTGAGGTGGGTGAGCACCGCGCGGGCCGCCGCCATCGACAGCGGATGCTGCATGTAGGTGCCGCCGATGAACGTGGTCTCGCGCGAGGGCCCGCCGGCCTCCCCGTACCGCCAGAACCCGCCGTCCACCCCGTCGAGCAGATCCGCCCGCCCCGCCACCGCGCCGATCGGGAAGCCGGCCCCGAGCGCCTTGCCGTACGTGGCGAGGTCCGGCACCACCCCGAAGTGCTCCTGTGCGCCGCGCGGGTGCGGCCGCAGTCCCGTCAGCATCTCGTCGAAGAGCAGCACGATGCCCCGGCGGGCGGTGAGTTCGCGCAGCGACCGGACGAACTCCACCGGCCGCAGCCCCGGATTGCGGCACTGCACGGGCTCGACGAGCACGGCGGCGATCGTGTCCCCGAGCCCGTCGATCGTCTCCAGGGCCTCCTGGGTCCCGTACTCCAGCACGATCAGCTCCGCCACCGCGCTGGCCGGGATGCCCCGCGAGACGGGCACGGCGGGCCGGCCGGGACCGCCCGGCCGGCCGAGGACGGAGTCGATGTGCCCGTGGTACGAGCCCCGGAACATGACGACCTTGTCGCGCCCGGTCGCGGCGCGCGCCAGCCGGATCGCCGCCGAGTTCGCCTCCGTGCCGGACGAGGCGAAGGCGACCCGCTCCATCCCGGTCAGCGAGGCGAGCAGGGCCGCCGCCTCCCCGGTGTCCGGCGACCGGGGCCCGAAGCGCAGCCCGCCGGAGAGGTGGCGGCGCACGGCGTCCGTGACCGGCTCCGCCTCATGGCCCAGGAGCAGGGCGCCGAAGCCCATGGTGATGTCGGTGTACGTGTTGCCGTCCACGTCGGTCAGACGGGAGCCGTGCGCGGAGCTCGCCGCGATCGGGTAGAGCATCTCCTTGGTGGCGTTGCGGAACCCCACGACGGCCCGGCTGTCGGCGAGCACCGAACGGTGGTGCCCGGCCAGCTCCTTGGAGGTCCGGGTGCGCTCGGTGAACCGCCGGATCAGGGAGGCGGTGTGCGCCCGCTGACGCTCGTCGGCCCCCTCCCCGGCCATCCCGCCCGCCGCGTCGACGACGAGACGGGGGCCGTGCGCGGTCTGCCCGGGGTCGGGCCTCGCGTCCGCTGCCGGGGCCCCGCCGCGGGCCGCCGCGAGCTGGTCGGTGAGCCTGCGGGACAGCTCAGCCGCTCTGGCCACGGCGTCGGCCGACCCGCCTGGCGTCGCGCTCATCGCGCGTCCGTGCCGGTGCGGGCGGTCAGCAGTGCGACGGCCTCGGAGAGCTGGGTGAGCATCGCCGCCTGGGTCTCGGCCAGTTGGCGTATCTGCTCGGACAGGGCGGCGACCTCCGCCCGGGTGGCGTACCCGGGCTCGTCGGCCACCGGCGGCGTGGCGTGCGCCGCCTCGGCGGGGCGGGCCGCCGCGGGCGCCGTCCGCCCGGCTATCAGCGCGGCCGTCAGCCGGGGTGTGCCCGCCTCCTCCAGGACCTCCCGCATGCTGATCTCCGTGCCGAACTCGGCCTCCAGCTGCCGCACCATCCCGATGAGCTGGAGTGAGTCCGCCCCCGAGCCGACGAAGGTGCGGTCGGCGGAGACCTCGTCGGGCCGCTGGCCGAGATGGCGCGCGGTCAGCTCCAACACTCTTTCCAGTACGGCCTGTTCGGTCATGCGGTCCTCCGGGGAGCGTGGGGATGGGTGAGCGGTCCCGCCGAGCGGGGCGGGCGGCTCCGTGAGCGGTGCCGGGGGTGCGTACGGGGCCGGGCCCCGCCAGTGGGAGCGGCGCTGGAAGGGGTACGTGGGCAGCCGGACGCGCCGGCCGCCGCAGCCGTCGAGCAGCGCGGCCCAGTCCACCCCGGCCCCGGCGCAGTGCAGTGCGGCCACCGCCCGCTCCCACGGCCGGGTCGGCACGCAGAGCGCCTCCGGCAGCGACCTGCGGACCAGCCCGGTCAGCACGGCGGACGGGCCCAGCTCCAGCAGCAGCGGGGACCCGGCCAGCCGGTCCAGGACGGCGGCGAAGTCGGCCGTACGGCGGGCCTGCGCGACCAGGTACGCGGCGTCCGGCCGCCACCCGGCGGGGCGGACCGTGCCGTCGATTCCGTCGACGAACTCCGTGTGCAGCGGCCGCAGTTCCGTCTTGTCGGCCAGCACCCGGAACTCCTCCAGGGCCGGGTCGAGCAGCGCCGTGTGGAACGCCCGGTCCACCGCCAGCACCTCATGCGGCTCCCCCCGCGCCACCAGCAGTGCCCGCACCGCCTCCACCGCCTCCGGGGGGCCGCCCAGCACATGGTGCGCCGCCCCGTTGACCACGGCGAGCTCCAGCCCGGGGACGGCGGCCAGCAGCTCCCGCACCCGGCTCCGGGGGACCAGGGCGGAGACCATCGCGCCCGGCGCCGCCAGCTCCTGCATCAGCCGCCCGCGCCCGCACACCAGCCGCATCGCGTCGTCGGTGTCCAGCGCCCCGGCCACGCACAGGGCCGCGTACGCGCCGACGCTGTGCCCGGCGACCCGGGCCGGGGTGATCCCGAGCCGCTCCCACAGCCGGGCCTGGGCGACCTGGAGGGCGAACAGGGCGGGCTGCGCGAAGGCGGTGTCCCACTGCCCGGGGCCCCGCCCGCCGACGATCCGGTCCAGGAAGTCGTCCCGGCCGGTCTCCTCCGCGTGGACCCGGGCGCAGGACTCCAGCACCTCGGCCACCACCGGGAAGCGGGCGGCGAGTTCCGCGCCCATGCCGGGGCGTCCGCCGCCCTGCCCGCTGAACAGGAACACCGGCTCCGGATCCCGTACGCCGTCGACGACCCCGGTCGTGTACGCCGCGCCCGCCGGGGCTCCCGACAGGAACGCGTCGAGGCCGGCCACCGGGTCCGCCGTGGTGACGACCAGCCGGTGCGGCAACAGCCGCCGCCCGAGCGCGGTGGTGGTCAGCAGATCGGCGGGGGAGGGGGGCTCTTCGCCCGCCAGGCGGTCCCGCAGCGCGGTGGCGTACGCCCGCAGCGCGTCCCGGTCGGCGGCCGAGACCGGCAGCAGCGCGGGCGCGGGGGCGTCGGCGCGCGTCCTCTCCGCGGCCTCCGGCGTCTGTTCCAGGATCACATGAGCGTTCGTACCGCCCATGCCGATGGAGTGCACACCGGCTCGCCGCACCCCGGCCGACGGCCAGGCGCGCTCCCGCACCGGCAGCAGGAAGGGGCTGTCGTCCACCGCCAGCGCCGGGTTGGGCCGGGAGAAGTTCACCAGCGGCGGGACCACCCCGTGCCGCACCACCTCGACGGCCTTGAGCAGCCCCGCGAGCCCCGCCGCGCTGTCCAGATGGCCGATGGCCGGCTTCGTCGAGCCGAGCGCGCAGAAGCCGGTCCGGTCGGTGTGCGCGCGGAACGCCTCGGTCAGGGCGGCGAACTCGATCGGGTCACCCTTCAACGTCCCCGTGCCGTGCGCCTCCACATAGCCGATCGACGTCGCGTCCACGCCCGCCGAACGCAGCGCCCCGAGCACCGCGTCCCGCTGCCCGGCGACCCCGGGGGCGGCGAACCCCCCTTTGTCCGAGCCGTCGTTGGTGACCGCCGAGCCCAGGATCACCGCGTGCACGGTGTCGCCGTCGGCCAGCGCCCGCTCCAGGGGCTTCAGGAGGACGGCGGCGGCCCCGTTCCCCCCGACCGTGCCGTCCGCGTCCGCGTCGAACGCCCGGACCGTGCCGGTGGGGGAGAGGGTGGAGCCCTTCACCGGGGTCTGGCCGGTGACCTGCGGCAGATGCAGGGCGGCGGAGGCCACCAGCATCAGGTCGGCGTCCCCGGCGCGCAGCGCCTGGCAGGCCAGATGGACCGAGACCAGGGCGCTGGAACAGGCCGTGGACACGGTGAGCGCGGGCCCGGTCAGGCCGAGCCGGAAGGCCGCCCGGGTGGCGGTGAAGTCGGGGTAGTTGCCGACCTGGACCTGCTTGGCGGTCGGCCAGTCGCCCGAGCGGGCCTCGGCCGCCAGGTTCTCCGCCAGATAGCTGTGCAGCGAGTACAGACGGTAGCCGGAGCTGCCGTACACCCCGATCCGTACGGAGCCGCCGTCGCCGCCCGCACCACGGTCCTCGCCGCCCGCGTAGCCCCCGTCCTCCAGGGCGTGGAAACAGCACTCCAGGAACAGCCGCTGCTGCGGATCGGTGAGCTCCGCCTCCCGGCCGCTCATCCCGAAGAACCCGGCGTCGAAGCCGTCCACACCCCTCAGGAGCGCGCTCGCCCCGCCGTACCCCCGCTGCTCGTACTCCGCCGCCGGGACCCCGGCCGCGGCGAACTCGGCCCGGGTGAACCGGCGTACGCGGCTCGTGCCCGTCCGGATGTCGCGCCAGTACGCCTCGGGGGTGTCAGCCCCGGGAAACCTCAGCGCCGTCCCGATCACCGCGATCCGGTCGTCCCTCAACTGACTCTTCCTTTCGCCGCCCCGCATGCTCCGCCCGCCGCACCGCCGCGACCCTCAGCAGGAACACCACGGCGACGACGATGGCGGCGCCGTGGGACCAGCCCACCACAGTCAGTGGGGAGAACCGGTCGAGAGCCGCCGCCACCAGGATCATGCCGATGCCGAAACCGAGGTTCTCGAAGGTGGCCGAAAGACCGAAGGCGTGACCGCGCAAGGTGGCCGGAAGCGTCTGGAGATGCGAGGTGTACGCGACTTCGGTGAGACCGTCGGCAGCCCCCGCGATCAGCGCGATCACCGCCGTCACGGCCAGCGGGAGTCCGGCGAACGCCGCGATGAACGCCGCCGACATCACCACCGTTCCGTAGCCGAATCCGAGCGCCCCCACGGAGCGGCCCGTGCGTTGCGCGTACCGCTGGATCACCTGCTGGGCCCCGATGTTGCCGAGCGCCCACGTACACCAGAACGCGCTGACGAACACCGCGGGGTTCGACGCGTCCAGCGAGGTGGAGTAGATCGGCAGCGCCGCGTTGTGGGACGAGGAACCGAAGGCGTCGACCCCGCGCAGGGCCACCATCAGGCCCAGGCCGGGTGCGGCGGCGAGGGCGAGGAAGGCCACCGGCGTCCACCGCCGCCCGCCCCGGCCGTCCTTGCCGTCCTTCGCCGCCGGGCCGGCGTCCGCCCGCGCGGAGGCGTCCTTCCCGGCCCCCGAGGCGCTGCCCGCGCCCTTGCCGCCCGCGATCGGCAGCAGGGCCACCGTCACCGCACAGGCCACGAAGGTCGCCATGTCGACCAGGAAGGCGGCGGTGTACCCGACGAGGGACACCACCACGCCCGCCGAGGCGAACCCCGCCACCATCGCCAGCGAACGGCCGGTGATCGAAAGGGAGTTGGCCCAGGCCCTGCGGTCCTCGCCGACCATCTCCGGGATCGAGCTGCGCAACGCCACCATGAACAGCGTCCCGCACGCCCCGATCACCACCGAGACGGCCATCAGCGCCCCGGTCAGCAGACCGTCCGGAGCCAGGATGAGCACCAGCATCACGGCGCCCTGCCCGACGTTCGACCACAGCATGATGCTTTTCGCGCTGAAACGGGCGAGCAGACCGCCCACGACCAGACCGGCGACGAATCCGGAGGCGAGCCGCACCGCCATGAACAGCCCCATGGCCAGCGCCCGTCCCGTCGTCTCGTAGACGAAGAGATTGAGCGCCACCATATTCAGGAACGTGCCGTAGGAAGACACCGCATAGCCGGCGACGAGGAATCGAAAACGGCGCTCGGAGACCGCGGTCTCCCGGGCATTGCCGGAGCCGCCGTCCGCCTCGTCCGCCGCCGGCCCGTCCGTGCTGTCGATTCCAGATGTCACCCGGACATCCTCCTTGAGCGCGGGTGCCGGGCGGCGGGCTGCCCATTGCACAAAGGTAATCTGCATCCTTGTGAAGGACGATCATTCCGCCTCACCGGTATGTGATTGCCGTGAATCACCCTCGGACCGGTCGATACCGGAACAACCCTGCGAGGCGGCGCTCGCGACCTATCGCCGTGCGCTGACGGAGGGCAGCCTCCCGGCCGGCGCCGCGCCCCCCTGCCTGCGGTCCCTGCACCTGATGGTGGCCGACCAGGACTCACCCGGCTATCTCATCCCCGTACCGCCGGAGACCGCCTCGTTCGCCGCCCTCGCCCCGATCGAGGAGGCGATCGTCGAGCAGCGCCGCACGCTGCGCGCCGCCCGCGCCACCCTCGCCGCCTTCGAGGGCCTCTACACCGAGGTGCACCGGCAGGAGCGCCCCGCCCTCACCCGGCTCTCCGGCGAGGCCGTCATCAGCAAGGCCCTGGACGCCGGGGTCAGTGGGTGCCGCGCCGAGGTCCGCACCGCCCACCCCGGCGGCGGACGCCCGGCCCACGTCCTCGAGGAGTCGCTCCCGCGCGATCTGGGCAACCTGCGCCGCGGAATCCGGCAGCGCACCCTCTACCAGCACACCGTCCGCTCGGACCGCACCACGCTCGCCTACATCGAGCAGGTGACCGCCGAGGGCGCCGAGATCAGGACCCTGGCCGAGGTCGCGGACCGGTTCATCGTCTTCGACCGGGACCTCGCCTTCATCCCGTTCTCCGACGAACCGCACAGCGCCCTGCGCGTCCAGCACCCGTCCCTGGTCCGCTTCCTGGTCCGCCACTTCGACGAGGCGTGGTCCCGTGCGGTCCCCGTCCGCCCCGAACGCGCGCCGCTGCGCACCCCCGTCGTCACCTCCGACCTCCAGCGCGCGATCCTCCAGGCCGTCGTCAACGGCGAGACCGACGCCTCCATCGCCCGCAGGATCGGTATGAGCCGCCGCAGCGTCGCCGAGCACATGCGCAAGGTCTCCGAGCAGCTGGGCAGCAACAGCCGGGCGCAGCTGGGCTATCTGGTCGCGACCTCGGGCCTGCTGGACGGCTGAGCCCGCTCGATGGTTGAGCCCGCCGGACGGTTGAGCCCGCCGGATGGCCCAGCCCGCCGGATGGCCCAGCCCGCCGGATGGCCCAGCCCGCCGGACGGCCGAGAACGCGCGAAGGGCCCGTCCGCGCGGACGGGCCCCTGCTCCTGGGCGTACGGGACGAGGTCAGCCGAGACCCGGGCCCCGCACCGGAATGCTGGTGAACGTCGGCGCCGGGGCGGGCTCGGTGAAGAAGTCGTTGCCCTTGTCGTCGACCACGATGAACGCGGGGAAGTCCTCGACCTCGATCCGCCAGACCGCCTCCATGCCGAGCTCCTCGTACTCGACGACCTCGACCTTCTTGATGCAGTCCTGCGCGAGGCGGGCCGCCGGGCCGCCGATCGAGCCGAGGTAGAAGCCGCCGTGCGCGTCGCAGGCGTCGGTGACCTGTTTGCTGCGGTTGCCCTTGGCGAGCATCACCTTCGAGCCGCCCGCCGCCTGGAACTGCTCGACGTAGGAGTCCATGCGGCCGGCCGTCGTCGGGCCGAAGGAGCCGGAGGCGTACCCCTCGGGCGTCTTCGCCGGGCCCGCGTAGTACACCGGGTGGTCCTTCAGGTACTGCGGCATCTCCTCGCCCGCGTCCAGCCGCTCCTTGATCTTGGCGTGCGCGATGTCGCGCGCCACGACCAGCGGGCCGGTCAGCGACAGCCGGGTCTTGACCGGGTACTTGGTCAGCTCGGCCAGCACCTCGTCCATCGGCCGGTTGAGGTCGATCTCCACGACGTCCCCGCCCGCCCCGTCGAGGTGCTCGTCGGTGGTGTCGGGGAGGAAGCGCGCCGGGTCCTTCTCCAGCTGCTCCAGGAAGACGCCCTCGGCGGTGATCTTCGCGGTGGCCTGGCGGTCCGCCGAACAGGAGACGGCGATGGCGACGGGCAGGGACGCGCCGTGCCGGGGGAGGCGCACCACGCGCACGTCGTGGCAGAAGTACTTGCCGCCGAACTGCGCGCCGATCCCGATCTTCTGCGTCAGCTCGAAGACCTTCTCCTCCAGCTCCTTGTCCCGGAAGCCGTGCCCGGTGGGGGAGCCCTCGGCGGGCAGCTCGTCCAGGTAGTGCGCGGAGGCGTACTTGGCGGTCTTCAGCGCGAACTCCGCCGACGTGCCGCCGACCACGATCGCCAGGTGGTACGGCGGGCAGGCCGCGGTCCCCAGCGAACGGATCTTCTCCTCCAGGAACTTCATCATGGAGGTCTCGTTCAGGACGGCCTTCGTCTCCTGGTAGAGGAACGACTTGTTGGCCGAGCCGCCGCCCTTCGCCATGAACAGGAACTTGTACGCGCCGCCGTCGGTGGCGTACAGCTCGATCTGGGCCGGGAGGTTGGAGCCGGTGTTCTTCTCGTCCCACATGGTCAGCGGGGCCATCTGCGAGTAGCGCAGGTTGAGCTTGGTGTACGCGTCGAAGATCCCGTGCGACAGGGCCTCCTCGTCACCGCCCTCGGTCAGCACGTTCTGCCCGCGCTTGCCCATGACGATCGCCGTACCGGTGTCCTGGCACATCGGCAGGACGCCCGCGGCGGCGATGTTCGCGTTCTTCAGGAGGTCCAGCGCCACGAACTTGTCGTTGGAGGACGCCTCCGGGTCGTCGACGATCCGCCGCAGCTGCGCCAGGTGGGCCGGGCGCAGATAGTGCGAGATGTCGTGCATAGCCTCGGCGGCCAGCGTGCGCAGCGCCTCCGGGGCGACCTTGAGGAACGTGCGGCCGTCGGCCTCGAAGGTGGAGACACCCTCGGCGGTCACCAGACGGTACGGCGTGGTGTCCTCTCCCAGGGGGAGCAGATCGGAGTACGCAAACTCTGGCATTACGGCCATTCCTCACTCGGCGACAGCGGCTGACCTCCCTTGGGCAGCGCATCCACCAGGGTAGAACGCCGCCTCCGGTCCGATCCTGTGAGGTAAGGCTCACCTGGACACCCGCCCGGAGGCCGGGGCTCGGGGGCCGGGGCGCGCCGGTTGAAGGGGTAGTCGCGATCTATCGCGTTTGGGTACGCTGAGTCCGTGGACCTAGAGAAGCAGCCTCAACAGCCTGTCGCGCCGGCCGTCCCGCCGCCCGCCGATGTCCTGGACGGCGACACGATCCGCGCCTCCGACGCCGACCGTGACCGCTTCGCGGACATCCTGCGCGAAGCGATGGCCGAGGGCCGCCTGACGGCGGAGGAGCACGCCGAGCGGGTGGACCTGGTCTACCGGGCCAAGACCGTCGGCGAACTCCAGCCGCTGGTCCGCGATCTGCCCGCGACCTCCGACCCCGCCGCCGCGCGCCCGAACCCGCATCCGTACACCTACGGCCCCGAGGCCCCGGGCGGCCCCGCGGACAATCTCGTCGCGGTCTTCAGCAGCGCGACCCGCAAGGGCCGTTGGCGGGTCGGCGGCCGGACGAACGCCTTCTCGCTCTTCGGCAGTGTGGAGATCGATCTGACCGAAGCGCTTTTCGGCCAACGCCTCACGGTGATCAATGCGACGTCCATCTTCGGCAGTGTCGACATCAGAGTGCCGGAGAACATCTCGCTGCGCGGCAGCGGAACGGGCGTGTTCGGCAGTTTCGAGGTGCGGACGCTCGAATCGGCGGACCCGGAAGCACCGGTCGTCGTGGTGAATGGCTATTCCGTGTTCGGAAGCGTGGAAGCACGTCCGAAGCGCGGCAAGTTCGTCGCCGACCTCCAGAATCGGTTGCGCAAGCACTTCGGCCACTGAATACGGCACGGCGGACGCCCTTCGGTAATCGGCCAGAATGCCGCAGGGCGCAATGCGGTGCGCCGCGCGCCGGTGCCACTCAGTGCATAGGCGTACGCACAGCGGGTAGGGAGTGCTGCATCGTCTCTCGCTCGCGAAGCCGTAGCCGTCGTCAGGAGTAGACCGTGCTGCAACCGCCGCATCAGCCTCTGCAGGTCGCCGCCGTTCCGGCCCAGCGGACCCCCGCTCGGGAGGACGATGCGGGCCCCTGGCATTCCGAGGCGGCCTGCCGCCGTGACGAGGCGGGCCTGTTCTTCGCCCCCTCGAAGGAACCGACCGCCGCCCGGCTGGCCCGCGAGGAGGCCGCGAAGCGGGTCTGTGCCCGGTGCCCGGTCATGGTGGAGTGCCGGGAGCACGCGCTGATGCAGCCCGAGCCGTACGGGGTGTGGGGCGGGCTCACCGCGGCCGAGCGCCGGGTGGCGCTGGCCCGGCGACGACGGCGGGACATCGAGCTCACGGCCGCGACGGCGGCCGAGCACATAGCCGCGGCGGGCTGAGCGTCATACGAAGAGGGAGGGGGTGGGGGAGCGACCGTTCGCTCCCCCACCCCCTCCCTCTCAGCTGTCCTCGGCCACCGGCTATCGGCTACCGGCTACTTCGCGCGGTCGAAGTCGATGGCGCTGTAGGCGCGCAGCTTCGACAGCCGGTGGGTCGAGGAGATCGTCCGGATCGTGCCGGACTTCGACCGCATCACGATCGACTCGGTGGTCGCTTCCTCCGCGCGGTACCGCACACCGCGCATCAGCTCACCGTCGGTGATCCCCGTCGCCACGAAGAACACGTTGTCGCCGCTGACCAGGTCGTCGGTCGACAGCACCCGGTCCAGGTCGTGGCCCGCGTCCAGCGCCCGCTGCCGCTCCGCCTCGTCCTTGGGCCAGAGCTTGCCCTGGATGACACCGCCGAGGCACTTTATGGCGCACGCCGAGATGATGCCCTCGGGCGTCCCGCCGATGCCCATCAGCAGGTCGACGCCGGTGCCCTCGCGGGCCGCCATGATCGAGCCGGCGACATCGCCGTCCGAGATGAACTTGATCCGCGCGCCCGTCTCCCGGATCTCCTTGACGATGCCCTCGTGCCGGGGGCGGTCGAGGATGACGACCGTGACGTCCTCGGGCATGGAGTTCTTCGCCCGTGCCACACGCCGGATGTTCACCGAGACGGGCGCGTTGATGTCGACGAAGTCCGCCGCCTCGGGCCCCGTGACCAGCTTGTCCATGTAGAAGACCGCGGACGGGTCGAACATCGCGCCGCGGTCGGCCGCCGCCAGCACGGCGATGGCGTTCGGCATGCCCTTGGCGTTGAGCGTGGTGCCGTCGATCGGGTCGACCGCGATGTCGACCTCGGCGCCGGTGCCGTCGCCGACCCGTTCGCCGTTGAACAGCATGGGGGCTTCGTCCTTCTCGCCCTCGCCGATGACGACGACGCCGTTCATCGACACGGTCGAGACGAGGGTCCGCATGGCCTTCACGGCGGCGCCGTCGGCGCCGATCTTGTCGCCGCGGCCCACCCAGCGCCCGGCGGCCATGGCGGCGGCCTCGGTGACCCGGACCAACTCCAGGGCCAGGTTGCGGTCGGGGGCCTCCGGGGAGACCTCTAGCTGGGACGGCAGATGATGCTCGGACATCGGAGCGCACCTTTCTGTACGGCGACGACCGGATATGAGGGTGCTGCGACTCTATCGGTAGGTCGATAAAATGAGCAGAGTGGGTCACGCATGAGCGCCTCGTGCGGCGCGGGCGTGACGGGCACCCTGCGGCCGGGCGTGTGGGGCCGCGTGCCACCATGGATCCCGTGGCAAGCAAGCGAGGCAAGCAGACAGTCCGGGACATGTTCCTGTCGACCTTGGTGATCGCCGCCTGCGCGGGCGTCATCTACCTCTTCATCCCGAAGAACGAGCACGCCGACCCGATCAAGGCCGTCGACTTCACCGTGGAGCTGGCGACGGTGCGCACCGCCGCCCCCTACCCGGTGGCCGCGCCGGAGGGTCTGCCGGAGAAGTGGAAGGCGACGTCCGTCACGTACGACGGCGCCGCGGGCGACGCCTGGCACCTGGGCTTCCTCGACCCGGACCGCAAGTACGTCGCGGTCGAGCAGTCCACCGCCGCCGCGCGCACGTACGTCCCCGAGGTCAGCCAGAAGGCGAAGGACACCGGGCGCACCGAGACGGTGGCGGGCCGGAAGTGGCAGTACTGGGAGGGCGCGAAGTACAACGCCCTCGTCCTGCCCGGGAAGGGCCACACCACGGTGGTGACCGGGTCGGCGCCCAAGGAGAGCCTGGTGGCGATGGCCGCCGCGCTGAAGACGACGCCGCCGGCGCCCGCTTCCTGACGCGCGCCCCGCGGTGCACCCGCATACGGGAAGGGCCCCGGAACACCAGGTGTTCCGGGGCCCTTCCCGTGCGGAGCGGGAGCCGTGCGGCTCGGCTCAGACGGTCGTGACGACCTCGTCGAAGGAGAGGCGCGGGTTGCGCGGGAACCAGGCGTCCTCGCCCGGCTTGCCGATGTTGACGACCATCAGCGGGGTGTGGTCGCCGTCCAGGAACTCCTTCTGGATGCCCGCGGCGTCGTAGCCGGTCATCGGGCCGGCGGCCAGGCCGGCGGCGCGGACGCCGATGATGAAGTAGGCGGCCTGCAGTGCGGCGTTGAGGCCGGCGGCCGACTCACGGGCCGGGCGCTCCGAGAAGAAGACGTCCTTGGCCTGCGGGAAGTGCGGGAGCAGCGCCGGGAGCTCCTCGTGGAACTCGTTGTCGGCGACCAGGATCGCGACGAGCGGGGCCGTGGCGGTCTTGGGGCGGTTCCCCTCGGCCATGTGCTGCACCAGGCGCTCGCGACCCTCGGCGGAGCGGACCAGGACGACCCGCAGCGGCGACTGGTTGAACGCGGTCGGACCGAACTTGACCAGGTCGTAGATCGCCTGGACCTGCTCGTCGGTCACCGGCTCGTCGGTGAAGGTGTTGGCGGTGCGGGCCTCGCGGAAGAGGAGGTCCTGGGCGGCGGGGTCGAGAACAAGGGGCATCTGGTGCAAACCTTCCGGACGGACACGGTGGGGCGATATCCCGAAGGTAAGCGAAAGATACGTTAACTTTCAACTAAAACGGGGAGTGAGTGATCCATTCCACAGTGCGGCCGCCTTGCGGTGGCTTCCCGGGCCTCTGCACGACGGCCGGCACGCCTGGCGGGACCCCGACCCGCCGGTCCTCCCCGCCTGCCGGGCCTCTCTTGGGTCCCGGGCCGACCGCTAGCCGCCGGGCCGACAGCTACCCGCCGGTCCTCTCCCTGCTTTGCGGGCTTCTCCTGGGTCTCGGGCCGACCCGCTACCCGCCAGCCTGGCCCGACCGCCCCACGCGCCGGCCCTTTCCCTGCCTGCCGGCCCTCTCCCACGCCCCGGGCCGACCGCTTGACGCGGGCTCGCGGAGGGGCTTCAGTCCTGGTCGTTCCCGGGCTGGGCCAGCGCCGCGTCCAGCCGGGCGCGGGCGCCCTCCAGCCAGCGCCGGCACACCTTCGCCAGCTCCTCGCCCCGCTCCCACAGGGCCAGTGACTCCTCCAGCGTCGTGCCGCCCGCCTCCAGCCGGCGCACGACCTCGATTAGCTCGTCGCGCGCCTGCTCGTACCCGAGCGTGCCCGTCGCGGCAGCCGCCGCCGTACCCTCGTCGTCCGTCATGCGATCCACCCTAATTCTGAGCTGCTACGACATGGGGGGCGTCGCCCACCCACCGCTTCGGGCCGGCCGGCCCGCCCGCCAGGCTCCCCGGTCTCACCCGTCCACCCGCACCGCGAACTCGCCCTCCGCCACCCGCGCCCGCAGCGGCTCCCCGGGCGCCCCGGCCTCGTCGGGGGAGCGCACCACATGCCCGTCGGGCCGCTGGAGCACCGCGTACCCCCGCTCCAGCGTCGCGGCCGGTGACAGCGAGACGACCCGGGCGAGGGTGTGCGAGAGCTCCGAATCGGCCCGGTCCAGCAGATGGCCCAGCACCCGGCGGCTGCGCCCGAGCAGCGCGTCCACCTCGGCCTCGCGCTCGTCCACCAGCCGCTGGGGCCGCTCCATCGCCGGCCGGCCCAGCGCGTGCGCGAGCCCCCGCTCCTCGCGGTCCAGCAGCCCCCGTACGGTCCGCAGCGCCCGGTCCCGCAACTGCTGGACCCGCTCCAGCTCCTCGCCCACGTCCGGGACGACCTTCTTGGCCGCGTCCGTGGGCGTGGAGGCCCGCAGATCGGCGACCAGGTCCAGCAGCGGCGAGTCGGGCTCGTGGCCGATCGCGGAGACCACCGGCGTACGGCAGGCGGCCACGGTCCGGATCAGCTGCTCGTCGGAGAACGGCAGCAGATCCTCGACGCTGCCGCCGCCCCGGGCCACCACGATCACGTCGACCTCCGCCAGCGCGTCCAGCTCCTCGACCGCCTGCACCACCTGGGCGACCGCGTTCACCCCCTGCACGGCGGTGTTGCGGACCTCGAAGCGCACGGCGGGCCAGCGCCGGCGGGCGTTCTCCAGGACATCGCGCTCGGCGGCGGAGGCGCGCCCGCAGACGAGGCCGATCAGCTGAGGGAGGAAGGGCAGGGACCGCTTGCGGTCCAGGGCGAAGAGCCCCTCGGCGGCCAGGGATTTCTTCAGCTGCTCCAGCCGTACGAGCAGTTCGCCGATCCCGACCGGTCGTATGTCCGTCGCCCGCAGCGACAGCTGCCCCCGGGGCGCGTACCACTCGGGCTTGGCCAGCACGACGACTCGCGCGCCCTCCGTCACCACATCGGCGATGCGGTCGAAGACCTGCCGGAAACAGGTGACGCTCACCGAGATGTCGTGGGACGGATCGCGCAGGGTCAGGAAGACGACCCCGGCCCCCGGCCGCCGCGACAGCTGGGTGATCTGCCCCTCCACCCAGATGGCGCCGAGCCGGTCGATCCACCCCCCGATGAGCTGGGACACCTCACCGACGGGCAGCGGCGCTTCCGCGGACGTGTTGAGAGCCATACGGCCGAGCGTATCGGCAGCCACCGACAGGACACCCGCTCCGCGCGGAGGGACCGGCCCTGGCCCCCGCGGGCGATGGCGGGAAGCCCGAGGGCGACGGGAAGCCCGAGGCCGCTGGGGAACCGGAGGGTGACGGGGAACCGGAGGACGACAGGGAACCGGAGGGACTCACCCCTCCACGCCGCCCCGGCCCTCCCGACCGCCACCCCGGTCCTCCGGACCTCTGCCCCGGCCCTCCAGACCGCCCTGGCGGCCCGTCCCCTGCACCGCCAGCACCACGAGCCCCACCCCGAGCCAGCAGAGGCCCACCACCTGCGAGGTCGTCGTCGCCTCCACGATGACCGCGACCAGCACCCCCGCACCGACCACCGGGACGAGCACATGCCGCCACCACACCGGCGGCCCCGCCATCCGGCGTACGGCGAACCAGCCGACCACCGACGCGTGGAGCAGGATGAACGCCGTCAGCGCGCCGATGTCCACCACGGAGACCAGATGGTCCAGGCCGTCGTCGCGCCGGGCCGCCCACACGGCGGCAACCAGGGTCACGATCGCCGCGCCCAGGATCGCCACCCGCGGCACCCCCGACTTCGTGTCGACCCGCGCGAG
This sequence comes from Streptomyces sp. NPDC020884, assembly GCF_044333935.1. NCBI lineage: Bacteria > Bacillati > Actinomycetota > Actinomycetes > Kitasatosporales > Streptomycetaceae > Streptomyces > Streptomyces sp. NPDC020884. The sequence continues at coordinate 840,220 of NZ_JBIRRY010000002.1, read as the reverse complement.
GAAGGAAGGCAGACGCCGCTCCCGGGCCATCGCGAAGACGAGCCGCCCGGCGGCCGCCTGCCCCGCCAGCGCGGCGAACGCGGCGCCGATGGCCTTGCTGACCGCCACCAGATCGTGCAGCCAGGTGCCGACCGAGGCGTCCACCGCGTCGTAGAACGCCGACCCCTGGGCCGCCGGGTCCGCCGCCAGCTCCGCCGAGCTCATCGGCTCCAGCAGCGCCGCCAGATAGGACTGGGCGATGAAGAGGACACCGGCCAGCACCAGGCAGAACAGCACCGCCCGCGCCACCTTCTGCGAGCCGCCCGTCACCTCCTCGGCGAACGAGGCGATGGCGTCGAAGCCCAGATACGACAGCACGGCGATCGACACGGCCCCCAGCACCGCCGCCATGGAGAACCCGGTGTCCCCGGTCAGCGGCGTCAGCCAGCCGCGCTGCGCCCCGTCCCGTACGAGGACGACCACGGCCGAGACCACGAAGACCAGCAGCACCACGATCTCCATGACCAGCACCGCGAAGCCGACCCTGGCGGCCGCCCGTACCCCCCACAGGTTGAGCAGGGTGGTCACGAGCACCGCGATCGCGGTCCACACCCACCGCGAGACCTCCGGGACGAGCGCGTTCATCGCGATCCCGGAGAAGAGGTAGGCGACGGCCGGGATCAGCAGGTAGTCGAGCATCGCCATCCACCCGGCGATGAACCCCGGCCCCTCCCCGAGCCCCTTGCGGGCGTAGGTGAAGACCGAGCCGGCGAAGGGGGCGACCCGCACCATCTGGGCGTAACTGAAGGCGGTGAAGGCCATCACGACCGTGGCGACCACATAGACGAGCGCGACCGCGCCGTCGGACTTCGCGTCCAGGGTGCCGAACACCCCGACGGGCGCCATCGGGGCGATGAAGAGCAGCCCGTAGACGACCAGGTCCCGGAATCCCAGCGTCCGCCGTAGCTTGCCCTCTTCCGTACTGCTCCCCGAAACCGAGGTCATCGCCCCTCCATCGCCGTCCGTCATTTCTCACACGCGCACCGTGACCAGTCTCCCGACCCGGTCGTCCTCGCGCCTGTTCGGCACGGCCTTACGATGGGACGCATGACTGCAACGCCTGCCCGCCGTGTCCTGCTCGCCGCGCCCCGTGGCTACTGCGCGGGCGTGGACCGCGCCGTGATCGCCGTCGAGAAGGCCCTGGAGCAGTACGGGGCCCCGATCTACGTCCGCCACGAGATCGTGCACAACAAGTACGTCGTGCAGACCCTGGAGAAGAAGGGCGCGATCTTCGTGGACGTCACCGCGGAGGTGCCCGAGGGCTCCATCGTGATGTTCTCCGCGCACGGAGTCGCGCCCACCGTCCACGCGGAGGCGGCCGAGCGGAAGCTCGCCACCATCGACGCGACCTGTCCGCTGGTCACCAAGGTCCACAAGGAAGCCGTCCGGTTCGCCAAGGAGGACTACGACATCCTCCTGATCGGCCATGAGGGTCACGAGGAGGTCATCGGCACCTCCGGCGAGGCCCCCGACCACATCACCCTGGTCGACGGCCCCGAAGACGTCGCGAACGTCGAGGTCCGCGACGAGTCGAAGGTCGTCTGGCTCTCCCAGACCACCCTGTCCGTCGACGAGACCATGGAAACGGTCGACGCCCTCAAGTCGAAGTTCCCGAACCTCCTCTCGCCGCCCAGCGACGACATCTGTTACGCCACGCAGAACCGCCAGATCGCGGTGAAGAAGCTCGCGGAGGACGCCGAACTGGTCATCGTGGTCGGTTCCAAGAACTCCTCGAACTCCATCCGCATGGTCGAGGTCGCCCTGGACGCCGGAGCCGCCGCGGCCCACCTGGTCGACTTCGCGAGCGAGATCGACGAGGCATGGCTGGAGGGAGTGACCACGGTCGGTCTGACCTCCGGGGCCTCTGTTCCCGACGTCCTGGTCGACGGAGTCCTGGAATGGCTCGGGGAGCGCGGTTACGCGGACGTGGAGACGGTGAAGACGGCCGACGAGTCGATCACCTTCTCCCTCCCCAAGGAGCTCCGCCGCGACCTGCGCGCCGAGGCCGCCGCCCTTTCCGCCGAGTAGCCGCGCAAGGGGCCCTGCCTGCCCGTACCGTGGGTTCCATGGAGATCTTCGGCGTGGACATCGGCGGTTCCGGGATCAAGGGTGCTCCCGTGGACCTGGACCGCGGAGACCTGGCGCAGGAGCGCCACAAAGTGCTGACACCGCACCCGGCCACGCCCAAGGGCGTGGCCGACTGCGTGGCCGAGGTCGTCGGTCATTTCGACTGGTCGGGCCCCATCGGCATCACGTACCCCGGGGTCGTCACGGACGGGATCACCCGCACCGCGGCCAATGTCGACAAGGGGTGGATCGACACGGACGCCCGCACCCTGCTGGGCGAACGGATCGGTCAGCCCGTCACCATCCTGAACGACGCGGACGCCGCCGGGGTCGCCGAGATGACCTTCGGTGCGGGCAAGGGCCGTACGGGCACGGTCATCATGCTGACCTTCGGCACGGGTATCGGCAGCGCGGTCTTCACGGACGGCCTGCTCGTCCCCAACACCGAGCTGGGCCACCTGGAGCTGCACGGCCACGACGCGGAGAAGCACGCCTCCACGAAGGCCAAGGAGGACGAGGACCTCAGCTGGCAGCACTGGGCGCACCGGGTCCAGAAGTACCTGCTGCACGTGGAGATGCTGTTCTCGCCGGAGCTGTTCATCATCGGCGGCGGGGTGAGCCGCAAGGCGGAGAAGTTCCTGCCGCTGATCGAGAAGGTCCGGGCCGAAATGGTCCCGGCGCAGCTTCAGAACAACGCGGGAATCGTGGGAGCGGCGATGGCGGCGGCGGGCACGGGGCCCGGCAGGGGCTGAAGGGTCCAGGCGCCCTCAGGGCCGCTGCGGACGGCGGGCCGCCGCGCCCGCCCCGGCGGGCCTGCCCGCCCCCGCCCGTACGGGCTTCGCGGTGACGGCGGGCCGGGGAGCCCGCTCCGGGGCGGCGCCACGCCCCTGGGCCAGCACGTACCGTCGCCGGGCCCGCATCTGGCGCACCTTGCGTACGGAGGCGATGAGGCCCGCCACCAGCGTTCCGCCGTACAGCCAGCCGGCGTGCACGGCGAGGGCGGTGACCAGCCCCATGATCTGCCCGCCGACCCCTTCGGACCCCCCGGAGATCGGGAACACCCCGACGGCGAAGGCGATGGGCACACTGATCGGCGCGGTGACCAGGTCCGCGGGACGCACCCAGAGCGCGGTCAGAGCGCTGACGGGCAGGAAGAGCAGCCCGTAGACGATCTCCGAGCTGCCGAACAGCAGCCGGTCGACACAGGCCAGTACGAACATGGTGAGGGCGGCGAACAGCCCTGCCCCGATCCCGGTGAGCCGGGGGTTGGGGAACCGCCGCAGCGCGAGGACCACGGGCGGCACGCTGCGCACGCGCACCCGGTACACGGCGGAACTCTCACCGGGGGGACTGCCCGGCGCGGGCGGGGCGGGCGCGGCCTGCGGGGGCTGCCTGCGCTGCGGGGGACGTGTCCTGTGCTGCTCCACCTGCACAACGTAGGTCGCGAGGGGCGGGGAATCAGGCGTTGGACACGCGCTTTGGCCGACCTTGGGGTTGCGTTCGATGTCACACGGCCGAAAGCCGCACTGTTCGGACCGGCGGGGCAGGCCCGTGGACCGCATGGTCCGGACCGGCGGGACATGCGGGTAAACCGCACTGTTCGGACCGGCGGGGCAGGCCGGTAAACCGCACTGTCCGGGCCCGCGGGGCAGGCCCGTAAACTGGAGAATCGGTCCACTCCGGGACCGGCCCGAACAGCCGATCCGGACCCGGACGCCCCTGACCCCCTCCTCACTCCAGGAAGTCGCCAAAGTGTCGCTCACGATCGGAATCGTCGGTCTGCCGAATGTCGGCAAGTCGACCCTGTTCAACGCCCTGACCAAGAACGACGTGCTGGCGGCCAACTACCCGTTCGCCACGATCGAGCCGAACGTCGGCGTGGTCGGCGTCCCGGACCCGCGTCTGAACAAGCTCGCGGAGATCTTCAGCTCCCAGCGGCTCCTTCCGGCGACGGTGGACTTCGTCGACATCGCCGGCATCGTCCGGGGCGCCTCGGAGGGCGAGGGCCTGGGCAACAAGTTCCTCGCGAACATCCGCGAGTCCGACGCGATCTGCCAGGTCATCCGGGCCTTCAAGGACGAGAACGTCGTCCACGTCGACGGCAAGGTCTCGCCGAAGGACGACATCGAGACGATCAACACGGAGCTGATCCTCGCCGACCTCCAGTCCGTCGAGAAGGCCGTCCCGCGCCTGACGAAGGAGTCCCGCCTCCAGAAGGAGAAGGTCGCGGTCCTCGCCGCGGTCGAGGAGGCCCAGAAGATCCTGGAGTCGGGCCAGACGCTGTTCGCTGCGGGCATCACGGCGAGCACGGAGAAGGGCCGGCTGCTCCACGAGCTGCACCTGCTCACCGTCAAGCCCTTCCTGTACGTCTTCAACGTCGACGAGGACGAGCTGGTCGACGAGGACTTCAAGAACGAGCAGCGCGCCCTGGTCGCCCCCGCCGAGGCGATCTTCCTGAACGCCAAGATCGAGTCCGAGCTGATCGAGCTGGACGACGACGAGGCCCTCGAACTGCTCCAGTCCATGGGCCAGGAAGAGCCCGGCCTCGCCACCCTCGGCCGCGTCGGCTTCGAGACCCTGGGCCTCCAGACCTACCTCACGGCCGGCCCGAAGGAGGCCCGCGCGTGGACCATCAAGAAGGGCGCGACGGCCCCGGAGGCGGCCGGTGTGATCCACACCGACTTCCAGAAGGGCTTCATCAAGGCGGAGATCATCTCCTTCGGCGACCTGGTGGAGACCGGCTCGGTCGCCGAGGCCCGCGCCAAGGGCAAGGCCCGCATGGAGGGCAAGGACTACGTCATGCAGGACGGGGACGTGGTGGAGTTCCGCTTCAACGTGTAGTCCTGTCATTGCCGTGCGTGAGGCAATTCGTCAAGCGTGCAGACTGGAAGGGGTCCACCTCCTCGGAGGCGGACCCCTTCATTTCCCGTGCTGGATGGGTTCTGATTCTCCGGCAGGGCGATTCAGGTGTCGTAGATCGTGGAGCGGTGTCCAACACGGATGACCCATACGATCAGTTCGCCGTTGTCGACGCTGTAGATGACGCGGTAGTCGCCGACTCTGAGGCGGCGGCGCTCGGGCTGGGAAACGAGCGGGGTGGTGTTGAAGCCGAACGGGTCGATTTCCAGTTCCGTCAGCTTGGTCAGGATGCGGAGCGCGGTGTCGCGCGGAACTTTGCGGAGTTCGGCTCGGGCTTCCGGGTGGAAGACGGTGCGGTACTCACTCACTTCGCGCCAGCGTCTCCTTCATGACGTCCTCGATCGGGATGCCAGCCGACCGGGTCGCCATGCGCTCGTCGATGAGGCGGTTGATCTCGCGCTCTTCCCATTCCTGGTACTTGCGGAGCACCTCTATCGACACGACGGCGGCGACTTCTTTGCCTCGTCGCGTGATGACTGTGGGCGTGTCGTCGCGATCGGCGCGCTCGACGACCTCGGCCAAGTGCGCGCGGACGTCGCGGATGGACTCTATGGGCATCTGCGTCATACGCTCAAAGGTACCGGATGTCTCATGTGTACACAATGGCTACCGGCTTCGGGCGGACCCCGGCCTGTGCTGGATGGCTTTCACCGTGCTGGATGCGAGCTGGATGGGACTTCCGAACCAGCGTTCCGGCAGGTGAGAGCGCCGTATCGAATGTTCCGCTTGAACGTGTAGCGGGTGGTCTGACGCCCGTTCGCTGATCGGTAAACGTGCAGGTCAAATAGGGTTCGACTCTTCATGGTCGGACCCTTTGGCCTGGCTCCCGTGCCTCGCCGGCGTCGCGGATGCACCCTCCTGCACGGGGTCGTCGGATTCCGGGTGGCCCGGACGGTCTGTCGAGGACACGCCCCGCAGTGCCGCCTCGACCCGGCGGTTGCTGGTCATGGTCGCGGTGATCGCGGTCATGGTGAGGAGGAGGCCGGCTGCCGCGTAGAGCGGGGTGCGCACGTCGTACGCGGTGGCCAGCCAGCCGCCGAGGAGGGCGCCGAACGGGGCGGCGCACATGGCGAGCATGCGGGAGGTGGAGGCGACCCGGCCCATCAGGTGGGCCGGGACGATCGCCTGTCGCAGCGAGGGGGCGAGCACCATCGTGGCGCCCATGCCCGCCCCGCAGACGGCGAGCGCGAGGCCCGCGACGTACGGGTTCGGGGCGGCGGCGAGGCCCAGGATGGCTAGCCCCTCGACCGCGGCCGTGCAGGTCAGGGCGGTGCCGGTGCCGAGTCGTCGGCCGAGGGAGGAGGCGATGCCCGCGCCGAGCAGGCCGCCGGTGGCCTCCGCCGTGAGGAGCAGGCCGAAGCCGAAGGTGTCGATGCCCAGATGATCGTGCGCGAAAAGGGCGAGGACGGTCTCCACGGCGAGGAAGGCGATGTTCCCTACTGCCGGGCGCAGCGCGAGTCCGAGCAGCAGCTGATCCCCGAATACGTACGAGGCACCGGCCCGTGCCTGTCGCAGCAGTGACGTGCGGGCCTGGGGTGCGGGCCGGGGTGTGGCGGGCAGCGACCGTACGAGGAATGCGGAGAGCGCGAACGACACCGCGTCGGCGAGCAGGGGGACCGCCCGCCCGAGCGCGAGCAGAGCGCTGCCCAAGGGGGGCCCGGCGAAGCCGGACGCGGCGGTCTGGGCGCCGCGCAGGCGGGAGTTGGCGCGCTCCAGGAGCACGGGGTCGCGGCCGAGCAGGTCCGGCAGGTAGGCCGTGGCGGCCGTGTCGAAGAAGAGTCCGCCTAGGCCGAGCAGGAAGGCGACGGCCGCGAGCAGGGGGATGCTCAGCACGTCGAGTGCGACGGCCGCGGCCGGTATCGCGAGCAGCGCCGCCCGTGCCGCGTCCGCGGCCCACATCGTGCGCCGGCGGTCCCAGCGGTCCACCAGCGCACCGCCGAGCACCCCGAAGAGCAGCCACGGCAGCGTCCCGGCGGCCGTGACGACGGCGAGCGCCATCGGGTCCCGGGTCAACGCCAACGCGAGCAGCGGCAGCGCGGCATGCGTCACCCCGTCCCCGAGCGAGGACACCGTCTGCGCGGTCCACAGCCGTCCGAACCCGGTCGGCAACTTCCCTCTGGCTGCTGTCACTTGGCGTCCCCCTCGGACTGCTCGGGCTGCTCGGACTGCTCGGGCGATGCCGGGTGGAACAGGGCGAACACGAGTGACGCGTCCGGCAGCGAGGGATCGGACAGCTGCCGGTACTCGTCCGCCAGTGCCTCCAGCCGCGCCCCCAGCTCCGCGAACCGCTCCTCGGTGAGCCGCAGATGCGCCATCCGTACGTGCCGCTCACCGGCCGCCGGTGCGGCCTCCAGGTCGGCCACCGCGTGCCGCATCAGCACATCCGGGCCACCCTCGCCCGGATCCGGCAGCACGATCGCCCGCGCGGCCATCGCGTAGTACCGCTCGGTGACCCCGCGGACCTTCCGCGTCCGTACCACCTTCACCAGGCCGGCCCGCTCCAGCAGCCGGAGGTGATAGCTGGAACTCCCCTTCGCCAGGCCCACCCGCTGGGCGACCTGCGTGATCGTCGCGGGCTCGAAGCGGAGCACGGCCATGATCCGGTGACGGGTGAGGCTGGAAACGGCGCGTAGTTGCTCGTTGGTGGTGACGTGAAAGGTCTCGGGAAGATCTTCAGCAGGCATGCGCCCAATGGTCAACGTTTCTTGACCATTGGGCAAGGAGATTTCGTACGCCCATCCCCGTGGCCCCGGCCTACGGTCCGACTCGCCCTCCGCGGGCCCCGCCGCTGTCCACGCGTCCCGATCGGAGATCTGGCAGGCCAAACGGTTCCGTCCGAGGTCTGAGGGGGTAGGTAGGTGAATAAGTCCCCTTGGGGAGGCTGATTCGATGCCGTGGTTCGCTTGGCTGCTGGCCGCCGCCGCGCTCGGCACCGCCGAGTTCTTCACCCTGACGCTGGTCTTCGGATTGCTGGCCGGCGCGGCCCTGGTCGCCGCCGTGGTCGCCGGTGTGGGCATCGGCATCCTCGGCCAGCTCGTGGCGCTCGGACTGGCATCGGCGGCGGGTCTCGCCCTCGTCCGTCCCGTCGCGCTGCGGCACATGGCCCAGTCGCCCCTCACGTACGAGGGCAGTGATGCGCTGATCGGCAAGCGGGCCGAGGTCATGCAGGAGGTCACCGCGACCCACGGGCTGATCAAGCTCTCCGGCGAGGAGTGGTCCGCCCGCGCTCTCGACGAGAGCCATGTGATCCCGGTGGGAGCGCTGGTGGACGTCATGGAGATCGAGGGCGCCACCGCTGTCGTCTATCCCCGCGAGCTCCTTCCATGAAGAGCCGGACGGCTGGACAGCTGGATGGCTGGACGGCTGAACACGTAGCGAAGCAGCGCCGCAGCTAAGGAGGAAGCATGGATCCGGTGGTCATTCCGATTCTCGTGGCGGCGATCGTCGTGGTCTTTCTCGTGGCCGCCACGGTGCGGATCGTTCCGCAGGCGCGCCGCTACAACATCGAGCGGTTCGGCCGGTACCGCCGGACGCTCCAGCCAGGTCTGAACTTCGTTGTGCCGGTGGCGGACCGCGTCAACACCAAACTCGACGTGCGCGAGCAGGTGTATTCATCCGACCCCAAGCCGGTGATCACCGCGGACAACCTCGTGGTGAACATCGACACCGTGCTCTACTACCAGATCACCGATCCGAGGGCCGCCGCCTACGAGGTCGCCGACTATCTGCAGGCCATCGACCAGCTCACGGTGACCACCCTGCGGAACGTCATCGGCAGCATGGACCTGGAAGGGACCCTCACCTCGCGTGAGGAGATCAACGCCCGGCTCCGTGCCGTCCTCGACGAGGCGACCGGCAAGTGGGGCATCCGGGTCAACCGCGTCGAGATCAAGGCCATCGATCCCCCGAACACCATCAAAGAGGCGATGGAGAAGCAGATGCGGGCCGAGCGCGACAAGCGCGCGGCGATCCTGCACGCCGAAGGTGAGCGGCAGGCCAAGATCCTCACGGCGGAAGGCACGAAGCAGAAGGACATCCTGGAGGCACAGGGCACCCAGCAGGCCATGATCCTGCGGGCGGACGGCGAGTCGAAGGCGGTGGAGCTGGTCTTCCAGGCCGTGCACCGCAACAACGCCGACGCGAAGGTCCTGGCCTACAAGTATCTGGAGACGCTCCCGCATCTGGCGCAGAGCGACAACAACACCTTCTGGGTGATCCCGGGCGAGCTGACCGAGGCGATCCGCACGGTCACCACGGCGTTCGGCGACCAGCCGTCGGGCACCGGGCCGCCGCCGGGTGCGCAGCGCGAGGACGCGACCGCCGCCGACGCTTCGGACAAGGACGACGTCGGCGCGCCGGCGATCGAGGCGAACTCCACGCTTGCGCTGGACGCCGTCGCGGCCGCCGACAAGGCCGCGAAGGAGGCCGCCGCCGCGGTGAGCGACGCGAAGGCCGAGGCCGAGGCGGCAGGCGAGGCCCCGCTGCCGGGCCGGGGACAGGCGGCCGGCGACTGAGCCGAGCCGCTCCCGGCACCACGGATCCGTCGCTGCCGGGAGGGGCGGGCGTTGGGGGCCGAGCCGCTCCCGGCATCAGCGATCCGTCGGTGCCGGGAGGGGTGGGTGCTGGGGGCGGAGCCGCTTCCGGCATCAGCGATCCGGCGGTGCCGAGAAGGGCGGGCGCTGGGAGCAGAACCGCTCCCGGCGCCGCTGATCCATAATCGGCGCATGGACGTCGTCGGGATACTGGAAGCCGCCTCGATGCTGGTGCCGGAAAGCGTCGCCACCGACAACGACGTCACCGTCTTGGATGTCTGGGACTACCTTGCCCACGACGAGTGGGAAGTGGCGCTCGACCTGCTCCAGGACCTGGGCGACGCGTGGACCGCGCCGGTGGGCTTCTGGGAGGACCTGGCACGGGCGGCCGGGGAGCTGGGGTTCGAACGGAGCCGGGAGTGGTGCTGGTGGCGGGAGACGGAGACGCGGTCCGGTGTCATCCGGGCCGATCTCACCCTCCGTCCCGCCGGCGAGGGGCTCCGGCGCACCCCGATTCCCGGTGGCGGGGTGCTGCGACCGATGTGGGACACCGGTGAGCGCGGGGACGGCGGTGCGCCTGGGCTGGACATCGCCCGGGTGTGGGTCGAGTTCGCGCGGGAACTCGAGGTCGGTGCTCGGGCCCCGGTGCGCCTCCTGCCGCTGGACCCGGCACGGTGGACGCACCTCGTCCCGGGCGACCGGATCACGCTGTACGAGACCGCTGTCCCCGGCGGCACGGCGACGATCCTTGAGGTCAGGCCCCCGGTCGGGTAAGGCACATCCTTCCCCCGGGCGCGGCCCCCGCGGGCCGGAAGACGGTCCGGCCCGCGACGGGGTGAGCGGCCCGTCACGTCACCCGGAGGTTCCTCACCTTCCGCTTTCCACGCGCAGTTCCGCGATCCCCGCCGGCTTCTCCGGGTTCTCCGAGCGGACCGTCACACGGACCTTGCGGGCCGTGTCGCCCGCCAGGTAGGGGCGCCAGAAGCGGCCGTCGAGGGAGGTCTCCACGGTGTGCGAGGCGGGGGCGGGGTCGCTCCACGCCGGGGTCGCGGAGGTGATCCGGAGCGGACGGGGGCCGAGGTCCACCGTCAGGGAGCCCTCGGCGCCGTCCGGGGACCACGACGTCGCCGGGCTGCCGTCCACCGCCGCCTCCGCGTACAGCCCCGCGCGCTCCGAGGTCGCCGTCACCGGGCGGCAGCGCGCGGCGTCGGACGTCGGGGTCAGGTCGGGGCGGCGGGTGGGCAGGTCCAGCGTGGAGGTCAGACGGCGGGGGCCCGCGGGGGTGTGGACCGTGAACGGGGCGCCCGAGGTCAGGCGGACCGTGGTCGTCCGGGGGCCGATCCCGACCTCGTACGTCGCGTCCCGGTGGCGCAGGCCCTTCAGCGTGACGCCCTCGTGGAGCTGGGGCGGCAGCATCGGGTCCAGGCGCACGCCGTCCTCGCGCAGGCGCAGGCCGGTCAGGCCGTGCGTGAACACCTGGAGGAAGCCGCCCTTCCCGGTCAGGAAGTCCTCGGCCGGGAAGCCGGACAGGGGGTCTTGCGCGCCCGACTTCTCGCCGCGCGCCTCGGAGAACAGGTCGTACGGGCCCCGGGTGAAGGGCCGTACCGCCCGCTGGAGATACGTGTACGCCGAACAGCCCGGCTCGCCGATCGCCGCCGCGTCGATCGCGTGCACCGAGTCCGTCATCGCCGGGCCGTCCGGGTCGGTGCGCGCCGCGTAGTAGTCCAGGGTGGCCGCCGCCGCGCCCGGCTCCATCGGCCACTCCAGCGGGTACGTCAGCAGGACCGTGTCCGCCTGCTTGATCGTGGAGCCGTTGTAGCCCGCGTACTGGAGGAAGACCTTCTTCTCCGCGTCGTACGGGATGCGCAGCCCGTCCGCCACCTGGTTCCAGGCGGCGGACGGACGCCGGCCGAGAAGCTGAGCCGCGCGGGTCGCGTTGCGGAGTGCGGTGGCGGCCACCGCGTTGGTGAAGACCCCGTCGTCGACGCCGTTGCTGTACTCGTCGGGGCCCGCCACATCGGTGACGGAATAGCTGCCGTCCGCGTTCTTCGTGGCGCGCGACTGCCAGAAGTCGGCGATGCCCCGGAGCAGCGGCCAGCCCCTCGCCGCCAGCCAGTCGCGGTCGCCGGTTGCCAGGTAGTACTGCCAGACGGCGAGCGAGATATCGCCCTGGAGGTGGTTCTGCGTCAGGCAGTGCGGCGGGTCCCAGCTCTGGCACTCGGAGTCGAGCCGCCCCCGGCTCGCGCTCGTCCAGGGGTAGAACAGGCCCCGGTAGCCCAGCTTCTCGGCGTTCGCGCGGGCCGCGCCCCGGGTGCGGTAGCGGTATTCGACGACCGAACGCGCCAGCTCCGGGCGGGTGGCGAGGAGCCCCGGGAACATCCATGTCTCGGCGTCCCAGAACACCATCCCCGCGTAGTTGTCGCTGGTCAGGCCGGCCGGGGCGATGCTGTCGGAGGAACCGCGCCGGGTGCTCGCCAGCAGCCCGTACTGGGCGGAGCGCAGCCGGCTCTGGAGCTCGGGGCTCCCGGGGACCAGCACATCGGCGGACCAGGCCTCGCGCCAGGCCGCCTCGTTCGCCGCGAAGACCCGGTCCCAGCCGCGCCGCGCCGCCCGGTGCGCGGCCTCGCGGGCGTCCTCGGCCGGGGCCCGGGAGGTGAGGGCCGTGTCGACGCCCACGTACTTCTCGAAGGTGTACGTCCGGCCCGCGCGGACCGGGGTCGCGTGCGGGGAGGCACCGGGGCGGAGCGTCTCGACCACGCCCGCGCCGCGCCGCATCGTCTGCGCGAGCGCCCCCTCGACCCCGGTGCCGAGCGTGCGGAACGTGCCGTCCTCGCGGAGCGTGATCCGGCGCGCGCCCCGGTCGTCGAGCCGGCCGGTGACGCTCGCGACGCCGCTCCAGCGCGGGGTCATCCGCAGGCGTACGGCTCCGGTGTGGACGTCGGAGCGGTCGGCCAGCACGTCGTACACGAGGTCGGTGGCCCGGCCGTCCGCCGTCGTCCACCGCAGGGAGGTGCGCACGAGACCGCAGGAGAGGAAGACCGTCTGCCGGTAGTGCGAGATCCGGCCCGCCGGGGTGTCCGGGCCGAGGGTCTCCTTGCCCACGCCCACGTCGATGTTCGTCCAGCTCGGCAGTGCGGCGATCACCTCGCGGCCCTCGGATACGGCCTTGTCCCGGGCGTAGAGCCCGGAGACGAACGCGCCGTCGTAGCGGGGGGTGTAGAGCGGCCAGCCGGTCTTCTCGCCGGTGGCCGCGTAGCCGGTCCCGGTGGCGGGGACCCGGTGGCCGAGGTAGCCGTTACCGGTGTACGGGTCGTAGCCCGCGGCCTCCCCGAAGCGGGTGGACGTCGGCGACCAGGCGGTCCCGGGGGCGCCCTGACCGTCCGTCCGGCCGCAGGCGGGCACGGCCGGGGGCGGGGTCGGGGCGGGCGAGCCGGACGGGTGGGCCGGGCCCGTGGGGGATCCGGCCGCGCCGGCGGGGGGCGGCAGCGGTGCGATCAGGGCGGCCGCGACCAGGGGCGCGAGGACGGAGATACGCGAGAGGCTCACGGTACGAAGGTAGGGACGCGGCCGCGGGGTCGGCCGTCACGCCGCGCACGGCCCCCGCACCGGGCGTCCGCCTGACCGCCGGATGGAGCAGATCCCGCGTCCGGGGGGCCTGCGCCGTGGTGCCCGCCCCCGCCCCCGCCGCCCCGCTCCCCGCCCCCGCCGTCCCCGGGGCGGCCGAGGAGCGTGGTTCTCTCACCCGGCCATGCCCGTCTTCAGGCCCGCCCCGCACAGCGGCACCACCACACTGCCCGGCACGGCGTCGCCGCCTCCTTCCCGTACCGCCGCCCAGCAGGCCACGCCTGTCGTCTCGACGAAGAAGCCGCGTGCCGCCAGGTCCCGCTGGGCCTCTCGGATGCGGTCCTCCGGCACCGTCAGGAACGTGCCGCCCGAGGCCCGTACCGCTGCCAGGATCTGCCGGGCGCGTGGCGGGCGGGGGATCGCGATGCCCTCCGCGAGGGTGGGGGAGGCCACGGCGGCGGGGTCGGCCGGCGGCAGGTCGTCGGCGTCCGCGTGGAAGGCGGCGGCCAGCGGTGAGACCGCCTCGGCCTGGACGGCGATCAGGCGGGGGCGGGTCCCGATCAGGCCGAGCGCGTGCAGTTCGGCGGTGGCCAGCGGTGAGACCGCCTCGGCCTGGACGGCGATCAGGCGGGGGCGGGTCCCGATCAGGCCGAGCGCGTGCAGTTCGGCGGTGGCCAGCGCCGCGCCCAGCAGCAGGGTGCCGTTGCCGACCGGGACGGCCAGCGCGTCCGGCAGCCGGCCGCCGAGGTCCTCCCAGAGCTCGTACACGTAGGTCTTCGTCCCGTGCAGGAAGTACGGGTTGAAGACGTGGGAGGCGTAGAAGACCCCCGGTCCGTCCGCCGCCGCGCGGGCGGCCAGCGCGGTCGCCTCCCGGCCGCCGGGGACGGTCACCAGGTGCGCGCCGTGGGCCCGGATCTGCTCGGTCTTCTTCGGCGAGGTGCCCTCGGGGACGTACACCGTGCACGCGAGCCCGGCCCGCGCGCAGTACGCGGCGACCGACGTGCCCGCGTTCCCGGTGCTGTCCGCCACCACCCGGTCCGGGCCCAGCCGTCGGGCCAGCTCCACGAGCATCACCGCGCCGCGGTCCTTGAAGGACAGCGTCGGCATGAGGTAGTCGAGCTTGGCCGAGACGGTGTCCGTGAGCGGGACGAGCGGGGTGCGGCCCTCGCCCAGGGAGATCGCGGGGGCGGCGAGCGGCAGGAATTCCTCGTAACGCCACAATGAATTGGCCCGCCCGGAAAGCGCGTTCGGCCCGACGCCCCGCGCGGGAGCGAAGTCGAGATCCCAGGGACCCCCGCAAGCCGGGCAGCACCAGGTCAGGGCGGTGGTCGGGGACCTGGTCCCGTCCACCGGGCAGTGATAGGTCGTCATGTCCGCCAGCATGTCAGGCATATGGCAGGTGAATGGCGCGCGTATGGCGCAGGCCAACGCACTCTTGTGAGTTGGCCATGGATCGGTCAATCTTTCGCTGGCAGCACGGCTTGCCGGTCACCGGCGGCGCAGAAAACGGGGCGCCGGCCGAATGATTTGTCATGCCCCTGTCGGGAGTCGTCGTCCGGCTCCGGCACCACCCCCCACCAGAGCACCGCCTATGAGGAGGACCCCTCACATGTCAGTGATGCGTCACACCCCCCATGCACGGCGAAGACTCGCCACGGCGACCGTCATAGCCACCGCAGCCGCCGTCGCGCTCGCCACCGCCGCCTTCCCGGCGACCGCGGCCGAGCAGGCACCCGAAGGCGTGATCGAGAACGCGGGCGCTCCGGGCGTCATCAGCAACAGCTACATCGTGACCCTGAAGGACTCGGCCCCGAAGTCCGACTCCTCCCAGGGCAAGGCCCTTGCGAAGAAGTACGGCGCGAGCATCGAACGCACCTACCGCTCGGCCCTCAACGGCTACGCGGTGGACGCCTCCGCCGCGGAAGCGAAGAAGTTCGCCGCCGACCCGGCCGTCGCCTCCGTCTCGCAGAACCGCACCTTCACGGTCTCCGCCACCCAGACCAACCCGCCCTCCTGGGGTCTGGACCGGATCGACCAGAAGAACCTTCCGCTGGACCAGCGCTACACCTACCCGGACAAGGCCGGCGAGGGCGTCACCGCCTACGTCATCGACACCGGTGTACGGATCAGCCACAGCGACTTCGGCGGCCGGGCCTTCAACGGCTACGACGCCATCGACAACGACAACGTCGCCCAGGACGGCCACGGCCACGGCACCCACGTCGCGGGCACCGTCGGCGGCACGGCCCACGGCGTCGCCAAGAAGGCGAAGATCGTCGGCGTCCGGGTGCTGAACAACAGCGGCTCGGGCACCACCGCGCAGGTCGTCGCGGGCATCGACTGGGTGACGGCCAACGCCGTCAAGCCCGCCGTCGCCAACATGAGCCTCGGCGGCGGCGCGGACGCGGTGCTCGACGCCGCCGTGCAGCGGTCCATCGCCTCCGGCGTCACCTACGCCGTCGCGGCGGGCAACGAGTCGACCGACGCCTCCACGAAGTCCCCGGCGCGCGTCGCCGAGGCCATCACCGTGGGCTCGACGACCAACACCGACGCCCGTTCCAGCTTCTCCAACTACGGCACGATCGTGGACATCTTCGCGCCCGGTTCCTCGATCACCTCGACGTGGAACACCAGCGACAGCGCCACGAACACCATCTCGGGTACGTCGATGGCCAGCCCGCACGTCGCCGGTGCGGCCGCCCTCTACCTCGCCGACAACCCGGGCTCGACCCCCGCGCAGGTCTCGGCCGGTCTCGTCGCGGCCGCCACCACCGGGGTCGTCACCAACCCGGGCAGCGGCTCGCCCAACCGCCTCCTGAACGTGGGCGCGGGCGACACCAACCCGCCGGAGCCCGGCAAGAAGTTCGAGAACACCACCGGGTACCCGATCAACGACAACGCCACCGTCGAGGCGCCGGTCACCGTCACCGGGATCACCGGCAACGCCCCCGCCACGCTGAGCGTTCCGGTCAACATCTCGCACACCTACATCGGTGACCTGAAGATCGACCTGGTCGCACCGAACGGCACGGTCTTCAACCTGAAGGCGTACGGCTCCGGCGGCAGCAGCGACAACGTGGTCACCACGTACACCGTCAACGCCTCCTCCGTCGTCGCCAACGGCGCCTGGAAGCTCCGGGTCAGCGACAACGCGCGCGCCGACACCGGGCGGATCAACAGCTGGGCGCTCCAGTTCTGAGCCCGCTTTCTGAGCCCGCTCAGGCACTGAACGGCTGAACCGCCGCATCGCCGAAGTCGGGCCGGGGTGGTCGCGTCACGCGACCGCCCCGGCCCTTCCCGGTTCAGCGGCGGTTGAGTCCGCGGTCCACCGCGGTGATCAGCTCGCCGTCCTCCGTGTCCCCGTCCAGCGACCAGAACATCGCCCCGCCGAGGCCCTTGTCCCGGATGTACGAGGCCTTGGAGCGCAGCACCTGGGGGTCGTCGTAGGTCCAGAGCGTGGTGCCGTCGAACAGCCAGGCGTGGCCGTTCTTCGCGTCACGGTGGATCTTGTACGTCCCCGACGCGGCCAGCTGCTTGAGGACCTTGTAGTCCTCGTAGCCCGCCGCCCAGGTGGCCGGAGCCGGGCCCGTGGCCGGCTGCCCCATGCCCGTGCCGCCGCCGCTCACGCCCGTCCAGCCCTGGCCGTAGGTCGGCATGCCCATCACGAGCTTGTGCCGGGGCGCACCGCGGCGGACCCAGTCGCGCACGGTCTGGTCGACGCTGTAGTCGTTCTTGGCGTACAGGGCCGACTGCTGGGCCGTCTTCTTCTCACCGGAGACGTGGAAGTCGTACCCCTGAAGGTTGACGAAGTCGAAGTCCTTCATGAGGCGCTTGACGTCGAAGCCCGCGTCGATCTTGGCCGGATCCGTCGGTACGTAGGCCGACAGGTCGTAGTGCTTGGGCTTGGGCTTTCCGTGGCCGTGGCCGTGGTCCCTGTTCTGGGCGGCCTTGACCTTCGCCTTCGCCTCGCTCTTGGCGTGGGCGTCCAACTGGGTGCGGAACTCGTGGATCAGCGCGGTGAAGTTCTTCTTGTCCTCCGGGCGGAAGACGGTGCCCGCGTTCCCCTCGGAGCCGGGCCACTCCCAGTCGACGTCGATGCCGTCGAAGAGGCCGGCCGCCGCGCCGTCGCCGCCCCGCGCCCCGTCCACCGGGAGGTTGCCCTTGATGTACAGGTCGACGCAGGAGGCGACCAGCGCCTTGCGGGAGGCCGGGGTGCGGACCGCGTCGGAGAAGTGGGTGGACCAGCTCCAGCCGCCCAGCGAGATCATGACCTTGAGGCCGGGGTGCTTGGCCTTCAGCTCGCGCAGCTGGTTGAAGTTGCCCGCGAGCGGCTGGGTGTCGGTGTCGGCGACGCCGTCCACCGATCCCGCCGCGTCGAGCGGACGGGCGTAGTCCGCCCAGGCGTCGGCCTGGCCGGGGATGTTCCCGGTGAAGCACCTGCCCTCGGCGCTGACGTTGCCGAAGGCGTAGTTGATGTGGGTCAGCTTGGCCGCGGTCCCGCTGGTGTCCAGGTCCTTGACCTGGAAGTCGCGTCCGTAGACGCCCCATTGGGTGAAGTAGCCGATGCTCTTGTACGCGGGGCGGTGGTGGCCCTTGCCGCGGTCGCCGCCGTTGCTCCGGTCGTGGCCGGAGTCGGCCGTGGCCGCCGGCGCGACACCGGCCAGCAGGGCCAGGGCGACGCCGGCGATGGTCGTTCGGGACAGGTTTCTTCGACGCATGAGGCTCGTTCCTGTGCGTGATCCGGTGCGGAGGGAAAGCGGAAGGAGAGCGGAAGGAAAGTCGGGAGCCGTGCTGTGCACAGGAAGGTATTGGTCTGGACCAAAAATGGTCAAGAGTCAGGGAGTTGTCGGACTTCGCGGCCGCGCCGGTGGGCATGGTTCGGGGCGGGGGTGGGCGCAGAACGTCCGGGACTGCTCTGGTGCCCGCGTTCGGGATATGCAGGGACCGTCACAAGATCATCACATTGAGTGAAACTCTGGCCCATGCTTGCGGTGCACAACCCACGGTTGTCAGGCTGTCGCAGACTGTCAACCTGTTGGGAGTGGCCTGTGACTTTCGGTGAGCAGCCCGCCTATCTGCGCGTGGCGAGCGATCTCAGGGAGAAGATCGTCAACGGCGCGCTGCCGCCCCATACCCGCCTGCCGTCGCAGGCCCGCATCCGGGAGGAGTACGGGGTCTCGGACACCGTCGCCCTGGAGGCGCGCAAGGTCCTGATGGCGGAGGGGCTGGTCGAGGGGCGCTCCGGCTCCGGCACGTATGTGCGCGAGCGCCCGGTGCCCCGCATGATCGCCCGCTCCGGCTACCGGCCGGACAAGGGGTCCAGTCCGTTCCGGCAGGAGCAGACGGCCGAGGGGGCGCGCGGGACCTGGGAGTCCCGCAGTGAGCAGGAGGGGGCGAGCCCCGAGATCGCCGAGCGGCTGGGCATCGAGCCGGGCGACCGTGTGATGCGCACGCACTACGTCTTCCGGGAGGCGGGCGAGCCGATCATGCTCTCCACCTCCTGGGAGCCGCTCGCCGTCACCGGCCGGACGCCCGTGATGCTTCCGGAGGAGGGTCCGTTGGGCGGCTGCGGGGTGGTCGACCGGATGGCCGCCATCGACGTCGTCGTGGACAACGTCGCCGAGGAGGTCGGCGCGCGCCCGGGGCTGGCGGAGGAGCTCCTGGCGCTCGGCGGTGTGCCCGGCCATGTGGTCATCGTCATCGGGCGGACGTACTACGCCTCGGGCCGGGCCGTGGAGACGGCCGACGTGGTGGTGCCCGCGGACCGGTATCGGATCGCCTACCACCTGCCGGTGAGATGAGGTGAGGTGACGCCCCGTCGGGCCGGTTGAGGGCGCCGGCGGGGCTGACGGTCACGAGGGGTGCATTCTGCGGATGCGCCCCTTTCGTGATGGCCGGATGTGTATCTCTTTGTGTAAACCCGCCTGCGCTGAGTGAAGGTCAGGCGTACGCTCGGGCATATGCGTACTGCGGTTTCCTGGGGATCCATAGAGACGTGCACGCCGGTGGGGAGAGGGGCGATATGCGGGGGAGCGACACGATGAGCGAGAGCGGCGCCGTGCTCCCTTGGCAGGTGATACGGCAGGACGACGGCGGCAACCGCTACCGCGTGGGCAGGTACGCCACGCAGGCCGAGGCGCAGAAGGTCGCCGACGGCCTCGACGTCCGCCATCGCCACCAGGTCTACCGGGTGGAGCGCGTGGGTCAGGGCGCCGGTCCCTGACGTGGTGTGACGTGACGGACGGCCCCGAGGGGCCCCGGGGTGGCCCTTGCGCTGCCCCGGGGCCCCTCGGTCTTTCCCCCGGGCGGGGTAGGGTCCCGCCCGGACCGGGGGCGCGGAAGCCGCCGGAGGTGCGGCGAGGCGGGCGGAGTGATGGCGGTGCTGATCGACGCGGTGGCGTGGGTGCGGATCGAGGGCGGCAGGATCCTCTGCGCGCGGCCCCGGGGCAAGGACGTCTTCTACATCCCGGGCGGCAAACGGGAGGGTGCGGAGACCGACCTTCAGACCCTCCTGCGTGAGATCGAGGAGGAACTGACGGTCGGCCTGATCCGGGAGACCGTCGTCCACGCCGGGACGTACGAGGCCCCCGTGGACGACCGGCCCGACGCCGCCGTCGTACGGATGAGCTGCTACTACGGCGACTACCGCGGCACGCTCGCCGCGAGCAGCGAGATCGAGGAGGTGGCGTGGTTCTCCTTCGCGGACCGCGCCCTCGTGCCGCCCGTGGACCAGTTGCTCTTCGACGACCTCAGGGCGACGGGTGCGCTGACCTGACCTGACCTGACCTGACCCGGCCCGGCCCGATGGGTCGGCGGGCGCGCGGGCCTCGTACGCCCGTCTGCACCAAACGCCAGGTTGCGCGGTAGTAAGCAATAAATGGTGGGTATGGGCTGTTTAGTTCCCGTTTGTATGTGAGTGCGCCCGTGGTCGTCCCTGGGAAGTGATCGGCGTGATCGATACCGAAGGCGACTGTGCCGAGTGGACCTTCCCGGCCGAACCGGGTTCCGTGCGCAGTGCGCGGCACGCCGTCCGGGGCACTCTGGGCTCGTGGGGCCTCGACGCGGCGGTGGGTGATCTGGCGGTCCTGCTCGTCAGCGAGCTGGTGACCAACTCCCTCCGGTACGCCTCCGGACCCATCGGCGTACGCCTGGTCCGTTCGCACCCCGAAGGGGACCTGTCGCTCGCCGATCGCCTGCCCGTCGCCCCGGGGCTGCGGGTGGAAGTCTCCGATCCGCTTCCGGATCCACCCACCGAACGCACGGCGGGACCCGACGACGAAGGGGGTCGGGGGCTCCAGCTCGTGGCCTGTTCCGCACGTCGCTGGGGGACCCGTCGCGGAAAGAGTGGCAAGACCGTGTGGTTCGAGCTGGCTCTCCCTGGTTAGGAGAGTGGAGGGACGCACAGCGATCACCAGAGGTCGGGCAGAACCTGGCTGAAAGCGACTGAGACCTTGCTGTGATCGTGAACGCCGTGTCGGTCGGGGCCGTAGTGCTGAATACTGCGGGCAGGACCGGTCCGGTGTGTGAGCTGGAGGGGACGGTCGCGTGAGCGAAATACCTGGGACAACGGGCGACGTCGTGTGGCAGAACAGCCCGCCCGGCTCGATCTACGACTCCGTCAGGGTCGCCTCTTTCTCGATCGGCCCCGACGGTCTGGTCGAGCAGTGGAGCAGCCGGGCCGCCGGTCTCTTCGGCATGTCCTCGACCGAGGTGATCGGCCGTGACCCGGTGGAGGCCTTCATGCCCGCCGAGCTGCGGTCGGACGGTCATCGGCGGGTCGGCGAGATCCTCGACGGCAAGGAGTGGACGGGCCTCGTCCCGTTCCGGATGCCGGGCGAGGACGGGGCGCACGGCGTCGCCGAGGTCTATGTGATGCCGAGTCTGACGGGCAGCGGGGAACGGGCCGCGCTCTGCATCGTCGTGGACGTCCGGGCCCTGCGCCGCATCGAGACCGACCTCGCCGCCTCGCAGGCCATATTCGGCCAATCTCCTTTCGGCTTCGTGCTGTTCGGTACGGACTTCGCCGTCGTACGGGCCAACCAGCGCTTCGCCACGGTCTTCGGCGGCGCGGCCGAGGACCACCGGGGCCGCACGGTGGAGGACTACCTGCCCCGGGCCGAGGCCGACCGGCTGACCGCCACCCTGAGGCGGGTCCTGGAGACCGGGGAGTCCGTCACCGACCTCCAGCTCGTCGGCACCGCTCCCGGTGGCACCGACCGCCGCCACTGGTCCATGAACCTCTACCGGGTGCACAGCGGGACCGGCCGGCCCGTCGGCGTCGCGGGCCTCGCCACCGACGTCACCCGCCGGCACATCGCCGCCCGCGAGGCGGCCAGCGCCCGCCGCAACCTCGCCCTCCTCAACGAGGCCAGCGCCCGCATCGGCAACTCCCTCGACCTGGAGACCACCGCCCGCGAGCTGCTCGACGTGGCGGTCCCCGGCTTCTGCGACCTCGCCGCCGTCGACCTCTACCAGGGGCTGCTCACCGGCGAGGAGGCCGCTCCCGGCAGTTGGGCGCCCGCGCACCGCGAGTCCGCCGGCGGTTCGGCGGAGCTGCGCCGGGTGGCCCACGCCAGCGCGGTCGCCGACGCGCTGCCCACCGCCGTGGCCGGCAGCGGGCCCCCGGGCCCGGACGACCTGCCGCCCGCGCTCGGCTCCGTCCACCGCTTCTCGTTCGGCTCGCCCTGCGCCATGGCGTTGCGCTCCGGCCGGGTCGAGGACGTCCCCGGCGACGAGATGGGCTTCGTGCAGTCGACGCTCGCCGTGCCGATGGTCGCCCACGACACCGTCGTCGGCCTCGTCCAGTTCTCCCGTACGAAGGGCAGCGAGCCCTTCGGGGAGCGCGACCGGGCGCTCGCCACCGAACTGGCCGCCCGCGCCGCCGTCTGTATCGACAACGCCCGCCTCTACCGCCGCGAACACGAACGCGCCCTGATCCTCCAGCGCAGCCTGCTGCCCCCCGGCGACCCCGAGGCCGCCGGACTCGACATCGCCTGCCGCTACCTCCCCGGCAACACCGCCACCGAGGTCGGCGGCGACTGGTTCGACGTGATCGAGCTGCCGGGGCACCGCACCGCCCTCGTCGTCGGCGACGTCATGGGGCGCGGCCTGCGCGCCGCCGTCGCCATGGGCGAACTGCGCACCGCCGTGCGGACCCTGGCCCTCCTGGACCTGGAGCCGGCCGAAGTGCTCTCCGCCCTCGACGAGGTCGCCCGCGGCCTCGGCTCCCCGGGCGGCGGCGAGCGGAGCGAGGGCCTCGGCGGCAGCGGGGGAGCTCAGTGGCCCTCCCGCGCCGCGCAGAAGTCCCGCGAGGCCGACCTCTCCGAGGTGTATCTCGCGACCTGCGTGTACGCGGTCTACGACCCGGTCACCCGGCGGTGCACCTTCGCCAACGCCGGGCACCTCCCCCCGGCCGTCGTCGAGCCCGGCCGGCCCGCCCGGCTCATCGACGTACCGCCGGGAATGCCGCTGGGCGTCGGCGGCGAGCCGTTCGAGGAGGTCGAGGTCGAGCTCACCGAGAACGCGCTGCTCACCCTGTACACCGACGGCCTGGTCGAGTCCCGGGACCAGCCGCTGGACGAGGGCCTGGACGCGCTGCGCGCCGTGCTCACCGGTCCGCAGATGGAGCTTGAGGACGCCTGCGACCACGTTCTGAGCACCCTGAACACCCGGCACGGCGAGGACGACATCGCCCTGCTGATGGCCCGTATCCAAGGGCTCCCCGAGGAGGCGGTGGGGGACTGGACGCTGCCGCGCGAACCCCGCTCGGTGGGGCGCGCCCGCGACCTGGCCCGCACCCAGCTGGTTGCCTGGGACCTCGAGGACCTGGTCGACACCACCGAACTCCTCGTCAGCGAACTGGTCACCAACGCCCTGCGCTACGGCGAGGGCGAGATCAGGCTCCGGCTGCT
The DNA here is from genome assembly GCF_044333935.1 of Streptomyces sp. NPDC020884. Lineage (NCBI taxonomy): Bacteria > Bacillati > Actinomycetota > Actinomycetes > Kitasatosporales > Streptomycetaceae > Streptomyces > Streptomyces sp. NPDC020884. Next base: position 817,188 of record NZ_JBIRRY010000002.1, on the reverse strand, counting down.
GCGCGACCGCACCCTGGTCTGCGAGGTGTGGGACGCCGGCCTGGTCCAGCCGCGCCGCCGCCGGGCCCGCGACACCGACGAAGGCGGCCGCGGGCTCCAGCTCGTCGGTCTGCTCAGCGCCGCCTGGGGCTCGCGCCGCACCCCGCGCGGCAAGACCGTCTGGTTCGAACTGGCCCTGCCGGACGGGGCCCCGGCCGCCGAACTCTCCGTGGAGCAGCTCCTGAGCATGTACTGAACCCCGGTCGGTCGGGGAGTGTCCTGCCGGAGCGTCACGAGCCCGTCTTCAGGGCCGCCAGCCGGGCCTCGACCTCCGCGCTGTCGCCCAGCCCGTCCAGCTGCTCGAACTGGGCGTCCAGCGAGGAGGCGGCCAGCTCCTGCTTGCCCAGCGCCTTCGCCTCCTCGCGCCGCACCTTGTCCTCGAAGCGGCCCAGGTCGCTCGTCGGGTCGAGCACGTCGATGTTCTTCACGGCGTCCATCATCCGGTTCTGCGCCTGGGCGGACTTCGCGCGCGCCACCAGCTCGTCGCGCTTGGCCTTCAGCTCGGAGAGCTTGACCCTCATCTGGTCGAGCCCGGTCTTGAGCTTGTCCACCACCGCGGTCTGGGAGGCGATGGTGGGCTCCGCCGTCTTCGCCTCCTGCTCCGACTGGAGCTGGCGGCTCAGCGCGACCTTGGCCAGGTTGTCGAACTTGTCGGCGTCCGCCACCGACCCGCCCCCGCGCAGCTCGTCGGCCTTCCGGCTGGCCGCCAGCGCCTTGCCGCCCCACTCCGAGGCCGCTTCGACGTCCTCCTTGTGGTCCTGCTCCATCAGCCGGAGGTTGCCGATGGTGGCCGCGACCGCCTGCTCGGCCTCCGCGATGTTGTTCGTGTAGTCGCGGATCAGCTGGTCCAGCATCTTCTGCGGGTCCTCGGCCTGATCGAGCAGCGCGTTGACGTTGGCCTTCGCGAGCTGGGTGACGCGGCCGAGAATCGTCTGCTTGGTCATGGGATGTCTCCTTGGGAATCGAGAGGGGTCACGTGGTGGTCCTTGCCCTGCCGGTCGTTCAGAAGCGGCCGCCGCCGCCCCGGCGGCCCCGTGTGCCGCCGCCGCCGAAACTGCCCGGCCCGCCGCCGAAGCCACCGGACCGGCTGCCGCCGAACCCGCCGCCGAAGCCGCCGCCCAGGCCCCCGCCCCGGCCGCCGCCCCCGAACAGCCCGCCGAGGATGATGCCGCCGAGCACCGCCCCGCCCATGCCGCCGCCCCCACCCGGCGTACCACCGGGACCCTGCGCGGAGCCGAAACCGCGGACGTCCTGCTCCGCCAGGCTCAGCGCCTGCCCGGCCAGCGCGTCCGCCTGCTGCGCCTCGGCCAGCGCCCCCTGCGCATCCGTGCCCGACAGCTCCCGGGCCCGCTCCCACCGCCGCTGCGCCTCCGCGAGCCGGGTACGGGCCTGGCTGCCGACCGCGCCCCGGTTGGTGGTGATGTAGTCGGCCGCCGCCCCGATCGCGGACCGGGCGGTGAGCATCGACTGATCGAGCAGGGTGCGGGCCTTCGTCTCGCCCCGCTCCTGCTCGCGCGCGCCCGCCAGCGCCTCGTCCAGGGCCGCGTCCGCCTCCTCCACCCGGCGCAGCGCGTCGATCGGGTCGTACGGTCCCGCGGCCATCACGCCCCGGACGTCGGTGAGCACGGTCTCGGCGCGGGCGATCCGGCCGCGCAGATCGGCGGTCGACGCGCCCTCGGAGGTCCCTTCGAGCAGGCCGCCCGCATCCGCGAGATCGGTCTCCGTCTCGGTGAGCGCGGCGGGCAGCTGCTGCGCCGCCTCGCCCAGCTCCGCCGCCCGGCGCTCCACCGAGTCCAGCAGCCTGCCCGCCTGGCCCACCGCGCCCTCGGCGGCCCGGATGTACACCGCGGCCCGGGAGTTGTCGCCGCCCTCGACCGCCGTACGGGCCTGCTCGACGGCCGCGGCCGCGAAGACGAGCCGGTCCTTCGCCTGCTCGACGTCGCCCGCCACGGGTGCGGCCGCGCCCTCCCCGTACCGCTCGCGCAGCGCGGCGACGCCCGACTCGGCCGCGGCGACCCGTCCGTCGAGGTCGCGGTGGGTGGCGGCCACGGTGTCCAGGGCCTGCGGAGCGGTACGTTCCAGGGCGCGCAGCCGGTCGAAGTCCTCCGAGACGGTGTCCAGCCCCTCGTTCGCCGCCGCGCACCGGGTGAGGATCTCGTCCAGCATCCGGCGGCGGGTCGCGTCGTCCTCGGGGAAGGCGTCGTCGAGCTGCTGGCGCAACCGGAACGACTGCGTCAGCTCGTCCTTCGCCCGCGCGACCGCCTCGGTGAAGGGCTTCGCCGCCTCCTCGCCGAACTGCGCGGTCGCGAAGCCGAGTTCCTCCTCGCTGGTGCGCACCGCGTCGTCGGTGTCCACCAGCACCTCCTTCGCCCGCGCGTCCAGCTCCGGCAGCGGGACCGGCGGCTCCGGCGCACCGTCCGCCCCCGCGCCCTGGCCCCAGCCGGTGGCCGCCGGGGTGGTGCGGGTCGTCGTACGCCGTTTGCGCCGGGTGTACGCGTACGCGGCGACCGCGCCCACGCCCCCGACGACGGCCACCGGCAGGATGAAGTCGCGTGCGCCGGTGGAGCCGGAGTCGCCCGTTCCCGGGTCGGCGGGCCCGGGGGTGATGGCGGGGGCGGTCACGGGGCGTCCGGCCAGCACGGAGGCGTAGCCGTCCGCCGCGCCGATCGCGGCCCCCGCCCAGTCGTTCTCCCGCAGCGCCGGTTCGATCGCGGTGCCCGCCACGTCCCGCAGCTGGGCGTCGGTGAGCGGGGAGCCCGCGTCGACGGAGTAGGCGTACTGCCGGTCGTGGGTGGCGACGGACAGCAGCACGTCGTCCTGGCCCAGGCCGTTGCGGTTGGCGGTCTCGTCGCTCCAGGTCTGTCCGGACCGGCCGGAGAAATCGCGGACGTACACCACGAAGAGCTGGATGCGCTCGTCCTCGTACAGCTGGTCGAGGGCGTTCTCCACCTGATCCGTCCGGTCGCCCAGGGCGCCCACCCGGTCGGTGATCTGCCCGTCCCGGGAGAGCTCGACGGGGTCGTCGGCGCGGGCGGCCGTGGCGGGGAGCAGCAGCCAGCACACGGCGCACAGCGCGGCGAGCAGGCCGGTGAGCCGGGCCCGGCCGGCTGCGGAGCTCCGGGTCCGTGGCAGAAGAGGAAGCGTCACCTTTGCGAGGCTATGTTCCGTTTTTCGGCCCCGCGACCCGGCGTTCTGCCGCCCGCGTCGGCCGTTCGCATGAAAGGGCGCGGGAAAGGAGGCGAGGGACGCGTGTGCGAGGCGGCCGGGCCGGTCCGCCGTCGTCAGATGGATCGGACGCGGCGCATCCCCGGGGCCCGGGGCCGGGCGGGGACGGAGCCGGCGGCGGACCGCCGGTCGGGTCCGGTCCCGTGCGAGGCCGGAGAACCGGAGGTGGCGAGTGACTGGCCTTCAGCTGTCGGTCGTCGTGCCGTGTTTCGACGAGGCCGCGGTGGTCGAGGCCTTCCACGCCGCTCTGGTCGCCGTCCTGGACCCCCTCGGGGACAGCTTCGAGATCTGTTACGTGGACGACGGCAGCCGGGACCGCACCCGCCCGCTGCTGAGCGCCCTCGCCGCGGGCGACCCGCGCGTCCACTACACGGCCTTCAGTCGCAACTTCGGCAAGGAGGCCGCCATGCTCGCCGGCCTCCGCAGGTCGCGGGGGGCCGCCGTGGTGATCATGGACGCCGACCTCCAGCACCCGCCCGAGCTCATCCCCCGCATGCTGGAACTGCACCGGCACGGCTACGACCAGGTCATCCCGCGCCGCGACCGCACGGGCGAAGGCCTGCTCCGCAGCACCCTCAGCCGCGCCTACTACACGCTCGTCCGCCGCTGCATGGACGTGGAACTCATCGACGGGTCGGGGGACTTCCGGCTGCTGTCCCGGCGGGCGGTGGACAGCGTGCTGTCCCTGCCGGAGAGCAACCGCTTCTCCAAGGGGATCTTCTCCTGGATCGGCTTCGACACGGTGACCTTCCGCTACCGCAACAGCGAGCGGGCGGCGGGCCGGTCGAAGTGGGGCAGCAGACGGCTGCTGAACTACGGCATCGACGGACTCCTGTCCTTCAACAACCGCCCGCTCCGGCTCGCGATCTACACCGGCTTCTGCGTCTTCGTCTCCGCCCTGGCCTATGCCCTGTGGACCGTCGTGCGGGTGGTCCTGCACGGCGTGGACACCCCCGGTTACGCCACCCTGCTGACCGCCGTCGTCGCCCTCGGCGGCATCCAGCTGGTGACGCTCGGCGTCATCGGCGAGTACGTGGGCCGCATCTACCACGAGGCGAAGCACCGGCCGCCCTATGTGGTGCGGGAGACCGACGCGACCCGGCGGACGCCGCAGGACAGCCTGCCGCCGCACCTTCGAGCCGGCGGGGGCCCTCCCGAACGCGCCGCCCCCGTGACCGCGTCCGCCGCCCCCGTAACCGTGTCCGCCGCGACCGTCCCCGTATCCGCCGTGACCGCCGTGGCCGCCCCCGGCCGGTCCCGTACGGTCCGGCAGTTCGGCAGCTTCGTCCTGATCGGCTGTGTGAACACCGCCGTCTACTTCGCCGTCTACGCCTCGCTGAACCGCTGGATCCCCTATCTGGCGGCCCATGTCATCGGCTACGCGGTCGGCATCGTGTGCTCGTTCCTGCTCAACTCCACCGTCACCTGCCGAACGCGGCCGACCTGGCACGCGTTCGTCCGCTATCCCCTCTCCGGCCTGGTCAACCTGGTGGCGTCCGGAGCGCTGCTCCACGGGGCGGTCGGCGGCCTCGGGGCGGACAAGAACCTCGCCGCGCTGGCGGCCGGCGTCATCGTCACGCCCCTTTCGTTCCTGCTGGCCCGGTGGGCGATCACCTCGGGCCAGGCCGGTGCCGCCCCGACAGCCGCGTACGCGGAACGCGCGGGGGAAGGACCGGAAGGCCCGCCGGACCTCGCCGAGCCGCTGCTCGGCGGGGTCCGGCCGGTGCGCGCGCCGCTGCCCACCCGCTCGCCCCAGGGCGGGTGAGCCGCCGGTGCCCGACCGCGTCGCCGGAACCGCTGCCCCGGAGCTCCCGCAGGGCGGGACCACGGCCGCCCGGCCCCCGCGCCGCCCCACCGGCCGCCCCTGGACCGCCCTCTGGGTGAGCGCCCTCGCGCTCCCGTCCCTCGCCCTGCTCGCCGCCGCGTCCTGGGCCGGGCGCTGGGTGAGGCCCGGCGCCGACGACTGGTGCTTCCTGCCCGTCGTACGGGACGACGGCGTCACCGGCCTCGTCGGGAGGTTCTACTTCGACGACAACGGGCGGGTCGCCAACGCCCTCCTGGTCGGCGCGTACGCCCGGTTCCAGGTCGCGGGACACTCGTGGTTCCCCCTGGTCAGCGGGGTCCTGGTGCTCGCGGTGCTGTGGGCGGCCGCCGTCCTGGCGCTGCGCCGGGCCGGGCTGCGCACCCCGCGCGGGCTGCCGCTGCTCCTCGCGGCCATGACCACCGCACTGTTCCTGTTCGGCACGCCGAACACGTACAAGACGTTCTACTGGCCCGCCGCATCCGTCTCGCACACGCTGCCGCCGGTCCTGGCCTGCGCCGCCCTGATTCCGCTGCTGCTCGCCCGCTCCCGCCGGGGGCGGATCCTCGCGCTCGTCGTCGCGGCGCTCATGGGGGCCTTCCTGGCCACCCTGTCCGAGGAAACGGCGATCGTCGTGACGGTGGTGCTGCTGACCGCGCTCCTGCTGAGCGGCCGGGTCGTCCCCGACCCCGAGCGCGGTTTCGTCCGCCTGTGGTGCGCCGCGGGGATCGCCGGAACGGTGGCGGGGGCCGTCGTCCTCATCACCTCACCCGGCTCCCTGCACCGCCGGGAGAGGTACGGAGCGGAGACCGCCTCCCTGCTCGCCCCCGACTCCCTCGCCGCGTCGCTGCGCGCGTTCGCCGAGATCGCCCACACCCTGGTCACGACCTGGCACTACGCCGGCGCGCTCGCGGTGGGCGTCCTGCTGGGCCTGCTGTGCCGGCGGGCGGACGGGACGCGACCCGGGCCGCCGGCGCACGGTCCGCTGCTGCCGGCCGCCGGCGCTCTCGCGCTCCTCGTCTCCGGCTATCTCTGCACGGTCATCGCCTACCCGGTGTTCGGCGACCGGGTGAGCGAGGCGAGCGCCAACCGGCTGTGGAACGACTACCTCCTGCTGTACGTGGTCCTGCTCGTCGGCGCGGGAGCCCTGCTGGGCCCGGTCCTGCGCCGGCACACCCGCCGGACCGCCCCGGCGAAGGCCGTGTGCGCCGCGCTCTGCGTCCTGGTCTGCGGGGGACCGGCCGCGACGCTGGCCGACCTGGACACCGCGATGCGGACCCGGGCCGAGAAGTGGGACGCGCAGGACCGGCGACTGAGCGAGGGGGCGGCGGCCGGCCGCCGCGTCCTGCCGTACGAGCGCCTGGTGATCAGCCAGATGCTGGAGCCGTTCAGCCAGGGCGGGCGCAGGTACTGGCCCGGCGGCTGTGTCGCCGACTTCTACGGGCTCGACCGGGTCACGGACGGGTCCGGGAACCGCTGAGTCCGCCGGAGCGGTTCCGGACGCGGGCCGTCCACGCGCGCCCGGAACCGGGCCCTCAGTACCCGAAGATCATCTTGTAGGCGACCTCCGGCAGGAACTGTCCGGCCACCGAGCCCGCGCCGACTCCGCAGTCGCCGTCGGACTCGCCGGGCGTCTTCAACCACAGCAGCATCTCGGCTCCGCCGCCCGTCTGGCTGACGGCCCCCGTCCTGCGTCCGCCCGGGTTGCACCACTCGCCGTTGGAGCCGTTGCCGTTGCGGCTGGTGTCGATGACGTACGGCCGGGTGTAGCCGTAGGAGGCCGACAGCGCGGCGTTGATGGCGTTGCCGTACGCGGAGTTCTCGCCGGTGCCGTAGTAGTTCGAGATGTTCAGCGAGAAGCCGTGCGCCTGCCGGGCTCCCGCGCCGTCGAGGTGCTGGGCCATGGTGGCCGCGCTGATCCAGGCCGGGTTTCCGGCGTCCAGGTAGGTCCAGGTGTTGGGGGCGTGGGCGCTGAACTGGGCGAGCGCGTCCTTGAGCATCGCGTTGCGCTCATCGATCTGGGCCTGGTTCAGGCAGCTGAAGTCGCCCAGGGAGTCCGGCTCGATGACCACCAGCGCGGGCCGTGAGCCGATCGCCGAGGCGAAGGCGGAGATCCAGGAGTGGTACGCGCTCGGGGTGCCCGCGCCGCCGCCGGAGTGGCCGCCGCAGGCGTCGCGGCCGGGGATGTTGTAGGCGATCAGGACGGGCAGTTTGTCGGCGGCGTCCGCGGCGCCCGTGTAGGCGCCCACCGCCGCCCCGATGTCCCCGCTCCAGGAGCCGAACCACCGGGCCATGGGGCGCGAGGCGATGCTGTCCCGGATGGCGCCGGACCGGCCGTCACCGGGGTTCGCCGCGGCCCAGGCGGCGGGGGTCGAGTCGGGATCCGTATAGAACCCGCTGGTCATGCCGACCGGGTCGGCCGACGGGCCGGCGGCGGTGGCCTGCTGCCCGGCGCCGAGGGGGAGGAGCAGGCAGGCGAACGCCGACGCGACGAGCGTGCGCATCAGTCTTCTCATGAGTGCGGCCCTTCTGTGGGAGCGCTCCCAAATGGCGGCGGCCGAGCGGTGGGGGAGGGAGACGCGGAGTGGGGGAGGTGCGGGGATCTTCGTGCGGCGGACCGGTGGGGCCGGGTCCGCGACTGTCGCCGTCAGACGAGACGGTGGCAGCGGGGTGCCCGGCTGTCAATGAGTCGGGAGGAAGTCCGGTGCCCGCAAAGGCGGTAGGGGGCGGACGGAAGGCCGATGGGCCGAGCCGATCTTGACGGCGGGAGTCCCGCGCGGCGACGCTCGCTTCCTAGGGAAACGAGGTGGAGCATGGACGCACACGCCGCCGAGCTCGCATTCGCGCGGAAGGTCCTGGAGGCCCAGCCCTTCAGCGTCTATCTGGGGGCCCGGCTCGCCGCCTTCGGCGACGGCGCGGCGGTCCTGGAGCTGGACGTGCGGGACGAGTTGCGCCAGCAGAACGGCTTCGTGCACGGGGGCGTCCTGAGTTACGCGGCCGACAACGCCCTCACCTTCGCCGCCGGTACGGCCGTCGGTCCGTCCGTCCTGACCGCCGGCTTCACCATCGACTATCTGCGCCCGGCCCAGGGGCAGCTGCTGCGCGCGCGGGCGCAGGTGGTCCGCCCCGGCCGTTCGCGGGTCGTCTGCCGCTGCGATCTGCTGATGGTGGACGCCGGGGGAGAGGAGACCCTCTGCGCGGTGGCCCAGGGCACGATCGCCGTCGCCGGAGATCCCGGACCCTGAACGCCGCTGTCCCTCGGGGGCGGCATCGGGGACCGTGCGACCAGAGGCGTATGCGCATATGTTCCCTAGTCTGACCTTTTTGGCTGATACGCACAGGAATATGGAGGGAAGGAATCTTCTTCGGCTCTGAACAGGAGAGAACATGCGTGGCGTTCTGATAAGCGCGGTGGCCGCTGTGGCCGTGCTCGGGGTGGCGGGCGCGGTGGCCGTACCCGAAGCCAGGCAGTGGTACGACGGACGCCACGAGCAGGTGTCGTCCTACGCCACGGGCAAGAAGGCGAAATCCGAACGGGAGTCCGTCCCTCGCTGGCTTCCGGACGGCGCCGCTTCGGTCGAGTACGCCATGCGGACCACCGGGGGCGAGCGCCTTCTGAAGGCCACGCTCGCCGACGACCGGTTGCCCGCGTCGTGCGAGCCGCTCGACGGCGAGAAGGCCCCGGACCCCGAGATCAGCGCCTCCTGGTTCCCCGCCGGCACGGCGGACGGCGCGAAGGGCCGCTGCGGCTCCTACTACGTCGCGCTGGAGGGCCACACGCTGTACGCCTGGCAGACGGACCAGGACTGGGTCGAGGAGAACCGCCGGTCCGCGCGGTAGGAGGGCTTCGTCGCCCGCCGCGCTCCTCCAGGCTCCCGCCCCCGACCCTGCCGCGCATCGCGCGGCCGACGCACCCGAGGTTCTCGATGCTCGCATTCGTTCCGACGGCAGGCTTTCTTCTCTGGTTCTGCTGGGGTGTGCGGCAGGACAGGCGCCAGTTCCGCAACGCGGTCCTGCTCGGCCTGACCGTGCTGAGCCTGTCGTTCGCTCTGCTGACCCAGGTGGACCGGCTGCCGGGCAACCTGGCCGTCCTGGTGTATTCCCTGGTCTTCTTCGTCCCCGTGCTCGCGATCGTGGTTCTCGGCGGCTTCCTCGTCGTCAACGGCCTCACCATGGTCCGCAAGGAAGGACGCAGGCCCGCCAACCTCCTGTCGGGCCTCGCGGGTCTGGGGATCTTCGGCGTCCTGGCGCTCGTGGCCACCGCCGACTACTTCGGCGGCTCGCACGCGTACCGGTCCTTCATCCTGGCCGTCGTGCTGATCACCGGCTATGTCTCCTTCCTCTTTCTCTGCTTCCTCGCCTACGCCTTCCTGTACGGCCGCATCCGGGTGCGCGGGGACGTGGACTACGTGGTGATGCTGGGGTCGGGCCTCATCGGCGGTGAACGGGTGCCCCCGCTGCTCGCCTCCCGTCTGCGGACCGGCCTGCGCATCCAGGAACAGCAGGTGGCGCGGGGCGCGTCGGCCCCCGTGCTGCTGGTCTCCGGCGGACAGGGGCCGGACGAGAAGGTTCCGGAGGCTCGGGCCATGGGCCGCTGGCTGGTGGGCGAAGGAGCGGACCCGGCTCTCGTGACCGAGGAGGCGCGGTCCCGCACGACAGCCGAGAACCTGCGCTTCAGCCGGCGGCTGATGGAGGCGTCAGACGAGGGCTATGTGTGCGTCGTGGTGACGAACAACTTCCACGCGTTCCGCGCGGCGATGACCGCTCGCCGGGAGGGAGTGCGCGGGCAGGTGGTCGGTTCGCCCACCGCCGCGTACTTCTGGCCGAGCGCGACCCTGCGCGAGTTCGTCGCGGTCTTCTGGGAGCACCGGATCGTCAACGCCGTGCTGTGCGTGCTGCTGGCGGCGCTGGCGGTGGCCGTGGGGATGGGCGGGTAGGGCGCGGTGGCCGGGGCCGCGCCGGTGAGCGGCGGACGGCCGGGAAAACAACCGCTCCCGCTCCCTCGGCCCGTCGGCCGGAGGAGCGGGAGCGGGGTCGTCGGGGTCTCAGATGCCGCAGCTGGGTGCGGACCAGAAGCGGCCGCTGCCCCCGGCGACGTGGGTGTGGTCGTTGTGGCCGGGGTAACCCGGGCCGAGGATCTCGGTGAAGCCGTGGTTGCGCGCGGTCTGGGCGAGGGCGCAGAAGCCCTGGGGGCCCGCGCCGAGGTCCGCCGCGTGCCCGTACATGTGGCGGCTGTTGGCGGCGCCGCCGACCGCGCTGTTGCAGGAAACGCTGCGGAAGCCGCCGTTGACGGTGATGGGCCGGTCTCCCATCGCGTGCCGCATGGCCTGCAGCTTCCACATGGTCACGAGGGCGTTGGCGCGGGCGGTGGCGGCGCTGACCTTGCCCCCCGACCAGTCGGAGTTGCAGCGGTTCAGCTCGGCGTAGGTGAAGTTGACCGGGGTGCAGTCGTCGTCCTGCAACTCGTAGATCTTGCCGAACGTCTGGGCTCCCGCGATGCCGTCGGCGCCCAGGCCGTACGCGGCCTGGAAGCGCTGCACGGCCGCCTTCGTCGCCGGGCCGAACACTCCGTCGATGTCGATCTGGCTGCCGGTGCCCGGGTAGCCCGCGACCCGGATCTGGAGCTGACGCACCGCTTCGCCGCTGGAGCCCTCCTGGAGGTTGCCGCTCCAGGTGTAACAGGCGTCGGCCGTTCCGACGTTGCCGGAAGGTGCGGAGTCGGCGGCCGGGGTCGCGGAGGCGGTGATGGTGCCGCCGAACGCGAGGGCCGCGCCCGCGAGGGTCGCGAGGAGGATTCCGACGGGGCGTGATCGCATGGGGGATGCACCTCATTGTCGTCGAGCTGTCCACGGGGGGACTTCGAGCCTCCGGGGCGGGCGTGTTCGTGTCAAGGTCATGTCAACATGCTGCCATGGGCGGGCGGGGCCGGTCAGGAGCCGATGGCCGCGGCGATGAGGCGGCGGCGCTCCAGGACCGCGGCGACCGCGTACGCGCCGCCGCCCGCGACGGTGAGGATCCAGAACAGTCCGGGGGTGTCCAGGAGCAGGGCTGCTGTGGAGGTCAGGGCGAGCCAGGTGCCGAGGCCGTAGTGCAGCATGTTGCGGCGCTGCGCGCCCTCGGCGACGTAGATCAGGCCGACGATGAGGCCGGAGCCGGTCGGCCAGAGGACCGACTGCAGATCGGGCATGCCGAGGCTGGACGTCAGGCCGGTGATGGCGAGGAAGAGGGCGGCGAAGCCGGTGACCCAGGCCGCGCCGAGGAGCTTGCCGGAGAGGACCTCGTCCGGGTCCGTCGCGGTGCGCTGGGCCCGCAGCGCGGCGGCGGTGGCCTGGACCGTGCCGACCGCGAGCCCGGCGCCGAGCAGCGCCATGGGCAGCCAGCCGGGGAGCTCCAGCAGCGGGTCGGCGCCACGCGACAGAGCGGCTGAGCCGTGGCCCAGTACGTAGGCGAGGCCGAAGCTGACGTAGGTCGCGTAGTTGTCTACCTCGCCCGGCGGGCGGGTCCGTGCGCCAGGAGCGGGGGCGTCGGCGGCGGTGTCGGTGAGCGGCGGGCGGGACGCGGTGAGGGGCATGGCGGAGACCTCCGGGGTCCTGGCGTGCGGACTTGCTGGATGAGGGTGGGGCTGCTGCCCGCCCGGGGGGCCGGGGCGCAGGGATGGTTCGGGCCGCCGTGGCCGGGCGGACGAAGGGCCGGCGGCGGCCGGTGCGTCACGCGTCGGGAACGATGACGACCTTGCCCGCGACCGTGCGGGACTCGGCGAGCCGCAGGGCCGAGACGGCTTCGGTCAGCGGGATCCGCGCGGCGATCCGTGGAACGAGCGCGCCGTCGGCCACCAGCCGCAGTACCTGGGCGAGGTCCTCGCTCATCCGCCGCTGCCAGGACGCCCGGCAACGGCGCTTGCCCGCCCACAGGTTGTAGAAGTGGGCGCTCTTGCCGTTGGGCAGGGTGTTCCACGCCGCCAGCCGGCCGAACAGCTTCAGCACCGGCGCCTGGGAGCTGCCCTTCTCGTCCTTCGTCGCCGCCGTCCCGTACGAGACCAGCGCCCCGCCCCGGCGCAGCAGCCGCCACGACTGCTCCACCGCGTCGCCGCCGACGTGGTCGAAGACCGCGTCCACGCCGTCCGGCGCGAGCTCCCTGATCCGGGCGTACATGCCCGGGGCGCGGTAGTCGACCGGCGTCGCGCCCAGCTCGCGCACCATCGCGTGGTGGCGCTCGGAAGCCGTCCCGATCACCGTGATGCCTGCCTGCCGGGCGAGCTGTACGAGCGTCGAGCCGACGCCGCCGTTGGCGCCCAGCACCACGATCGTGCCGCCGGCGCTCACCCCGGCCGTGCGGTGGAGCATCTGCCAGGCGGTGATCCCGTTGACGAGCACGGTCTCCGCGTCGGCCGCGTCGATCGCGTCCGGCACCGGCATCAGGTCCGCGGCGTCGATCAGCAGGTGGCTGGCCCACGCCCCGACCTTGGTGACCGCGGCGAAACGGCGGCCGGTCAGCGCGGCGTCCACGCCGGGCCCGATGGCCGTGACCGTGCCCACCAGGTCGTAACCGGGCACGAAGGGGAACGGCGGCTGGTCGTAGTACTTGCCGCGGCGCATCTGCTGCTCGGCGAACGCGACGCCGGTCGCCTCCATCCGCAGGACGACCTGGCCCTTCGCCGGGTCCGGAAGGTCCCGGGTGCGGATCTCGAGGCCCTCCGGCTCGACCTCTCCGGGCAGGACGATCTCGGTGGCGGAGAGGGTGACGGTGCTGCTGCTCATGGCGTGCCCCTTGGCGTTCGCTCGTTAACTTACGGTCGTAAGGCTACAAGCGTAAGTTCGCGTCGGCAAGGGCTGGGCGTCATTAACCTTCGGGGTGTAAGTTGACAGGGTGGAACACACCGAATCGGCTGTTTCGGCCGCACCGAAGAGGGCCCGTGCACGCAATCGACGCGGCGAGGGAGGGCTGCTGCGCGAGGAGATCGTCGCCGCGGCGAAGGAGTTGCTCGACGAGACGGGCGACGACCGGGCCATCACCCTGCGATCGGTCGCCCGCCGGGTGGGGATCGCCGCCCCCTCGATCTATCCGCACTTCCCCGACCAGCCGGCCATCATGTTCGCCGTCGTGACCCAGGAGTTCGCCGGACTGGCCGCCGGTCTGCGGGCGGCTGTGGAGGAGGCCGGCGACTCCCCGCGGCGGCGGCTGCACGCCGTCTGCGACGCCTACCTCGCCTTCGGCCGGCTCCACCCCGAGCGCTACCGCACCATGTTCGGCGGGCTCTGGATGCCGGACCTGGACGGCAGCTCCGTGACCGCGGGCGACCTGGCCGCGCTCGGCGCGGAGAGCATGCGGATCCTCGTCGACGCCCTGGGCGACTGCGTCGAGGCGGGGGAGTCCACCAGCACCGACGTGCCCGCCGACGCGGTCGCCCTCTGGGTCGGCCTGCACGGACTCGCCCATCAGCGAGCCGTCAGCCCCTCCTTCCCGTGGCCGGAGGGCATCGCCGCCCGAGTCATCACCCCGCTGGCCCATCTGACCGACGACGGCGTGGAGCCGGCCGCGTAGGGGGAGGAGGGGGCGCCGCGGGACCGGCGGAGTCCGGAGATCGACGAAAGCGGCCACCGAGGTGGCCGCCCTGTGTCCGTCCGATCAGATCGAGAACCGCTCCCGCTCCAGCAGCGGCCGCACCCGGGACCGGAAGCCGCCCGTGCGGAACGGCCGCTGGAGCAGGCCGGGGCGCAGCTCCTGGGCGAGGGCCGCGACGATCATCCCCTGGTCCAGGGCGAGCATGAAGTCGCTGACCCGGCCCGTGGACACGTTCACCGAGTCGCGGAAGCCGAGCCCGTCCTCGTACGCGCCGAAGTCCCGCTCCAGCGCCCGCAGGTTGGCCACCGCCTCCCGGCCGGCGTACGGCAGGGCCAGGAAGGAGGCGTGCGGGGTGACGACCCCGTTGGTGAACGCCGAGGGCGGCGGCAGGGGTTCGCCGTCCGTGGTGTGCGTGCGGTCGGTGTTGGAGGCGTAGCCGTCGACCTGCATGCCCAGCGCGTCGACCCCGTACTCCTGGTAGCCGTCCTCGGGGACGTTGGAGGGGGAGAAGCCCCAGTAGCCGTACTCCGCCTCCCGCAGACCGTGGTCGATCTGGCCGCGTACGTACCGCTGGTGCGTCACCCCCCACGCGCGCGGCGACCATTCCGGCTCCGGCACGAAGAGCGGCACCATCAGCGCCTCGAACATCGAGCCGCCCCAGGTGGGGACCACCTTCCGGCCGCGGTGGGTGTAGTGGCCGTTCCAGATGCGGACGCCGTCGACCGTGACGTACCCACCGCCCGGCCGCTGCTCCTGCTCGTGCTCCGGCAGCATCGTGCGCAGCAGGTGCCGGTAGTGGTCGCCGGGCAGTGAGCCGTCCGCGATGCCGAGGTAACTGGCCATGCGCGGCTCGGTGTTGAGCGCTCCGTAGTGGTGCGCGGTCGGCTCCCCGGTGTCGGTCCAGACGCCGCCGCGCAGCTGGCCGGGGCCCGCGACCGGGTCGGCCGGGTCGTACGGGGTGTAGAAGTACGACCAGTCCGCGGTGGCCAGGATCCGGTCGATGCGGGCGCGCAGCGAGGGCGCGGCGTGGGCGGCGATCCGGAGCCCGGTCACCAGCCACGCGTTGTCGACCGAGGAGAGGAAGGGGCGGACCGGATCGCCGGTCCCGGGCCACTCGGTGAGTACCGAACCGTCGTGCGCGTCATACCAGTTGAGCCAGAAGCCGTGATGGCGTTCCAGCTGCTCGACGGCGGCGACCGTACGGGTCAGGGCCCGGAGCATCGCGCCTTCGCCGATCACGCCCAGGCCACCGGCGGCCACCGTCGACCACAGGCCGCAGCCGATGTTGGTCGGCGAGGTCTGGGACGACTGGACGGGGGCTCCGGGGCCGCTGAGGTCGATCTTGTCGGTGACCAGGCCGAAGTCGGTCGTCATCGCCTCGATCGAGCGGTACGTGTCACGGAACCAGGTCTTCAGAAGGCGTGGGTCGGTGCGGGCGGCGACAGCCGCCGGGGCGGTTATGGCTCCGAGCGACAGGGCCGCGGCCCCGGTCCCTGCGGCGGTGAGAAACGTGCGACGGTCCATCGTTCCGGCTCCTGGTGGCAGAAGGGAGGGAGAGGGGAAGTCGTGGTGCTCGGCCGTGCGGTGAGGCGGTGAAGCGGAGGGGGCAGGGCTGTTGCTGCCTGCCTGCCTGCTTGGTGCGGGCGGGCCGGGGGCCGGCGGTCGTCAGGTGTCCGCCGGCTCCCGGTCCGGAGGGAGCCGTCAGGTGGCTCCCCGTATCGGGGGCGCGGCCTCAGCGGCGCATCAGGCTGCCGTGCGCGGGAGTTCGCGGGTGCGGCCCAGCGAGCCCAGCCACTCGGCCGACGGCCGGGCCGTGCGCTCGAAGGTCTCCAGGTCGACGGCGATCAGGCCGAACGTGGGCTTGAACGAGCCCCACTCGTAGTTGTCCAGGGCGCTCCACGCCAGGTAGCCCTGGATGTCGATCCCGTCCTCCAGCGCGGACGCGACCTCGTTCAGCGCACCCGCGTAGTAGTCCGCGCGGCGGCTGTCGTCGGCGGTCGCGATGCCGTTCTCGGTGACGATCAGCGGGACGTCGCCGACCACATCGGCCGTGTGGCGCAGCGCCTCGCCGACCGCGCTCGGGTAGAACTCCCACTGCGTCAGGGTCCGCTCGACGTCCTCAGCCGCCGGGATCGGGCCGTCGGGGCCGATCCGCGTACGGGTGTAGGACTGCACGCCGATCCAGTCGTCGCCGCGCGCCGCCTCGATGAAGACGTCCTCGCGCGGGTGGCGGTAGGCGGCGGTGACGTCCTCAGCGCCGGGGAGGGCCTGGTAGACCTGGTTGGCGATGGTCCAGCCGACCTGGATGCCCGCGTCCAGGGCCCGGACCTCCTTGACGGCGGCGTGGTGGGCGGCGATGACCGCCTGGGTCGTCTCGTCGTCCGGGGTGGGCAGACCGGCCGGCGGGAAACCGATGTCGCCGCGCTTGGCCTGGCCCGCCATCACGGCGATCATGTTCGGCTCGTTGATCGTGCAGACGTGCCGTACGCCCTCGGAGATCACCGGGGCGCAGGCGGCGACGTACCGCGCGAACAGCTCCGTCGCCCCCTCGGCCGTCCAGCCGCCGCGCGCCTCGAACCACTGCGGCACGGTGAAGTGGTGCAGGGTCACCATCGGGCGCAGGCCGCGCTCGATCGCGCCCTCCACCATCCGCCGGTAGTGGGCGAGTTCGGCGCGGGAGAAGGAGCCCTCGACGGGCTCGATCCGGGCCCACTCGATGGAGAACCGGTAGTCGGTGAAGCCGAGCGAGGCCAGCAGGTCCATGTCGTTCGGCCAGCGGTGGTAGCTGTCGCAGGCGTCCAGGCTCGGCTCCTGGATGTGGGTGCCCGCGGTGTGCTCCTTGACCCACCAGTCGCTGTTGGTGTTGTTGCCCTCGATCTGGTGGGCGGCCGTGGAGGCGCCCCAGAGGAAGCCCTCGGGGAACGGGACGGGAGCAGGGGTGTGTGTCATCGCGACATGTCTTTCTGGTGGGTGGCGAGGGGTGCGGCCGCGTCGGGCGTCGGGGTGCGGCCTCGTGACGTGAGGTGCCTGGGCGGGAGCGTTACTTCATGCCCGCCGTGGCGATGCCCTGGGTGAAGTGCCGTTGCAGCGCGATGAAGACGATCAGCACCGGCAGCACGATCAGGAAGGCCCCGGCCATCAGCATTCCGTTGGAGCCGCCGGCCTTGTTGGGGTCGGTGGCGAAGGTCGCCAGGGCGACCGGGAGGGTGTACTTGTCGGGGTCGTTGGTCGCGATCAGCGGCCAGACGAAGTTGTTCCAGGAGCCCAGGAACGTGAAGATCGACAGGGTTGCGAGGGCGGGCTTCACCAGCGGCATCACGATCCGCCAGAAGATGTACCACTCGCTCGCGCCGTCCATCCGGGCCGCTTCCAGCAGCTCGTCCGGGATCGACTGCATGAACTGCCGCATCAGGAAGACCCCGAAGGCCCCGGCGGCGAACGGCAGCACCAGCCCGGCGTAACTGTCGATCAGCTGGAGCTTGCTCATCAGCACGAACAGCGGCAGCAGCATCAGGTTGCCGGGCACCATCAGCGCGCCCAGCACCAGACCGAAGATCTTGTTGCGGCCGACGAAGTTCAGCTTGGCGAGGGCGTAGCCGAGCATCGAGCAGAAGACCAGGTTCGAGACGGTCACCAGGACCGCCACGATCACCGAGTTCATGAAGTACAGCGGCAGGTCCAGCTTGTCGAGCAGCTGCCGGAAGTTCTCCAGGGTCCACTCGGTGGGGATCCACACCGGCGGGCTGGCCGACAGCTCGCTCTGCGTCTTGAAGGCGGAGAGCCCCATCCAGAGGAAGGGCGCCGACATGACCAGCAGGCCGAGCGAGAGCAGGACGTAGACCAGGGGACGCGAGGCACTCCGCTTCCCGGCGGGCCGCTTCCCGGAGGTGTTATTCAGGGGCTTCACCGCTGCGTTGCTGCTGTTGGCGCTCATTTCGTGTTGTCCTTCAGCAGTCGGAGCTGGAGCACCGTGATGCCCATGATCACCACGAAGAGGACGTACGCCATGGCGCTCGCGTAGCCCATGTGGAAGAAGTTGAACCCTTCGCGGTACATGTTCAGCGAGACGGTGAGGGTCGAGTCGGACGGGCCGCCCTGGGTCATCACGAACGGCTCCTCGAACACGTTGAGGTAGCCGATCGTCGTGATCACCGTGGCGTAGAGGAGGGTCGGCCGCAGCAGGGGCACCGTGATGGACCGGAACTCCTGCCAGACGCTCGCGCCGTCGAGCTTCGCGGCCTCCCGCACCTCGGTGGGGATCGCCTGGAGGCCCGCGATGAACAGCACCATCACCGTGCCCACGTTCCGCCAGACCGCCATCACGATCAGCGAGGGCATCGCCAGCGCCTCGGAGCCGAGGAAGTCCGGTGCCGTCCAGCCCACTTCGGAGAAGAGGCCGGCGATCAGACCGTCGCTCGGATCGAGGACGAAGCGCCAGACGACGGCCACCGCGACGATGGTGGTGACCACCGGGGCGTAGAAGCCGACCCGGAAGAAGGTCCGCGCCCGGTCGATGCCGTTGTTCAGCAGCACGGCGACGACCAGCCCGATCCCGATGGTCAGCGGCACGCCGACGACCACGAAGTACCCCGTGTTGAACAGGGACTTGAGGAACTTCTCGTCCCCGAAGAGGTTGACGTAGTTCTCGAACCCGATGAACTCCGCTTCCCACGGACGCGTCACGTTGCGCAGCCCGAAGTCCGTGAAGCTCATCACCAGCGTGGCGAGGATCGGGAACGCCATGAAGACGGTGAACAGGACGAGGAACGGGGTGGAGAACAGCCAGCCGGCCGCGTTCTGCACGCCCATCGACGGCTTGCGTCCGCTGCGGGCCCCGGGGGCCGGGGACGGTGGGGCCCCGGCCTTCCCGGGCCGTGCGGCCTTCTCGGTCGTGGTGCTCATGGCTACTGCTTCACGAGGCCTTCGATCTCGGACTGCGCCGTCTTCAGCGCGTCCTCGGCGGATGCCTTGCCCTGCGTCACCTTGGCGATGGCCTGGTCCACCTTGTCGGTGATCTCGGTCCAGTTGGCCAGGGACGGCGAGGACTTGGCGGTGTCCATCTGCTTCTTGAAGATCTGCAGGTCGGCGTCGTCGGCGAGCGTGCCGGACTCCCACGCCGAGGTGTTGGCGGGCAGATCCTTCGTCCGCTCGTACCAGTCGGCCTGGCCCTTCGTGTCGGTCAGGTACTCGATGAACTCGGTGGCCGCCGCCTTGTGCTCGCTGTCCTTGGAGACGACCAGCGAGGAGCCGCCCGCCATGGAGGTGGAGGAGGCGTCCGCCGGGACGCTCGCGATGGCCCACTTGCCCTTGAGCTGCGGCTGGCCCTCATTGAGGAGCGTCACGTGCCAGGGGCCGCCGAAGAACATCGGGACCCGGCCGTTGCCGAAGTCCTTCACCACGTCGTAGCCGGGCTGGACGGACTTGTTGGAGAGGCCCTTGTCGAAGTACGAGCCGTACTCCTCGAGCGCCTTGACGGCCTGGGGGCTGTCGATGACCGCCTCGCCCTTCTCGTCGACGATCTCGCCGCCCGCCGAGTACAGGAAGGAGTAGAAGTTCTGCACGGTGTCCAGGCCGCTGGGCTGGATGGACAGACCCCACTTCGTCCCGGCCTTCTCCTGGTACGCGGTGGCGAGGTCCTTCAGCCCCTTCCAGTCGGTCGGAGCCTTCGTGACGCCCGCCTTCTGGGCCAGGTCCGTGCGGTAGTAGAGGACCCGGGTGTCCACGTACCACGGCACGCCGTAGGCGGTGCCGTCCACCTCGCCCTGCTCCCAGCCCGCCGGGAAGAAGTCCTTCTTGTCGAAGGCCTTGGTGTCCACCGGCTCCAGCACGCCGAGCTCGGCGAACTCGCCCAGGTAGCTCCCGCCCATCTGCGCCACGTCGGGCAGGGTGCCCGCGGCGGCCGCCGAGACGAGCTTCTGGTGGGCGACGTCCCAGCCGATCGGGGTCACCTTCACGGTGATGTTCGGGTTGGCCTTCTCGTAGACCTCGGCCACGTCCGCGAGCTTCTCGCCCTCGGCCCCCATGGCCCACACGGTGAGCGTCTGCTTCTCGTCCGCGGCGACGTCGCCGCCGGAGGAGCCGCAGGCGGAAAGGGTCACGGCGAGCGCGAGCGCTACGCCGGCGGGAGCGGTTCTGGCGATGCGGGACATGGGAGGGCTCCTCCTTGAGCAATCCGGATGCTGCGCGATGTATGCGCTGCCTGTAAGCGCATACATCACTCTGCGCCAGGGGTTCGGGGATGCGCAAGAGGGTGCTGGGTCACACTCGTGCAACGTGCTCGACACCCGGACGCCTTGTTGTTGAACGGTAAACGCGGTGTTTGCGAAACAACAGGCGATGTGACCGATTCGTCGCCCGGGGTTCGCTGCCGGAGTTCTCCCCGGGGCTCGCTCCCAGGGTTCCCGGGGGTCTGCCCCCAGGGCTCTCCCCGGGATGTGCTTCCGGAGTTCACCGCCGGGCCTCGGAAGTCCCGTCGGTGAGTCGCCGTCTACCCTCGCGGGATGTCCTCATCCGTCGCGTTCCCCCACGGCTTCCCGTTCGACCCGGCCTACGGGTACGACGCGCCGGACGACCTGCTCGGCATCCCCGCCCCGCCCGCCCCCGACGGCTTCGACGCGTTCTGGCGGGGCCGGTACGCGCGCGCCCGCGCGGTCGACCCGCGGCCGGTCATCGGCCCGGTCGAGGAGGAGCGCGACGGCGTACGGATCCACGGGGTGACCTACTCCTCCGTGGGCGGCGTCCGGCTCGGCGGCTGGCTCGCCCTGCCCGCCGAGGGGCCCGTCCGGTACGGATTCGTCGTGGGGCACGGCTACGGCGGCCGCCAGGAGCCCGGCCGGGACCTCCCGCCGCCGCTGCCCGGGGCCGCGGTGATCCTGCCCTGCGTACGGGGCATGGGGGAGCGGGGGCGGGTCGACGGCATCCCGGACCTGGCCGACCGGCACGTCCTGCACGGCATCGGCTCCCGCGACACGTATGTCATCGGCGACTGCGCGGCCGACCTGTGGTGCGCCGCCTCCGCCCTCACGGCGCTCGTCCCGGAGCTCGCGGGGGCCGGCCTCCCGGGCGGGCCGCGCCTCGGCTACCTGGGCGAGAGCTTCGGCGGCGGACTCGGGGCCCTCGCGCTGCCCTGGGACGACCGCTTCGGGGCGGCCCAGCTCACGGTTCCCACCTTCGGCAACCACCCGCTGCGCCTGACCCTGGCCTGCGCGGGCAGCGGTGAGTCGGTCCGGGCGCACCATCGCGGGCACCCCGAGGTCACCGGTGTCCTCGGCTACTTCGACGCGGCGACGGCGGCGACCCGGCTGACGCTGCCCACGCTGGTCGCGGCCGCGCTGTTCGACCCGTCCGTGCCGCCGCCGGGACAGTTCGCCGTATACAACGCGCTGGCCGGGGAGCGTGAGCTCCAGGTGCTGACGGCGGGGCACTTCGCGTACCGGGGCATGACCGCCGAGGCGGCTGAACTGGCCGCGAACCGGACGCGGTTCTTCGGGGAGCGACTGAGTCCCGTCTGACGGCCGGGCCGTCCTGCATCCGGCAGGGGAGACGTCCGGCGATCACCGCTCGGGGGAGACGGCCGGGCCGGGCGGGCGTTCCCGGCTCAGCCGCAGCCGCAGCTCGCGCGGCGGGTCACGGAGACCGGCAGCTCCAGCGAGACCGGGGCCCGGCCCGGGTCGGCCAGGCGCTGCACCAACAGCTCCACCGCCTGCTCGCCCAGCTGCCGGATCGGCTGCCGGACGGTCGTCAGGGGCGGGCGGACGATCCGGCTGAGCGGAATCCCGTCGAAGCCGGTCACGGCGATGTCCTCCGGCACCCGCACCCCGCGCACCTCCAGCGCCTGGAGCGCCCCGACCGCCATCTGGTCGTTGGCGAACAGCATCGCCTCCGGCCGCTCCACCCCCGTACCCTCCGAACGGTCCAGCAGGACGCCCGCCGCCAGCGCGCCCTCGGCCTGCGTCATCATCCCGGCGCGCAGCTCCGGCCGGGAGGGCACCGGAAGGTCCGCATCCCGGCAGGCCTCCTGGAAGCCCCGGAACCTCGCCTGGGCGTCCGGCGAATTCTCCTCGCCGCCGATGAACGCCAGCCGGCGCAGCCCGTGGTCCTCGATCAGATGGCGGGTCAGCTCGCGCTCGCCCTCGGCGTTGGCCACCACGATGTGGTCCAGGTGGTCGATCTCGCGCGGCCCGGAGAGCATCACCACGGGCAGCCGGCGCGATATCACCTCCAGGTCCTCGGTCGGCACGGTCCGCGCCAGTACGGCGAACCCGTCGACCCGCCCCGCGACCTTCGCCACCAGGCTCTCCGGCCCGCCGTCCAGCGAGGCGGCGATCAGCAGGGCGTAGCCGTGTCGGCGGGCCGCCCGCTCCATGCCCCGGATGATCTGGTCGGAGTAGAGCATCACGGCCTGGTCGTCGTCCGCGTCGCTCGCGGCGGCGGAGGCCTCGGCGTCCTGGTCGGCGAAGTCGGGGAAGCACAGCCCGAGCACGCCCGTGGTGCGGCTGGCCAGGCCCCGGGCGCTGCCGCTCGGCACGTACCCCAGCTCGCGGGCCGCCTCCATGACCTTCTCGCGGGTCTGGACGCGTACGGAATCGGGGTTCCGGTAGACCCGGGAGACCGTGGCAATGGAGACGCCCGACCGCTCGGCGACGTCGTACACCGTGGGGGCGCTCACTCGACCGACCGTCCGCTTCTTCTTCCGTGGCGCCGCGCCTGGCGCGCGTGCTGATCAGGGCCGGCGGTTTGCTCGCCGCCCGTGCGATCACGAGGCTCGTGAAAGCGCATTCACCCTAGATCGTGGGCCGCGGGGGGAGCAAGGCCGCCCGATCCGGCGTGCCGGGACTCACGTCCGGGCTCACGGGCCGTGTCGAGCGAAACGTTCCTCCGGCCGGGTGACCTTGCGGCTCCCGTACGTCGTGTCTGCGCCCCCTCGCGCGAGGGGGCGTTTTCAGTGGGCGGAAGGAATCAGTGTGATCAACTGCAAATGCCACCACATACGCACTATCCGGTCCATTCCGGTACGGGGTGGTCCGGGCCGGCCCCGGAGGTATCAGCCATGTCCCACGTCGGCGTCCCGCGCGGGACGGTTCGAAAGCGCCGATCGCTCGCGCTCCTCACGACGGGGGTGCTCACGATCCCGGTGCTGGCGGGCTGCAGCTCCGGCAGCGAGGAGACCTCCCGGGGTGTGCCCCAGGACATCGCGCCCGCCGCCCGCGAGGCGGTCGCCGACGGGTCGACCGTGAACTGGGCGGTCGACGCGCTGCCCGCCACCTTCAACGCCTTCCAGGCGGACGCGGACAGCGCCACCACCCGGATCACCGGCGCCCTGCTCCCCACGCTCTTCCCGATGGACAGGAACGGGCAGCCGAAGCTCAACCCGGACTACCTGGAGTCCGCGAAGGTCATCGAGCGCGAGCCGAAGCAGGTCGTGCTCTACAAGCTCAACCAGCAGGCGGTGTGGAGCGACGGGCGGGAGATCGGGGCCCCCGACTTCGTCGCCCAGTGGCGGGCGCTCCGGGGCAAGGACTCCGCGTTCTGGACCGCCCGCAACTCCGGTTACGAGCGGATCGAGAAGATCGAGCGCGGCGCGGACGACCTCCAGGTGCGGGTCACGTTCTCCAAGCCGTACGCGGACTGGCGCTCGCTGTTCTCGCCGCTCTACCCGAAGGAGATCACCGGCTCGCCGGACGCCTTCAACGACGGCGCGCGCACGGCCCTGAAGAACACCGCCGGGCCCTTCGTCCTGCGCAGCGTCAGCAAGGCCAAGGGGACCGTCACGCTGGCACGCAACCCGCGCTGGTGGGGCGACAAGGCCAAGCTGGACACCCTGGTCTTCCGGGCGGTCGCCGCCAAGGACCGTACCCAGGCCCTCACCGACGGCACGGTGGACGTCGCCGACATCGACGCGGCCGCCGCCGACCGCATCACGCTCGCCCGCCGCGACCGGGGGAGCAACGGCCAGCCGCTCGCCCATGGACCGGGCTCCGAGACCACGCCCGCCGCGGCCCTGCGCTCCTGGGCCCTGGCGTACGGCTCCGACGAGGACGCGGCGGAGATCGCCCAGGCCGCCCGGGAGAAGAACCGCAAGGCCGTGGTCGCGTACGCCGCGGAGCAGAAGGCCCTCCGCGACTTCGCCGTCCGCAAGTCCCTGGAGCCCGCCTACACCCAGCTCGCGCTGAACGGCGAGTCCGGCCCGCTCGCCGACGACCGGGTCCGCCGGGCGGTGGCCCGCGCCCTGGACCGCCAGGAGCTGGCCCAGACGGTGCTGGGGCCGCTGGGTCTTCCGGCGAAGCCGCTCGGCAGCCACCTCGCCCTCGCGGGACAGCCCGGCTACAAGGACGGCAGCGGGGCGCTCGGCGACCAGAACACCAAGGAGGCCCAGGCCCTGCTGGCGGACGCCGGCTGGACCCGGGGCGGCGGGGCCCAGCCTCCCAAGGACACCAAGGCGGGCAGCGAGGCGGAGAAGAAGGACGCCGAGGACGCGAAGGAAGACAAGGACGCCAAGACCGAGAAGTCGCAGGAGGCGGAGAAGCCGACCAAGGAGGAGAAGGAAGCGAAGGAGAGCAAGGAAGACAAGGAAGCGAAGGAGGAGAAGAAGGCCGAGGGCGACAGCGAGGACTCCGACGCCGCCGACAAGAAGGCGGACGCGGACAAGGACTCCGAGGACAGCGCCGCCTCCCGCGACGAGGGCCTCTACATCGTCGGCGAGGACAACAAGGCCGGCGCCCACGCCCCCGCGCGGCCCCCGGCCTCCGCCAACGACGCGTCCGCCGTCCATGTCCTCGCTCCCGCCCGGACGGCCGCCGCCCAGAGCGCCGCCCTGCTCCGCCAGGCCGGCTCCCTCGGCGCGGACGGCGCCGTCGCCGCCCAGGACAAGCAGCCCGGGGGAGCCGCCGGAGCGTACGCCCCCGTCGGCACCGCCGCCCCGGCGCCCGCCGCGGCCAAGGGGCAGCTCGGCAAGGACGGCAAGACGCTGACCCTGCGCTTCGTGCTCCCCTCCGGCCCCGGTTCCCAGTCGCTGCGCAGCGTCGGCGACAAGATCGCGGTGATGCTGGAGAAGATCGGCATCGGCACGGAGATCACCAAGGTCCCCGACGAGAGCTACTTCAAGGACCACATCGCCTCCGGCGAGTACGACCTGGCGCTCTACTCGTGGCCCGCCACCGCCTACCCGGCCACCGACGGACGCCCGATCTACGCCAAGCCGGAGCCCGCCACCGACGGGTCGCTCCTCGTGGAGCAGAACTACACCCGGGTCGGCACCGACCACATCGACCAGCTCTTCGACCAGGCCGCCGCCGAGCTGGACGAGAAGGCGGCACGAGAGCTGATGAAGCAGGCGGACGCCCGGATCTGGGCCGCCGCCGGATCGATTCCGCTCTTCCAGCGCCCGCAGCTCGTCGCGGTCGACAAGAAGCTCGCCAACGTCGGGGCGTTCGGGTTCGCGGCCCCCCGGTATCAGGACATCGGGTTCAAGAACCGGCAAGCCGCAGGTTCCCCCGCAGACCGCAAGAAGTAGCGCCAAGCGCCACCGACTCCCGTTTCCAAGCTCAGATGCACCTCAAAACCCTTGCCCGCCGGTTCTGCCGGCGGGCAGTGTGGTGTCTGCCCTTGACCCGGGCCGTTCATCGCTTCACCGTTCCTCACCCCCCACAGCTCCGCCCGAATCCGGCCACATCGATGGCCCGGCAGCACCTTGACACCGGCTGAATATCGTGTGAATCACACGGGAAGACCGCCTTCGCGGATCGGCCCGGGAAGCCCGGTGCGCGCAAGGCCCGTACGATGGGACGAGCCGTGGCGTGCCGCCCGGCGGGCGTACGAGGACTCGAAGACCGACTGAGACGCCTGATCCCACGATCCGAGAGAAGCGCAAGCCACCCATGCCCACGCGCCACGACATCCGTAACGTAGCCATCGTCGCCCACGTCGACCACGGCAAGACCACGCTGGTCGACGCCATGCTCAAGCAGGCCGGAGCGTTCGCCGCCCACGCCGCCGAGCACCTCGACGACCGCATGATGGACTCGAACGACCTGGAGCGTGAGAAGGGCATCACGATCCTGGCCAAGAACACGGCCGTCAAGTACCACCCGAAGGATGGCGGCGACGTCATCACCATCAACATCATCGACACCCCTGGCCACGCCGACTTCGGCGGCGAGGTCGAGCGCGGTCTGTCGATGGTGGACGCGGTCGTTCTGCTCGTCGACGCCTCCGAGGGCCCGCTCCCGCAGACCCGGTTCGTGCTCCGCAAGGCGCTCACGGCCAGGCTGCCGGTCATCCTCTGCATCAACAAGACCGACCGTCCGGACTCCCGGATCGCCGAGGTCATCGACGAGACGTACGACCTGTTCCTGGATCTGGACGCCGACGAGGACCAGATCGAGTTCCCGATCGTCTACGCCTGCGCCCGTGACGGCGTCGCCTCGCTGACGAAGCCCGAGGACGGCACCGTCCCGCCGGACAGCGACAGCCTGGAGCCGTTCTTCAGCACGATCCTCTCCACGGTTCCGGCCCCGGAGTACGACGCGGACGCCCCGCTGCAGGCCCACGTCACCAACCTGGACGCCGACAACTTCCTCGGCCGTATCGCGCTCTGCCGCGTCGAGCAGGGCGAGCTGCGCAAGGGCCAGACGGTCACCTGGATCAAGCGTGACGGCACGATGTCCAACGTCCGCATCACCGAGCTGATGATGACCGAGGCGCTCACCCGCAAGCCGGCCGAGATGGCGGGCCCGGGGGACATCTGCGCCATCGCCGGTATCCCGGACATCATGATCGGCGAGACCCTGGCCGACCCCGAGAACCCGATCGCGCTGCCGCTGATCACGGTCGACGAGCCCGCGATCTCGATGACCATCGGCGCGAACACCTCGCCGCTGGTCGGCAAGGGCGGCAAGGGCCACAAGGTCACGGCCCGCCAGATCAAGGACCGCCTCGATCGCGAGCTGGTCGGTAACGTCTCGCTGCGCGTCCTGGACACCGAGCGCCCCGACGCCTGGGAGGTCCAGGGCCGCGGTGAGCTCGCGCTCGCCATCCTGGTCGAGCAGATGCGCCGTGAGGGCTTCGAGCTGACGGTCGGCAAGCCGGAGGTCGTCACCAAGCAGATCGACGGCAAGACGCACGAGCCGATCGAGCGCATGACCATCGACTCGCCCGAGGAGCACCTCGGCGCCATCACGCAGCTGATGGCGACCCGCAAGGGCCGTATGGAGACGATGACGAACCACGGTTCGGGCTGGGTCCGCATGGAGTGGATCGTGCCGTCCCGCGGCCTCATCGGCTTCCGTACGGAGTTCCTGACGCAGACCCGCGGTACGGGCATCGCGCACTCGATCTTCGAGGGCCACGAGCCGTGGTTCGGCGATCTGCGCACCCGTCACAACGGCTCGCTGGTCGCGGACCGGTCGGGCACGGTGACGCCGTTCGCGATGGTCAACCTCCAGGAGCGCGGTGTCATCTTCACCGAGGCCGGCACCGAGGTCTACGAGGGCATGATCATCGGCGAGAACTCCCGCGCCGACGACATGGACGTGAACATCACCAAGGAGAAGAAGCTCACCAACATGCGTGCGGCTTCCGCGGACACCACCGAGAACGTGGTGCCCGCGCGCAAGCTCTCCCTGGAGCAGTCCCTGGAGTTCTGCCGCGACGACGAGTGCATCGAGGTGACCCCGGAGACCGTGCGTATCCGCAAGGTGGTCCTGGACGCCAAGCAGCGCGGCCGTACCGCCTCGCGCGCCAAGAACGGCTAGATCCCCCGACCCCACCGGCCCTGAGACCGCCCGGACGCCCCTGAGGGCTTCCGGGCGGTCTCTGCGTGTGGCTCAGAAGTGCTCCCGGAGCCCCGGAGCCGCACGCTCCGTATGCGAAGGCCCGCCGCGCCCCCCGGAACTCGTTCGGACGGTCCGTCAGCGCGGGCATTGACAGAAGGCCCGGCCCACCACGGAGACTGTGATGGGTCGGGCCTGCGTCAATCGCTTTTTGTGACCGTGGTGTCCGGATATCGGGGGTCGCTCTCCGGAACATGTGTTAACAGTCCGTTTCGGGCGTGTCTGTCTGGGATCGCTTTGTCCGGATTTCGGGCACACAGAGGTCGCCGATGTTGTCAAACCGAGACCCTTTAAGTGTGGTTTACAGCCCGGCCGTACTCAATAGTTGGCTCCATTGAGCTCGGGTCAATGGGTCACGCACTGTGGGGAGTGCCGACTCACGAGCACACTCGGGGCACTGAACGATCACCGTCAGGGGTGTCGGTGAATCTCTCCAGTGCCCTTCTTGTAGTCAAAAGTGGACTCATGAGGAGGAAACCCATGCGCGGTGCCAAGAGCGCCAAGTGGGTCGCGGGAGCGGCAATCATCGCCCTGGCCGCGACTGCCTGTGGTGGTAGCGACAGTGGTGACGGAGGCAAGAAGAACACGTCGGGTCAGCCCGCCGGGTACGTCTCGATCGACGTCGGCGAGCCCCAGAAGCCTCTGATGCCGGCCGACACGAACGAGAGCAACGGTTCCTACGTCATCCAGTCGCTGTTCACCCAGCTGCTGGACTTCGACGACAAGGGCGAGATCGTTCTCACGAACGCCGAGTCCGTCGAGACCGAGGACTCCAAGACGTGGACCGTCAAGCTCAAGGCCGGCTGGAAGTTCCACAACGGTGAGGCCGTGACCTCGCAGTCGTACATCGACGCGTGGAACTGGTACGCCAACGTCGAGAACAAGCAGCAGAACGCGTTCTGGTTCTCCGACATCGCGGGCTACGAGGACGTTCACCCCGAGAAGGGTGCGCCGAAGTCCAAGGAGATGTCCGGCCTGAAGGCCGTGGACGACACCACGTTCACGATCGAACTGGCCAACAAGGTCCCGTACTTCAACTACAAGCTCGGCTACGCGACGTTCGCGCCGCTGCCCAAGGTCTTCTACGACGACCCGAAGGCGTTCGGCCAGAAGCCGATCGGCAACGGCCCGTACACGTTCGAGAAGTGGACCCACAAGAAGCTCATCCAGGTCAAGGCCTTCGATGGGTACCAGGGTCCGAACAAGGCTGCCAACAAGGGCATCCAGTTCAAGAACTACTCGACCGTCGAGGCGGCCTACGCGGACGTCATCTCCGGCAACCTGGACATGATCCGTCAGGTCGGCCCGCGTGACCTCCCGAAGTACAAGACGGACCTCGGTGACGGCGCCATCGACCAGCCGTACGCGGCGATCCAGTCGCTGAACCCGGCGTTCTACTCGAAGACGTTCAAGGACATCGACCCCAAGGTCCTCCAGGGTCTGTCCATGGCGATCGACCGTGACACCATCACGAAGACCGTCCTGAACGGCACGCGCATCCCGGCGACGAGCTTCACGCCCCCGCAGGTCAAGGGCAACCAGACGCTCGACTCGGACATCCTGAAGTTCAACCCGGCCAAGGCCAAGGAGCTCATCAAGGCCGGCGGCGGTGTCCCGGAGAACAAGATCTCCATCCAGTACAACGCCGACGGTGGGCACAAGGAGTGGGTGACCGCAGTCTGCGAGTCCATCCGCAACGCCACCGGGGTCGAGTGCGTGGGCGACGCCAAGCCGGACTTCCCGACCGACCTCGAAGCGCGTGACAACGACGAGGTCAAGGGCTTCTACCGCGGTGGCTGGGTGGCCGACTACCCCGTCAACGTGAACTTCCTCAAGGAGCTCTACCACTCCAAGGCGGAGTCGAACAACGGTCGTTTCTCCGACAAGGAGATCGACGAGCTGATGGCGAAGGGTGACAAGGCCGACTCGCTCGAGGCCTCCGTCGCCGCCTACCAGGAGGTCGAGAAGGCCCTGGTGGACAAGATGCCCGCCATCCCGCTCTGGACGTACGCCATCAACGGCGGCCACGGCAAGAACGTCGACAACGTCAAGGTCGACTTCCACGGTGACCTCGAACTGACCGGCGTCACCACCAAGTAACGCCTGCGGGTCATTCCCCAACTGGCCGTCATCCGCCCGTGCTGCCCCTCAGCGCGGCCGGAGGCGCGGGGGTCGTCTCTGCGAAGAGGCGGCCCCCGCGCCGCAGTTATCCCCACACGGAGGCACCCATGGGGCGCTATGTCGCACGACGACTGCTCCAGATGATCCCGGTCTTCATCGGGTCGACCCTGCTGGTCTTCCTGATGATGTACGCACTGCCCGGCGACCCCGTCAGAGCTCTTGCCGGTGAACAGCACGTAGATCCCTCGCAGATCGCTGCTCTGAAGGCCGAGTACGGTCTCGACAAGCCGATCTGGCAGCAGTACTTCAACTACCTGGCCAATCTGTTCCAGGGAGACCTCGGCACCCAGATCGGAACGCAGCGTCCGGTGGCCGAGGTCATCGCGGATGCTTACCCGATCACCGTCAGACTGGCGATCTTCGCCTTCGTCTTCACGGTCGTCGCCGGGATCTCGCTCGGCATCGTCGCCGGTCTCAAGGCCGAGTCCCTCCGGGACCGCGGTCTGCTCGGCCTGACGCTGGTGCTGATCTCCATGCCGTCCTTCGTGCTGGGCTTCCTCGTCCAGTACTTCTTCGCGTTCCAACTGGGCATCGCGAAGCCGAACGTGAGTCTCGAGCCGACCAACACAGAGTTGATCATGCCAGCGGTTGTGCTGGCATCGCTGTCACTCGCCTACGTGGCTCGCCTCACGCGTACCTCGGTCGCCGAGAACATGCGCGCCGACTACATGCGTACGGCCGTCGCCAAGGGGCTGCCGAGACGCCGCGTCATCGGCGTCCACCTGATGCGCAACTCGCTCATCCCGGTCGTCACCTTCCTCGGCACCGACATCGGCGCCCTGATGGGCGGCGCGATCGTGACCGAGGGCATCTTCAACATCAAGGGCGTCGGATCGCTCGTCTTCGAGGCTCTCTCCAAGCGTGAGGGCGCTACCGTCGTCGGCGTCGTGACGCTGCTCGTCATCGTCTATCTCGTCTGCAGCCTGCTCGTCGACCTGCTCTACGCGGTCCTGGACCCGAGGATCCGGTATGCCTGACACCACCGCACTCAAGAGCACCGACGCTCCGGCCACCGCCGTCGACGCGCCGCCCGCCACGGACGCGGGGCCCGCGCCCGGCAAGCCGCGCAGCCTCTGGTCCGACGCCTGGCACGACCTGCGCCGCAACCCGCTCTTCCTCGTCTCGATGGTGCTGATCCTGCTGCTCGCCGTCATGGCGATCTTCCCGGGCCTGTTCACCAGCGCCTCGCCGAGGGACGCCAACCTGGCCGAGCACTACCTCCAGCACCCGAAGTGGGGCAACTTCTTCGCCCCCGACTGGCTGGGGTACGACGTCCAGGGCCGCTCCATCTACGCGCGTGTCGTCTACGGGGCCCGCGCCTCGATCACCGTCGGCGTCGTCGTGACCCTCGCGGTCACGGTCGCCGGACTCGTGATCGGCATGCTCGCCGGCTACTTCGGCGGCTGGATCGACACGATCCTGTCCCGCATCACCGACGTCTTCTTCGGTGTCCCCTTCATCGTCGGCGCCATGGTCATCCTGACCACCTTCGAGGAGCGCTCCGTCTGGGTCGTCATCCTGTCGATGGCCTTCCTCGGCTGGACGTCGATCGCCCGTGTCGCCCGTGGCTCGGTCATCACGATCAAGCAGGCCGACTACGTGGTCGCCGCCAAGGCCCTCGGGGCCTCCACCACCCGGATCCTGACGCGGCACATCCTGCCGAACGCCATCGCTCCGGTGATCGTGGTCGCCACCATCGCGCTCGGCGGCTACATCGCCGCCGAGGCCACCCTGTCGTTCCTCGGCATCGGCCTCGCCGAGCCGACGGTCTCGTGGGGTATCGATGTGTCCGCCGCGAAGGACCAGCTCCGCAACGCTCCGTACGTCCTGGTCATCCCCTCGGTGATGGTCTCGATCACGGTGCTGTCCTTCCTGATGTTCGGCGATGCGGTCCGCAACGCCCTCGACCCCAAGATGCGCTGAGGGAGGCGTTCGTGACCACCATCGACAAGACGGCTCACGTCCCCGCACCGCGGGAGTCCGTGAGTGGCGACGGTCCACTGCTCGACGTCCGTGACCTGCACGTGGAGTTCCACACCCGCGACGGTGTGGCCAAGGCGGTCAACGGTGTGAACTACACCGTCAGCGCCGGCGAGACGCTCGCGGTGCTCGGCGAGTCCGGTTCCGGCAAGTCCGTGACCGCGCAGACCATCATGGGCATCCTCGACATGCCGCCCGGGAAGATCACGCAGGGCGAGATCCTCTTCCGCGGCCAGGACATGCTGAAGATGTCCAACGAGGAGCGCCGGAAGATCCGCGGCCGCAAGATCGCGATGATCTTCCAGGACGCGCTGTCCTCGCTGAACCCGGTCCTCTCCGTGGGCTACCAGCTCGGCGAGATGTTCCGGGTGCACCAGGGCCTGTCCAAGAAGGCGGCCCGCGCCAGGTCCGTCGAGCTGATGGACCAGGTCAAGATCCCGGCGGCGGCGGCCCGTATCTCGGACTATCCGCACCAGTTCTCCGGCGGCATGCGCCAGCGCATCATGATCGCCATGGCGCTGGCCCTGGAGCCCGACCTGATCATCGCGGACGAGCCGACCACCGCGCTCGACGTGACGGTGCAGGCCCAGGTCATGGACCTGCTGGCCGAGCTCCAGCGCGAGTACAACATGGGTCTGATCCTGATCACCCACGACCTCGGCGTGGTCGCCGACGTCGCGGACAAGATCGCCGTGATGTACGCGGGCCGGATCGTGGAGACGGCCCCGGTCGGCGAACTGTACGGCCGCCCGGCCCACCCGTACACCCGCGGTCTGCTGGACTCGATCCCGCGCCTTGACCAGAAGGGCCAGGAGCTCTACGCGATCAAGGGCCTCCCGCCCAACCTCACGCGCATTCCCACCGGCTGTGCCTTCAGCCCGCGCTGCCCCAAGGCACAGGACATCTGCCGTACGGACGTTCCGCCGCTCGCCCCGGTGACCGAGCAGGACGGCCTTGAGCTGGTCGGCCGCGGCAGCGCGTGCCACTTCTGGAAGGAGACGATCCATGGCTGAGCTCAAGAAGGAGCCCGTGGACGCCACCCCGAACGTCTCCGACGTGGAGACCGTTGACGTCGCGACCGAGGCGGAGGCCGTAGCCGCCATCGACGCGCCCGTCAGCCAGGGTGAGCCGATCCTCCAGGTGCGGAACCTGGTCAAGCACTTCCCGCTGACCCAGGGTGTGCTCTTCAAGCGGCAGATCGGCGCGGTCAAGGCGGTCGACGGGATCTCCTTCGACCTGTACGCCGGTGAGACCCTGGGCATCGTGGGGGAGTCCGGCTGTGGCAAGTCCACGGTCGCCAAGCTCCTGATGACGCTGGAGCGGGCCACCGCAGGCGAGGTCTTCTACAAAGGCCAGGACATCACCAAGCTGTCCGGCCGGGCGCTGAAGGCCGTGCGCCGCAACATCCAGATGGTGTTCCAGGACCCGTACACCTCGCTGAACCCGCGTATGACGGTCGGCGACATCATCGGGGAGACCTTCGAGATCCACCCCGAGGTGGCCCCGAAGGGCGACCGGCGCCGCCGGGTCCAGGATCTGCTGGACGTCGTCGGGCTGAACCCGGAGTACATCAACCGGTATCCGCACCAGTTCTCCGGCGGTCAGCGCCAGCGCATCGGCATCGCCCGGGGCCTCGCGCTCAACCCGGAGATCATCATCTGCGACGAGCCGGTCTCCGCGCTCGACGTGTCGGTGCAGGCGCAGGTCATCAACCTGATGGAGAAGCTCCAGGACGAGTTCAACCTGTCCTACCTCTTCATCGCGCACGACCTGTCCATCGTCCGGCACATCTCCGACCGGGTCGGCGTGATGTACCTCGGCAAGATGGCCGAGATCGGCACGGACACGCAGATCTACGACCACCCGACGCACCCCTACACCCAGGCGCTGCTGTCGGCGGTCCCGGTCCCCGACCCGTCGGCCCGTGAGGGGCGCGACCGGATCATCCTCTCCGGTGACGTTCCGTCACCGGCGAACCCGCCCTCGGGCTGCCGCTTCCGCACCCGGTGCTGGAAGGCGGAGGAGCGCTGCGCGACGGAGGAGCCCCTGCTGGCCATCCCCGAGCGCTTCGTCTCGGGGGCCACGCCGGCCACGCACGAGTCGGCGTGCCACTTCGCCGAGGAGCGGGACGTCGTGCACGCGGCGTAACCGCTTCCGGTCGATGAACGGCAGATGCCCGGTCCCCCGCGGGGGACCGGGCATCGTCGCGTCTGCCCGCACCCCTGCCCGTACGGGGGAAGCCCGCATGCGATACGTGGCGTTATGAGGTGATATGAGGCATTGAGCTACTCGATGACTCTAGGAGGCACTTCATGCGCGGAGCCACACACGTCAGGTGGGCCGCATGTGCGGTGGCCGTCGCCCTGACCGCGACGGCCTGTGGCGGTGGGGGCGGTGACGACGGCGGCAGCAGCGGCGCCGACGGCATCGTCAGCTCCTCCTGGGGAGACCCGCAGAACCCGCTGGAACCCGCCAACACCAACGAGGTCCAGGGCGGCAAGGTCCTCGACATGGTCTTCCGCGGACTGATCCGCTACGACCCGAAGACCGGCGAGGCCAAGAACATGATCGCCGAGTCCATCGACTCGACGGACTCCCAGAACTTCACGATCAAGCTGAAGGACGGCTGGACGTTCTCCAACGGCGAGAAGATCACCGCCAAGTCCTTCGTCGACGCCTGGAACTACGGCGCCGCACTGAAGAACAACCAGAAGAACGCCTACTTCTTCCAGTACATCGAGGGCTACGACAAGGTCCACCCGGAGTCCGGATCCGCGTCCGCCGAGACCCTCTCCGGCCTGAAGGTCGTCGACGACCTGACCTTCACCGCCAAGCTCTCCCAGAAGTTCTCCCTGTGGCCCGACACCCTCGGCTACTCCGCCTTCGTCCCGCTGCCCAAGGCGTTCTACGACGACCACGACGCCTGGCTCTCCAAGCCCGTCGGGAACGGCCCGTACACCATCGAGTCGTACGCCAAGGGCTCCTCGATGAACCTGCGCAAGTGGAACGACTACCCGGGCGACGACAAGGCGAAGAACGGCGGCGTCGACCTCAAGGTCTTCACCGACAACAACACCGCCTACACCGACCTGACGTCGGGCAACCTCGACCTCGTCGACGACGTGCCGGCCTCCCAGCTCCGCAACGTCGAGGCGGACCTCGGCGACCGGTACATCAACACCCCCGCCGGCATCATCCAGACCATCTCCTTCCCGTTCTACGAGGAGGACTGGGACACCGACGACGCCCGCAAGGTCCGCCAGGGCCTCTCGATGGCGATCAACCGGCCGCAGATCACCGACCAGATCTTCCAGAAGACCCGCACCCCCGCCTCCGACTGGACCTCCCCGGTCCTCGGCGACGAGGGCGGCTTCAAGAAGGGGCTCTGCGGCAAGGAGTGCACGTACGACAAGGCCGCGGCCAAGAAGCTGATCGACGAGGGCGGCGGCATCCCCGGCGGCCAGCTGAAGATCTCGTACAACGCGGACACCGGCTCCCACAAGGAGTGGGTCGACGCCGTCTGCAACAGCATCAACAACGTCATGGGCAACAACAAGGCCTGCGTCGGCGGCCCCGTCGGCACCTTCGCCGACTTCCGCGCCCAGGTCTCCACCCAGAAGCTGACCAGCGCCTGGCGCGCCGGCTGGCAGATGGACTACCCGCTCATCCAGAACTTCCTCCAGCCGCTCTACTACACCAACGCCCCGTCCAACGACGGCAAGTGGAGCAACGAGGAGTTCGACGGCCTGGTCGACAAGGCGAACGCCGAGAGCGACAAGGCGAAGGCCGTCACCACCTTCCAGGACGCGGAGAAGATCCTCGTCACCGAGATGCCGGTCATCCCGCTCTGGTACCAGAACGGCAGCGCCGGCTACTCGGACCGGGTGGACAACGTCGCGCTGAACCCGTTCAGCGTCCCGGTCTACGAAGAGATCACCGTCAAGTGACGCGCTGAGACGCGGACGGCCGGGACGCCCGACGCGCGCCCCGGCCGTCCGCGCACCCGCACCACGCCCGCCGAGCCCCGCCTCGCCGTCCGCCCGCTCGCCCCGACCCCCGGAGCCCCTCATGGGACGTTATGTGATCCGGCGGCTGCTGCAGATGATCCCCGTCTTCTTCGGCACCACGCTGTTGATCTTCCTCATGGTGAACGTGATGGGTGACCCCATCGCGGGCCTCTGCGGCGACCGCCAGTGCGATCCGGCCACCGCGGCCCAGCTGCGCTCCGAGTTCGGCCTCGACAAGCCGGTCTGGCAGCAATACCTCACCTACATGGGCAACGTGTTCACCGGCGACTTCGGCACCGCGTTCAACGGGCAGAAGGTCACCGAGCTGATGGCCACGGCCTTCCCCATCACGATCCGGCTCACCATCGTCGCGATCGTCTTCGAGGTCGTCATCGGCATCAGCCTCGGCGTCGTCACCGGCCTGCGGCGCGGACGCCCCGTCGACACCACCGTTCTCATCCTGACGCTGGTCGTCATCGCCATCCCGACCTTCGTCACCGGCCTGCTGCTCCAGCTCCTCCTGGGCGTCAAGTGGGGCATCATCAAGCCCTCGGTCTCCCCGGACCCCGCCTTCGACGAACTGCTCGTCCCCGGACTGGTCCTCGCCTCGGTCTCGCTCGCCTACGTCACCCGGCTCACCCGGACCTCGATCGCCGAGAACGCCCGCGCCGACTACGTGCGCACCGCTGTCGCCAAGGGCCTGCCCCGCCGCCGGGTCGTCGTACGGCATCTGCTGCGCAACTC
This sequence comes from Streptomyces sp. NPDC020884, assembly GCF_044333935.1. Lineage (NCBI taxonomy): Bacteria > Bacillati > Actinomycetota > Actinomycetes > Kitasatosporales > Streptomycetaceae > Streptomyces > Streptomyces sp. NPDC020884. Next base: position 780,820 of record NZ_JBIRRY010000002.1, on the reverse strand, counting down.
GCTGATCCCCGTCGTCACCTTCATCGGCACCGACGTGGGCGCCCTGATGGGCGGGGCCATCGTCACCGAGCGGATCTTCAACATCCACGGCGTCGGTTACCAGCTCTACCAGGGGATCCTGCGCCAGAACTCCCAGACCGTCGTCGGGTTCGTCACCATCCTCGTCCTGGTCTTCCTGGCCGCCAACCTGATCGTCGACCTCCTGTACGCCGTACTCGACCCGAGGATCCGCTATGCCTGAGCCGCAGTCATCGGACGGAGCGATGTCCCCGGCGGGAGCCGGCGGCGCGATGGACCTCGCGATGGAGGAGGGCGCCAGCCTGGAGAAGAACCCGGCCGGCCCCGACGGCACGGGCCCGGCCGGCAAACCGCGCAGCCTGTGGTCCGACGCCTGGCGCGACCTGCGGCGCAACCCGGTCTTCATCATCTCCTCGCTGGTCATCCTCTTTCTCGTGATCATCTCGATCTGGCCCTCGCTCATCGCGAGCGGCGACCCGCTCCAGGCCAACCTGGACGACGCCCAGAAGGGCTCCGAGCCCGGCCACCCCTTCGGCTTCGACCCGCAGGGCCGCGACGTCTACACCCGGGTCGTGTACGGCACCCGGACCTCGGTGACCGTCGGCGTCTGCGCCACTCTCGGCGTCGCGATCCTCGGCAGCGTGTTCGGCGGACTCGCGGGCTTCTTCGGCGGCTGGTGGGACTCGATCCTCTCCCGCCTCACCGACGTCTTCTTCGGCATCCCCGTCGTCCTCGGCGGCCTGGTCTTCCTGTCCGTCGTCACCAGCTCCACCGTCTGGCCCGTCGTCGGCTTCATCGTCCTGCTCGGCTGGCCGCAGATCGCCCGCATCGCCCGCGGCTCGGTCATCACCGCCAAACAGAACGACTACGTCCAGGCGGCCCGCGCGCTCGGCGCCTCCAACTCCCGGATGCTGCTGCGCCACATCACCCCGAACGCCATCGCCCCCGTCATCGTCGTGGCGACCATCGCGCTCGGCACGTACATCTCGCTGGAGGCGACGCTCTCCTACCTCGGGGTCGGCCTGAAGGACCCGGCCGTCTCCTGGGGCATCGACATCTCCGCGGCCTCCAACTACATCCGCAACGCCCCGCACATGCTGCTCTGGCCCGCCGGAGCGCTGGCGGTCACCGTGCTCGCGTTCATCATGCTCGGCGACGCGGTGCGCGACGCCCTCGACCCCAAGCTGCGCTGAGGAGCCGGTTGCCATGTTGCTCGAAGTGCGCGATCTGCACGTGGAGTTCCACACCCGCGAAGGCGTCGCCAAGGCCGTCAACGGGGTCGACTACTCGGTGGCCGAGGGCGAGACGCTCGCCGTCCTCGGCGAGTCCGGCTCCGGCAAGTCCGTCACCGCCCAGGCGATCATGGGCATCCTCGACATGCCGCCCGGGAAGATCTCCGGCGGAGAGATCCTCTTCAAGGACCAGAACCTGCTGACGCTCAAGCCCGAGGAGCGGCGCAGGATCCGCGGCCAGGAGATGGCCATGATCTTCCAGGACGCCCTGTCCTCGCTGAACCCGGTCCTCACCGTCGGTCAGCAGCTCGGCGAGATGTTCGTCGTGCACCGCGGCATGTCCCGCAAGGACGCCAGGGCCAAGTCGATCGAGCTGATGGACCGGGTCCGCATCCCCGCCGCCAAGGAACGCGTCGGCAACTACCCGCACCAGTTCTCCGGCGGTATGCGCCAGCGCATCATGATCGCCATGGCGATGGCCCTGGAACCCTCCCTGATCATCGCCGACGAGCCGACCACCGCCCTCGACGTCACCGTCCAGGCCCAGGTCATGGACCTCCTCGCCGAACTCCAGCGCGAGCTGAACATGGGCCTCATCCTGATCACCCACGACCTGGGCGTGGTCGCCGATGTCGCCGACAAGATCGCCGTCATGTACGCGGGCCGCATCGTCGAGACCGCCCCCGTCCACGAGATCTACCAGGCCCCCGCCCACCCGTACACCAAGGGCCTCCTCCAGTCGATCCCGCGCCTGGACCAGAAGGGCCAGGAGCTCTACGCGATCAAGGGCCTGCCGCCCAACCTGACGCGCATCCCGCCCGGCTGCGCCTTCAACCCCCGCTGCCCGATGGCGAGGGACGTGTGCCGCAGCGATGTGCCGCCGCTCTACGAGGTGGACGAGCAGCGCCGGAGTGCCTGCCACTTCTGGAAGGAGACGCTCGATGCACGCTGACCGCGACGAGAGTGCGGGGACCGGTGCGGGCGCGGCCGGCTCCACCCTGCTGTCCAAGGCGCGCGAGGACGCCGTCACGCCGTACGCGGAGGGCGACCCGATCCTTGAGGTGCGCGGCCTCGCCAAGCACTACCCGCTGACCCAGGGCATCCTCTTCAAGCGGCAGATCGGCGCGGTCAGGGCCGTCGACGGCGTCGACTTCGACCTGCACGCGGGCGAGACCCTGGGCATCGTGGGGGAGTCCGGCTGCGGCAAGTCGACCGTGGCCAAGATGCTCGTCCACCTGGAACGCCCCACCGCGGGCGCGATCCGCTACAAGGGCGAGGACATCGCGAAGCTGTCCGGCCGGGCGCTGAAGGCCGTGCGCCGCAACATCCAGATGGTGTTCCAGGACCCGTACACCTCGCTGAACCCGCGGATGACGGTCGGCGACATCATCGGCGAGCCGTACGAGATCCACCCCGAGGTCGCCCCGAAGGGCAGCCGGCGGCAGCGCGTCCAGGACCTGCTGGACGTCGTCGGGCTCAACCCGGAGTACATCAACCGCTATCCGCACCAGTTCTCCGGCGGTCAGCGCCAGCGCATCGGCATCGCCCGAGGCCTCGCGCTCAACCCGGAGATCATCGTCGCCGACGAACCGGTCTCCGCGCTCGACGTGTCCGTCCAGGCCCAGGTGGTCAACCTGCTGGACCGGCTCCAGGCGGAGTTCAGCCTCAGCTTCGTCTTCATCGCCCACGACCTCTCGATCGTCCGGCACATCTCCGACCGGGTCGGCGTGATGTACCTGGGCCGGATCGTGGAGATCGGCTCCGACGCGGAGATCTACGACCACCCCACCCACCCGTACACCCAGGCGCTGCTCTCCGCCGTCCCCGTGCCGGACCCCACGGCCCGCGACCACCGGGAACGGATCATCCTGCACGGGGACGTCCCCTCGCCCGCCAACATCCCTTCCGGCTGCCGCTTCCGCACGCGCTGCTGGAAGGCGCAGGAGCGCTGCGAGCTGGAGGTCCCGCTGCTCGCGGTCCCCGCGGAGTTCCGGCTCGTCGACACCCCGGCCCGGCACGACTCGGCGTGCCACTTCGCGGAGGAGAAGCGTGTGGTGCCGCCGGAAGCGCCGCCGGTGGTGCCGCCGGTGGTGCCGCCGGAGGACGAAACGTCGTGAACCGGCGTCAGATTCGTTAACAAGCAGGCAACTTCACCGTCGCCACTCCGATATACGAACACTCCATGCTGAACAGCGTACGGCCGTGCGGGTGCCGTGGGCCGGCCGGAGCGGCGTCTTGTCGCTCCGGCCGGTTGCCCGCCGCCCCGCCCCGCTCCCGAGCGCACTTGTTCATCCGTTCGGGGCAATGGAGTATCACCGGGTGACACTTACACGGGGAGCAAGAATCACCGGCGCCGTTCTGTGCGCGGTGCTGGCGCTGTTGGCCGTCGCCTGGCTGGTGCGGGACCTGCGGGCCGCCGACGGACCGGGGCCGGTCTGGGAGTACTGGTCGGGCACCGCGGACCTCCGGCAGGCGCGGCGGACCACCACCTCGACCACCACCCTCATCCTGCTGGTGGCCTACGTCGTGGCCGCCGTGGCGGCGCTCCGCTCCGCCGCCGCCGCGTCCGTCCTGATCGTCACCGGCATCGTCACCCTCGCCGTGCGGCTGCCCGGCATCTGGACCATCGCCGACGCCTCGGCCCCCGAGGAGCTCCGCGATCGCGCGCTGCTCAGTGTGTACGCCGCCCTGGCGGCCGGGATCGGCCTGATCGTCGCGGGGGCGGCGGGCCGTCGGCCCCTGCCGCCGGGCGCGCCGCGCCCCGGCGGTCCGGGGCGCGGTGCGGGCGTGGCAGCCTTCCTGTTCCTCGGGTTCCAGGCGGTCGTCTTCGCCGCCTGGGAGATCCGGCAGCCGTTCGTCTATCCGTCCGAGCTCTATCCCGCGTGGTTCATCGGCGGGAAGCCCCTGAACGTTCCGCTGACCGAGGCGCCGCCCGGCTGGGTCAACGTGGTGATCATCCTGATGTTCCTGGCCGCGGCCGTCGGCGCGGTCGCCGGGGCGGCCCACGCGCGGCCGCTCGGCCTGCTCGCGGGCGGGTTCGCGCTCTCCTCCGGGGTGCTGGGCGTGGCGCGCATCATCCACTTCGAGCTGTACCGGGAGTTCCCCGACCTGGGCATCGAGATGCAGCTGAACCTGCTGAGCTTCGTCACCTCGCTCCTCGCCGGAGCCGCCGTGCTCGTCGTCCTCGCCCGCAAGGGCGTCGAGCGGGCCCCCACCGGCGGCGCCCCGGGCCCGTGGGACGGCTGGGGCGCCCCGGCCCCCGGCTTCGGGCCTCCGCAGGGCGGCGGCTTCGGGCCCCCGCCCTCGGCCCCGCCGCCCTCCTCGCCGCCGCTCCGGTGAGCCGGTGACGGGAAGGGCCGGGCGGGCCGGCCGGCCGCGGCTCAGGCGCGGGGCATGCCCAACGACCGCTTGAGGAAGTCCACCTGGAACAGGAGCAGGTTCTCCGCGACCTGCTCCTGCGGCGTCATGTGCGTCACCCCGCTCAGCGGCAGCATCTCGTGCGGCCGCCCGGCCGCCAGCAACGCCGAGGACAGCCGCAGGGCGTGGGCGACCACCACGTTGTCGTCGGCCAGGCCGTGCACGATCAGCATCGGCCGGACCTCGTCGGCCGCCTCGGAGAGACCGTCGTCGGTGAGCAGCGAGTTGTACGCGTACACCTCGGGCTGCTGCGCCGGGTCGCCGAGATAGCGCTCGGTGTAGTGGGTGTCGTACAGCCGCTGGTCCGTCACCGGCGCCCCCACGACCGCCGCGTGGAAGACGTCGGGCCGCCGCAGCACCGCGAGCCCCGCCAGGTAGCCGCCGAAGGACCAGCCGCGGATCGCGACCCGGGACAGGTCCAGCGGGAACCGTCCGGCGAGCCCGTGCAACGCCTCCACCTGGTCCTCCATGGTCAGGACGAGGTTGTCCCGCACCGCCTTCTCCCAGCCGGGCGAGCGCCCCGGCGCACCCCGCCCGTCCGCCACGACCACCGCGAATCCCTGGTCCGCGAACCACTGCGAGGCCAGGTGCGCGTTGTGGGCGGCGACCACCCGGCGGCCGTGCGGCCCGCCGTACGGATCCATCAGGACCGGAAGGGGACCATCCGCCTCCTGGTAGTCCGAGGGGAGCAGCACGGCGCACGGAATCCGCCGTGCGCCCCCCTCGGTGAGCGTCACGCGGGCGGTGAGCACGGGTTCCTGGGCGAAACTCGCGATCCGGGACAGCCGCTTGCCGTCCCGCACCACCCAGGCGGCGGCTCCGGGCTCCTCGGGGACGGCCGTGACCATGACCGACAGACCGCCCGAGCGGACCGCGGAGTGCACACCCACCCCTTCGGAAATCCGCTCGATTCCCAGCTCGTTCACCCGGTACACATGGATCTGCCCGATCTCCGGCTCGACCGCGTCCTCACCGGCCACCGCCGAGATCAGGACGTCGGACTCCCCGATGTCCAGCACCGACTGGACGTGCAGCTGCGACCCGGTGAGCATCCGGTCCCCGACGGCCAGCACCCGCGCGCCGGCCTCGTCGGCGATCCGCACCAGCCGCCCGTCCGGCGCCCACGCGGGCACCCCGGGGAAGAGATCCAGCCACACCGGGTCCTCGTCCACATGCACGATCCGGGTCGCACCGGACTCCGGGTCCACCGCCAGATACCGCTGGCTGCGCTGGTCGCGGGCCTGCACCAGCAGCAGCGGGGCCCCCGCGGAGGACCAGTGCACCTGGGCCAGGTACGGGAACGCGGCCCGGTCCCAGGCCACCTCCGTACGCGTCCCCTCCAGGTCCACGACGAAGAGCCGCACCTCGGCGTTGGGCGTCCCCGCCGCCGGGTAGGCGACCTCGGCGGGCCTGCGCTCCGGGTGCGCCGGATCGGCGATCCACCACCGCTGTACGGGGCTGTCGTCGGCCCGCGCGACCAGCAGCCGGTCCGACTGGGGAGACCACCAGAAACCCCGGTAGCGGTGCATCTCCTCGGCCGCGATGAACTCCGCCAGACCGTAGGTGACATGGGGGTCCTCCGGCTCGGCCAGCGCCCGGTCGTCCTCGCCCCCGGCGCCCACCACCCGCAGCGCGCCCTTGGCCACGTACGCGATGTGCCGGCCGTCGGGGGACGGACGGGGGTCGATCACCGGGCCCGGCACCGGCAGCGCCCGCGCGGTCCCGGCCCGCAGTTCGGCCACGTACACCTTTCCGGACAGGGCGAACGCCGCCAACTCCGCCGCCGCGTCCACCGCGTAGGAGACGATGCCCGTCGAACCCTCCCGGGTCCTCTCGCGCCGGGCCCGCTCCTGCGCCGACAGCCGCTCCGCCGAACCGCCCAGCAGCGCTTCGGGATCGGCGGCCAGGCGCTCCTCGCCGGTCGCCGGGTCGAGCACCCAGAGCCGGGTGGTCCGGTCGGTTCCGGAGGTGGACCGGAGGAAGATCACGCGTGTCTCATCAGGCGAGACGGTGAAGGCGCGGGGTGCGCCGAGAGTGAAGCGCTGGGTTCGAGCCTGCTGGCGGGGAAAGGACAGCTTCTGCGAGGTCATGGCTCCGAACTTAGACCCCACCGCCCTCCGGCTGCCGGTGGTTTCCGGCTGCGGGACCCGGTCCGTGCGCCCCTCGTGCTGCTGTGCCCCGATCAATGCGTTGGCACGGATAGTTATGATCCGTAGCGCTCGGTGGGTAGGAACCTGCTGGCTCCGCATGTGCTCCCGTCCCGACCGTACTGATGGAGGTGAACCGCCGTGGCGCTCTCGATTTCGGCGGTAGTGCTGCTGGCGATCATCGTCTTCCTGCTGATCCGGAAATCCGGGCTGAAGGGGGGACACGCGGTGGTCTGCATGCTGCTCGGGTTCTACATCGCGAGCTCGTCCATCGCGCCGACCATCTCCGATCTGACGACCAATGTGGCGGGGATGATCAGCAGCATCAAGTTCTGACCGCGCGCCCGGGGACCACAGGAGGCGCGGGGCACAGGGGCTCGGGGGCACGGGGGGCCTCCGGGCTCGTAGGGTGGTCCCCATGAAGGACCTCCCCGCCCGCCGTCTGCTGCTGGTGCACGCGCACCCCGACGACGAGTCGATCAACAACGGCGCCACCATGGCCAGGTATGCGGCCGAGGGCGCCCACGTCACCCTGGTGACGTGCACGCTCGGCGAGGAGGGCGAGGTCATCCCGCCCCCGCTCGCCCGTCTCGCCGCCGACCGGGACGACGCCCTCGGCCCGCACCGCGCCGGTGAGCTGGTCGCGGCGATGCGGGAGCTCGGCGTCCGCGACCACCGCTTCCTCGGCGGAGCGGGCCGCTACCGGGACTCCGGAATGATGGGCGCCGAGCAGAACGGCCGCCCCGGCTCCTTCTGGTCCACCCCGGTGGACGAGGCGGCGGCCCACCTCGTCGAGGTGATCCGCGAGGTCCGTCCCCAGGTTCTGGTCACCTACGACCCGGACGGCGGCTACGGCCATCCCGACCACATCCAGGCCCACCGCGTCGCGACGCGCGCCGCCGACCTGGCCGCCGACCCGGCGTACGGCGTCGGCGCACCGCACACCATCGCCAAGATCTACTGGAACCGGGTGGAGCGGACGGTGATCGAGGCCGCCTTCGAGAGGCTGCGGGCCACCGCGCCCGACGCCTTCCCCGGCATCGCCGGCGTGGACGACGTACCGGGCGTGGCCGACGGCGACGCGATCACCACCGAGATCGACGGATCGGCGTACGCCGGGGCGAAGTCGGCGGCGATGCGCGCCCACGCCACCCAGATCGCGGTCGACGGCCCCTTCTTCGCCCTCTCCAACGATCTCGGCCAGCCCCTGCTGACGGCCGAGTGCTACCAACTGGTGCGGGGCGCACCGGGAGCGCCCGAGGGGGCGCGTGAGAGCGACCTGTTCGCGGGCCTGCAGGGCGTCACGGGCGGCACGGAGGGCGCGGCATGAGCGGGAACCCCGGCAAGGGCCGCGGCCGGGCACGGTCCTCCCACGCCCCGCGGCGGAACGCGCCGCCCAGGCCGCCCGAGCCCACCGGCCTCGCGGCCCGTCCGAACCCGGTCCGGATCGCGGCCTACTTGGGCTTCGCCGTGCTCGGCGTGTTCGTCGCGGTCGCCGGAACACTCGTCCAATCCGCCTGGTTCCCGGGCGGGTTGATCATCGCGCTGGCGGGTTCCGGGGCCCTCTTCTACGGTGGCCGCGTGCTGACCGGGACCCAGATCGGCGCGCTCGCCCCGGCGGCCGGCTGGTTCATCACGGTCTTCCTGCTGCTGAGCGGCCGGCCGGAGGGCGACTACGTCTTCGGCGACGAACTCGGCCTGGTGCTCTTCATGCTCGGCGGAACAGCCGTCGCTGTGATGTGCGCCACCACCTTCAAAGTGCCGCAATCAGCCATCCGCAGCGGCCGGTCCGGTACGTGAAGTGCCAAGTCCGGGTCCGGAGAGACCCCCACAGGTGTGATGCACAGGTGGAGGTTTGCCCCGGTCGCGGAGTGTCCGACGGCGGCGGCCAGTATGGTGGTGCGCGCGCCGAGCCGTCCCCTGGCCTGCGGCATGGGGGAAGTACGGGCGGCGGAGCCAATCGGGAGAACCTGCTTTGAGTCGTGAAACTGACAGTTCGTCCTCCGGGCCCCAGGGGCGCGGCGGAGCCGCGTACCCGTCGGGTACGCCGCCGTACGGATCCCGCCAGTATCCGTCCCCGCACCCGTCGCAGGACGGCTCTGACGAGAACCCGGAATCCGTGGATCCGCCCCGGCCCGAGGAACCGAAGACCGAGACGACGCTGACGACGCGCATCCGGATCAACATCCCCGGGTCGCGTCCCATCCCGCCGGTCGTGATGCGGACGCCGATGGCGGAGAGCGACATCACCGGCGGCCGTTCCGACGCGGAGCGCACCGGCAGCTCACCGCGCCCCGGTACGCCGCCCGCGCCAGGAGCCGGACCGGTGGACCGGCTCCAGGGGCCGGACGGCGGAGCACCCGGGGACCGGTCCCGGGACGGCGGCCCGGCCGCCGACCCGACGCCCGCGGAGAAGCCGGCCAGGGAGAAGAGCGGCAGCGACTGGTTCGCCCCGCGCAAGTCCCCGCCCACCGGGCCGGGAGCGGCCGCGCAGGGCACCGGTGCGTCCGGCGTCCCCGGCGGCGCTCCTTCCGGCCCCGGCGGTCCCGACGGCGACGCGGGCCGCTCGCGTCCCGACCTGCCGTACTTCTCGGACGCCCCGCAGCCCGGCGGCGCCCCCGGAGCGCCCGGCCCCGGCCGCAGCGCGCTCGACGGCTACGGCACCGAGCCCCCCGGCGGAGGCCCGCGTTCCACCCCCGGTCCCGGCGTGCGCACGCCCGGTCCGTCCGGCCCCACCACGGGACCGGTCACCGGCACCTCATCGCTGACCCCGAACCTCGCCGGCGTGCCGGGCCTCGGCGGCCCCGGCCCGATGGTCCCGGGCACCCCCGGCGGCGTACCGCCCCGGATGTCCGACGACACCGCGATCCTCACGCCGCAGGCCCCCGCGCCCGAGCCCGGCCCCGGCGGCCATGTCTCGGGCGACACGCTGAACAGCGGTATCCCCGTGGTGCCCAGCGAGCCCCGCCCGGCGTTCCCGGGCGGTCCCGGAGGTCCCGGCGGCCCGGCAGGCGGCCCCGGTGGTCCGGCCGGTCCGGGCGGACCCGGTGTCCCGGCGCCCGGCCCCGTCACTCCGCGTCCGGCGCCGCAGGCCGCCGCCCCCGCGAAGAAGGGCCGCTCCAAGGCGGTCCTGCTCGGGGTGGCCGCGGTCGTGCTGCTCGGCATCGCGTACGGGGCGGGTCTCCTGCTGAACCACGCCGAGGTCCCCAAGGGCACCTCGGTGCTCGGCGTCGACATCGGCGGCGGCACGAAGGAGGAGGCGGTCGCCAAGCTCGACGCCGCCCTCGGGGAGCGGGCCAAGACGCCCCTCCAGCTCTCGGTGGACGGCAAGAAGGAGAAGCTCGACCCCTCGAAGGCCGGTCTCACCCTGGACAGCCAGGAGACCGTACGCGGCGCGGCGGGCAGCGACTACAACCCCGTCTCGGTGATCGGTTCGCTGTTCGGCGGGGAGCGCCCCGCCGACCCGGTGATCCCGGTCGACGAGGAGAAGCTCGGCGTGGCCCTGACCGACCTGGCGGGCGCCTCCGGCTCGGCCGCCGAGGGCACGATCCGCTTCGAGCCGAACAAGGCCGTCGCGGTGCCGGGCAAGCCGGGCAAGACGCTGGACGCCGGCCAGTCCCTGATCTCGGTCCGGGACGCCTACCGCGCCCAGGTGCAGACCGGGCAGACCCGGCTGGTCGAACTTCCCGTCGCCACCAGCGAACCCACCATCACCAAGGCCGAACTGGACCGGGCGATGAAGGAGTTCGCCGAGCCCGCGATGTCCGGTCTGATCACCATCAAGGCCGGTCCCAAGCAGATCCAGTTCGGCCCGGCCCGGTCGCTGCCGCAGATCCTCTCCATGAAGGCCGTGGACGGCAGGCTGGTCGACGTCTACGACAAGAAGGCGATCGACACGCTGCTGGACGGCGTCTTCGACGGTGTCATGGCCGTCAAGGGTGACGGCAAGGAGCACCAGGTCGGCCCGGACGACGTGGCCCAGGCGATGAAGACCGCCCTGGCCGGGAAGACCGAGGCCGAGCGGACGGTCACCATCGACCTGACCGGCCAGGGCTGACGCCCCGGCACGGACAGCCGCTCCACGCCTCCGCCCCCGCCCGGGAATCTCTCCGGCCGGGGGCGGAGGCGTCTCAATTTCCTCACACCGTAAGAACTTTCAGAAACAATCTGGAAACTGTTGCACGCATCTTGACGTGTCCATCGCCGGGCGGGCAGGCTCCGAACTCCCCCCACGGCAGCCAGGCGCGTGGCTGCCCACGCCGGGTACGGGGGAACGCCCCGTACCCGCGAACGAAGGAGCCGCAATTGAGTTCCCGCGCCGCACGCGCAACCCTGGCGGGCCTGCTCGCCGCCGGAAGCCTCACGGTCCTCGCCCCCTGGTCCTCCCAGGCGACCCCACCGGGCGAGAAGACCGTCACCGCCACCCTCTTCGAGTGGAAGTTCGACGCGGTGGCCGCCGCCTGCACCGACACCCTGGGCCCGGCCGGCTACGGCTACGTCGAGGTCTCGCCCGCCACCGAGCACATCCAGGGCGACCAGTGGTGGACCTCGTACCAGCCCGTCAGCTACCGGATCGCCGGCCGCCTCGGTGACCGGGACTCCTTCGCCGCGATGGTGAAGAGCTGCCACGCGGCCGGGGTCAAGGTGGTGGCGGACGCCGTCGTCAACCACATGGCCGCCGGCTCGGGCACCGGGACGGGCGGCACGTCGTACACCAAGTACGACTACCCCGGCACCTACCAGGACCCGGACTTCCACACCTGCCGCAAGGACATCGCGAACTACGGCGACCGCGACGACGTCCAGAACTGCGAACTGGTCGGCCTCGCGGACCTGGACACCGGCAGCGACGCCGTCCGCACGACGATCGCCGGCTACCTCTCCGACCTCCGCTCCCTGGGCGTCGACGGCTTCCGCATCGACGCCGCCAAGCACATGTCCGCCGACGACGTCGCCGCGATCAAGGGCAAGATGGCCGACCCCGGCTTCTGGGTCACCGAGGTCATCCACGGCGGGGGAGAGGCGGTCCAGCCGGAGGAGTACACCTCGATCGGCGACGTCGACGAGTTCCGCTACGGCGGCCACCTCAAGTCCGCCTTCCAGGGCGGCGGGCTGCCCGGCCTGAAGTCGATCGCCGACGGGAAGCTGGCCGGCGCCTCCGCCCGTACGTTCGTCGACAACTGGGACACCGAACGCAACGGTTCCACCCTCACCCACAAGGACGGCGCGGCCTACACCCTGGCCAACGTCTTCATGCTCGCCTCGCCCTACGGCTCCCCGAACGTCTTCTCGGGCTACACCTGGTCCGACAAGGACGCGGGCCCGCCGAACGGCGGCGCGGCCGACTGCGGTTCCGACGCGTGGACCTGCACCCACGCCCAGCAGGCGGTCACCGGCATGGTCGGCTTCCACAACGCCACGGCCGGTGCGGAGCTGACCGACTGGTGGGACGACGGCTCGTCCGCCCTCGCCTTCGCCCGCGCGGGCAAGGGCTTCGTCGCCATCAACAACGGCGACGCGGAGCTGACCCGCACCTTCACGACGACGCTGCCGGCGGGCACGTACTGCAACGTGGTCGCCGCCGCCCCGGACGCCTGCGACGGCAACGGGATCACGGTCGCGGACGACGGCACGGCGGCGGTCACCGTCCCGGCGCGGGGGGCGGTGGCGCTGCACGGATAGGCCGCCCCCGGGGAGGGACGGCCCGCCGCACGGCAGCGGAGCGGGGCCCGGCGCTCAACAGCAGCCGGGCCCCGCTCCCGTACGGATCTCGCGGATCCCGTGACCGGGGCCACGGGGTCGCGCACTACGGGAAGTTCACCACCTGGGACGGGATCGTGTCCGAGCCGGAGGTGGGCGATCCGACCTCGTTGATCACGTGCTCGTACTGGCCCTTGCCGCCGAGCGAGACGACGAGCAGGCTGTGGAACTTCACACCGGGTTTCACCGGGGCCTTGAAGCCGTGGCCCTGGACGATCGTCGGGTCGACGTTGTAGAAGCAGTAGCTGCCCAGGCCCCAGCCCTCGTGCTGTTCGACCGAATCGTCGACCCGGTAGGCGGCGTAGCCCTTCGTGTCGCCGTTCTGGATCGCTTCCTGGTTCGGGGCGTCGTACGCCTTCTCGTTCTGGAAGAAGATCGTGCGGCCGCGCTCGCCGTACCACTCGACGTCGTACTTGTTGAAGTGCTCCACGAACAGCCCGGTCGCCAGGACGTCGTCGCCGTTGACGCGCACGCCGTAGTCCGCCCGGTTGGTCTCCCAGCCCCAGCCCTCACCGTGGTCCGCACGCCACACCCAGGTGTGGTCGATGATCGTGTCGTCGCTGTTCACGACGATGCTCGTGGTCGCCTTGCCGGGACCCGCCCCGCCGATCCGCACGAACACGTCCTGCAGCGACGTGGGGTTCGCCGAGTGGTCCGCGGAGGCGTTCTCGGGCCCGACCTCGATCAGCGTCTCGGAGTTGACCGGGCCCGCGTCGACCAGGAGGCCCGCGAGCTTCACGCCGGACACGTCACCGACCTTGATCGCGGTCACCCCGTTGTCCGGGATGATCGTGGCCAGGCCGAGGCCGAGGGCCACGGTGTCCGCGCGGTTGATGTTGATCGTCTCGTCGATGTGGTAGACGCCGGGCGTGAAGAGGAGATGCAGGCCCTGCTCCACGGCCGCGTTGATGGTGGCGGCGTCCGCCCCCTCCTTCACGACGTAGAACTGGTCCAGCGGGATCGACTCGCCCTTCGGCGCCCCGTTGCCCCACGAGATGCCGCGCGCGTTCTCCCGCTTCTCCGGGACGAAGACCTTGTAGTCGTCGCCGTCGAGGTAGAGGAAGGGCTTCTCGCGGGAGATCGGGGTGGTGTCCAGCGTGGTGTACGGCGGCTCCGGGAAGCTGTTGGCCGGTGCGCCCTCGACGCCCGAGAACGTCATGTTCCAGACGCCGTTGCCCCAGCCGCCGACCGAGCTGTCGCGGGTGTACCACTGCTGCTGGGAGTACGGGCCGACCTGGCCGTCGATCTTGCTGTCGGCGATGTAGCCGCCGCTGGCCCAGCCGTATCCGTCGGGTGCGAGGTTCAGTCCGCCCTTGACGTGCATCCGGCGGAACGGGGCCGCCTGGGAGACCGCCCAGCGGTTGGTGCCGCTGACCGGGTTCAGCGTCAGGTTCTCCGCCGAACGCCAGAAGTTCTGCGTCGCGTTCCCGTCGAACCAGCCCGCGTCCACGGTCACATCGCCGTTGAACGTGGTGTCGTTCGGGTTCAGGCCGAGGCCCGCGATCTGGGTGTAGAAGCCGATCTGCGCGTTGATGTTGTCGTACGTGCCCGGCTTGAACATCAGCGCGTAGCGGTCGAGGCCGAACTGCGCGGACTCCTGCTTCTTGAAGATCTCGTCGACCTTGCCCTGGATGTCGGGCGTCGAGGGGTCGAAGACATGGACGTTGGGGCCGAGGTCGCCGCCGCCCGGCACCGCCTTGGCCTCCTCGCCGAAGGCGGTCTGCGCGGTGGGAACGGACATGAGCATCGCCACGGCGAGCGCGGCGAAACCGAGGGCCCGGGTGCGGCGGCGGATGCGTGGTGCGGTGGGGGGAGCATGCATGGGGTACGTCTCCTGGGTCGTGGTACGTGTGCACGACGAACGGACGAGAGAGTCTGGGGGAAGCCGTGGGGAGAGCGCTCTCTCGTTACGGTGATGTTTCCCCGATGGGCCTGTACGCGTCAAGAGGTGTGCATCAGGAGCCTCAGAAGATGCCGCTGAATCCAACAACTGGCGTTGAGCGTCAGGAAATTGGCGATTCCGGCTCGTTCGGGTCGGTTCCCGGCTTCAGAAGCTGATGTCGTGCCTGGTCGTGGTGGTGATCGCGGTCGTGGACAGGCGGACGCGGTGCGCACGGGGGACCATGGGGCCATGAGTTCCCCCGCCGGTCCGCGGCGCCCGCCCCGCGAAGCCGATCAGATCAAGGTCTGGTTCCGCTTCGTCCCGCGCGAGGACTGGCCGCCGTACGACACCGAGGGGTTGTGGGCGACACGGCTCGGCCCGGACACCGCGCGGGTGGACAACGTGCCCTTCCTGCCGGACGGGGTCGCCGAGGGGGAGACCGTACGGTTCCGGACGGACGACGACGGGGTGCACTGGGCCGTCGGCAGGGTGACGGACTCGGGCAACTGCACCGTACGGGTGCTGCCCGTGCCGGACGGCCCGCTCGGCGGCGACGCACGGGCCGTGCACGAGCGGCTGGCCGGCTTCGGGCTCACGGGCGAGGTGTTCAGCGCCGCGTTCCCGCTGGTCGCCCTGACCGTGCCCGGCGGTGCGGACCTGCGGGGGGTCAAGGCGCTGCTCACCCGCGGCCGGGACGAGGGGTGGTGGCACTTCGAGGTCTCGTGCGTCACGGACGCCTGGCGGGCCGCGTGAGCGTCGGGCCCGGCGTGAGGTTGGGTCGGTGCGGGGGCTGTCCGTCGGCCCGGCGTGCGGCCGGGTGCGGGCGCCGGCCTTCGGCCTTCGGCTCCCGCACCCGTCGCTGGGGCTAGGCCTCCGGCTGGGGCGTCGCCTCTGCCGCTGCCTCGCCGATCTTCCGGATCACCCGGGCCGGGTTGCCGACCGCCACCACGTTCGCGGGCAGGTCCTTCGTGACGACCGCCCCCGCGCCGACCACCGTGTTCTCGCCGATGGTCACCCCGGGGCAGACGATCACGCCGCCGCCCAGCCACACGTTGTCGCCGATGGTGATCGGCTCCGCCGCCTCCCACTTCGCGCGGCGCGGCTCCGGGTCGACGGGGTGGGTCGGGGTGAGCAGCTGGACGTTCGGCCCCATCTGCACGTCCGCGCCGATGGTGATGCGGGCGACGTCCAGGAGGACCGCGCCGAAGTTGATGAACGTCCGGGGGCCGATGGTGATCTGGTAGCCGTAGTCGACCCGCAGCGGGGGCCGCACCTCCACGCCCTCGCCCAGGTCGCCGAGGAGTTCGGCCAGCGCGGCGCGGCGGGCCTCGGGGTCGGCGGCGGAGACGGCGTTGTAGCGCTCGCTCAGCACGGCCGCGTTCAGCGCCTCCGCCGCCAGCTCGGGGTCGTCGGCGATGTAGAGCTCGCCGGAGAGCATCGCTTCCTTCTGGCTGGGCCTGGCCTCGTCGGTCATGTCGTCGTCTTTCGTCCGGGGTGGGCGGGGTGGGCGGGGTGCTCGGGTGGTCGGGGTGCCGGAGGTGATCCGTCCGCTCCGAGCAGTCTCCCTCCGGCGCCCCCGGACCGGTCACGCAGCCCCGGGGCCAGCGCCAGCGTCACCGCCACCGAGAGCCCCGCGACCGCCGCCATGCCCGTCGCGGGGGACGTCAGCTGCGCGATGCCGCCCGCCACGGCCGCGCCCACCCCCTGCATCGCGAGCATCCCCGAGGAGCTCAGCCCGAGCGCCTGGCCGCTCAGCTCCTGCGGAGTGAGGGCCATCAGCCGTTCCTGGAGCAACAGGCTCGCGGCGAAGCCCACACTCGCCAGGACGACCACCGCCAGCGCGAGAGGCGGCCCCGGCCGCAGGACGAAGAGGAGGTAGGGCGCGGCCAGCAGCAGCCGGAGCGGCGCCCCGAGCCGCGCCCGCCAGTGTGTTGTGACGAACCGCCCGACCAGGGTGTCCCCGGCCAGCATCCCCAGGGCCCCGCCGGCGAAGAGGAGCCCGGCGTACCCGGGCGCATAGGCGACGTACAGGGACTCGGAGCCCACGACGAGCCCGTTGGGCACCCACAGCGCGAGGAACACGTACCGGCGCGGCGTGGACGACCAGAGCAGCGCGTTCGTCCGCCGGGTCTCGCGGACCGAGGGGCGGCCGGTGGCCCTGGGCGGCCGGGCGGTCAGCCCGAACCGGGTCACGGCCGCCGCGAGCGCGTACAGGCCCGCCCCGACCAGCAGCGTGCCGCGCGCCGAGAACACCGTCACCAGCACCCCGCCCACCGCGAACCCGCAGATCTGCATCGCGCCGCCCGTCATGTTGAGCACGGAGCGGCCGAGCAGGAACCCCTCGCGCGGAACGATCTCGTTGAGCAGCCCGTACCGCACGCCCCCGCCCGGGGACGCGGCCACCCCCAGCACGAGCAGGACGGCGAACGCGGCCCACAACGGCAGTCCGGGAGCGGCCTGGACGCAGGCGGCCCCGGCGGACAGCAGCGCCAGGGCGCTCAGCGCGGCGCGCGGCGGCAGCCGGTCCGCCGCCGACAGCAGGGTGAGCGCCCCGGCGACCTGGGCCAGCGACGGGCCGAACATCGCCAGCGCCGACAGCAGGGGGGAGCCCGTCCGCGTGTACACGAGGGTGCCCAGTGCCAGGCCGGTCGCGGTCTGGGCGGCGGTCTGCACGGAGACGGCCGCGAAGAAGGGGGTGAACTCCGGGGTCCGGAACAGTTCGCGGTAGGTGCGCATGGATCGGAGTCTCCGGACGCCGCCGCCGGGGCCGTTACTGTTTCGCGCGGACGCGAAAGTCCGGCGTGACCGGAGTGGCCTGCCGGACCATGGACCGGGGCGGACAGGGAAGGGGGCGGTGGGCGCGTGGGCTGGTGGCAGGTCGGTGCGGACACCCTCGCGAACAGCCGCTTCGTCGTCTCGCCGTTCGCGGAGGCCCTCGCGAGCCTGCTGGTCCTGGAGCGGGCCACCGCCGCGCACCCGGGGGAGCGCGCCTGGCTGGAGACCCATCTGCCCGCGTACCGGCAGTGGCAGGCCGGTGAGCCGCTCTCCGCGCTGGTGATCCGCTCCGCCCTCGCGCCCCGCTGGACCGCCGACTTCCTCACCCCCGCACCCGTCCCCGCGCCGCCGGGCCGGGCCCCGTCCTCCTTCGCCGAGGAGCTCGCACGGGTCCGGGCCACCCCGCCCGGCCGGGCCCGCGCCGAACTGGCCGAGGCGCTGCGCGGGCCGCTGCCCGCCGCGCTGGACCGGGACGACCTGGCCCGGCGCGCCGCCGACGCCCTGGAGTGGGTCTGGACGCACACCGTGCTGCCCGACTGGCCGAGGCGGCGGCGGGTCCTGGAGGCCGATGTGATCGCCCGTACCGCCCAGGTGGCGCGCGGTGGCTGGGCCGACGCGCTGAACGGGATGCGTCCCGGGATCCGTTGGCTGGGCGACAGCCGGCTCCAGATCAACACCCACGACAACCCGCCGCGCGAACTGGGCCGTGCCCAACTGCTGTTCGTTCCCGTGACCCCCGACCAGTCGTGGGTCTGCTGGGACATTCCGCGCCGGTACGGGGTGGTGTACCCGTGTTCCGGCGTGCTCGCCGAGGCCGGGCGCGTTCCCGTGCCCGCCGCCCTGGGCGCACTGATCGGCCCGGCGCGGGCGGCCGTCCTGCTGCTGCTCGCCTCCCCGCTCAGCACGACGCAGCTGGTCGCGCTGACCGGCCAGGGGTTGGGCTCGGTGGGCCGCCATCTGCGGATCCTGCTGGACGCCGGACTGGTCCGCCGCCGCCGCGCGGGCCGCTCCGTGCTCTATTTCCGTACGGAGGCGGGGGACGTCCTGGTGCACGGCGCCGGCTGAGACGGGTGCGGGAGCGCCCCGCGCACGCCCCCGCGCGCCTTCGGTCCGCACCCGTCCGGGGCTGGGCGGCCGGCGGATACCCATCAGTACGCGGTGCGCTTCGCATGGGTGGCATGCATGTACGAGTCGTGACAACGGTGACTATGGGCACCGCTCGTCGTTGTGACAATTTCTCTCTCGCCACGAAAGAACCGAGCGAGGGGGCCGTGCGTGAATCCGGAGTACGCCGCGTACTGCCAGGCGGACCGCCGCTTCTACGACGCGCCCCACCGCTTCCCCGGACCCGGCGGCGCCGCCGACGAGGAGCGCTCGTTCTACGCGCCGCTCCGAGGCGCCGTACCCGAGGGGTGGACGCGCTCCCGGCGCGGCGACTGGCTCGCGTACAGCCCCGACGGGCTGCGACTGCCGCCCCAGGGCTGGAAGATCCACGTCTCGGCCGCCCTCGACAACGCGGCCTCCGTGCTGGACCGGGTCCTCGCCCACTGCCTGGAACACCGGCTGGCCTTCAAGTGCATACCGAACGCCGCGCTGTTGGCCCTGCGGAACGCCAAGTACGCGGACCGGGCGGGCAGCGGGAAGTTCATCACCGTCTACCCTCCGTCCGACGAGGCGTTCCCCGAGGTGTGCACCGCCCTGACGCAGTTGCTGGAGGGCGAGCACGGCCCGTACATCCTGAGCGACCTGCGGTGCGGGAACGGGCCCGTGCACACCCGGTACGGGGCGTTCGCCGCCCGCTTCTGCTCCGGCCCGGACGGGCGGCCCGTGCCCGCCGTCGCCGATCCGCAGGGCCGGCTCGTCCCGGACGACCGGGGCCCGTCCTTCCGCCTCCCCTCCTGGGTGACCCCGCCCGGCTTTCTGCTGCCGCACCTCCGAGCCCGTGCGGCCGTGGGCCTCGGGGACCTCCCGTACACCGTGGAGAAGGCGCTGCACTTCTCCAACGGCGGCGGGGTCTACCTCGGCCGCGACACCCGCACCGGTGAGCAGGTCGTCCTCAAGGAGGCGCGGCCGTACGCCGGTCTGGCCGCCGACGGGGCGGACGCCGTGGCCCGGCTGGAGCGCGAACGGGCCGCCCTGGAGCAACTGGCCGGGCTGGACTGCGTACCGGCCGTCCGGGACGTCTTCGAGGTCGGCGACCACCGCTTCCTGGTCCTCCAGTACCTCCCCGGTGCCACCCTCAACACCGTCTTCGCCCGCCGCTTCCCGCTGGCCCGGCAGCACCCGTCACCCGAACTGCTCGCCGAACACGCCGCCTGGGCGGCGGAACTGTACGGACAGGTCGAGCGCGCCGTCGAGGCGGTGCACGCCCGGGGCATCGTCATCAGCGACCTGCACATGAGCAACGTCATGGTCGACGAGGAGACCTCGCGCATCGTCCTCCTCGACTTCGAGGCGGCCTCCCCGGCCGCCGACCGACGCCGCCAGATCGTCGCCAACCCGGCCTTCGTCGCCCCGCCCGACCGGCGCGGCGCCGACATCGACCGCTACGCGCTGGCCTGTCTGCGGCTCGCCCTGTACCTGCCGCTCACCACCCTGTTCGGCATCGACCGCACCAAGGCCGCCGGCCTCGCCCGGGACATCGCCCGCGTCTTCCCGGTCACCGAGGAGACGCTGCGGCCCGCGGTCGAGGAGATCCTGCGCGACACGGCCGGGCCCGCTCCCGCCGCCCCCGACCCCGGCGACTGGCCGGGCAGCCGCGCCGCGCTGGTCCGGGCCATCACCGCCTCCTGTACACCGGAGCGCGAGGACCGCTGCTTCCCCGGGGACATCGCGCAGTTCGCCACGGCCACCGGCGGCCAGTCCTTCGCGTACGGGGCGGCCGGAGTGCTCTACGCCCTCCACGAGACGGGCGCACCGCCGTGCGGGCCGGCCGAGGACTGGCTCCTGCGGCACGCCAAGGACCCGGCGTCCGGCAGCCCCCTCGGCTTCTACGACGGACTCACCGGCATCGCCTGGACCCTGCACCGGATCGGCCGCACCGCCGAGGCCGCCGACCTTCTCCGGATCATCCTCGACCAGCCCCTGGAGGGCCTCGCGCCCGGCCTCCACAACGGGTACGCGGGCATCGGCCTCGCTCTCGACGACCTGGCCCGCACCGCCTCCGCCACCGACGCCCCGGCGCTGTCCGCGGCGGCCGCCCGCTGCACCGCCCTCGCCGTCCGCGCACTCGTCGACGGTCCGCCGTCGCCCCGCACCGGACTGCTGCACGGCGCGAGCGGCATCGCCCTGCTGCTGGTGCGCCGGTACGCGACCACCGGGGACCCCGCCCTGCTCGACCTGGCGGCCACCGCCCTGCGCCGCGACCTGGCACGCTGCCGGGCCGGGGACGACGGCGAACTCCTCGTCGTCGAGGGCAAGCGGCTGATGCCGTACCTCGGTTCGGGCAGCGCCGGCATCGCGGCCGTCATCGACGCCTATCTGGCCCACCGCCCGGACCCCGCGCTCGAAGCGGCGGGCCGCGCCCTCCTGCCGGCCGCGCTCTCCGCCTTCTACGTCCAGCCCGGACTGCTCCGGGGCTCGGCCGGACTCCTGCTGCACCTCGCGGCCACCCCGCTGTGCGACGCGGCCGACCGGGAGCGCGCCATCGCCCGCCACACCGACCTGCTGGGCAGCCACGCCCTGGCGTACGGCGGCGGAACCGCCTTCCCCGGCGAGCAGTTGATGCGCCTGTCGATGGACCTCGCCACCGGGACCGCCGGCGCCCTCCTCGCCCTGGGCGCCGCGTTCGGGCGCCCCACCGGACTTCCCTTCCTGCCCGCCGCTCCGGCGGCGGGCCCCGGCCGCGCGAGCGGCCCCATGAACCGGCCCCGCCAGGGGTCGTCGTAGCACCACCGTCCAGCACCACAACCGTCCCCGAAAGGACACATCATGGCGCTTCTCGACCTGCAGGCGATGGAGACCCCGGCCGAGGACTCCTTCGGCGAGCTCGCCACGGGCAGCCAGGTCTCGCTGCTGATCTGTGAGTACAGCTCCCTCAGCGTGGTCCTCTGCACCCCGTGACCCGCACCGGCCGGCCCACCGGTGATCCTCACCGGTGGGCCGGCCGGCCACGTGCCCCCAGGGGCGTTCCGCCGATCAGGAAGGGCGACCCCGTGCGGCTGCACCCACGTCCGGGCGCGGAGTCCGGAACCCGGCGGCTCGCCCGGCAGCACCCGGCGGCCCTGCTGGGGCTCCTTCTCTGCTCCACCGGCGGGGCGCTCGCCGCCCTCGCGCTGCCCGCCGCCCTGGGCCACACCGTCGGCCGGCTCGTCGCCGGCGGCCCCGTGCCCTGGTCCGGGCTGCTGCTCTGCGCCGCCCTGACCCTCGCCGAGACCGGGTTCGACGCGGCGGCCGCCGTGACCGGCACGAGCACCACCGCCCGGCTCACCGCCGCCCTGCGCACCCGCACCGCCGCCCGGATCCTGGCCGCCGAACCCCGCCGCGCCCTCGCCCTGCCCACCGGCGACCTCGCCGCCCGGCTCACCGCCCGCACCGCCGACGCCGCGTCCGCGCCCGTCACCGCCGCCGGAGCCGTCGCGGGCGTCCTGCTCCCGCTCGGCGCGCTCGTCGGCCTCCTCCTCGTCGACGTCTGGACCGCCGCCGCCCTCCTCCTCGGCGCCCCCCTCCTCGTCGCCCTGCTGCGCGCCTTCACCCGCCGGACCGCCGACGCGGGGGCCGACTACCAGCGCGCCCAGTCGCTCATCGCCCACCGGCTCACCGAGGCCCTCGACGGCGCCGACACCATCCGCGCAGCCCGCACCGGCGCACGGGAGCACCGCCGCGTCCTGGAACCCCTCACCGCCCTCGCCGAACACGGCGGACGCACCTGGGCCGTGTACGGGCGGGCCGTCGGCCGCAGCGGCCTCCTGCTGCCCCTGCTCATGCTGCTGGTCCTCGCGGTCGCCGGACTGCGGCTCGGCACGGGCGCGATCGGCGTCGGCGGTCTGGTCGCCGCCGCCCGCTACGCGAGCCTCGCCGTCGGCATCGGCGCGCTGACCGGCGCCCTGGGCTCCCTCGCCCGCAGCCGCGCGGCCGCCCGGAGCCTGGAGCCCCTCCTCACCCTCGCACCGCTGCCGCACCGCGGCCTGGGCCCGCCGCCCGGCGCCCCCGGACACCTCGAACTCCGGGACGTCGGCGTCGAACAGGACGGCGGCCCCCTGCTGACCGGCGTCCACCTGACCGTCCCCGGCGGCACCTCCCTGGCCGTCGTCGGGCGCTCCGGATCCGGCAAGTCGGTGCTCGCCGCGGTCGCCGGGCGACTGCTCGACCCGGACACCGGCAGCGTGCTGCTGGACGGCGTCCCGATGGACGGCATGGAACCGGCCCGGCTGCGCCGCGAGGTGGCGTACGCCTTCGCCCGCCCGGCCCTGCCCGGCGGCACCGTCGAGGACACGATCGCCTACGGGCCCTGGACCGCCTCGCCCGAAGCCGTACGCGACGCGGCCCGCGCGGCCCGCGCCGACGGGTTCCTCGCGCTGCTCCCGTACGGCTACGCGACCCCGCTCGCCGACGCCCCGCTCTCCGGCGGTGAACGCCAACGCCTGGGCCTGGCCCGCGCGTTCGCCCACCCCGGCCGTCTGATGATCCTCGACGACGCGCTGTCCAGCCTCGACACCGTGACCGAGCACCACGTCCGGCGCGCGCTCGACGCGCGGGCCGGGCACTGCACCCGGGTCATCGTCGCCCACCGGCTGTCCTCGGCCGCGCGGGCGGACCGGGTCGCCTGGCTGGAGGACGGCCGGATCCGCGCGACGGGCCGCCACGACGCACTCTGGGCGGACCCGGACTACCGGGCGGTCTTCCGCACGGACGCCCCCGCCGGGGCCGCCGTCCCCGCGAGCCGCACGCCCGTGCCGCCGGCCGCCGGAGCGGAGGCCCGGTGAAGACCGACGGGGCACAACCCCGGCGCGTGGCGCGGCCCGGGGCACGCCCCCGCCGCGACGCGCCGCTGCGCCGGGTCGGCCGCGAGGCCCGGCCCTTCCTGCGGGCGCGGACCGGCGTGGTCCTGCGGCTGGCCGGCTGGTCCCTGCTGGAGTCCGCCCAGACCTTCCTCGGCGGATTCGGGGTCGCCCGCGCACTCGACGACGGCTTCCTCGCCGGACACCCGCTGACCGGCCTCCTCTGGCTGGCCGTCGCCGCGGTCGCCGTGCTGCCCTCCGTGCCCGCCGCCCGCGGCGTGTTCGGCCGGCTCGCGGACCTGGTGGAGCCGCTGCGCGACGGGCTGGTCCGGCGCGCCGTGTCCCGGGCGCTGTCCGGCGCGCTCGACCGCTCCGGCGACCTCGGCGCCCGGTCCCTGTCGCAGGTCACCCATCAGAGTGAGATCGCCCGGGACGGCTGGGCCGGACTCGTCCTGACGCTGCGCTCGTTCGTGTTCACGGCGGCCGGTGCCGTCACCGGCCTGCTGGCCCTCTCACCCGCCCTCCTCCTGATCGTGCTGCCCCCGCTGGTCCTCGGGTCCGCCCTGTTCCTCGCCACCCTGCCGCCGATGGCCGCCCGCCAGCGCGACTACCTCGCCGCCGACGAGGCGTACGCGGCCCACGCGGGGCTGCTCGCCGCCTCCGTACGCGACATCGCCGCCGCCGGGGCCGCCGAGCGGACGGTGGCCGAGTCCCGGACCCTCGCCGAGGACCAGCTCGCCGCCTCCCGCTCGCTGGCCCGCTGGTCGGGCGTACGGGTGCTGGCACTCGCCGTCTGCGGCCGGTTCCCACCGCTCCTGCTGCTCCTGGGGGCGCCCTGGCTGCTGCGGAACGGGCTGACGCCGGGCGCGCTGGTCGGCGCGCTGACCTACCTCACCCAGGCGCTCGCCCCCGCCGTCCAGGCGCTGATGACCATGCTGGGCACCGTCGGAGGCCGGCTCGTCGTGGTCCTGGACCGGTTCACGGACGCGCCGCCGCCGCCCGCCGAGGACCCTCCGCCGCCGGCCCGGGACGCCGCCCCGCCGCCGCGCGGAACCCCGGTCGCCGAACTCCACGGGGTCAGCTTCGCGTACGGGCCCGGCGCCCGGCCCGTCCTGGACCGGCTGTCCCTGACGATCGGGGCGGGGGAGCACCTCGCGGTCGTCGGCCCGAGCGGCAGCGGCAAGTCGACCCTGGCCGCCGTCCTCGCCGGCACCGAGCGGCCCACCGGGGGAGCGGTCCGGTGGCGGGGGCGGCCGGTGCGCCCGGCCGACGCCACCTCCGTACGCGTACTGCTGCCCCAGCACGCCTACGTGTTCAGCGGCTCGCTGCGGGACAACCTGTGCTACCTCCGCCCCGACGCCCGCGACCGGGAGATCGCGGCCATGGCCGACGCGCTCGGCCTGGACGCGCTGCTCTCCCGGCTCGGCTCCCTCGACGCGGACCTCGAACCGGACCGGCTCTCCCAGGGCGAGCGGCAGCTCGTCGCCCTGGGCCGGGCCTACCTGGCCGCCCCGCCGCTGCTGATCCTCGACGAGGCCACCAGCCGGCTCGACCCGGCCGCCGAGGCCCGCGCCGAGCTGGCGTTCGGGGCCCTGCCGGGCGCGCTCGTCGTCGTCGCCCACCGGCTCGGCTCGGCCACCCGCGCCGGGCGGACCCTGGTGATGGACGGCCCGCGCACCCGGTGCGGCACCCCCGCCGAACTCCTGCGCACCTGCGCCCTCTACCGGGACCTGGCCGGCCTCTGGGAGCCCGACGAGGAGGGCGGCATCAGATCCACCCCGCCTCCTTCGCCCGTCTGATCGCGTCCAGCCGATTGCGGGCCCCGGACTTCCGGATGGCGGCGGCCAGATAGTTGCGGACCGTTCCCGGCGTCAGGTGAAGTCGGGCGGCTATCCCGGCCACGGTGTCACCCCCCTCGGCCATCGAGAGCACGCTCAATTCCCTTGGCGATAACGGCATATCGGCCACCTGGAGGAGGCTGAAGGCCAGCGACTCGTCGATATGCCGTCCGCCGTCCGCCAGTTTGTGCATCACCTCGGAGAGGTCGTCCACCGGGCGGTACTTGTCGATGTACCCGAGCGCTCCCGACTCGTACGCCCGTCGCAGACCGCGCGGCCGGTCGCTGCGGGTGAGCACGGCGAGCGGAAACGACCCGCCGTGCGGCGCGGTCATCGACTTCACCTCGTCCAGGACGCCCAGCGCGCCCGGACAGTCGAGGTCGGTGAGGAGCACATCGGGACACGCCCCGCTCAGCGCGGCCCGTATCGCCCCGCCCTCGGCGGTGCGGACCTCTATCCCCCGCCCCGTGCCGAGGAGCGAGGCCAGCGATGCGCGCCACAACGGCACGGTGTGGACCAGCAGCACGGTCGTCATCATGGTGCCCTCAGCTTTTCTCTTCCGGCCCGCCCGAAGCGGAATGCGACGAGCTGTACGCATCCGGTGACGGGTATCCAGTTGAGCGCATGGGCATTCGCGTACGCCGACGAACGAGCCGAATAGCGAGGCCGTTGGGCGCGGAAGGGGGCGTTCGGATGCAAATCGGGAGCGCACATCGCCCACGGACCCATCCGTCTCGCCACCGGCGACGTCCGGAGGGCCGGTTTCCGTTCCGCGGCCGGATTCAGTTCAGCAGAGCGCGCGCGGCGTGGGCCTTGCGCCGGATGTTCTCGGCCGTCGTCGGCTCGATTCCGTCGAGGATCTCCGCATATTCCTCCATCTCCGTCGCCCCGCGCAGGAATTCACCGCGCTGGACCAGGAGCTGGGCGTGCTCGTAGCGGAGCCTGGCCGGATGCGAGGGCAGGAGCAGCGACAGCTCCACCGCCCACAGGGCCACGTCCGTGCGCTCGGGCCGGGCCGCCGCCCAGGCCCGGATGTTGTTCAGGATCCGCAGCACGATCTCCAGCGGCCGCGCGGGCGCCATCATCGACGGCTCCAGCGCCGCCCCGGTCGCCCCCGTGACCAGCAGCTCCGCGTCCTGGCCGGTCAACGGCGCGCCCCCGGCGAACGGATCGGCCAGCACCGGGTGCTCCGGATCGCCGAAGCCGACCGCGAAGTGACCGGGCAGCGCCACCCCGTACACCGGCGCGCCCGCCCGCCTGGCGACCTCGATCCAGACGACCGACAGCAGGATCGGCAGCCCCCGGCGGCGGCGCAGCACCTGCTGGAGGAGCGAGGAGCCCAGCCGCTGGTAGTCGACCGAGGATCCGCCGAATCCGCAGCGTCCGCCCAGCAGTTCGGAGAGCGCCGAGGCCCACGCGGCGGGGGAGCGGGAGCCGAAGGGCAGCAGCCCCGCCAGCCGGTCCAGCTCGATCTGCGCGGCGTCGATGCCGTACGGATCGGGGACGGCCTCGCCCGCGGTCACCGGGCGGGGCTCGGCCGGGCCCACCGGTCCGGCCTCCGCGCCCAGCAGAAGGCACAGCAGGGCGAGGTCCGGCCGCTCGGACCGGGCCTCCTCGGCGAACTGCCGCCGCCGCTCGGCCGTCCCGGAATCCAGCGCGCTCATATGCGACCCATGTCCTGTCCCTGTCCGTCACGCCGAGCGGTAGTGGTGGTAGCGGTGGTGGGCCGAGAAGCCCATGGCGTCGTACAGCGCCCGCGCCCCTTCATTGTCCTCCTCCACCTGGAGCCAGGCCGCGGACGCGCCTTCGTCCAGGGCCCGGCGGGCCAGCGCGGTCATCACGGCGGTGGCCAGTCCGCGCCGCCGCTGCTCCGGAGCGACCTCGACGGCCATGAACCCCGCCCACCGCCCGTCCACGACACACCGCCCGATCGCGGCCGGCGGGGTGTCCGGATCCGCGTCCGCGCCCCCGGTGTCGCCCGGCACCGTGGCGAACCAGACCGAGGGGCCGCTGCCCAGCACCCGCAGCACCGAGGGGCCCGGGGTGGAGAAGCGCTGGTAGCGGGCGAGCCAGGGCGCGTCCGGGGCACGGCTCAGCCGGACCGCCGACACGTCCGCCTCCTGGTCACCGACCGGGGCCAGCGCGGCGATCCGCACCTCCGCCGAGACCTCGCGCCGCCAGCCGTGCCGCTCCAGCTCCGCGCACAGGACCTCCTGTGTGCCCTCGGCCCCGGTCGCCGTCTGGACGTACGCGGGCAGGCCCCGCTCCTCGTACCAGGCGCGGACCCGTCCCAGTGCCTCGCCGACCGGCAGACCCGGATCGCCGAGCGGCAGCGCGGAGTTGGCGCGCCGGGTGAAGCCCCCGGCGGCGCGCAGCCGCCAGTCGCCCAGCGCTGCGCTCTCCACGGGCTGCCAGGCGCGCGCGGTGACGGCGGCCAGTTCCCCGAAGGAGGCGGCGGGGCCCCGCCGGCGGGCCGGGGCGGCGGGCACGAGCTTGCCCGCGACCAGGGAGGATTCCACGATGTGGATGGATTCCCCGCTCTTTCGTGTGATCGAGAGCACCCCGTTGTCCCATGATGTGAGCACCCCGACCGCGTCGGCGAACTCCGCGCCCGCGCCCCCGCTGTCCGTCCGACGTCGCACGGATACACGTTTGCCCACGTCAGCGGGTGTGATGCGGACTTCCAGCCGTCCGCCGATGGTGAATTCCACAGCTCTGTCCGCCCCTCCTGTTCGGATCGTGCCCGAGAACGGAGATACTAGGGGCGGGCATCGACGACGCCGCGCTCCCGCGCGAGAGCCAACGCCCTACCGAGGAGGAACGACAGCGTGACCTACGTCATCGCGCAGCCTTGTGTCGACGTGAAGGACAAGGCCTGCATCGAAGAGTGCCCCGTCGACTGCATCTACGAGGGCCAGCGGTCCTTGTACATTCACCCGGACGAATGCGTCGACTGCGGAGCCTGTGAGCCGGTCTGCCCGGTCGAGGCCATCTTCTACGAGGACGACACTCCGGAGGAGTGGAAGGACTACTACAAGGCGAACGTCGAGTTCTTCGACGATCTCGGCTCTCCGGGTGGTGCTTCCAAGCTCGGTCTCATCGAGCGCGACCACGCGTTCATCGCCGGACTGCCGCCGCAGAACCAGTAACCGGCGGCACCACGCGCGCAGCCCGGTCCCGCACGGTCCGTCACCGTGCGGGACCGAGGCGTTTTCCCGTACCGCCGGGCCGACGCCGTGCGCCCCCGCCGCCGCCCGTACGAGCACACCCGAGAAAGCAGAGCGCCGTGTCCGCAGTCTCCTCCCGCCTCCCGGTCTTCCCCTGGGACAAGCTCGCGCCCTACAAGTCGACGGCGCAGGCCCACCCGGACGGCATCGTGGACCTGTCCGTCGGCACCCCCGTCGACCCGGTCCCCGAGCTGATCCGGCGGGCGCTGGTAGCCGCCGCCGACAGCCCCGGCTATCCGACGGTGTGGGGCACCGAGGCGCTGCGGGACGCGCTCACCGGCTGGGTGGAGCGCCGCCTCGGCGCGGTCGGCGTGACCCACGCCAACGTGCTGCCCGTCGTCGGCTCCAAGGAGCTGGTGGCCTGGCTGCCGACGCAGCTGGGGCTCGGCGCCGGCGACAGGGTGGCCTACCCCCGGCTCGCCTACCCGACGTACGAGGTCGGCGCCCGGCTCTGCGGCGCGGAGCCGGTCGCCTACGACGACCCGACCGAGCTGGACCCGGCGGGGCTGAAGCTGCTGTGGCTCAACTCGCCGTCCAACCCGACCGGGAAGGTGCTGTCCAAGGACGAGCTGATCCGGATCGTGGCCTGGGCGCGCGAGCACGGCGTGCTGGTCTTCAGCGACGAGTGCTACCTGGAGCTGGGCTGGGACGCCGAGCCGGTCTCGGTGCTCCATCCGGACGTCTGCGGCGGCCACTACGACGGCATCGTGGCGGTCCACTCCCTCTCCAAGCGCTCCAACCTGGCCGGATACCGGGCCGCCTTCATCGCGGGCGACGCGGCCGTCCTCGGCGAGCTGCTGCTGATCCGCAAGCACGGCGGGATGATGACGGCCGCTCCGGTCCAGGCCGCCACCGTCGCCGCCCTCGGCGACGACGTGCACGTGTCCGAGCAGCGCGCCCGCTACGCGGACCGCCGTCTGGCCCTGCGCGCGGCCCTGGAGGCGCACGGCTTCCGGATCGAGCACAGCGAGGCGAGCCTCTACCTGTGGGCGACCCGCGACGAACCGTGCTGGGAGACCGTGGCGTACCTCGCGGAGCTGGGCATCCTGGTGGCGCCCGGCGACTTCTACGGCCCGGCGGGCGCGCGCTTCGTCCGGGTCGCGTTCACCGCGACCGACGAGCGGGTGGCGGCGGCGGTCAAGCGCCTGTCCTGACCCGGACACGCGGGAGGGCCTGAGGAGTGCGCACTCCTCAGGCCCTCCCGCGTGTGTGCGGCGGCCGGTCAGCCGATCGGCAGACCGTTCAGCGGCAGCGCGTCGGTGGGCAGACCGCCCTGGGTGAGGGAGTCGGTGGGCAGGCCGCCACCGAGCCCGTCGGTGGGCAGACCGCCACCGGCGGCGTCGGCCACGCCGCCCACGGCCTGGCCCGCGCTGCCCGCGGTCTGGCCGGCGGTCTCCTGGGCGGCCGGGACGGCCACCGCGGCGGACTTGCCGACGGTCTGGCCCGCGGCCGGGACCGCGGTGCCGACGAGCCGGCCGCCGGTCTCCCCGGCCGCCCGGGTGCCCTGCTGGGCCGTGCTGTCCAGGGTGTTGCCGACACTCGCGCCGTCCAGCGCGGTCAGGCCGCCCAGGTTCGGGGTCTGCGGGAGCTCTGCGGCGCCTGCGGCACCGGCCGCACCGACCACGGGGGCTGCACCTGCGGCGATCAGCAGCGCGGCACGAGCGATCCGACGGGTCAGGGGGAGGGACATGATGCTCCTTCAGCGGGTTGTGCACGAATCTGTCTGTCCGGTGATCGGACGCACTGACAACCGCTTCGGGGGAGGGGGAGGTTGCGGTGAGCGAAGGTAAAGACTGAGTAATGCGTCCGATAATCCGCAGCGGAAGAACCCGGGCAAACAATCCATTCCGCCGAATCCCGATGAACCGTCACTTCCCTTGTACCGCAAGGGAATCGGAGCAGCCGGCCGAGCTCGTGGGGAACCCTGCCGAACAGGGCCGGGGTCAGAGCCCCCAGGGTCCGTACGGGTGACAGGTCGAACTACCGGGCGACCTGGATCCTGACCGCCGCCGTGCCCGTTTCCGACCCCTTCGCGCGTTCCGTCCGCCAGCCCGTACCGGCGTCCCAGACCCGGTCCGCGTAGCTCACGCGCTCGATCCGCAGCGCCTCGGACTGCGCCACGGCCCAGTGCGCCAGCTCCCAGCCGCGCCGCGGCGCGGCCTTGTCCTCGGCCCGCGCCGAGGTCGCCGGGACGGGCACCGAGACGGTCGAGGCGGCGGTCGCGCCCGCGCTGCTCGTCCTCGCGGCGGGAAGCACGCCCTTGCCGAAGGCCCGCACCAGCTCGGCCCGCACCTGGGCCGCGTCCCCCGGACCGTCCGCCGTGGCCGTCGAGGGGGTGCAGTTCAGCGCGGCCGGACTGCGCCCGGTCAGCGCGGCGGCCAGCAGCGCGGCGTCCGGCTCGTGCTTGGCGTACGCCTGCGGGAAACCGCTGCGCTGCACGCGCTGCGCGGCCACGGTCAGCGGCAGCCGCGAATAGCCCGGAACCTCGGCGAGATGGTCGTAGAACTCACCGGAGGAGTAGACCGGGTCCATCAGCTGCGCGGGGGTGCCCCAGCCCTGCGAGGGGCGCTGCTGGAACAGCCCCAGCGAGTCCCGGTCCCCGTAGTCGATGTTGCGGAGGGTGGACTCCTGGAGCGCGGTGGCCAGCGCGATCGTCACCGCCCGCTCGGGCATGCCCCGGGTGGTGCCCACCGCGGAGATCGTCGCCGCGTTCACCGCCTGGGCCAGGCTCATCTCGTACGAGTGCGAGCCCCCGCCGTCGCCGTCGGAGGCCTCCACGACGCAGCGGGGCGGGTTCTTCGAACCGGAGGAGTCGTACTGCACGGCCAGATAGCCGCCCAGGGCCGCGAGCACGGCGAAGGCCGCCGCACATCGGATGAGGCGGCTGCGGCGGGCGGGGCTGGCTGTCCGGGGCACGGGCCCACCGTACTGGAGGGCCCGGCCGGGGCCGATACCCAAGTCCCTTAGGGTCGGGGCCATGGCCGACAGCACCCTTGACCTCACCCTGGACGGACCGGCGCTCACCGCGCGGCTCGTCGACTTCCCCTCGGTCAGCGGGGAGGAGAAGTCCCTCGCCGACGCGATCGAATCGGCCCTGCGCGCGCTGCCCCACCTCACCGTCGGCCGGCACGGCAACAACGTCGTCGCCCGGACGGACCTGGGCCGCGCCGAGCGGGTCGTGCTCGCGGGCCACATCGACACCGTGCCGATCGCCGACAACGTCCCCTCCCGCCTCGACGGGAACGGGATCCTCTGGGGCTGCGGGACCTCCGACATGAAGTCCGGCGTGGCCGTCCAGCTCCGGATCGCCGCGACGGTCCCCGCGCCCAACCGCGACCTGACCTTCATCTTCTACGACAACGAAGAGGTCGCCGCCCACCTCAACGGCCTCGGCCACATCGCCGACGCCCACCCCGACTGGCTCGCCGGAGACTTCGCCGTCCTGCTGGAGCCCTCCGACGGCGAGGTCGAGGGCGGCTGCCAGGGCACCCTGCGGGTCCACCTGCGGACGACGGGGGAGCGGGCCCACTCCGCACGCAGCTGGAGGGGCTCCAACGCCGTCCACGCCGCCGCGCCGATCCTGGCGAAGCTCGCCGCCTACGAGCCCCGCCGCCCGGTCATCGACGGCCTGGAGTACCACGAGGGCCTCAACGCGGTCGGCATCGAGGGCGGCGTCGCCACCAACGTCATCCCGGACGCCTGCACCGTCGTCGTCAACTACCGCTACGCCCCCGACCGCACCGAGGACGAGGCGATCGCCCACGTCCACGAGGTCTTCGCGGACTGCGGCGTGGACGGGATCGTCATCGACGACCACTCCGGCGCCGCCATGCCCGGCCTCTCGCACCCCGCCGCCCAGGCGTTCATGACCGCCGTCGGCGGCACCGCCCGGCCCAAGTTCGGCTGGACCGACGTCTCCCGCTTCGGCGCGCTCGGCGTCCCCGCGGTGAACTACGGACCCGGCGACCCGATGTACGCCCACAAGCGCGACGAGCACGTGGCGGTCGCGAAGATCACCCACTGCGAGGACCGGCTGCGCTCCTGGCTGACCACCTGACTCACGGCATTCCCCCGTACGTAACCTCCGCCGATCTACGCTGGCCGTACGCAGTACGACACGACCCAGCACGACGCAGGTCGGTGGAGGGAGCGGAACATGGGCAACGCCGAGGACGCACGGATCCCTGAAGGCGCCGAGATCCCCGAGGGCGCGGTCGGCCCCGAGGAGCAGTGGCTGGGCCCGGTCCTGCGCCGCAGGGAGCAGGTCCAGCCCGGTACGACCGACCAGCGGCTGCTGGACTCCGAGGGCGACTCCGAGTGGGTGCACACCGACCCCTGGCGGGTGATGCGCATCCAGTCGGAGTTCGTCGAGGGCTTCGGCGCGCTCGCCGAACTGCCGAGCGCGATCAGCGTCTTCGGCTCGGCCCGCACCCCGGACGGATCGCCGGAGTACGAGGCCGGCGTGGCGATCGGCAAGGCACTGGTCGATGCGGGCTTCGCGGTGATCACCGGCGGCGGACCGGGCGCGATGGAGGCCGCCAACAAGGGCGCCCGCGAGGCCAAGGGCGTCTCGGTCGGCCTCGGCATCGAGCTGCCCTTCGAGTCGGGTCTCAACCCGCACGTCGACATCGGCGTCAACTTCCGCTACTTCTTCGTCCGCAAGACGATGTTCGTGAAGTACGCCCAGGGCTTCGTGGTCCTGCCCGGCGGCCTCGGCACCCTGGACGAACTCTTCGAGGCGCTGACCCTCGTCCAGACCGGCAAGGTCACCCGCTTCCCGATCGTCCTGTTCGGCAGTGCCTACTGGGGCGGCCTGATCGACTGGCTCCGCGACACGGTGGTGGCCCAGGGCAAGGCCTCGGAGAAGGACCTGCTGCTCTTCCACGTGACGGACGACGTGGAGGAAGCGGTGATGCTGGTCACGAAGGAGGTCGGGCGGTAGGACCCGGCCCCTCCGGTGATCGAGGAGCGGGGTCCAGGGGCAGCGCCCCTGACCCCGCCCGCCGGCCAGGCGGCCGCTACGCCAGTCCCCGCCGCGCCACGGCCGGCGGACGGTGCCCGGCCACGGACGCCACCATGTCCAGGACCTGCCGCGTCTCCGCCACCTCGTGCACCCGGTACACCCGCGCCCCCAGCCACGCCGAGACCGCCGTCGTCGCCAGCGTGCCGATGACGCGCTCCTTCACCGGCCGGTCCAGCGTCTCCCCGACGAAGTCCTTGTTGGACAGGGACACCAGCACCGGCCAGCCCGTCTCCGCCATCTCCCCGAGCCGCCGCGTCGCCTCCAGCGAGTGCCGGGTGTTCTTCCCGAAGTCGTGGCCCGGATCGATCATGATCGCGTCCGGCCGCACCCCGAGCTCCACCGCCCGCTCGGCAAGGCCCACCGTCACCCGCAGGATGTCCGCCATCACGTCCTCGTACGCGATCCGGTGCGGCCGCGTCCGCGGCTCCGCGCCGCCCGCGTGCGTGCACACCAGACCCGCCCCGTACCGCGCGGCGACCTCCGCCAGCTTCGGGTCCACCCCGCCCCACGCGTCGTTCAGCAGGTCCGCCCCGGCCTCGCAGACCGCCTCGCCCACGTCGTGCCGCCAGGTGTCCACGCTGATCACCACGTCCGGGTGGCGGCGGCGTACCTCGGCGACGAAACCGACCGTGCGGCGCGCCTCCTCCTCGGCGCTCACCTCCTCGCCGGGGCCGGCCTTCACCCCGCCGATGTCGATGATCGCGGCGCCCTCGGCCACCGCCTGCTCGACCCGGGCGAGCGCCGGCTCGTCCCGGAACGTGGCGCCCTGGTCGTAGAAGGAGTCCGGGGTCCGGTTCACGATCGCCATGATCACCGGCTCGTGCGGCCCGAATTCCCGCCGCCCCAGCCTGAGTGCACCGCTGCGCATCCCGCTTTTCCTCCTCAGATAGCCCGCCTGCGACCCTAAGGCCTCCCGAGGCGGGCCCCGACTGTCGGTGCCGCATGGCACGATCGGAGCCGGACGAGGTTTCCGCCCCCGGGGAGATGCGCGTGTTCTGGTTCTTGCTGCTCACGATGGTCGTGGTCGTCACCGCGGTCACCCTCGCGGTGGTCGGCGGCGGTGGGAGCGCGGTCCTCCAGGACGTCCCGCCCGAGCGGTTCACCGATCCCCTGCCCGCGACCCGCCCGGTCGGCCGGGCGGACATCGAGGCGCTGCGCCTGCCGGTCGCCCCCCGCGGCTACCGGATGGCGGACGTCGACGAGGCGCTGTCCCGGCTCGGCGCCGAGCTGGCCGAGCGCGACGCCCGGATCGCGGAGCTGGAATCCACCCTGGCCGGGGCGCAGGCGGCCGCGGTGACGACGGGCACCGACCTGTTCGAGCACCCAGGGGACCGGTCCCCGGAGCCGGACGGCCGGGCGAACGGCTCGGCCCGCACCGAGGAGGACGGCCGATGAGCGGCGGAGCCGTCGCAGCTGCCGACGGCGGGCTGCGCTGCCCATGGGGCCTGTCCGCCGAGGACTACCTCGACTACCACGACACCGAGTGGGGCCGGGCGGTCCACGGCGACGACGCGCTGTTCGAACGGCTCTGTCTGGAGGCCTTCCAGTCCGGCCTCTCCTGGATCACGATCCTGCGCCGCCGCGAGACCTTCCGTACCGCCTTCGAGGGATTCCGGATCGAGGCCGTCGCGAAGTTCACCGACACCGACCGGGAACGGCTCCTCGCCGACCCGGGGATCATCCGCAACAGGGCCAAGGTCGACGCGACCCTCGCCAACGCGAAGGTGCTCGCCGACTGGCCGGCCGGGGAGCTGGACGAGCTGATCTGGTCCCACGCCCCCGACCCGGCCGGCCGGCCCGCCCCGCGCACACTGGCGGACGTCCCGGCCGTCACACCGGAGTCCACCGCGCTCGCCAAGGCACTGAAGAAGCGCTCGATCCGCTTCGTCGGCCCCACCACCGCCTACGCCCTGATGCAGGCCTGCGGACTGGTCGACGACCACCTCGCGGACTGCGTGGCGCGCGGCGGCGGCAGGGCACCGCGCTGAGCAGCGGCTACTTCCCGAGGTAGACCGGCTTCTCCTTGGCCAGGAACGCCTCCACCGCGATGGTGTGGTCCTGCGACGCGCCCGCCCGGGTCTGGAGTTCGTTCTCCTTCTCCAGCGCCTCGGCGAGCGTGTGCCCGGCGCCGTACGCCATCGACTCCTTCAGCGCCGCGTACGCCACCGTGGGACCGGCCGCCAGGGCACGGGCCACCGAGGCCGCCTGCTCGGCCAGCTCGGCCGCCGGGACGAGGCGGTTGACCAGGCCCAGGTCGTACGCGTCCGGCGCGGAGATCGAACGCGGGAAGAGCAGCAGATCGGCGGCGCGGCTCTGCCCGATCAGCCGGGGCAGCGTCCAGGACACGCCCGAGTCGGCGGTGAGTGCGACGCCCGCGAACGAGGTGTTGAAGGAGGCGGTGTCCGCGACCACCCGGTAGTCGGCCGCGAGGGCGAAACCGAACCCGGCCCCGGCCGCGACGCCGTTCACCCCGGCGACGACCGGCTTGGCCATCTCGGTGATCGCCCGGACGATCGGGTTGTAGTGCTCCTGCACGGTGCTGAGCGCGTTGCCGATCCCCGCCTCGCGGGCGGCCGTGAGCATCGCGACGTGCTCCCTGAGGTCCTGGCCGACGCAGAAGGCGCGCCCGGTGGCCGTGAGCAGAACCGCCCGGACGCCCGTGTCCGCCGACGCATCGAGGAGCGCGTCCCGGAGCGCGACCTTCGCCGCGGTGTTCATCGCGTTCATCGCGTCGGGTCGGTTGATCGTGATCGTCGCGAGACCCTCGCTCACGTCGTACAGGACGGTGTTCGCCGGCTCGTCGGCCATTCCGGTATCCCCTCGCTGCTCGGGCATCGTTGCCACTGGAGGCAAGCATGGCCGATCCGGGGCGGGGCAGTGATGTGACCTGCGTCTAACAATTGGCTCTCACCTGGGGGTCCGGGGCGGCGCAGTATCGCAGCCGGATTGCCGAATTGGGTGGTTTTGAGAGAGCGCGTTGCGCAAGCGATGCAGACCGATGTTGGTCATCGGGGTCCCTGATGCGGGATAATGGCGAAGAAGCAATGTGTTCGATGCCGGTGAGGCAGCGCCTGTCATGGGGCCGCCGGTTGCGATGAGCTGGTTTCAGGAAGGGGAACGAGCATGGCGGCCATGAAGCCGCGGACGGGCGACGGCCCGCTCGAGGTGACAAAGGAGGGGCGGGGCATCGTCATGCGCGTTCCGCTCGAAGGCGGCGGTCGGCTTGTTGTCGAGCTGACTCCGGACGAGGCCGATGCCCTCGGCGACGCGCTGAAGAAGGTCGTCGGCTGACGCGGAACGCCCATCACCTTCACCGC
Organism: Streptomyces sp. NPDC020884; assembly: GCF_044333935.1. NCBI lineage: Bacteria > Bacillati > Actinomycetota > Actinomycetes > Kitasatosporales > Streptomycetaceae > Streptomyces > Streptomyces sp. NPDC020884. The sequence continues at coordinate 744,245 of NZ_JBIRRY010000002.1, read as the reverse complement.
TGCCCGGTACGGATTCCGTACCGGGCAGCGGTGCGTTCGGTGGTCGGGGGCCTCCGCGGCCGCTCAGCCGCGCCGGACCGCGCAGAGCAGGCCGTCGCCGACCGGCAGCAGGGTCGACATCAGCTCCTGGCTCTCGCGCACCGCCCGCAGCAGCTCCCGCAGCCGCAGCACCTCGGCCGGCTGGGCCGCGGAGTCGACCGTGCGGCCGTCCGCGAAGACGCCCTCGAAGCAGACCAGGCCGCCGGGCCGTAGCAGGCGCAACGATTCAGCGAGCACATCGAGGCTCTCGAGCCGGTCGCCGTCGCAGAAGACGAGGTCGTAACCGCCGTCCGCGAGCCGGGGCAGGACGTCCAGGGCGCGGCCGGGGATGAAACGGGCCCGGTTCGTGGCGAAGCCCGCCTCGCGGAACGCCTCCCGGGCGAACTGCTGACGCTCGGGCTCGGGGTCCACGGTGGTGAGGACCCCGTCCGGCCGCATTCCGTGCAGGAGATAGATGCCGGACACGCCGGTGCCCGTGCCGATCTCCGCCACCGCTTTGGCGTCCGCGGCCGCGGCCAGCAGGCGCAGCGCGGCGCCGGTGCCCGGTGACACCGAGCGAAGCCCCAGCTCACGAGCCCGTTCCCGGGCCCCGTGCAGTGCTTCGTCCTCGGCGACAAAGGCGTCGGCGAACGCCCAGCTCGTCTGCCGGTTGGCGGTAATGACCCTCTCCTGTCCCCGTAGTTGGCGCAACGGTGACTGTATCCGCTGGACCCGGGAACCCGCAGATGGGACCGGGCGTTGTGCAAGGAGTGGGGAAAGCGCAGTGACCGGGTCCGCGGATCGGACCGGCGAGCTGCGGGAAAGTCCCGGGCGACGCCCGGCCCCATCAGGGAAAAAGGCTTATCCGGAGCTAACGGGCGAGGTGGCTATGGTAGGGGCTCCACTGGACACCACCAGAGCCGATAGGGGAGGTGCGGCTGCGCCTGTGGACCGGAGGAGGGCGCTGTGGCGTCTTCTCAGGCCGGCCGGCGAGCCGAAATCCGTGACCGACATTGCTGACCGTTCTTCCGAAGACTCCGCACCGACCGCGACCTTCGCCTCTGATGCGGATTCTCAGGCGTGGACCCCGCCCTCATGGGAAGAGATCGTCAGCACGCACAGCGGTCGCGTGTACCGCCTTGCCTACCGGCTGACGGGAAACCAGCACGACGCCGAGGACCTGACCCAGGAGGTCTTCGTCCGGGTGTTCCGCTCGCTGTCGACGTACACACCCGGCACCTTCGAGGGCTGGCTGCACCGCATCACGACCAATCTCTTCCTGGACATGGTCCGGCGCAAGCAGCGCATCCGTTTCGACTCCCTCGGCGACGACGCGGCCGAGCGGCTGCCCAGCCGTGAGCCGTCCCCGCAGCAGGCTTTCAACGACACCCACTTCGACGCCGACGTGCAGCAGGCGCTGGACACCCTCGCGCCCGAATTCCGTGCGGCCGTGGTCCTCTGCGACATCGAGGGCCTCAGCTACGAGGAGATCGCCGCGACCCTCGGGGTGAAGCTCGGCACCGTCCGCAGCCGGATCCACCGCGGTCGCTCGCACCTGCGCAAGGCGCTCAAGCACCGTTCGCCCGAGGCCCGCGCCGAGCAGCGCTCCCTGGCGGACGCGGTCCTGGCGGGGGAGGTCGGAACGGCGTGAGCGGCACAGGACCCACCCCCGCGGAAGCGCACCTGGGGGACCGACTCGCCGCGCTGGTCGACGGCGAGCTGAAACACGACGCCCGCGAGCGGGTCCTGGCCCACCTGGCGACCTGCGCCAAGTGCAAGGCCGAGGCCGACGCCCAGCGCCGCCTCAAGAGCGCTTTTGCCACATCAGCCTCACCCTCGCCCTCCGAGGGGTTCCTGGCCCGGCTACAGGGCCTTCCCGGGGGTCCTGGCAGCGACGACGCCGGCCCCGGCGGGCCGTTCGGCGGCCGAGGGCCCTTCGCCGACGAGTTCTTCCCCGGGCTGCGGCCCTCCGGCAGCACCCGCGCCGACACCGCGCCCTCCCCCCTGGACGGCTTCGGGTACCTCCCCGCCACGCACGGCTCCGGCGCCGTGCTGCCCGGCGGCTCCGGTTCCGGCTCGGTCTTCCGCATACACGAGGTGGCCCGCGACGCGGACCGCTCACCCTGGCGCGGCCGGCGCTTCGCGTTCGCCGCGGCCAGCGCCGTCTCCCTCGCGGCGATCGCGCTGGGCGGCACCCTGCCGCTGGACTCCGGCGCCGAATCCCCGCTGCGCGCCGAGGGCAGCGGGAACAACGTCACCCCGCTCGACGCCGAGACCCGCGAGAACAGCACCGACGCGGCCAGCCGCCGGGGCGGCGGCGCCCGCGCGGTGGCCGGCGACGTCCACGCGGCCGAGCAGCCCGCGTCCGGCACGGCCCGGCCCGGGACCAACGGGGTGCCTCCGTCGCCCACCGGGACGGCTCCCGGGGCTCCGGCCGTCACCCCTCCGGTGAACCGGCACGCGCCGTCGGCCGCTCCGCCGCTGTTCGGCGTCCCGTCCTCGGGCGGACACCCCTTCACGCTCCCTGTGCTGAATGTGTCCGTCTCACCGCTGGTGCGTCCGACGATGTCCGGCACCCCGCTCCTCGCGGCGGCGCTCGGCAGCGGTGCGCCGGCGAAGGCGGCCCCGTCGTCGGTGGCCTCGGGACCGCTCCCGGGCTCACCCGCCAACGATCTGACGAGCCCGCTTTCCTCCAGGCCCTGACCGGACCCTGCGCGGGGATTCGCAAACCTGGTTGAATTCCGGTGAGGGACGCCTCTGTGGGGCGTGCAGAGGCCAGTTGCGGGGAGAGCATGGACGACGGGAAGCCCAGCGGGCCGCAGGCGAAGTGGTGGAGCCGCCCCACGGCGGGGCGTGCCGACCGCGCGGAGCCGGACAGCGGGCCGACGGCCCCGTCGGACGCTCCGGTGACCGAGGACCGTGAGCCGGCGGCCCCGGTGGCGGCGCCGGACCAGGCTCCGCCTTCCGACGCCTCCGGCCGGCCGGAGGAGCACGGCGGTCAGGAGGTCCCGCGCCCCCGCCCGGCCGGGCAGCCGCTGCACGAGCCCGACGAGTACAGCACCCCGCCCTACGGCGGCCCCGGTCCCTGGGCGCCCGCTCCGCCGGTGCAGCGGCCGACCCCGGCGCACGGCACCGTCGTACCGTCGGGGGCCGTGCCCCCGCCCCCGCAGTACGCCGCGACGGACGGCACCGGAATCCCGGCCCCCGCAGCGGCCCCGGCACCGCAGCCCGCGCCGGGCGACGGCTTCACGCCCCCGCACGGCCGGCCCGCCGACGACTTCGTGCTCCCGCAGCCCGCGCCGGGCGACGGCTTCGCACCCCCGCAGCACCCCGCACAGGCACAGCCCCCCGCACAGGCCCAGCCCACGGCTCCCTCCGCCCACACGGCTCACGTACCGCAGCCGCCGCAGGGCGCCACCGGGCAGCAGGGGACACCGCACCCGGCGCCGGGACCGCAGCAGCACACGCAGTGGCTCCAGTACGACCCGTGGGGCGCTCCGGGACAGCCGCTGTCCCGGCCGGGGCCTCCCGAGGGCGGGGACCCCGGCCGCAGGAAGAAGCGCCGGGGCGGGGCCTTCATGGGGGCGCTCCTGCTGACCCTGGTCGCCGGCGGCATCGGCGGCGGGGTCGGCGCGTACGTCGAGCGCAACGGCGGGCTGACCACCGTCGAGCTGCCGCAGGCGAGCCGCGACGGTGGCGACCGGGCCCCCGAGAGCGTCGCGGGCATCGCCGCCAGCGCCCTGCCCAGCGTGGTCACCCTGCACGTCAGCGGCACCGCCGAGTCCGGCACGGGCACCGGCTTCGTCCTGGACGGCCAGGGCCACATCCTCACCAACAACCACGTCGTCGCCCCGGCCGGGTCCAGCGGGGACATCACCGTGACGTTCAGCAGCGGCGAGACGGCCTCCGCCGAGCTCGTCGGCAAGGACAGCGGCTACGACCTCGCGGTCGTCAGGGTCCGCGGGGTCTCCGGGCTCAAGCCTCTGCCCCTGGGCAACTCCGACAACGTCCAGGTCGGCGACCCGGTGGTGGCCATCGGCGCGCCCTTCGACCTGTCCAACACGGTGACCTCGGGCATCATCAGCGCCAAGCAGCGGCCGATCACCGCGGGCGGCGAGAAGGGCGACGGCAGCGACATCAGCTACGTCGACGCCCTCCAGACCGACGCCCCGATCAACCCGGGCAACTCCGGCGGACCGCTGGTCGACACCCAGGCCCATGTCATCGGCATCAACAGCGCCATCCGCGCGGCCGACAGCGCCCGGGGCCCCGAGGCGGGCGGCCAGTCCGGCTCCATCGGCCTCGGCTTCGCGATACCCATCAACCAGGGCAAGCGCGTCGCCGAGGAGCTGATCAGCACCGGCCGGGCCACCCACCCGGTCATCGGCGTCACGCTGGACATGAAGTACACCGGCGACGGGGCCAAGGTCGGCACGAAGGGCGCCGACGGCACACCCGCCGTCGCGAAGGACGGGCCCGCGGCCAAGGCGGGCATCAAGTCCGGCGACATCATCACCCAGGTCGAGGGCCAGCGGGTGCACAGCGGCGAGGAGCTGATCGTGAAGATCCGCGCCCACCGGCCGGGTGACGACCTCGACCTCAAGCTGACCCGGGGCGGCGAGGAGCGGACGGTGACCCTGACGCTCGGCTCGGCGAGCGGAGGCTGAGGGCCGTCTGTTCGGCGGCCGCCGTGAGGTACCGCCCGGACACCTTCGGCAGGTACCTTTGAGCGGTCCGGGCAGCGGAAGGACCTGGGCCGCGATCGCACGGAGAACACGCGGAGAACACGAGGAGCAGCAAGGTGTTCAATGACATAGGCGCACTGGAGCTGTTGACGCTCGGAGTGCTGGCCGTGCTGGTCTTCGGCCCCGACAAGCTGCCCAAGCTGATCCAGGACGTCACCCGCACCATCCGTAAGATCCGCGAGTTCTCGGACAGTGCCAAGGAAGACATCCGCACGGAGCTGGGCCCGCAGTTCAAGGACTTCGAGTTCGAGGACCTCAACCCCAAGACGTTCGTCCGCAAGCAGCTGATGGACGGCGACGACGACCTGGGGCTGAAGGAGATCCGCGAGAGCTTCGACCTGCGCAAGGAGATGGCCGACGTCACCGACGCGGTCAACGGGCGCGCCTCGACCGCGTCCGATACCGCCAACAGCGCGGCGAACGGCTCTGCGGGCGCGTCGGCGGACGGCCCGTCGACCAGCCTCACCAAGACCGGCGACACCGCTCCTGACCTGCTGAAGAAGACTCCGCCGCAGGCTCAGCCCGAGCGCCCGCCGTTCGACGCAGACGCCACCTGACCCCGGTCAATCCCGACTCGCCCGGACGGTATGGCTATTCTCCATCTGTCCGGTTGCGAGGACGCCCAAGCCCGCGGGGGGCGGGCCGCTCCGGATCATGACTGATCGAGGAGGCGGCCGCGCAGATGGAGACGACGAGTCGGATTGATGCGGACGGTGTCCCGGGCACGGCCACGGCGGAGGTAAGGCCGGCGGCCCGGCGTACCGTCGACGGCTACCGGGAGGCGAGCTTCCCCTGGTACGGGCTGGACGAGGCCTTCACCGGCCCGCGCTGGCCGATGCAGGTCGGCACCGCGGCGGACGGCACGGTCCAGCACGGGTCGGTCGGCCACGGCGACGAGCCCTCCGTGAAGACGGACGGCTCCGCCGACAAGGAACGGTTCGCGGCGGTGATCACCGTGGCCGCGAGCCCGGTGCGGCGCAGCGGGGACGGCACGGGCGTGCTGGACGCCACCACGGTGTCCTCGGCGGCCTGGCTCGCGGGCTCCGGCCTGCTGGCGTACACCTGGCCGCCGCAGATGGACCACTCCCTGCGCGACGACTGGCTGGACCAGCAGACCGAGACGGCGTTCACCCTCGCCGACGACCTCGGCAGCGAGCCCTGGTCGACGCTCTCCCTGCCGGTGGACGGGGTGCCGGTGGAGTTCCACTACCGCGAGTCCGAGTTCGGCTGGGTCCTCGCGGGATCCGCCCACGAGGGCGTGCACATCGGGGCGTACGGGCGGGGAATGAGCGCGTACGGTCTCGGCTTCGCGGCCATCAAGGACATCGAGACGTACGCGTAGCGGGGTCACCCGCGCGCGGGTGACGGCGGACAGGGCGGGCCGGACGACCACCGGCCCGCCCTTTCCGCTCAGTCCGCCGTGACCGGCGTCAGAACTTGTTGCGCGGGGTGATCCCCAGCGACATGCCCGAAAGACCGCGCTGACGCCCGCCCAGCTTCTGGGCGATCGACCGCAGCGCGCTGCCGGCCGGGGAGTCGGGGTCGGACAGGACGACCGGCTTGCCCTCGTCGCCGCCCTCGCGCAGCCGCACGTCGATCGGGATCGAGCCGAGCACCGGCACCTCGGCGCCGACCGTGCGGGTCAGCCCCTCGGCGACCCGGGCGCCGCCGCCCGAGCCGAACACGTCGACCATCTCGTCGCAGTGCGGGCACGGCATGCCCGACATGTTCTCCACCACGCCGACGATCTTCTGGTGGGTCTGTACGGCGATCGAGCCGGCCCGCTCGGCGACCTCGGCCGCCGCCTGCTGCGGGGTCGTGACGACCAGGATCTCGGCGTTCGGCACGAGCTGCGCCACCGAGATCGCGATGTCGCCGGTGCCCGGCGGCAGGTCGAGCAGCAGGACGTCCAGGTCGCCCCAGTACACATCGGCGAGGAACTGCTGGAGCGCTCGGTGCAGCATCGGACCGCGCCACACCACGGGCGCGTTGCCCGGGGTGAACATGCCGATGGAGATGACCTTCACGCCGTGCGCGGACGGCGGCATGATCATGTTCTCGACCTGGGTGGGCTTGCCGTCCGCGCCGAGCATCCGGGGCACGCTGTGCCCGTAGATGTCCGCGTCCACGACCCCGACCTTCAGCCCGTCGGCCGCCATCGCCGCCGCGAGGTTCACCGTCACCGAGGACTTGCCGACGCCTCCCTTGCCGGAGGCGACCGCGTACACCCGGGTCAGCGAGCCGGGCTGGGCGAAGGGCACCTCCCGCTCGGCGGTGCCGCCGCGCAGCGAGCTCGCCAGGTCCTTGCGCTGCTCGTCGCTCATGACGTCGAGGGTCACCTCGACCCGCGAGACGCCCTCGACCCGGGCGACCGCCTCGGTCACGTTCCGGGTGATCGTTTCCCGCATCGGGCAACCGGAGACCGTGAGATAGACCGTGACAGCGACTACACCGTCAGGATCGATCTCGACCGACTTCACCATGCCCAGCTCGGTGATCGGGCGGTGGATCTCCGGGTCGTTCACTGTCGACAGTGCTTCAAGCACCGTGTCTTCCGTAGCCATACCGACGATGTTACGGCGCGGAGCCCTACGGGCGGGTAGCGCGTCAGCGGTCGCCTTCGTCACTCTCGGATGTGAGGAGGATCTGGCGGTCCTCCATGTCCCTCACCATGTCCTGGAGTTCGGAGCGGATCCAGTCGCGGGTGGCGACCTCGCCGAGGCCCATCCGCAGCGCCGCGATCTCCCGGCTGAGGTATTCGGTGTCGGCGATGGAACGCTCGTTCTGCTTGCGGTCCTGCTCGTGCGTGACCCGGTCCCGGTCGTCCTGCCGGTTCTGCGCGAGCAGGATCAGCGGGGCCGCGTACGAGGCCTGGAGCGAGAGCATCAGGGTCAGGAAGATGAACGGGTACTCGTCCCAGCGCAGATCCTTGGGCGCGTAGATGTTCCACACCACCCAGACGATGATGATCAGCGTCATCCAGACGATGAACCGTCCGGTCCCCAGGAACCGCGCGATCCGCTCGGAGACCCGGCCGAAGGCCTCCGGGTCGTACTCCGGCAGCAGCCTGCGCCGCGGCGACTTCGGCTGGTCGAGCCGGGTCCGCGGCGGGCGCATCAGGCCGGAGGCGCCCGTGGAGGCCGCCTTCGCCCGCTCCTCACCGGCCATGGCGGATCCCCTCCTCGCCGTGGAAGTCGGTCTCGCGCCAGTCCTCGGGGAGCAGGTGGTCCAGGACGTCGTCCACGGTCACCGCGCCCAGCAGCGAACCGCTCTCGTCCACGACGGGCGCCGAGACCAGGTTGTACGCGGCGAGATAGCTGGTCACCGTCGGCAGCGGGGTGTCCGGGGGCAGCGGCACCAGGTCGCTGTCGACGATGGAGCTGACCAGGGTGAACGGCGGGTCGCGCAGCAGCCGCTGGAAGTGCACGGTGCCCAGGTACTTGCCGGTCGGCGTCTCGTCGGGGGAGCGGCAGACGTACACCTGGGCGGCGAGCGCCGGCGACAGGTCCGCCTGCCGGACCCGGGCCAGCGCGTCGGCCACCGTGGCGTCCGGGCGCAGCACGATCGGCTCGGTCGTCATCAGACCGCCCGCCGTGCGCTCCTCGTAGGCCATCAGGCGGCGCACATCGGCGGCGTCGTCCGGACGCATCAGGGTCAGCAGCCGCTCCTTGTCCTCCTCGGGCAGCTCCGAGAGCAGGTCGGCCGCGTCGTCGGGGTCCATCGCCTCCAGGACGTCGGCGGCCCGCTCCTCCTTGAGCTTGCCGAGGATCTCCACCTGGTCGTCCTCGGGCAGCTCCTCCAGGACGTCGGCGAGCCGGTCGTCGTCCAGCGCGGCGGCCACCTCGACCCGGCGCTTGGGGGAGAGGTGGTGCAGGGCGTTGGCCACATCGGCGGGGCGCAGCCGTTCGAACGTGGCGACCAGGTTCTCGGCGCCCTGCCCGTGCTCCTCCAGCGAGAAGCCGCTGACCGCCGACCACTCCACCGTCAGCGTCTCGCCCTTGCGGCGCAGCGCCCCGCCGCGCCCCTTGCGCACGAAGTACTTGTCGATCTCCCAGTCCCGGCGGGCGGGCAGCTGCTGGATCGCCACGTCCAGGACGGTGACCTCCTCCTCGGTCTCCACCAGCGTCACGCGGCGGTCGAGGAACTCACCGAGGACGAGCCGCTCGGTGGGCCGCTGCTCGAAGCGGCGCATGTTGACCACACCGGTGGTGATGACCTGGCCGGACTCGACGCCGGTCACCCGGGTCATCGGCAGGAAGATCCGCCGCCGGCTGACCACCTCGACGACAAGCCCCAGGATGCGCGGCGGCCGCCCGCCGACCCGCAACATCGCCACCAGGTCGCGGACCCGGCCGACCTGGTCCCCGTTCGGATCGAACACGGGCACCCCGGAGAGGTGCGAGACGAAGACCCTGGGGGCTCCTGCCGCCATGCTCCGCCTCCTTCTTCGTGACCAGCGCGTTTCACCGTACGCGGACCGTCGTGCGCCGGGATCAGGCTAGCCCGTACCGCCGCGCCTCGCCCCGGCGGACCCGGCCGTACGGCTGGCTGCCGGACGGTGCGCGCCTGCCGGGTACGCTGCCGTCTGCCACCCCCGATCGCAGTTGAGAGGCAGTGCGCCCGTGACCTCTTTTGCCCCGGCCGTGCGGAACCATCGCCGGACCGCCCTCGCTCTCGTGCTGTGCGGAGGGCTCACCGCGGCCCTGGCCGCCTGCGGCACGGAGGAGGACCCGGACAAGGGGACCAACGGCGTCGCCAAACTCTCCGCCGCCGAGATCGACGAGAAGGCCAGAGCGGCGGCCGGCGCGGCGGACGCGGTGCGGCTGTCGGGCACGCTGGTCAGCAAGGGCGGCACCTACCGGCTGGAGATGAAGCTCAACGCGCAGGGCGGCATGGGCTCGGTGACCTCCAAGAAGCAGAGCTTCGCCCTGCTGCGGGTCGAGGACGAGCTCTTCCTCAAGGCGCCCGCCGCGTTCTGGACCCACGAGGGCAGCGCCGACAAGGGCGAGTCCGCCGACGCGGCGGCCGCCGACAAGCTCGGCGGCAAGTACGTGAAGGTCCCCGAGGGCGACCCCAGCTACCGCCGGCTGCGCGGTTTCACCGACAAGGAAGTCCTGCTCGACGGGCTGCTCGCGCTGCACGGGAAGGTCAACAAGGGCGGCCGCGACACGGTCGGGGGACAGCGCACCATCCAGATCCTGGGCGGCAAGGGCGAGGGCGGGGCGTTCGACGTCTCGCTGGAGGGCCGGCCGTATCCGGTGCGGGTGGCCCGGGGCGGCGGCGGGGGCACGATCTCACTGGCCGACTGGGGGCAGGCCTTCCCCCTGGAGGCCCCCCAGGAGGGCGACACCGTCGACTACGGCGGCCAGCTCCCCAAGTCCGACGGCTGAGCGGGTCCCGCCCCGGCGGCTCAGCGCTTCCCGCGACGCTTCAGGAGCAGCCGGGGGAGCGCCGCCGGGGCCGGCTGCCGGGTGGTGGCCGGGGTCGGCAGCGGGACGGCCGCCAGTGAGGTGTCCGGCAGCGCGGTGCTGACGGTGTCGGGCGTCAGCCGCACCAGCGTGCATTCCCTCGCCCACCGCTCCGTCATCGACTCGGCGTCCGGGGCGTTCAGCCGCTTGCCCTTCAGCTCGGCGACCGCCGCCTCCCACTCCTCGGAGTGCGGGGCGAGGAACGCCACCGTCGCGCTCCAGGCGACGATCCGGCCGCCCTTGTCCTTGCTGCGTACGGTCACCTCGGCGCGGCCGCCGTCGGCCAGGCCCTCGGGCAGCGGCTGCTCGCCGGGGCCGCCGCCGATCAGCTGCGCCGCGCCCTCGTGCCAGACGTGCCACAGGGCGCGGGCCGGGCCGGAGCCCCGGACCCAGACCAGGCCGGACTTCTTCGTGGCCTCCTCGACGAGGGCCCGCTCCAGCAGGTCGGCGGCGGCGTCGGTCGCGGCGGCATCAGTCATGGGCGCGAGCTTACTCAGCACCCGCCCCCGCACCGCTCAGAGCCAGCCGTTGCGCTTGAGGATGCGGTGGATGGAGAAGCAGACCGCTCCGATGACGCCGAGCACCAGCGGATAGCCGTACTTCCACTCCAGCTCGGGCATGTAGTCGAAGTTCATGCCGTAGACGCCGCAGATCATCGTCGGCACGGCGATGATCGCCGCCCAGGAGGTGATCTTGCGCATGTCCTCGTTCTGCGTGACGGTCGCCTGCGCCAGATTCGCCTGGAGGATCGAGTTCAGCAACTCGTCGAAGCCGAGGACCTCCTCCTGGACCCGGGCGAGGTGGTCGGCGACGTCGCGGAAGTACTTCTGGATGTCGGGGTCGACCAGCCGCATCGGGCGCTCGCTCAGCAGCTGCATGGGCCGCAGGAGTGGTGAGACGGCCCGCTTGAACTCCAGCACCTCCCGCTTGAGCTGGTAGATCCGGCCCGCGTCCGAACCGCGCGGGGTGCCCTTGGCGGGGGTGGAGAAGACATCGATCTCCACCTCGTCGATATCGTCCTGCACCGCCTCGGCCACCGCGATGTACCCGTCGACCACATGGTCGGCGATGGCGTGCAGGACGGCGGACGGGCCCTTGGCGAGCAGCTCCGGATCGTCCTGGAGACGGTGGCGCAGGGCGCGCAGCGAACCCTGGCCGCCGTGCCGGACCGTGATGACGAAGTCCCGGCCGGTGAAGCACATCACCTCGCCGGTCTCCACGACCTCGCTGGTCGCGGTCAGTTCGGCGTGCTCCACGTAGTGGATCGTCTTGAAGACGGTGAACAGCGTGTCGTCGTACCGCTCCAGCTTGGGCCGCTGGTGGGCGTGGACGGCGTCCTCGACGGCCAGCGGGTGCAGCCCGAACTCCCGGGCGATTCCCGCGAATTCGGCCTCCGTCGGCTCGTGCAGGCCGATCCACGCGAAGCCGCCCTCCTCCCGCACCTGGAGCATCGCCTCGTGCGGCGTCGGGGTCGCGGGCGTCACCAGCCGGCGGCCGTCGCGGTAGACGGCGCAGTCGACGACGGCGCTGGAGGCGGACGGGTCGCGGGTGGCGTCGTACGCGCTGTAGGGGGCGCTGTTCTTACGGAGGGACGGGCGCAGGGACGGGCGCACGGCGGCGCGCAGGTCACGGATCATCGACATGGCTGGCTCCTTCACGGAGGGCCGTCGGCGAGGGCGTGGAACAGCCCGGAATGGGGACGTGGGCTCACGTCCGCAAAGCGGGCGGCACCGCGCGGGCGCGATGACGGCGTTCGCTACAGACAGGCAAAAACGAAGGGCTCTTCCGTCGCGCGAACTGCTGTCGGGGAGTCGTCCGGACACAACGGCGGTGTCGGCCCGGGACGACCGACGAGGCGTCGGATCAACGGGAAATGCGAGGCACGGAAGAGCGGTTGGTACTGCACGGTCGACTTGGATCCATGGCAGTCCCCACCTCCTCCGGCCGGTCCCCCGTGGGGGACGACGTGTCGTCGGGACGAAGAAGAGCAACGCTTCTGCGTGCTGTCCCGACCGGCGGCCAGGCTATCAGCCGCCCAAGGCCCAATCCCGTACTTTGCCCATTCCCTACGCGATCTATGCTCGCGGGATGGAAGACATTCTCGCTCTGGTCGAGGCTCGGCTCCGGTCCGCCCTCGGGGAACCGGACGCCCGCGCCGATGTGACGTTCCTGGGCACCGACCGCATCGAGGTGCTGCGCTTCCTCGACGGCGACGTGGTGCGCTACGCGACGCTCGGTATGTCCGGGCAGCCGATGGCCGACCCCACCTCGCCGCTCGCCGATCCGGTGAAGGGCCCCCGCGCCGAGCTGATCCTGTCCGTGCGGGGAGGGCTCGCCGACACCGACCAGGTGTTGCGCCCGCTCGCCGTGCTGGCCGCATCCCCCCAGGTCGAGGGGTTGATCGTGGCCGCCGGCGCCTCGCTCGACGTGGGCGATCCGCTGTGGACCGGGGCGCCGTTCACCTCGGTGCTGGTGGCGGAGTCCGGCGGGCTGGTGGAGGACCTGGAGCTGGACGAGCCGATGGATCCGGTGCGCTTCCTGCCGCTGCTGCCGATGACGCGCAACGAGGCCGCCTGGAAGCGGGTGCGCGGTGCGCAGGAGCTCCAGGAGCGGTGGCTGACGCACGGTACGGACCTGCGCGACCCGCTGCGCACGTCCGTGCCGCTGGACTGACCGCTCCCGGACCGCCCTGGCCCGACTAGTCGGCGAAGACCGCGACGCCGTCCTGCGTGGCGTGGACCGGCTCCAGCTCCTCTGCGTCGTGGGTCAGCGCCGTTCGCCGTACGCCCACGACGGCCGCTCCGACGAGGGCGGCGAGCGCGGCCACCGCGAACGGGATGTGGACGTCGCTCCACTCCTCGATCTTCGGGGCGAGGAAGGGGGCGGCCGCCGCGGCGAACCAGCGGACGAAGTTGTATCCGGCGCTCGCCACCGGGCGCGGCGCGTCCGAGACCCCGAGGGCCAGCTCGGTGAAGACGGTGTTGCTCATGCCGATGAACGCGCCGGAGACGATCGTGGCGACGACGGCCGTGCCGTGGCTCCCGTACCCGAGGACCAGCAGGTCGACGGCGAGCAGCACGAGCGAGGCCCCGAGCACCTTGAGCGAGCCGAAGCGCCGCTGGAGGCGCGGGGCGACCAGCACGGAGAAGACGGCGAGCAGCAGACCCCAGGCGAAGAAGACCGCGCCCGACTTGTACGGGGTCATGTTCAGCACGAACGGCGTGAAGGCCAGGATCGTGAAGAACGCGTAGTTGTAGAAGAACGCCGAGGTCGCCACCGAGGCCAGCCCGCGGTGTCCGAGCGCCTTCACGGGATCGAGCAGGGAGGTCCTGCGGGCGGGCTTCGGCTGCTCCTTGAGGAACAGCGCGATGCAGAGGAAGCCGATCGCCATCAGCGCCGCCGTACCGAAGAACGGGTAGCGCCAGCTGGCGTCCCCCAGCAGCGCGCCGAGCAGGGGCCCGCACGCCATGCCGAGGCCGAGCGCCGACTCGTAGAGCAGGATCGCCGCCGCGCTGCCGCCCGCCGCCGCCCCCACGATCACCGCGAGGGCGGTGGAGACGAAGAGGGCGTTGCCCAGACCCCAGCCGGCCCGGAAGCCGACCAGTTCGGCGACGGAGGACGAGGTGCCGGAGAGCGCGGCGAAGGCGATGACGAGCGCGAGGCCCGCCAGCAGGGTCCTGCGGCCTCCGATGCGGCTGGAGACGAAGCCGGTGACCAGCATCGCGAAGGCGGTGATCAGGAAGTACGAGGTGAACAGCAGGGACACCTGACTCGGCGAGGCGTCCAGCCCCTGGGCGATCGACGGCAGGATCGGGTCCACCAGGCCGATCCCCATGAAGGCCACCACCGAGGCGCCCGCCGTGGCCCAGACGGCCTTCGGCTGGCGCAGGATGCTGGTCGCCGCCGCCCCGTCGTCGAACGGATCCTCTCCCTGCATGGGTTCTCTCCTTCTTCTCCGGCCGCTCCGGACTTCTGCCGCGCCGGATCGATGCGTTATGCACAGAATAAGTTAGGCGATCTAATAAATGCAAGCTACATCTATTTTCCCCGGTCAGGGCCACGCTGCGGACGGGTGATCGTCCTTGACGCGGGGACCGGCGGGGAGGACGGTTGGTGCCTATGAGGGGCGAACCCAGTTGCCCGAAGTGCGGTGGCCGGGTCAGGGCGCCCGGTCTCTTCGCCGACGCCTGGCAGTGCTCCGTGCACGGCCCGGTCCATCCGATGCAGCCGCTCATCCCGCCGAGCGTCGAGGCGCTCGGCGTCGTGGTGCACCGCGCGCAGGTCCCCGTCTGGATGCCCTGGCCGCTCCCCGTGGGCTGGCTCTTCACCGGTGTCGCCAGCGTGGGCGACGACCGGAGCGGCGGCCGCGCCAGCGCCGTGGCCTGCTCCGGGCCCGGCCCGCTGGGTGGAATGGGTGAGCTGCTGCTCGTCGCCGAGGAGCTGGGCGTCGGACTCGGCGCCCGGTACGCCGGAATCGAGGGCCCGGACCCCGGCCGCCACCTGAACGTCGACTCCGCCCCCGACGCCAAGGTCCATGCCGCCGGCCGCCCCACCCCCCTCTGGCACGTCAAGAACGCCCCCGAGGACCGCGCCGTCTTCGCGGGCGAGGCGCGGGGCCTGTGGCTCTGGGCGATCCTGTGGCCCGAGCAGTCGGGGCTGCTGATGTACGACGAGCTGGTGCTGACCGACCTGCGTGACGCCGGGGGAGAGGTGGACCTCCTCCCCTGCGGCGCGCTCACCCCGCGGCTGCTCACCGCCCCCGAGACACCGCCCCGGCAGGCGCTGGGCGAGCGGTAGGGGTCGGCGCGGAGCCGTCGGGCGAGGGGCAGGGAGCTGTACGGAGCCATCGTGCGAGCGGCAGGGGTCGGCCGCGAGCCGGCGGGCTCGGGCCCGGCTCCCGCCCTCCTGAGCGCGGCCGGACGGCCGACGCGCGGCGGTTATCCTTGAGCGGTCCCCCGTCCGCCCGCGAGCCCCGGAGTCAGCCGTCGTGCGTATCGACCTGCACACCCACTCCACCGCTTCGGACGGCACGGACACCCCCGCCGAACTGGTCGCGAACGCCGCCGCCGCGGGCCTGGACGTCGTCGCGCTCACCGACCACGACACCGTGGGCGGCCACCGGCAAGCCATCGACGCGCTGCCCGAGGGGCTCACCCTCGTCACCGGCGCCGAACTCTCCTGCCGCGTCGACGGCGTGGGCATGCATCTGCTGGCGTACCTCTTCGACCCCGCCGACGCCGAGCTGGAGCGCGCACGGGAACTCGTCCGCGACGACCGGGTGCCGCGCGCCCAGGAGATGGTCCGCAAGCTGCGCGCCCTCGACGTCCCCATCACCTGGGAGCAGGTCGCCCGCATCGCCGGGGACGGCTCGGTCGGCCGCCCGCACGTCGCCGCCGCCCTCGTCGAACTCGGCGTCGTGCCCAGCGTCTCCGACGCCTTCACGCCCGACTGGCTGGGCAACGGCGGCCGGGCGTACGCCGAGAAGCACGAGTTCGACCCCTTCGAGGCCGTCCGTCTGGTGAAGGCCGCGGGCGGGGTCACCGTCTTCGCCCACCCGGCCGCCGTGAAACGCGGCGAGGTGGTCCCCGAGTCCACGATCGCCGCGCTCGCCGCCGCGGGCCTGGACGGCGTCGAGGTCGACCACATGGATCACGACGAGCCCACCCGGGCCCGGCTGCGCGGCCTCGCCCGCGAGCTGGGGCTGCTCACCACCGGCTCCAGCGACTACCACGGCAGCCGGAAGTCCGTCGAGCTCGGTGCGTGCACCACCGACCCCGAGATCTACGGCGAGATCACCCGGCGCGCCACGGGAGCCTTCCCGGTGCCGGGCGCCGGTGGAGTCGGCCGCGGCTAGCGCCACTCCTTCCCCGCCCCACCCCGTCTTCCTCCTCGCGCACCCCCTGCGTGCCCCCGCCGTGCCCGACGCACCGCGACGTGCCGCTGCCCGGACCCGCGCCCCCTCCGTACCGCCCGCTCTTCTCTCGCAAGGCTCACTGTGTTCGACGTCGCTGTCTTCGGATCCCTCTTCCTCACCCTGTTCGTGATCATGGACCCGCCCGGGATCACGCCGATCTTCCTCGCCCTCACCGCGGGCCGCCCCGCCAAGGTGCAGCGCAAGATGGCGCTCCAGGCGGTCACGGTCGCGTTCGGCGTGATCGCCGTCTTCGGGCTGCTCGGTCAGCAGATCCTCGACTATCTGCATGTCTCCGTGCCCGCGCTGATGATCGCGGGCGGACTCCTGCTGCTGCTCATCGCACTCGACCTGCTGACCGGCAAGACGGACGAGCCGACGCAGACCAAGGACGTCAACGTCGCGCTCGTCCCGCTGGGCATGCCGCTGCTGGCCGGGCCCGGCGCCATCGTCTCGGTCATCCTCGCCGTGCAGCACGCCGACGGCGTGGGGGGCCAGCTCTCGGTGTGGTCCGCGATCGTCGCCATGCACGTGGTGCTCTGGCTGACCATGCGCTACTCGCTGGTCATCATCCGCGTGATCAAGGACGGCGGCGTGGTCCTGGTGACCCGGCTCGCCGGCATGATGCTCTCCGCCATCGCCGTCCAGCAGATCATCAACGGCGTCACCCAGGTCATCCAGAACGCCTGAGCCCCCCGCGCACCACAGCGCCCCCGCACGGACGTTCCGTGCGGGGGCGCTTCGTCTTTAGCGGCGCAATGCGTAATCAGGCGTGATGACCCATGAAGCGTTACGAAGCCGAGCTGTCGGCCGGCCGGATGTAGATGCGCTGGCCCATCGCTGCGGCCTGCTGCACGATCCGGTTGACGGAGGCGGCGTCCACGACGGTGCTGTCCACGGCGGTACCGTCGACGTCGTCGAGTCGCATGATCTCGAAGCGCATAGGGCTTCCCTTCGTCTGATCCTCCTGCTGGAGAACTACTGGCGCCGGTGGGGCGTCCCACCGGCAAGACGGGGAACGCGAGGCTTCCCTCGCGTTCCACGTGGGGTACAACGGCTTGCCCCCTGCAAACATTCCCTACGCTAAGGAAATTTTTTGGATGTCTAAGTACCCGTCGGTAGTCAGACCACCACAGACCCTGAGGTTCGCATGAACGAGGCGGACTCGCAGTCCATCGGCGGAGCCGATATCGGCGCCCGTCTGGACCGCGCCAACGAGCTGCTCCAGCGCATGCTCATCGAGGTCTCCAAGACCCCGTCGACGCACGCCATCTTCGTGGACGCCGGCTATGTCTACGCCGCGGCCGGCCTGCTCGTCACCGGCACCGAGGACCGGCGCTCCTTCGACCTCGACGCCGAAGGGCTGATCGAGGCCTTCATCGACAAGGCCCGCACGATCTTCGCCGACAGCAGGCTGCTGCGCGTCTACTGGTACGACGGGGCCCGCCGCCGCATCCACACCACCGAGCAGCAGGCCATCGCCGAACTCCCCGACGTCAAGGTGCGGCTCGGCAACCTCAACGCCAACAACCAGCAGAAGGGCGTCGACTCGCTCATCCGCACCGACCTCGAATCCCTCGCCCGGCACCGTGCCATCAGCGACGCGGCGCTCGTCGGCGGCGACGAGGACCTGGTCTCGGCGGTCGAGGCGGCCCAGGGCTACGGGGCCCGCGTGCACCTCTGGGGCATCGAGGCCGGCGAAGGGCGCAACCAGGCCGAACCGCTGTTGTGGGAGGTCGACAGCCAGCGCACCTTCGACCTCGACTTCTGCCGCCCCTACGTCACCCGGCGGCCCGTCACCACGTACGAGGACGACACCCCGGCCCCCTCCCGGGAGGACGTCCGCTTCGTCGGCGCGCAGATCGCGGCGGCCTGGCTCGCGGCCCGGGGCCGGGAGTCCCTGGCCGACCTGCTGCCCGGCCACCCCTATCTGCCGGGCTCCGTCGACCAGGACCTCCTGGTGGAGGCCGAACGCCTGCTCCAGCACTCGCTGCGCGGCCACGCGCACCTGCGACGGGCGCTCCGCGACGGCTTCTGGCAGCACCTGCAGTCGCAGTACTGACGCAAGGGCGGCGCTGCCGGTGCGTCAGGCGGCCGGCAGGCCGTCCCAGAACGTGGCCAGTGCCTCCGCGGTCGCCTGCGGGCGGGCGGTGTTGGGGGAGTGCTCGGCGCCGGCGATCGTGGTGCGGCGAGCGCCGAGCCGCCGCGCCATGGAGTCGAACAGCTCCACCGGCCAGACGTCGTCGCGCTCCCCGGACAGGACGTGGGCGGGCAGCCCGACGGCGGCCAGCTCGTCCACCCGGTCCGGTTCGGCGGCGAGCTGGGCCCCGGTGGCGATCAACTGGGCCGGGTCGTGGGCGAGCCAGCGCCGGCGCATGTCCGCACCGTCGCCGGTGTCCGCGTCCTGCGGGGGATCCAGCGCCTGCATGGCCTGCCACACCTCGCCCATGGACAGCACGGCCAGCGCGTCGCTCAGCATCTTCACCTTGTCCCGCTGGGCCGCGACCACCTCGGCGGGCCCCGAGGACATCAGCGTCAGCGAGCGGAACGGGGTGGCGTCCAGCAGGACGGCGGCGCGGGCGAGCTGCCCGCCGAGCGAGTGCCCGAGCAGGTGCAGCGCTCCCGCGCCGACGTCCAGGGCCGCCGCCTGGGCCAGCACGTCACGGGCCAACTCGCCCTGGGCGTAACCTTCCTGGCGGTCCGCACCGCTGGACTCGAACTGCCCTCGGCCGTCCACGGCGACCACCCGGTAGCCGGCCGCGCACAGCGGTTCCAGCAGGGCGATGAAGTCCTCCTTGCTGCCGGTGTATCCGGGCAGCAGCAGGGCGGTGGCCCGCGCCGGGGTACGCGGTGCGGCGTCCAGGACGGCGAAGTCGCCGCGCTCGGTGCCGAGGACACGGGCACGGGCGCAGGGCGGCGGGGCGAAGGTGGGCGGGCGGCTCATACGGCGAGGCTATCCCCGACGCCCGTCTCCCGACGTCACCGGGCAGCTCTCGGGGCAACTCTCCGGGCACCGGCCGGCTTCCCGGCAGCGGGCAGCGAAACGGCCCCGGCCCCCGCGGGTGCGGGGGCCGGGGCCGGGGCCGTTCGTGGTGCGGTGCAGCCGAAGCGTCAGCTCTCGGTCGTCGTCGCCGACGCCTTGCCCGCCGGGCGGGTGGCCCGCCGACGGCGCGGCTTCGACTCGGCGGCGGCCTCGCTCACCACGGCCTCGGCCTCGGAGACCACGGCGGCCTCCTGGCTCGCGGTCGAGGTGACGCTGCGCGTGGCGCGGCGGCGGCGCGGCTTGGCGTCCGCCTCGACGGCGGCGGCCTCGACGACGGCCTTCTCGGCGGCGACCGCCGGAGCGGCGGCCTTCTCCGTGGCCTTCTCGGGGCTCGCCGCGGTCTCCGCCTTCGACCGGGACTTCGTCGCCCTGGTGGCGCGCGCCTTCGGCTCGGCCGACGTGGCCTTCGGCTCCGTCTTCGCCTTCGTCGTGGCACGGGCCGGACGACGGCGCGTCTTGGCCTCGGGCTCCGGCTCGGCGGCCGGGGCGATCTGGAAGTCGACCTCGTCGGCCGGCTTCACGATCCGGGTGCGGCGGCGCGGCTTGACGGCCTTCGGCTCGGCGACCGGTTCCGCGACGCCCGCGGCGACCGCCACGGTCTGGAACTCGGCCGGGGCCGGGGCGGCCGGAGCCGCGGCGGCCGGAGCCGCGGCGACGGGCGAACGCGTCTCCTCGGTCACCGGCTTCGCGGCGGCGCGGCTGCGACGGCGGCGCGGCTTGGTCTCTGGTGCGGCCTCCGCGACCGGCTCGGCCACGGGTGCGGCCTCGGCCACGGGTGCGGCCTCGATCACCGGTGCGGCCTTGGCCACGGGCGCGGCCTCGACCACCGGGGCGGGAACCGCCGGGGCCTCGGCGACCGCCACGGCCGCCTCGGTGACGGCCTCGGGGGCGCTGACGCGGGTACGGCGGCGACGGCGCGGCGTACGCGGCGCGTCGGGGGCCTCGTCACCGGCCGGTGCGACCGGGGTGGCCTCCTTCGCGGGGGCGGGCACCGACGCGGCGCCCTCCTCCGAACCGGTACCGCCACGGGTGCGGCGACGCTGGCGCGGCGTGCGGGTGCGCGGCTCGCGCTCCTCACGGGCGGGGGCCGGAGCGGCGGCCTTGCGGCCGCGGCCGCCGGTCTCGCCGAGGTCCTCGACCTCCTCCGCGCGCAGACCGGCACGGGTCCGCTCGGCGCGCGGCAGAACACCCTTGGTGCCCGCCGGGATGCCGAGCTCCTCGAAGAGGTGCGGCGAGGTGGAGTACGTCTCGGGCGGGTCCGGGAACTTCAGGTCCAGGGCCTTGTTGATCAGCTGCCAGCGCGGGATGTCGTCCCAGTCGACCAGCGTGATCGCGATGCCCTTGGCGCCCGCGCGGCCGGTGCGGCCGATGCGGTGGAGGTAGGTCTTCTCGTCCTCCGGCGACTGGTAGTTGACGACGTGGGTCACACCCTCGACATCGATACCGCGGGCGGCGACGTCGGTGCAGACCAGGACGTCGACCTTGCCGTTGCGGAAGGCGCGCAGCGCCTGCTCGCGGGCGCCCTGGCCGAGGTCGCCGTGGACCGCGCCGGAGGCGAAGCCGCGCTTCTCCAGCTGCTCGGCGATGTCGGCGGCCGTCCGCTTCGTACGGCAGAAGATCATCGCGAGCCCGCGGCCGTCGGCCTGGAGGATGCGGGAGAGCATCTCCGGCTTGTCCATGTTGTGGGCGCGGTAGACGTGCTGGACCGTGTTCTTCACGGTCGTGCCCTCGTCGTCGGGCGACGTGGCGTTGATGTGCGTCGGCTGCGACATGTAGCGGCGCGCGAGGCTGATGACGGCGCCGGGCATGGTGGCCGAGAACAGCATCGTCTGGCGCTTGGGCGGCAGCATCGTGATGATGCGCTCGACGTCGGGCAGGAAGCCCAGGTCCAGCATCTCGTCGGCCTCGTCGAGGACGAGCCCGCGGATGTGGGACAGGTCGAGCTTGCGCTGGCCCGCGAGGTCGAGAAGCCGGCCCGGGGTGCCGACGATCACGTCGACGCCCTTCTTGAGGGCCTCGACCTGGGGCTCGTACGCCCGGCCGCCGTAGATCGCGAGAACGCGGACGTTACGGACCTTGCCGGCCGTGAGCAGGTCGTTGGTGACCTGCTGGCACAGCTCCCGGGTGGGGACGACGACGAGCGCCTGCGGCGCGTCGGTCAGCTGCTCGGGCGTGGCGCGGCCCGCCTCGACGTCGGCGGGGACGGTCACGCGCTCCAGGAGCGGGAGACCGAAGCCGAGCGTCTTGCCGGTGCCGGTCTTGGCCTGGCCGATGACGTCGGAGCCGGAGAGGGCTACGGGGAGCGTCAGCTCCTGGATGGGGAAGGGGGACGTGATGCCGACTGCCTCGAGGGCTTCGGCCGTCTCGGAAAGAATGCCGAGGTCGCGGAACGTAGTCAGGGTGCTGCCTCTTCTGTGAGACGCGGTCCGAGGCGAACGCTGGGGGTCGTACCGTGCCGGGGTTGGTCATCCGGCCGTGGATGGGCCGGGTGGCGCGGGACCACTGCCGTCGCTCGAGCGCTCGTGCCGCTGAGGGGGCCCCTCATCTGCAGTCGTACGTGTCGTACGCACCGCGTGGAGGGCTGTCGGTTCGGAGCCGATCGGGCCACCGACCGGGCATCCTCATTCAAAGGGCGCGCCCCTGGCACAGCACAGTGCTCAGTAGGCGCATTACCACTGTACCCCGGATTCGCGCATGTGTGTTGGACGAATTCATCGGAACGGTATGAGTCCGACGGCTGACCAGGCCCTTCCGCCCTTCACGGAGAGGGCTATCGTTCGGTTCATGGAGACGCCTGACCACGCCACAGAGACCCCCGCCGAAGCTTCCGGAGCCACCGGGATCGCCGCCCAGGACTGGGCCACCGCGGCCGCCGACCCGCAGTACCGCGCCGCGGTCGTGGACCTGCTCGGCGCCCTCGCCTACGGAGAGCTGGCGGCCTTCGAGCGGCTGGCCGAGGACGCGAAGCTCGCGCCGACCCTCGGGGACAAGGCGGAGCTGGCGAAGATGGCCGCCGCGGAGTTCCACCACTTCGAGCAGCTGAACCGGCGGCTCGCCGCGGTGGACGAGGACCCGACCGCCGCGATGGAGCCGTTCGCCAAGGCGCTCGACGACTTCCACCGCCAGACGGCGCCGTCGGACTGGCTGGAGGGCCTGGTCAAGGCGTACGTCGGCGACTCGATCGCCAGCGACTTCTACCGCGAGGTCGCGGCCCGGCTGGACACCGACACCCGGTCCCTGGTCCTGGCCGTGCTCGACGACACGGGCCACGGGAACTTCGCCGTGGAGAAGGTGCGCGCCGCCATCGAGGCCGACCCGCGGGTCGGCGGACGGCTCGCGCTGTGGGCCCGCCGGCTGATGGGCGAGGCGCTGTCGCAGGCCCAGCGGGTGGTCGCCGACCGCGACGCGCTCTCGACGATGCTGGTGGGCGGCGTCGCGGACGGCTTCGACCTGGCCGAGGTGGGCCGGATGTTCTCCCGGATCACCGAGGCCCACACCAAGCGCATGGCCGCGCTCGGCCTCGCCGCGTAACGCGCGGAGCCGGGCTACTGGGCGGCCGCCGACCGGGCGAGACGGCGGCCGCGTGGACGGATCAGCAGGGACAGCGTCACCGCCCCGACGGACACGGCTCCGATCAGCGTCGCCAGGGCATGTCCGGGGCCCAGCGCGGCATGCGTGAGATACGCGCCGAACAGCGCGCCCAGCGTGCCGGTGAGATATACCGCACGGTCGGACGGTAGCCGGTCGGCCAGTGAGCGGATCGCCGTCCAGGACAGGGCGAGTCCGAGCAGGGCGGCGCCGAAGGATTCCCAGATCACAGAGGATCACCTCGCGGGGGTGTGCGGGGCGGGCAAATCGGTCGTAGGCGGTACTACCCCCGGGTCGCGAGGGGCAACCCTCCAGCGGCCCGTTCCGACCCGTACGAGACCCGCCGCCCGTTCACTTCCGACCCGTACGAGACCCGCCGCCCGTTCACTCACGGGGAGCGGCCCCGCACGACGCAGGAGCGGCCCGGCGGGGGAATCCCCGCCGGGCCGCTCCTGCGATCAAACGCGTCCGGTGGACTACAGCGCCCCGAACCCCACCCGCCGGGTGGTCGGCTCACCGATCTCCACATACGCGATGCGGTCGGCCGGCACCAGAACCTTGCGGCCCTTCTCGTCCGTGAGGCTGAGCAGCTCCGCCTTGCCGCCCAGTGCCGCGGCGACCGCGGTCTCGACGTCCTCGGCGGAAAGCCCGCTCTCCAGAACGATCTCGCGGGGCGTGTGCTGCACCCCGATCTTGACCTCCACGGCTATGTCCCTCCGACGGTCAGTCCCTGCGCGGCGAACCGCGCCGTACGCAGCCACACTAGCCCGGCGGAAGGGCCGGTCAGGGACCGACCGGCAACGCCCGCAGCGAACACGGCGTCACCCGGGCGGTGCCGGACGGCTCAGTGCTGCTCGATGCCGTGCAGCGGGAAGCCCGCGATGCCCCGCCAGGCCAGCGAGGTGAGGAGCTGCACGGCCGTGTCGCGGGGGATGGCGGACCGGCTGGAGAGCCAGTAGCGCGCCACCACCTGGGAGACGCCGCCGAGACCCACCGCCAGCAGCATGGACTCGTCCTTGGACAGGCCCGTGTCCCCGGCGATCACGTCGGAGATGGCCTCGGCGCACTGGAGGGACACCCGGTCGACCCGCTCCCGCACGGCGGGCTCGTTGGTCAGGTCGGACTCGAAGACCAGCCGGAAGGCGCCGCCCTCGTCCTCCACGTACGCGAAGTAGGCGTCCATCGTCGCCTCGACGCGCAGCTTGTTGTCCGTCGTCGAGGCCAGCGCCGTGCGCACGGCCTGGAGCAGTGACTCGCAGTGCTGGTCCAGCAGGGCCAGGTAGAGCTCCAGCTTTCCGGGGAAGTGCTGGTAGAGCACCGGCTTGCTGACTCCGGCCCGCTCGGCGATGTCGTCCATCGCCGCGGAGTGGTAGCCCTGCGCGACGAAGACCTCCTGTGCGGCGCCCAGCAGCTGATTGCGTCGGGCGCGGCGGGGCAGGCGTGTGCCCCGCGGGCGCGCCGCCTCTGTCTGCTCGATGGCTGTCACGCCGCCTCCCAAATATGTGTTCCAGCACAGCCGGTCCGTACACGCTGCGCCGTACAGCCATCGTACTTTTGGGTAACCCGGGTATGCGCGGCGCGGACGCAGAATTTCACGGACCGGACGGCTGCGGAAGCCACAGTTCTCCGTGGTCGCGAGCAAACCGGGGCGTTCTACCGGTAATCGTCCTCGTCGAGGGGAATCACCCTGCGCTGTTCCGCCACATCGGCCTCGTTGGCGGTGGCCGGGTCGACGCTCTCCGCCCGTTCGTCGTCCTCGGGCCGGACATCCGTCCGCTGCTCAGCGGCGTCCGCCTCGGGGGCCTCGGGCCCCGGTCCTTCCGGCTCGGTGTCCTCGAAGGTGTCCGGGTCGCTCGGGTCGACCGTCATGGCAGCTCCCTTCCCTCCCCTGAAGCGTAGGAGTTACCCGTCCACCCCGCGATGCGACCTGTGACGGCGAACACATGAACCAGGGCGTGATCGTCTCGTAACATTGCCGCATGTCTTCGACCGAGCTGCCGGGTGTCCAGGCCGCCGCCGCCGCGGTGGCCCCCACGGTCAGTGCCGTCCGGATCGCCGACGGCGAACGGCTGCGCTCCGTGTCCTTGCCGGGGATCGGTCTGAACGTCCGCTGCCGGCCGGGCGACCGGACCGGACTGCCCCCCGCGCTGTACGTGCACGGGCTCGGCGGTTCGTCGCAGAACTGGTCCGCGCTGATGCCGCTGCTGTCCGACGTGGTCGACGGCGAGGCGGTCGACCTGCCCGGATTCGGGGACTCGCCGCCGCCGGACGACGGGAATTACTCGGTGACCGGACACGCCCGTGCGGTGATCCGGCTGCTGGACGCCGAGGAGCGGGGCCCGGTGCATCTGTTCGGCAATTCGCTCGGCGGCGCGGTCGCCACCCGGGTCGCCGCCGTCCGCCCCGACCTGGTGCGCACCCTCACCCTGATCTCGCCCGCCCTGCCCGAGTGGCGGGTGCAGCGCCCCGCCGTCCCGACCGGTCTCCTGGCGGTGCCGGGCGTCGCTTCCCTGTTCGCCCGGCTCACGAAGGGCTGGACGGCGGAGCAGCGGACGCGCGGAGTCATGGCACTCTGTTACGGCGATCCGGCGCGTGTCTCCGAGGAAGCCTTCCGCAACGCGGTGGCCGAGATGGAGAGACGACTGGAGCTGCCGTACTTCTGGGACGCGATGACGCGCTCGGCCCGGGGCATCGTGGATGCCTACACCCTGGGCGGACAGCACGGACTGTGGCGCCAGGCCGAGCGGGTGCTCGCACCGACCCAGCTCGTGTACGGCGGACGGGACCAGCTCGTCTCGTACCGGATGGCGCGCAGGGCGTCCGCGGCCTTCCGCGACGCCCGGCTGCTGACGCTGCCCGACGCCGGGCACGTGGCGATGATGGAGTACCCGGAGGCGGTCGCCCAGGCGTTCCGGGAACTGCTGGACGATTGCGGCGGGAGCTGATCCGGGGCGTGGGACGACACAGTCGAAAGGGCTCCGGGGCGATCCGCCCGGACGCGGCGGCGACGGAACCGGGCGGCGAGCGCGCCGCGACGAGGCCCGCGTCCGGCGGCGGCCGGCGCAGGCGGACCGCTCCCGCGCCCACCGGTGACGGGCGGGGCCCGTTCTCCCCCGACGCCCCGCAGGTGCGCGGCGGCCACCCCGAGCAGCACGAGCAGGGCGGCGGCTGGGGGACCGGACCGACGCCCCGCCAGAGCCACGGCGCCCCCGCACCGCACGGCGCCTCCTACCCGCCCCACCCGTACCCCGCCCCGAACCGCCCCGCCGACCCCCGGCCGTACGCCGGGGGTCCCGCCGGGCCCCAGGACGCCGCGGCCCGGCAGCAGGCCGTGGCCCGCCAGGTGTCCGCCCAGCGTGCGGCCCAGCGCGCCGCGGACGGCCGGGTGGCGCAGCCGGCGCCCGCCGGTACCCCGGTGCCCGGCCCACGCCGGGAGTTCGTGGACGCCTTCGACGCCGAGGCCCCGGGAGCCGCCCCCGCCGTGGCCTCGGACGGGCCCCCGGACGGCACGGACGACGCCGAGGCCGGGGAGCCGGCCGAACGTTCCGCGCCCCGGGGCTCCCGGGGGCGGGCGTTCACCGGGATCGCCGCCGCCGCGGTGACCACCGTGCTCGCGGTCGTGGTGGCCGGACAGGTGGCCGAGGACTCCGGCGACCGTGCGGCCGCCGCGCGCGCCGCCGATGTGGAGCGGCAGGGCCTGGGCGAGGAGGCCTCCCGCTCCGATGCCCGCCCGACCCCGAAGCAGCCCTCGGCCAAGCCCGAGGTCAAGCCCCTCTCGTACGCGGACAAGATGGCGGAGCCGTATCCGCTCGCCGCGGACCTGAAGGCGAGCGGGACGTTCGAGGCGGTGCCCGGTCTGGCGAAGGCCCCCGGAAAGGGGCAGAAGCACCGCTACCGGATCGATGTGGAGAAGGGTCTGGGGCTCGACGCCGGTCTGTTCGCCGAGGCCGTGCAGAAGACGCTCAACGACGACCGGAGTTGGGCGCACAACGGTGCGATGACCTTCGAGCGGATCTCGTCGGGCACTCCGGATTTCGTGATCACGCTCGCCAGTCCCGGGACCACCGGCGACTGGTGTGCCAAATCGGGTCTGGACACCACGATCGACAACGTCTCCTGCGATTCCGCCGCGACCGACCGCGTCATGATCAACGCCTATCGCTGGGCGCAGGGCGCCGCCACCTTCGGCCCGGAGCAGCTGCTGCCCTACCGTCAGATGCTCATCAATCACGAGGTCGGCCACCGCCTGGGCCACAACCATGTGAGCTGCCGCACCCCCGGCGCCCTCGCTCCGGTCATGCAGCAGCAGACCAAGACCCTTGAGCTCGAAGGCATCAAGTGCAAGCCCAACGCCTGGGTGCACCCCACCGGTTGACCCGGCGATGTCCATATGGTGAGACGGCCGTCTCGTTCCGCTTTGACAGCGGTCGAGGCGGTCGTTCATATTTCTCGGCATGTCGCGCAGCCCCGCACCTTCCGAGATCGCCGCCCTTGAGCTGGCGCTTCTCGGCGTGACCGGGCACTGCGTAGCCGACGTTCTCTGTCGCTGACGCCTGTCCGAGCGCGCGTCGGCCCTTTTTCTCTTTCTTTCCCCGTGAGCCCTCTTCGGCTCCGGCGGGCCCCCATGACTGCCGCGCCCGGACGTCTTTCCGTCCGCAGGCGCGGCCTTTTCCTTTCGTTCCCCGATGACGGGGTCCGGTATGTCCTTCTCGTTGTCGCCTGCGCGGATGCCGCCTTTTCGCCTTCTCCGCTTCCTTCGCTCGCAGCACTCCGAGAGGTCATCTTCCGATGCGTCAACCGTCCGTCATATCCCGCCGCGTGGCAGCGTCCACCGCGGTTCTCGTCCTGGCCGCGGGCGTCGCGGCCTGCGGCCCCGAGGACAGCAAGAACGCCGCCGGCGCGTCCGGCGCCGAGGGCAAGCCGCAGAAGGGCGGCACCCTCACCGTCCTGAACAGCAACCCGCAGCAGGACTTCGACCCCGCCCGGCTCTACACCTCCGGCGGCGGCAACGTCCCCTCCCTCGTCTTCCGCACCCTCACTACCCGCAACCGCGAGGACGGGGCCGAGGGCGCGAAGGTCGTCCCCGACCTGGCCACCGACCTCGGCACGCCCAGCAAGAACGCCACCGTGTGGACGTACACCCTCAAGGACGGCCTGAAGTACGAGGACGGCACCGCGATCACCTCCGCCGACATCAAGTACGGCATCGAGCGATCCTTCGCCGCCGAACTCTCCGGCGGCGCGCCCTACCTGCGGGACTGGCTGATCGGCGGGGCCGACTACCAGGGCCCGTACCAGGACAAGAAGGGCCTCGACTCCATCGAGGTGCCCGACGGGAAGACGATCGTCTTCCACCTCAACAAGCCCGAGGGCGAGTTCCCCTTCCTCGCCACCCAGACCCAGACCACCCCGGTGCCGCAGGCCAAGGACACCGGCACCAAGTACGAGGAGCACCCCCTCTCCTCGGGCCCGTACAAGGTCGTCACCAACGAGAACGACGGTGAGCGCATCATCCTGGAGCGCAACCCGCACTGGTCGGCCGGCACCGACGAGGAGCGCAAGGCCTACCCCGACCGGATCGACGTCCGCTCCGGCCTCGACTCCGCCGTCATCAACCAGCGGCTCTCCGCCTCCCAGGGCGCCGACTCCGCGGCCGTCACCACCGACACCAACCTCGGCCCCGCCGAACTCGCCAAGGTCAGCAGCGACAAGAAGCTCGCCGCCCGCGTCGGCACCGGCCACTTCGGCTACACCAACTACATCGCCTTCAACCCGAAGGTGAAGCCCTTCGACGACCCGAAGGTGCGCCAGGCGATCTCGTACGCCGTCGACCGCTCCTCCGTCGTCAACGCGGCGGGCGGCTCGTCGCTCGCCGAGCCCGCCACCACCTACCTGCCGAACCAGGAGTCCTTCGGCCACACGCCCTACGACCACTTCCCGGCGGGCCCGACCGGCAACGCGCAGAAGGCGAAGGAGCTGCTCAAGGAGGCCGGGCACGCCAAGGGCCTGACCGTCACCCTCACCCACTCCAACGACAAGGACTTCGAGACCAGCCCGGAGATCGCCACCGCGATCCAGGCCGCGCTCAAGAAGGCCGGCATCACCGTCAAGCTCCAGGGCCTGGAGAGCAACGACTACTCCGACACCATCCACAGCGCGAAGAAGGAGCCCGGCTTCTTCCTCGCCCACTGGGGAGCCGACTGGCCCTCCGGCGGTCCCTTCCTCGCCCCGATCTTCGACGGCCGGCAGATCGTGAAGGACGGCGCCAACTTCAACACCGGCTTCCTGAACGACCCCGCGGTCAACAAGGAGATCGACGAGATCAACAAGATCACCGACCTGAAGGCCGCCGCCGCCCGCTGGGGTGCGCTCGACGAGAAGATCGGTGAGAAGGCCCTGACCGTGCCGCTCTTCCACCCCGTCTACAAGCGGCTGTACGGCGAGGACGTCAAGAACATCGTCATCAGCGACTGGACCGGCGTCCTCGACGTCTCCCAGGCCGCGGTCAAGTAGCCATGTCGGAAGCACTCCTGGTCCAGGAGGCGGGAGCGGCGCCGGCCGTCGCCCCCGCCTCGGGGGCCCGGCTGTTCTGGCGGAGGCTGCGCGCCCAGCGCGCGGCCTCCGCCGCGGCCCTCGTCGTCCTCCTGCTCGTCCTGGTCGCGCTCGCCGCACCGCTGCTCACCGCACTGGCGGGCCAGGACCCCAACGCCTACCACCCCGACCTCGTCGACTCGGCGGCCGGCGGCGTCCCCCTCGGCTCCTTCGGCGGCATCAGCGGCGAGCACTGGCTCGGCGTCGAACCGGGCACCGGCCGCGACCTGTTCGCCCGGGTCGTGCACGGCGCCCGGGTCTCGCTCGGCGTCGCCCTCGTCGCCACCGTCCTCCAGATCGCCCTCGGCCTGGTCATCGGACTCGCCGCGGCCCTCGGCAGCCGCCGCACCGACCAGATCCTCAGTCGGATCACCGACATCAACGTCGCCCTGCCGATCATGGTCATCGCCCTGGCGCTCCTGGCGATCGTCCCCGAGACCTTCCCGAGGCCCGTCCTCATCGCCCTCGTCATCGGCGGCATCAACTGGGCCGGCACCTCGAAGATCGTGCGGGCCCAGGCGCTCACCCTGAAGTCCCTCGACTTCGTCTCGGCCGCCCGGCTCACCGGGCGCGGCCCCTGGTCCATCGCCCGCCGCGAGCTGCTGCCCTCGCTCGCCGCACCCGTCATCACGTACGCGGCCCTGGCCTTCCCCACCAACATCATCGTCGAGGCGGCCCTGTCCTTCCTCGGCGTCGGCATCAAACCGCCCACCCCGTCCTGGGGCCAGATGCTCACCGAGGCCGACACCTGGTACCAGGCGGCCCCCACGTATCTGCTGATCCCGGCCGGACTCCTCTTCGTCACCGTCCTCGCGCTCACCGTCCTCGGCGAGGGCGTGCGCACCGCACTCGACCCGCGCGCCGCGTCCCGGCTCCGCGTGGGCACCAAGAACACCGGGGGAGGTGCGGCATGACCGGCTTCCTGATCCGGCGGCTCGGCGGCGCCGCCCTCGTCCTGTTCGCCCTGACCGCCATCCTGTACGGGATCTTCTACGTCGCTCCCGGCGATGTCGCCCAGATCGCCTGCGGCCCGCGCTGCTCGCCCGCCCAGGTCGCCCAGGTCACCGAGCAACTGCGGCTGGACGACCCGGTGTACGTGCAGTACGCGCACTTCCTCCAGGGCATCGTCGCCGGGCGCGACTTCTCCACCGGCACCGGCGCCGAACACTGCGCGATGCCCTGCCTCGGCGTCTCCTACCAGTCCGACCAGCAGGTCACCCAGCTCATCCTGGCCAAGCTCCCGGTCACCGGCTCGCTGGTGATCGGCGCGTTCGCCGGCTGGCTGCTGCTCGGCGTCGGCACCGGCGTCCTCTCCGCCTGGCGGCGCGGCCGGATCACCGAACGCGTGCTGACCTGGCTGACCCTGGCCGGCTCCGCCACCCCGGTCTTCGTCATCGGACTGCTGCTCATCATCGTGTTCTGCTCCACCCTCCAGTGGCTGCCCGCCCCGTCCTACGTACCGTTCACCGAGGACCCCGAACAGTGGGCCTGGGGACTGCTGCTGCCCTGGACGTCCCTGGCGCTCATCGAGTCCGCCAAGTACGCCCGCCTCACCCGCAGCGCGATGCTGGAGACCCTCGCCGAGGACCATGTGCGCACCTTTCGCGCGTACGGGGTCGGCGAGCGGGCCATCATCGGCCGGCACGCCCTCCGGGGCGCGGTGGCGCCCGTCATCGCCCTGAGCGCCCTGGACTTCGGCTCGATGTTCGGCGGCGCGGTGCTCACCGAGTCCCTCTTCGGCATCCCCGGCATCGGCCGCGAACTGGTCCACGCGGTCAAGGTCGTCGACCTGCCGGTCGTGGTCGGCATGGTGCTGGTGACCGGGTTCTTCGTCGTCCTCGCCAATGCCGTCGCGGACCTGCTGTACGCGCTGGCCGACCGACGGGTGGTCCTGTCATGACAACACCCCAACCCCTGGTGGAGGTCGCGGACCTCACCGTCGACTTCGGCTCCGTCCGGGCCGTCGACGGGCTCTCCTTCACCCTGGAGGCGGGCGGCGCGCTCGGTGTGGTGGGGGAGTCGGGCTCCGGCAAGAGCGCCTCCGCCTACGCCCTGCTCGGCCTGCACCGGGGAACCGGCGCCCGGGTCGGCGGCTCCGTCCGCGTCGCCGGTACGGACGTGAACGCGGCCGGCGAGCGTGAACTGCGGTCGCTGCGGGGCGCGCGGGCGGCCATGGTCTTCCAGGACCCGCTGTCCTCGCTCGACCCGTACTACCCGGTCGGCGACCAGATCGCCGAGGTGTACCGGGTCCACCGTCCCGTCTCCCGCAAGGCCGCCCGGGTCCGCGCCGTCGAGGTGCTGGACCGGGTCGGCATCCCCGACGCGGCCCGCCGCTCCCGGCTGCGCCCGCACGAGTTCTCCGGCGGCATGCGGCAGCGCGCGCTCATCGCGATGGCGCTCGCCTGCGAACCGCGGCTGATCGTCGCGGACGAGCCGACCACCGCCCTCGACGTCACCGTGCAGGCCCAGATCCTGGACCTGCTGCACGACCTGCGCCACGAGACCGGCATGGGGCTCCTGCTCGTCACCCATGACGTGGGGGTGGCGGCGGAGAGCGTGGAGGAGGTGCTGGTGATGCGGCACGGCAAGGAGGTGGAACGCGGCCCGGTCACCCGGGTCCTCGGCGCGCCGCGCGAGCCGTACACCAAGGAACTGCTGGCCGCCGTACCGAGGGTGGAGACCCGCAGGATCGTGCCGGCGCCCCCGCCGCGTGCCGCGGAGGACACGGCGCCCCTCCTCGAAGCCGTCGACCTGCGGCGCGAGTTCGGCCGGGGGAGTGCGCGGGTCGCCGCCGTGGACGGGGTCTCGCTCGCCGTGCACACCGGGCAGACGCTCGGCATCGTCGGCGAGAGCGGCAGCGGCAAGACCACCCTGGGCCGGATGCTGGTCCGGCTGCTGGACCCGACGGCGGGCCGCCTCCGGTACGGCGGCACGGAGATCGGCTCGCTGCCCGAGAAGGAGCTGCGGTCCTTCCGCCGCGAGCTCCAGATGGTCTTCCAGGACCCCGTCGCCTCCCTCAACCCCCGCCGCTCCGTCGGGGAGTCCGTCGCCGATCCGCTGCGGGCCGCCGGGGAGAGCGACGAGGGCCGGATCCGGGACCGGGTGGGCGAGCTGCTGGAGCGCGTCGGGCTCGACCCGGGGCGTTACGAGCGCTACCCGCACGAGTTCAGCGGCGGCCAGCGCCAGCGCATCGGGATCGCCCGCGCCC
Organism: Streptomyces sp. NPDC020884; assembly: GCF_044333935.1. Lineage (NCBI taxonomy): Bacteria > Bacillati > Actinomycetota > Actinomycetes > Kitasatosporales > Streptomycetaceae > Streptomyces > Streptomyces sp. NPDC020884. The sequence continues at coordinate 711,673 of NZ_JBIRRY010000002.1, read as the reverse complement.
TGGCCGCCGAGCCGAAGCTGATCGTCTGCGACGAACCGGTCTCCGCGCTGGACGTCACCACCCAGGCCCAGGTCATCGACCTGCTGTCGGAGCTCCAGCGGGAGCTGGGCATCGGCCTCGTCTTCATCGCCCACGACCTTGCCGTGGTCCGGCAGGTCAGCGACCGGGTCGCGGTGATGCGCCGGGGCCTGATCGTCGAGCAGGGCAGCGCCGACGCGGTGTACGGCGACCCCCGGGACCCGTACACGCGGCAGCTGCTGGCGGCCGTTCCCGCCCTCGATCCCGGGCTCGCCGCGGCCCGCCGGACGGCCCGCAGGGAACTGGCCGCAGCCTGACCCTCCGTAACAACCGACCGCTGTATCGCGACGGAACGCGACGGGGGCGGGAAAGTTACGACGGTTCACCCCTTTCGGTGGTGCGACGGACAACCGTCCGTCGCACCACCGTCGTATCCGCATACGGTCGTCCCGCTGCGAGTCGCCGTTTCAACGGCGGCCGCCCACAAGGGAGATCGGGGGTGTACTCGTGCGGATCGGACTGCTCACCGACGGTGGTTATCCGTATGCGACCGGTGAGTCCAGACTCTGGTGCGACCGACTGGTGCGCGGGCTGCCGCAGCACGAGTTCGACCTGTTCGCCCTGAGCCGCTCCGCCCACCAGGAGGACCAGGGCTGGGTCCGGCTGCCGCACCAGGTCAGCCGGGTGCGCACCGCCCCGCTGTGGACCCCCGAGGACGGCACCCTGCGCGGCAGCGGCGAACGCGGCCTGCTGGCCCGCCTGGTGACCGGCGGCGAACAGTCCTACGGACGGCGCGACCGCAAGCGCTTCACCACCCACCTCACCGCCCTCGCCACCGCGATCTGCACCCCCGACGAGGCGGGCGCGGAGGCGGGCCCCGGCGCCGGGCTCTTCGCCGACGGGCTCTACGGCCTCGCCGAGCTCGCCCGCGAACGCGGCGGACTCCACCTCGCCCTGCGCTCCGAGACCACCGTGCGGATCCTGGAGACCGCCTCCCGCGCCCGCGGCACCGGCCGGACCGTGCAGAGCGCCACCGTGCCCGACCACCTCGCCTTCGCCGCCGAGCTGGAACGCGCGCTGCGCCCGCTCTCGCTGGACTGGTACGACCAGGAGAGCCTCGGCGCCGTCGACCTCTGCCATGCGGCCTCCGGCGGCGCGGCCGCCCTCCCGGGACTCCTGGCCAAACGCTTCTTCGGAGTGCCCCTGCTGGTCACCGAGCACGGCGTCCAGCTGCGCGCGCACTACCTGGCCGCCTCCGACACCCCCTACGGGGCCCCCGTGCGCGCCCTCCTCGCCGGATTCCACGGCCGTCTCGCCACCGAGGTCTACCGGCAGGCCGCGATCGTCACCCCCGGCAACACCCACGTCCGCCGCTGGCAGCAGCGCTGCGGGGCCGACCCCGCCACCCAGCGCACGGTCTACCCGGGCATGGCCGCCGAGCGCTTCGGCCCGGTCGGCGAGGACGACGACGCGGGCGGCCCCGACACGCTGGTCTGGGTCGGCCGGGTCGAGCCCGCCAAGGACCTGATCGCCCTCCTCCACGCCTTCGCCGAGGTCCGCCGCGCCGAGCCCGACGCCCGGCTGCGCATCTTCGGCGCCCCGGCCCCGGGCGAGGAGGGGGCCGCCCATCTCACCCACTGCCGGGCCCTGGCCGCCCAGCTCTTCCCCGACGAGGCCACCGGCGCACACACCGAAGGGGTCAGCCCGGTCACCTTCGAGGAGATCGGCGGCCCCGAGGTCCCCGATCTCGCCGAGGCCTACGGGGCGGGCGGCGTGATCGTCCTCTCCAGCGTCGTCGAGGGCTTCCCGGTCAGCCTCGTCGAGGCCATGTTCTGCGGCCGGGCCACCGTCTCCACCGATGTGGGAGCGGTCGTCGAGGTCATCGGCGGCACGGGCCTGGTGGTGCCCCCGCGCAACCCCAAGGCGCTCGCGGACGCCTGTATCGCGCTGCTGCGCGACCCCGAGCGCCGGGCCAGGCTGGGGGCCGCCGCGCGGGCCCGAGCGCTCGAACTCTTCACCGTCGAACAGAACCTCGCGGCATTTCGCGGCATTTACCTCGAGCTGATCTCGCATACCCCGGTGCGCCGGGAGGCCGACACGGTGGACGCCCACGGCGACCCGCTGCCCTTCGCCACCCCGCCAGAGGCCCGCCTCCTGGGCCACTGGACCCAGCCGGGGCCCCGAGGCCGGCCCCTACCCGATCCGCAGGCGTCGCCCGTCGCCGCTGCCGCTGTTGCCGCTGCCGACGTGCCGGGCTGGGCCGCGCCCGGGGCCCGGCTGCCGGACCGGCCCGGTGAGCCCGAGCCGCAGCACGCGCGGGAACCGGAGCCCGAGGGTGTCTGCGCGGTCGCGGCAGGACCGGCGGGGGACGGCGATGCGTGACCACTCGACCCTCCACGACCACGGAGACCACCCGATGACCCGTCCGGACGACCAGGCGACCCCCGCCGCCCCGGAACGCCCCGCGGAGATCCCGCCCCGCACCACGGCGCGCCGGGCCCCGGCCGCCACCGCCCGCCGGGGCCCGGCCGACCCGGTGAAATCCCTGCTGCACCACCACCGCGACCTGTGCGAAAGGGCCGTGGACCCGCTGGAGATCGCCGCGGGCCTGGAGGCGCACGGCATCACCGACCGCACCGCCGCCCGCTACCGCCACCGGGACGTCTTCGCCCTCGCCGAGGAGCTGTACGCCCGGATGCCGCGTCGCCCGCAGGAGCCCGCCGCCGACGGAGTCCCGGGCCCCGGCCCCGACACCGAGGCGCGGGCCGCCTGGACACTCCTCGCCCTGCTCCCCGGAGCCGCCTGCCTGGCGACCGCCGGACTGCTCCGGGTCACCGAGGGCGTGCTCGGCGACGGGACGCGCGCGCTGATCACCGTCGTCGGCGCCGTCCTGGCCTGCCTGGCGCTCCGCGCGTGCCTGGGCCGGGGGCCGCTGCGCGCCCCGGAAGGAGCGGGCCGCGCCGGGATGTACGGCTGCTGGCTGCTCAGCTACGCGGTGTACGGCGAGGAGCTGCTCGCCCAGGTCATGACCGGCGGCCCGGACGGCCCGTGGGACGGCACCCCCGCCCCGCTGCTCGGTCTCGCCGCCGCGATCGCCCCGGCCGCCTGGTGCGCCCACTTCTTCACCGTCCACGCCCACCGCAAACTGGCCGGCAGCCGCGCCCTGGAGGAGTTCGGCGCGGGCGTGCGCCCGCTGCTCCTCGCCGCCGTCACGCTCTTCCTCGGCGCGCTGTTGCCGCTGCTCCTGCTGGCCGATCTCGGCCTCGGCGGCAGCGGGACGCCCGTCGCGGCGGCCGCCCTCGGGGTCCTGTTCTTCGTGGCCCGGCTGCTCGCCGCCCACGGACTGCCCGAGCCGGGCACCGTCGCGCTCGCCGCGGCCTGTGCCGTCGAGGCGGGCGCTCCGGCCCTCGTCCTCGCCGCCCGGCTCCCCGGACTCGAACCCCTCGCCCAGCCCGTGAACGCCCTCGTCTCAGCGGGCGGGACCGGAGCCGTGCCCGCCCTCGCCTGCGGCGGGGCGGCCCTCGGGCTGCTGCTGCACGCGGCCCTCGCGCTCTCCCGGGCCTCCGCCCACACCCGGGCCTGAGCCGGCCCCACCGACGTACCACCGCACCACCCCCCCGGACCGCCCCACCGCCAGAAGGCTCGACCGCTCGACCGCCCCACCGCTTCACCGACCCACTCCCGCGGAGCCGACGCCGCGGGCCCCGCCCGGCACCGACCGAACCGACCGAGGAGAAACCCGCCATGACCCCCCAGTCCCCCGCACCGGCAGTGAGCCGTCGGCACCGAGGCGGTGCGCGATGAGGGTGCTGCTGCTCGGAGCCAACGGATTCCTCGGCCGCTTCGTCGCCGACCGTCTGCTGGCCGACCCCGCCGTCCACCTCACGGCCCTCGGCCGCGGCGACGACGCCGACGTCCGGTTCGACCTCGCCGGCGGCAGCCCGGGAGCCCTCACCCGCTTCCTGGACGCCGTCCACCCCGGAGTCGTCGTCAACTGCGCTGGCGCCACCCGCGGCGGCGCCCGTGACCTCACCCGCCACAACACCGTCGCCGTCGCCACCGTCTGCGAGGCCCTGCGCCGCAGCGGCTGCGGGGCCCGGCTCGTCCAGGTCGGCTGCGCCTCGGAGTACGGGCCCTCGCAGCCCGGGTCCTCCACCGCCGAGGACGCCGTCCCGCGCCCCGGCGGCCCGTACGGCGTCAGCAAGCTCGCCGCCACCGAACTGGTCCTCGGCTCCGGCCTCGACGCCGTCGTGCTGCGGGTCTTCTCACCGGTCGGCCCCGGCACCCCGGCCGGCTCCCCGCTCGGCCGGCTCGCCGAGGCGATGCGCCGGGCCATGCAGTCCGGAGACGGCGAGCTGAAGCTCAGCGGCCTCGGCGTGCAGCGGGACTTCGTCGACGTACGGGACGTGGCGCGGGCCGTCCACGCCGCCTCGCTCTCCGCCGCCCAGGGGGTCGTCAACATCGGCACCGGCCGCGCCGTCCGCCTCCGCGACGCCGCCGCCGTCCTGGCGAGAGTCGCCGGCTACGCGGGCGCACTCCACGAGCTGGACACGCCCCCCGCGCGCCTGCCGATCGGGGCCCCGCGCACCTCCACCGAGTCCGTCATGGAACACCTCTCCGCCACCCCGTCCCCGTATCCGGACGGCTGCGGAGCCTGGCAGCAGGCCGACGTCCGCACCGCGCGCGACCGGCTCGGCTGGCGGCCCCGGATCAACCTGGAGGAGTCGCTCGCGGACATCTGGATGGAGGCGGCGTGCCGCATCTGACCGCTCCCGCCGACGCCCGCCGGACCGCGGGCGGCGAACAGCTCGGCTTCGGCGTCCCGGGCTATGCCCACCCGCTGCTCGCCCCCGCCGAATGGGCCGAGCTGGTCCGTCCCGGCACCCCGCTGCACTGGGCCGTCCTCAACATCGCCGAAGGCCCCGGCTCCCGGCCCGACCCGCACTGTCTGGAGGCGGCGGGCAGACTGCGCAACGCCCGCGACCGCGCGTTGCACGGCGAGGCCCCGCAGGACACCGTCCGGGCCTCCGGCGGCAGGCTGCTGGGCCACCTCGACCTCGCCTTCGGCGAGCGGCCCTTCGACGAGCTGATCGCGGACGCCCGGTCCTTCATCGACTGGTACCGGACCGGGGGCTTCTACCTCGCCCGGTGCCCCGCGGAGCGCGCCGGGCTGCCCGCGGTCCGGCGGCTCACCGGCACCCTGCACGCCCTGCTGGCCGAGAGCGACAGCGCGGACGGCGGGGGCCGGCTGGTGCTGGGCCACGGCACCCAGCCGTATCCCGGGTACGCGGAGGCGGCCGACCAGCTGGTCACCTTCCAGGGCCCCTGGACCGACTACCGCTGGTCCCAGGTGGCCGAGTGGACCGCCGACTATCCCCCCGAGCGGTTCGCCCACTTCGTCCACGGGGTCCCGCGCACCCACCTCGAGGAGGCCATGCGGATCGCCCGCTGGCAGGGCGCCGGGACGATCTTCTTCACCGACCGGGACGGCCGAAGCGGACAAACCGATCCATTCGCGGCGCTGCCCAGGTACTGGGACGAAATCGTCTCGCGGATCGGACCCGGTATCTCGGAATGAGGAGGGGCGTGGCAGTGTTACGGGGAGAACAACCGTACGTAGTCGACCGTAAGAAGCCGGTCTACGTAGAATCCGACCACCTGCATTGTTGAGGTTCCTGTGTCGCTGCCACCCCTGGTCGAGCCAGCTGCTGAGCTCACCGTCGACGAGGTCCGCAGGTACTCCCGCCACCTGATCATCCCCGATGTCGGGATGGACGGACAGAAGCGCCTGAAGAACGCCAAGGTGCTGTGTGTCGGCGCCGGCGGCCTCGGCTCGCCGGCTCTGATGTACCTGGCCGCGGCCGGCGTCGGCACGCTGGGCATCGTGGAGTTCGACGAGGTCGACGAGTCGAACCTGCAGCGCCAGATCATCCACAGCCAGGCCGACATCGGCCGCTCCAAGGCCGAGTCCGCCAAGGACTCGGTGCTGGGCATCAACCCGTACGTCAACGTGGTCCTTCACGAAGAGCGGCTCGAAGCCGAGAACGTGATGGAGATCTTCGCGCAGTACGACCTGATCGTGGACGGCACGGACAACTTCGCCACCCGCTATCTCGTCAACGACGCCGCGGTGCTGCTGAACAAGCCCTACGTCTGGGGCTCGATCTACCGCTTCGACGGCCAGGCGTCCGTGTTCTGGTCCGAGCACGGCCCCTGCTACCGCTGCCTCTACCCGGAGCCCCCGCCGCCGGGCATGGTCCCCTCCTGCGCCGAGGGCGGCGTGCTGGGCGTGCTCTGCGCCTCCGTCGGCTCCATCCAGGTCACCGAGGCCATCAAGCTGCTCGCCGGCGTCGGCGACCCGCTGGTCGGCCGCCTGATGATCTACGACGCCCTGGAGATGCAGTACCGCCAGGTCAAGGTCCGCAAGGACCCCGACTGCGCGATCTGCGGCGAGAACCCCACCGTCACCGAGCTCATCGACTACGAGGCCTTCTGCGGCGTCGTGTCCGAGGAGGCCCAGGAGGCGGCGCTCGGCGCGACGATCACTCCCAAGCAGCTCAAGGAGTGGATCGACGGCGACGAGAAGATCGAGATCATCGACGTCCGCGAGCCGAACGAGTACGAGATCGTCTCGATCCCCGGCGCGAAGCTGATCCCGAAGAACGAGTTCCTCATGGGCACCGCCCTCCAGGACCTCCCGCAGGACAAGCGCATCGTCCTGCACTGCAAGACGGGCGTCCGCAGCGCCGAGGTCCTCGCGGTCCTCAAGTCGGCGGGCTTCGCCGACGCGGTGCACGTCGGCGGCGGCGTGATCGGCTGGGTCAACCAGATCGAGCCCGAGAAGCCGGTGTACTAGCAGCACCCCCGTACGGGAAGGGGCCCGGTCCGCGCGCTGCGGACCGGGCCCTTCCGTATGCCCGGGGCGGGGGAGGCCCGCTATCCGCAGGTCTTGCCGTCCGCCGGGACCTTCCCGTCCAGGAAATAGTCGTCCACCGTCGAGGTCACACAGTCGTTGCCGCCGTACGCCCCGTGCCCCTCGCCCTTGTTGGTCAGCATGACGCCGACGCCCTCGCCGAGCTCGTCCGCCATCCGCTGGGCCCCCTCGTACGGGGTCGCCGGGTCGCCGGTCGTCCCGACGACCAGGATCGGGCCCGCGCCCGGTGCGCTGGTCTCCGGCGTCTCGTGCTCCCCCTCGACCGGCCACTGAGCACACCACCCGGCGGTGTCCCAGGCCAGGAACGGGCCGAAGACCGGCGACAGTTTGCGGAACTCCGGCAGCAGCGCACGAGCCTCCTCCACGGTCGGCCGGGACTTCGAGTCGGCGCAGGAGATCGCCCGCTGGGAGTGGTTCTGGGTGTCGTACCTGCCCTGCTCGTCGCGGCCGTTGTACGAGTCGGCGAGCCGGAGCAGGCCATTGCCCGTACCGGCGTTCTCCGCCTCGTCGAGCGCGGCGGTCAGAGCGGGCCAGCTCGACTCGGAGTACAGCGGGGTGACGATGCCCGTGATGGCCAGCGACTCGCTCAGCTCCCGGCCCGAGTCGGTCGGCAGGGGACTCCGGTCGATGCGGGCCAGCAGCCGGGCGATGCGCTCCGAGCCCGCCTTCGGGTCCTGGCCGCGGTCCTTCAGATAGTTTTCCAGGGCGCGCTGGAAGCCCGTGGTCTGGTTCCGGGCATGCCCGGTCCCGTCGGCCGTCGGGTCGACCACCGCGTCCAGCACGGTGCGTCCCACGTTCTGCGGGAAGAGGTGCGCGTACGTCCCGCCCAGCTCCGTACCGTAGGAGAAGCCGAAGTAGGACAGCTTGTCGTCGCCCAGGACCTGGCGGATCAGGTCCAGGTCACGGGCGGCGTTGGCCGTGCCGACGTGCGGCAGGACCGTACCCGAGCGGCGCTCGCAGCCGGTGCCGAAGTCCGCCGCGTCCTCGATGAACGCGGCCTCCTCCGCCGCCGTGTCCGGAGTCAGGTCGACGCTCCGGTGGGCCTGCTCCTGCTCCTTGTCGGTGCGGCAGCGCACCCCGGAGCTGGCCGCGACCCCGCGCGGATCGAAACTCACCAGGTCGTAGCGGGTGTTGAGCGTCGCGTACCCGTCGGCAGCGCGCGGCAGTATGGCGACACCGGACCCGCCGGGACCGCCGAAGTTGAACAGCAGCGAGCCGAGCCGCCGCCGCTTGTCCCGGGCCTCCTTGCGGACCAGCGCGATGGAGAGGGTCTCCCCGGACGGATCCGCGTAGTCCAGCGGTACGTCCACACTCGCGCAACGCCAGGCCGAACCGGGGGCGTCGCCGTCGCGCGGGGCCGTGCAGCGCTTCCAGTCGGGGCGCTGCGAGGTGAGCGCCGAGGGCAGGGCGGGCGTCTTGGGGGAGTCCTCGAGGTCCGTCGGCGCGGGGGTGGCGGACGCGTCGCCGGGGCGGCCGTCCGCCGGATCGGAGGCCGTCGGCTCCGTGCTCAACAGGCCACAGCCGGCGAGCAGTCCCGCGGCGAGGAGAGCCGCTCCTGTTCGAACGGCGGCCCGATGGACCCGTCGGTGCGCACGCATGATCCGGCTTCCCTCCCCGAGGCCCGAAGCCGGTGGTGACGCGTCGGGCGGCTGTGGTGTGCCGCCATGTTAATCGTCACCGGCGGCACGGGATCCGGGGCCCGGGGCCGGGGGCACTCCCGCCCCGGAGAGGGGCATCACCCGCAGACCGTGCCGGACTTGGGCACCGTACCGTTCAGCAGATAACCGTCGACGGCCCGCTGCACACACGCGTCCTTGCTGTTGTACGCCCCGTGCCCCTCGCCCTTGTACGTGAGCTCCACACCGACGCCCTTGCCGAGCTTCTCCACCATCGCCTTCGCGCCCGCGTACGGGGTCGCCGGGTCGCCGGTGTTGCCGATGACGAGGATCGGCGCGGCCCCCGGGGCACTGACGTCCGGGGTCTCCCAGGCGCCCGCGACCGGCCAGCCGGTGCAGCTCATCAGGCCCCAGCCCAGGTAGTCCCCGAACAGCGGGGACGCCTTGCGGAACGCGGGCAGCGCGGCCTTCGTCTGCTCCAGGGAGAACCGCTGCTTGCTGTCGGCGCAGTTGATGGAGATGTTGGCGGCGTTGGAGTTGTCGTACCGCCCGTCCTCCGAGCGGCCGTTGAGCGAGTCGGCCAGCGCGAGCAGCAGCCCGCCGTTCCCGCCGCCCGCCTCGTCCAGGCCCTGCTCCAGCAGCGGCCAGGTCTCCTTGGAGTACAGCGCGGACGCGATGCCGGTGGTGGCCAGCGTCTGCGTCAGCGTCCGGTCGCCGAGCCCGTCGACGGGCTCCTCCTCCAGCTCGGCCAGCAGATCGGCGATGCCCTGCTCGACCTCCTGCGGGGTGGCTCCGGGCAGCGCGCAGTCGTCGCGCTCCGCACAGTCCTTCGTGAAGTTGTCCAGCGCGAGCTGGAACCCCTGGGCCTGCCCGAGGGAGGACTGCTCGGCGTCCTTCGTGGGGTCGACCACCGCGTCGAAGACCGCCCGCCCGACCTTGTCCGGGAAGAGGTGGGCGTAGACGCCGCCCAGCTCGGTGCCGTACGAGATGCCGAAGTAGTGCAACGTGTCGTCGCCCAGCACCGTGCGCATCAGGTCCATGTCGCGGGCGGCGTTCGTGGTGCCCACGAAGGGGAGTTCGGGGCCGGAGTTCTCCTCGCAGTCCGCGATGAAGTCCTTCTGGCCCTGGACGAACTCCTTCTCCTCGGCCGCGTCGTCCGGGGTGGAGTCCTCCTGGTAAAAGGCGTCCAGCTGGGCGTCGTCCGCGCACTGGACGCCCTCGCTGCGGCCGACCCCGCGCGGGTCGAAGCTCACCAGGTCGTACCGGGTACGGAGCTTGTCGTACTCGGTGCCGAAGGCGGGCAGCGTCGCCACGCCGGACGCGCCGGGGCCGCCGAAGTTGAACACCAGCGAGCCGATCCGCCGCTTCTGGTCCTTGGCCTTGCCCCGCACCAGCGCCAGCTCGATCGTGCGGCCGTCGGGCTTCGCGTAATCGAGCGGTACGTCCATGAAGGAGCACTCCCACACCACGCCGCCGGGCAGCGGGGACGGCGACTCGCCGCCGCCCTGGGCCGTGTTCGGAGGTGGACAGGGGGACCAGGCGAGCTTCTGCGAGGCCAGTTCCCCGGCCGTGGAGGACGGTGAGGCGGTCGACGCCCCGGTCGGAGTCGAGGACCCCTCTGCGTCGCCGCCGTCCGAACAGGCGGCCAGCGGCAGCAGCACGGTGGCGGTGGCGGCGAGGGCGGCGGCACGCAGAGCGGGGGAAGTCCTCATGACCCCATCGTGCGGCGGGGCGCCGGGGAGCGCGGCCGGGCGCGGTCCATGCGAGTGGTGGCGGGCGGCGGGGCGGGCCGGGCTCCGCGCCCGGACCTTCGGCTCCGGCGCTACAGCTCGCCCTTGCGGGTCAGCTGGTTGAAGGCGATCCACCCCGGCAGCACCGGCAGCCACAGCGTCATCACGCGGTACAGCAGCACCGCGGGCGCCGCGACCTCCTTCGGCAGCCCGACCGCGATCAGGCCCAGCGTCAGGGCGCCCTCGACCGCGCCCATGCCGCCCGGGGTCGGGGCGGCCGAGCCGAGCGCGTTCCCGGCGAGGAAGACCACCGCGATGCTCGCGTAGCTCAGCTGGGGGACGTCCGGGCCGCTGAACGCCCGGATCGAGGCGTCCAGGCAGAGCACGAACAGGCCGGTCAGCAGCAGCATGCCGCCGATGCCGGTGAGCAGCTTCTGCGGCCGCTGCACCACGTCCAGCATGCGCGGGACGACCCCGGCGAACAGCGAGCGCACCCGGGTCACCACGAACTTCCGCAGGAACGGGATCGCCGTCACCACGAGCACCAGCACCGCGACCGTGAGCAGACCCGCGATCACCGTCCGGGACGGGGTCAGCGAGTCCGGGGTCTTCTCCGTCCCGGTGAGATAGCCGAACAGCGCCAGCAGCAGGATGTGGGCGCCGAGCCCGAACAGCTGCGAGGCCCCGACGCTCGCCACCGCGAGACCGGGGCGCACCCCGGCCCGCTGGAGGAAGCGGGTGTTCAGCGCCACGCCCCCGACCGCGGCGGGCGCGACGATCTTCACGAAGGAGCCGGCCACCTGCGCCTGCACGGTCTTCAGGAACGGCACCCGCTCCGGCACGAAGCCCAGCAGGCTCATCGCCGCCGCCACGTAGCTCAGCGCCGAGAAGCCGAGGGCGGCCGCCACCCAGCCCCACTCCGCCTGCTCCACGACCGCCCCGAAGTCGGCCTGGGTGACCTGCGAGATCAGGAAGTACGCGGCGATGGCCCCGGCGATGAAGCTGAACAGCGTACGCGGCTTGATGCGCTCCAGACGGACCGGTTCGACCGGGGCCTGCGGGCGGATCAGCAGCACCTCGCGGCGGATCTGGGCGAGCAGATCCTCCTCGCGGGCCTCCTCCAGCGCATCGTCGATCGCGCGCTTCTCGGCCTGCTTCTCGGTGCGCAGCGACTTGCGCTCGGCCTTGGGCCCCGTCCTGGCGTCCGCGGCGTCCGCGCCGTGATCCGGGGAAGCGCCCTCGGCGGATTCCGCGGCGGCCTGCGTCTTCGCCAGCTTGGCGGCCTGCGAGGCCTCCACCACCGCCTCCCGCTCGCGCTGCGAACGCTCGCGGGCGATCCGGCGCAGCGTCGCCCGGGTGGAACGGCTCAGCGCGATCGGCTGGAGCAGCGGCAGACAGTCCGCCACCGCGTCCGGGCCGAGCACGGCCAGCGCCCCGGCGACCGACCGCTCGGCCCCCACGCGCAGCCCCAGCGTGGTCAGCAACTGGGCCACGTCCATCCGCAGCACCAGATCACCGGCGGCGATCTCGCCCCCGCGCAGATCCGTCACGAACGCCCTGCCGGAACGATCCACCAGAAGGGCGTCGCCGGTGAGTCTGCGGTGCGCGATCCGCCGCGACTGGAGGGCCTTCACCTGACGCCAGGCGCTGCGCACCAGCTCGTCGGTGATCTCCTCGTCCTCCATCGAGTCCAGTGACCGGCCGCCGATGTGCTCGTAGACGAGCATCACCGCGTCGGGGCCCAGCTCCGAGGTGGCGATCAGCTTGGGTGCGTTCGCCCCGGCGGCGATGGCCGCGTACGCGAGGAGCGCCTCCTGCTCGAGCGCCTGGCGCAGCGACTGGATGGAGCGCCGCTGGGTGATCCCGCGCAGCGTGAGCCGCCGCCAGGCCCGGTAGAAGAACCCCTGGGCCTGCTGTTCCCGGTCGACGACGGTGACGTCCAGCGGCGGACCGTCCTCCAGGGTGACCAGATACCGCCGGCCCCGGTCGCTCTGGTCGGCGTTGTCCGGGGTGTCCTCGGTGCGCATCGCGGCGACCGGGCGGAAGCCGACGTGCCGCAGACCGGCCATCAGGTGCTGGCCGGTGGGGCGGACGTTCGGCGAGCCGACCGCGTACAGCGTCCCGTACGCCACCGTCCAGCCGATCAGCACGGTGAGGATGATCGAGAACGGGGTGGTGTACCCGCCGACGAGCATCGCGAACGCGTCGAGCAGCAGCACCACCCACAGCACCACGCGCCAGCGCGGCCGCCGCGCCATTCCGACCGCCGTCATGTACGCGATGACCGGCGCGAGATACCCGTGCACCGGGTCGGTCAGCCCGCCGGCCGTCTGCGGCTGGGTCAGCGCGTCCTGGATGGTGCCGGGCGCGGTCCGCGAGACCCAGAGATCGGTGGCGAGCGTCACCCCGTGGGCGAGCACGGCGGCGAGAACGCCGTCCGCGATGCGCAGCCCGTCCCGTTTGATCAGCCGCTCGATGGCGAAGGCGACCGGCACCAGCAGCACGGCGATGCTGGACACCAGTCCGGCGATCTTGATCAGCAGATCGGGCGCCTGCTCGGTGCCCTTGGAGATGTCGTCCTCGAGACCGGTGGTGGTGCCCTGGGCGAACGCGGCGATCGAGAAGAGGACCGCGATCGCGAGCACCCCGATGAGCAGCCGCATCAGGTCGGAGGGGCGGTGCACCCGGGCGGGGAGCAGCGGCTCGTCCCCGGAGACGCGGTCGCTCAGGGCGGCGTCGGCGGAGGACAGCGTGGAGCCGGCCAGATGTCCGGTGGTGGACGTCGTGGGGCCGTCGGCGCGGGGTGCTCCGGAGGACTCGGGATCACCCTGTGGGCGCTCTCCGGCATCGGAGGCGTCCGCCGCCTTCGGTGGCTGCACGCCCTGCTCCTTCGTCGCCTCTGGTTCGTCTTCGTGTTCTGGTATCACCGGTCACCGCCCGCATGATGGTGGCACGGCCCGCAGTCAGAGGGGGGCATCAGGGTGCATCGCACGGGCGCGGGATGCGCAACATACGCCCCTTTGCACCTGTGTGCACGCTGTGTGTCCGGACGGACACCGGTTCGGTCGCGCTGTCGGTCGGGCTGTCGGTGGCGTACGGCAGGATGGGGCGGATGAGCCAGGACCAGACGGACGGGGGCGGCTCCGGCACCGCCCCGACCGGCGCCGAGCTGCCGGAATACGCGGAGCGCGTCCTCGACGTGGCCGATCTGATCCCGCCCGGCCGGGTGATGACGTACGGCGACATCGCGGAGTGGCTGGACGAGGGAGGACCCCGCCAGGTCGGCCGGGTCATGGCGCTGTACGGATCGGCCGTGCCGTGGTGGCGCGTGGTCCGCTCCGACGGGACGCTGCTCCCCGCCCACGAGCTGCGGGCGCTGGACCACTACCGCGCGGAGGGCACCCCGCTGCGCGAGGCGTCGCGCCACGCGGAGGGGCATCTGCCGCGCCTCGACATGCGCCGCGCCCGCTGGGACGGCGGCGGGCACCCGGGTGGCACGGGTGCTCCCGGCGCTCCCGGTGCCACCGGTGGCGACGCGGGCGGTCCGGTCGAGCCGGACGGTTCGCGCGGTCCGGGTGGTCCGGTCGGTCCTGGCGGTCCGGGCGGGAAAACTCACACCTGACAGCTTCCGCCACCGGTTCCGCCACAGGCTCCGCCACCGGTCTCCGGCACGAGCGGCCGGACCCGGCCGAGGACGTGACGAGGGACGCAGCCCGGCCGCTGCCTCCCGCGCCGCCGCTGGCGTAGCGTCGTCATCGCGCGGCATGCTCCGCCCCCTCTCCCCGGCTATCCCGACTGCCTCGACCTTGTTCCTCATCACCTGTACACCCACCAGGACCGGCGAACCACGTGAGTCTCTCCTCCACCCGGCACAGTCCGCACCGTGAGTCACGGCCGCGGACCACGGGTGCGTACCGTCTGGTGCGCACTCCGCCGGGCTCGGTGGATCCTCCTCTGCTGGACGCAGGTCAGCGCGCGGTGGTTGACCATCCGGGAGGCCCGCTGCTGGTCCTCGCCGGGCCCGGCACCGGCAAGACCACCACCCTCGTCGAGTCCGTCGCCGCCCGGGTGAACGGGGGCGCCGACCCCGCCCGCATCCTCGTCCTCACCTTCAGCCGCAAGGCCGCCGTCGAGCTGCGCGACCGGATGGCCGCCCGCCTGGGCGCGGCCCGGGGCCCGCAGGCCACCACGTTCCACTCGTACTGCTACGCCCTGGTCCGGGCCCACCAGGACGCCGACCTGTTCGCCGATCCGCTGCGCCTGTTGTCCGGGCCCGAGCAGGACGTCACCGTCCGTGAACTGCTCGCCGGCCAGCTCGACCTGGAGAAGGAGGGCCTGCCCCACGTCCGCTGGCCGGACGAGCTGCGGTCCTGCCTGACCACCCGAGGCTTCGCCGACGAGGTGCGCGCCGTGCTCGCCCGCAGCCGCGAACTGGGTCTCGGCCCGGACGCGCTGGCCGCCTTCGCCCGCCGCACCGGCCGCCCGGACTGGACGGCGGCGGCGCAGTTCCTCGCCGAGTACCTCGACATCCTCGACGCCCAGGGCGTCCTGGACTACGCGGAGCTGGTGCACCGCGCGGTCCTGCTCGCCGAGCACCCCGAGGTGGCGGAACGGCTGGCCGGGAGCTACGACGCGGTGTACGTCGACGAGTACCAGGACACCGACCCGGCCCAGGTGCGCCTGCTGCACGCGCTGGCCGGGAACCGGGGGCGCGGCACGGACGCGCGCGGCGGGCGGACGCTGATCGCCTTCGGCGACCCCGACCAGTCGATCTACACGTTCCGGGGCGCGGACGTGAACGGCATCCTGGACTTCCCGGACACGTTCCGCCGGGCGGACGGGGGCCCCGCGCCCGTGGGCGTGCTCACCACCTCCCGCCGCTCCGGGGCCGGGCTGCTGGCGGCGACCCGGCTGCTCACCCGCCGGATGCCGCTGACCCGGCTGCCCGCCGACACGGTCCGCGCCCACCGCGAACTGCACGCCGTCCGGGACGGCGGCCGCGTCGAGACGTACACCTACCCGACCGCGTCCACGGAGCTGGAGAACATCGCGGACCTGCTGCGCCGCGCCCATCTGGAGGACGGGGTGCCGTGGCAGGAGATGGCCGTACTGGTACGGGCCGGAGGCCGCTCGCTGCCCGCCGTCCGCCGCGCCCTCACCTCCGCCGGCGTCCCCCTGGAGGTCGACGGCGACGACCTCCCGCTGCGCCACGAGCCGGCCGTCGCCCCCTTGCTGACGGCCCTGCGGACGGTGGCCGCGGCGGCGCTGCACACGGTCCGGGCCGACGAGACGGACCGGGAGACCGACGGACCCTCGTCTGCCCCGGAGGCCGACGGATCCCTGCCTGCCCCGGACGACGCCGGCCCCCCACCCGCCCCGGAGACCGACGGAACCCCTCCCTGGCTCGACACCGAGACCGCGCTCACCCTCCTCACCTCCCCGCTCGGCGCCATGGACGCCGCCGATCTGCGTCGCCTCGGCCGGGCCCTGCGCGACGAGGAGCGCGCCGCCGGAATCCGGGTCCCCGCTCCCTCCGACGAACTGCTGGCCCGCGCCCTCGCCGAGCCCGAGCGGCTGGTCACGCACGACCCCGCGTACGCCCACGGCGCGCAGCGCCTCGGCGCGCTCCTGCGCAAGGCCCGCGAGCTCCTCGAAGGCGGCGGCACCGCCGAAGAGGCCCTGTGGACCCTGTGGAACGGCACCCCCTGGCCGGGACGGCTGGAGCGGGCCGCGCTGCGCGGCGGGGCGGGCGGGCGCAACGCCGACCGCGATCTCGACGCGGTGTGCGCCCTGTTCGACACGGCCGCCCGCGCCGAGGAGCGCACCGGCGGGCGCGGGGCCCTCAACTTCCTCGAAGAGGTCGACGCCCAGGACATCGCCGCCGACACCCTCTCCCGGCGGACCGCCCGCCCCGACGCCGTACGCCTGATGACCGCCCACCGCTCCAAGGGACTCCAGTGGCGGCTCGTCGTCGTCGCCGGGGTCCAGGAGGGGGTCTGGCCCGATCTGCGCCGCCGGGGCTCCCTCCTGGAGGCGGACCGGATCGGCCGTGACGGACTCGCCGAACCCCTCACGCCCGGGGCCCTCCTCGCCGAGGAGCGCCGGCTCTTCTACGTCGCCGCCACCCGCGCCCGCGAGCGCCTGATCGTCACCGCGGTGAAGGCCCCCGCCGACGACGGCGACCAGCCCTCCCGCTTCCTGACCGAGCTGGGCGTCGAACCCCGCGACGTCACCGGCCGCCCGCGCCGCCCCCTCGCCGTCGCCGCGCTCGTCGCCGAACTGCGCGCCACCACGGTCGACCCGGCCGCCTCCGACACCCTGCGCGAAGCCGCCGCCCACCGCCTCGCCCGGCTCGCCGCGCTCACCGACGACGAGGGGCAGCCACTGGTGCCCGCGGCCCACCCCTACCGGTGGTGGGGTCTGGAGGAGCCGACCCGCTCCGCCGTCCCGCTGCGCGACCGCGACCAGCCCGTCACCCTCTCCGGCAGCGCGCTGGACCAGCTCGCCAACACCTGTGCCCTCCAGTGGTTCCTGGGGCGCGAGGTGAAGGCCGACGCCCCGGCCACCGCCGCCCAGGGATTCGGCAACGTCGTCCACGTACTCGCCGACGAGGTCGCCTCCAGCCGTACGCCCGCCGACCTGGACGTCCTCATGGAACGCCTGGACTCCGTGTGGAACGGTCTCGTCTTCGACGCCCCCTGGAAGTCCGAGCAGGAGAAGGACCACGCCCGCGCCGCCCTGGAGCGCTTCCTCCAGTGGCACGTCCTGGACCGGGGCGGCCGCACACCCACCGCGAGCGAGCACGACTTCGACGTGACCCTGGAGGCGGGCGAGTACGCCGTCCGCATCCGAGGCTCCATGGACCGGGTCGAACAGGACGCCGAGGGCCGCGCGTACGTCGTCGACTTCAAGACCGGCAAGGGCGCGCCCACCAAGGACGAGGTCGCCGCCCACCCCCAGCTCGCCGTCTACCAGCTCGCCGTCCGCGAGGGCGCCGTGGACGAGGTCTTCGACGGCCGGCGGCCCGAGCCGGGCGGCGCGGAGCTGGTCCAGCTCCGCCAGCCGGCCCCGAAGAAGGAGGGCGGCGACGCCTTCCCCAAGATCCAGGCGCAGGAACCGCTGGCCGGGGAGTGGGTCTCCGACCTGCTCGCCACGGCCGCCGGAAAGGTCCTGGACGAACGCTTCACGCCCACCACGGGCACCCACTGCACCCACTGCACCTTCCGCGCCTCGTGCAGCGCGCAGCCGGAGGGGCGGCAGGTGGTCGACTAGTCGACCGGACATCCGGTTCGTACCGGGTTGTCAGCGGGTCCGGCTACCGTTGCTCAGGTGTCCCCACGCATCACCGATCCCGAGCAGCTCAAGGAGCTCCTCGGGATCCCCTTCACCCCGGAGCAGACGGCCTGCATCACCGCGCCGCCCGCCCCGCAGGTGATCGTGGCCGGAGCCGGGTCGGGCAAGACCACGGTGATGGCCGCCCGGGTGGTCTGGCTCGTCGGCACCGGCCAGGTCGCGCCCGAGCAGGTCCTCGGCCTCACCTTCACCAACAAGGCGGCGGGCGAGCTGGCCGAGCGCGTCCGCAAGGCGCTGATCGCCGCCGGGGTCACCGACCCGGACGTCATCGACCCGGACCATCCCCCGGGCGAGCCCACCATCTCCACCTACCACGCCTTCGCCGGCCGCCTCCTCACCGAGCACGGCCTGCGCATCGGCCTCGAGCCGACCACCCGCCTCCTCGCCGACGCCACCCGCTACCAGCTCGCGGCGAAGGTGCTGCGCGAGGCCCCGGGCCCGTATCCCGCGCTCACCCGGTCCTTCCCCACCCTGGTCAGCGATCTCCTGGCGCTCGACGGGGAGCTGTCCGAACACCTCGTACGCCCCGGCGCGCTGCACACGTACGACACCGAGCTGCTGAGCGCCCTGGAGCACACGAGACTCAGCAACGCCGACCTGCGCAAGATCCCCGAGACCGCCGAGGCCCGCCGCTCGCTCCTCGGCCTCACCGAGCGCTACCGGGCCGCCAAGCGCAGCCGGGACCTGCTGGACTTCGGCGACCAGATCGCCCTCTCCGCCGAGCTGGCCCTGACCCGGCCCGAGGTCGGGGAGATCCTGCGCGAGGAGTTCCGGGTCGTCCTCCTCGACGAGTACCAGGACACGTCGGTCGCCCAGCGGCTGCTGCTCGCCGCACTGTTCGGAGCCGGCGGACCGTCGGGAGCGGCCGGTCACGCGGTGACCGCGGTGGGCGACCCCTGCCAGGCGATCTACGGCTGGCGCGGCGCGTCCGTCGCCAACCTCGACGACTTCCCCGAGCACTTCCCGCACGCCGACGGAGCCCCCGCCACCCGCTACAGCCTCAGCGAGAACCGCCGGAGCGGCGGCCGCCTCCTCCAGCTCGCCAACAGCCTCGCCGAGCCGCTGCGCGCGATGCACGAGGGCGTCGAGGCGCTGCGCCCCGCCCCGGGGGCCGAGCGGGACGGCATGGTCCGCTGCGCCCTGCTGAACACCCACACCGAGGAGATCGACTGGCTCGCCGACTCCCTCGCCCACCTCGTGCGCACCGGCACCCCGCCCGGTGAGATCGCCGTCCTGTGCCGCACCGCCGGGGACTTCCCCCAGATCCAGGCCGCCCTGGTCGCCCGGGACATCCCGGTCGAGGTCGTCGGCCTCGCCGGACTGCTGCACCTGCCCGAGGTGGCCGACCTGGTCGCCGTCTGCGAGGTCCTCCAGGACCCCGGGGCCAACGCCTCCCTGGTCCGCCTCCTCACCGGACCGCGCTGGCGCATCGGCCCCCGTGACCTCGCGCTCCTCGGCCGCCGCGCCCGCCTCCTCGTGCACCGGGCCGGCCACGCGGACGACGCCGACGCGGACCAGCGGCTCGCGGACGCCGTCGAGGGCACCGACCCGGCCGAGGTGATATCGCTCGCGGACGCCCTGGACACCTTCCTCGTCGCGGGGGACACGGCGGACGACGGACTGCCGTTCTCCGCCGAGGCCCGGATCCGCTTCGCCCGCCTCGCCCGGGAGCTGCGCGACCTGCGGCGCTCGCTCGCCGACCCCCTGATGGACGTCCTGCACCGCGTCCTGGCCACCACCGGCCTCGAAGTGGAACTGTCCGCGTCCCCGCAGGCGCTGGCCGCCCGCCGCCGGGAGACCCTCGCCAACTTCCTGGACACGGCGGCCCGGTTCGCCTCCCTCGACGGCGAGGCCACCCTTCTCGCCTTTCTCGGCTTCCTGCGCACCGCCGCGCAGTACGAGAAGGGCCTCGACAACGCTCTGCCCGGCGGGGAGAACACCGTCAAGGTCCTCACCGCCCACAAGTCCAAGGGCCTGGAGTGGGACGTCGTCGCCGTGCCCGGACTGGTCACGGGCCAGTTCCCCAGCGGCCGGTCCCGGGACGCGTGGACCGCCCAGGCCAAGGTGCTCCCGCACGCCCTGCGCGGTGACGCGGCGACCCTCCCCGCCCTGGAGACCGCCGCCGGTCTCGACGCCAAGAGCCTGAAGGCGTTCAAGGAGGAGATGAAGGAGCACCAGCACACGGAGGAACTGCGCCTCGGGTATGTCACCTTCACCCGCCCCCGCTCCCTGCTCCTCGGCTCCGGCCACTGGTGGGGCCCGTCCCAGAAGAGGACGCGCGGCCCGTCCGCCTTCCTCGACGCGCTGTACGAGCACTGCGCCGCGGGCCACGGCGAGATCGAGGCCTGGGCGGACGAGCCCGCCGAGGACGAGGAGAACCCGGCCCTCGCGGTGCCCGACACCGACCAGGCCTGGCCCCTCCCGCTCGACACCGCCGCCCTCGCCCGCCGCCGCACCGCCCGGGACACGGTGCTGGCCCACCTGGAACGCCTGGCCGTCCACGGCGACGAGCCGGCACCGGCGTACGCGGGCGGGGCAGTGGCGTACGCGGGCGGGGCGCCTGACGAGGACGAGCCCGTCGAGCCCGACGAGCCCGTCGACGTCGAGCCCGACGAGGCGCCGATCGACGGGGAGTGGGACTGGGACGAGCTCCCGACCGAACGCCCCCCGGGCCCCCCTGGCCCCCCGCACCCGGCCCCGCACATCCCGGCCGCCCGCCACCCCGAGGAGGCCGGTCCCCCCGAACGGCTCACCCCCGAGGAGGCCCGCACCCTCGCCTCCTGGGACCGGGACCTGGAATCCCTGGCCGGCGAACTGCGCCGCGCCCGCGCCACCGTGCGCGAGGTCATCGTGCCCGCCTCGCTCTCCGCCACCCAGTTGCTGCGGCTCGCCGAGGACCCCGACGCCTTCGCCCAGGAGCTGGCCCGGCCGATGCCCCGCCCGCCGCAGCCCGCCGCCCGCCGGGGCACGCGCTTCCACGCCTGGGTGGAGTCGCGGTACGAGGAACTGCCGCTGCCCCTGCTCGGCCCCGACGAGCTGCCCGGGGGCGACGAGAGCGACGCGGAGATCGCCGACGAGCGGGACCTCGCCGAGCTGAAGGAGGCGTTCGAGCGCACCGCGTACGCCCGGCGCACGCCGTACCGCGTGGAGACGCCGTTCCAGATCACGCTGGCGGGCCGCGTCATCCGGGGCCGTATCGACGCCGTCTACCGCACCGGCGACACCTACGAGATCGTCGACTGGAAGACCACCCGCCACCGCACCGCCGATCCCCTCCAGCTCGCCGTCTACCGGCTGGCCTGGGCCGAGCTGCACGAGCTGCCGCTCACCGCGGTCACCGCCACCTTCCTCTACGTACGCAGCGGGGAGACCGTCCATCCGCGGGGGCTCCCGGGCCGGGCCGAGCTGGAGCGGATCCTGCTGGACGAGCCCGCCCCCGAGGACGGATAGGCTCAAGAGCATGAGCGAGACCCCGGACAGCGCCGTCCGTACGTACACCGAACAGCACCGCGCAGCCTTCCTCGACGACCTCGCGGAGTGGCTGCGCATCCCGTCCGTATCCGCGCAGCCGGAGCACGACGGGGACGTACGGCGCAGTGCCGAGTGGCTGAGCGCCAAGCTCAAGGAGACCGGCTTCCCGGTCACCGAGATCTGGGAGACCCCCGGCGCCCCCGCGGTCTTCGCGGAGTGGCCCGGCGAGACCCCGGACGCTCCGACCGTTCTCGTCTACGGCCACCACGACGTGCAGCCCGCCGCCCGTGAGGACGGCTGGGCGAGCGATCCGTTCGAGCCGGTGATCCGGGACGGCCGGATGTATGGACGCGGCGCCGCCGACGACAAGGGCCAGGTGTTCTTCCACACCCTCGGGGTCCGCGCCCACCTCGCCGCCACCGGCCGCACCGCCCCGGCCGTCCACCTCAAGCTGCTGATCGAGGGCGAGGAGGAGTCGGGTTCCCCGAACTTCCGCGCCCTGGCCGAGCAGTACGCGGACCGCCTCGCCGCCGACGCGGTGATCGTCTCGGACACCGGCATGTGGGACGAGGACACCCCCACCGTCTGCACCGGCATGCGGGGCCTCGCCGAGTGCGAGATCGAGCTGCACGGCCCCACCCAGGACATCCACTCCGGATCGTTCGGGGGAGCCGTCCCCAACCCCGCCACCGAGATCGCCCGCCTGGTCGCCGCCCTCCACGACGAGGACGGCAGGGTCGCGATCCCCGGGTTCTACGACGGGGTCGCCGACCTCACCGACACCGAGCGGGCCCTCTTCGCCGAGCTGCCGTTCGACGAGGCGACCTGGCTGCGCACCGCGAAGTCGCGGGCGGCCTCCGGCGAGGCCGGGTACTCCACGCTGGAGCGCGTCTGGGCCCGCCCCACCGCCGAGGTCAACGGCATCGGCGGCGGCTACCAGGGTGCCGGCAGCAAGACGATCATCCCCTCCGCCGCCCTGGTGAAGATCAGCTTCCGGCTGGTCGACGGCCAGGACCCCGACCGCGTCCAGCAGACCGTCCGCGGCTGGGTGGAGTCCCGCGTTCCGGCGGGCGTCCGGCACCGGATCACCTTCCAGCCCGCCACCCGTCCCTGTCTGACCCCGCTGGACCACCCCGCCCTCCAGGCGGTGGCCCGCGCGATGGGCCGGGCCTTCGGGAAGAAGATCCTCTTCACCCGCGAAGGAGGCTCCGGTCCCGCCGCCGACCTCCGGGACGTGCTCGGCGCCCCTGTCCTGTTCCTCGGCATCTCCGTACCCTCTGACGGCTGGCACGCCCCCGACGAGAAGGTCGAACTCGACCTTCTGTTCAAGGGCGTGGAGACGACCGCGTACCTGTGGGGCGAGCTGGCCACAGCGCTCCGATGAATGCCCGGAACTCCGCTGAATCCTCTGCACACCTCCACGTACCTCTGCACACCCGTTCCGCCCAGGGGGAGTAGGAAGCACCTGTGAGCACCTTCGACAACGCCACCGCAGACCGCCCGATCGGCCTCACCGCGCCGAGCGGCATCGACCGCGCGGCCCACCACCGCCTCGACGAGGCCTGGCTGGCCGTGGCGTGGAGCCACCCGACGACCCGCGTCTTCGTCGTCTCCGGCGGGCAGGTGCTGATCGACGACACCCCCGAGGGGGGCACCGAGATCGTGATGACCCAGGCCTTCGAGGCCCCGGTCACCGAGACCCACCGGTACTTCCTCGGCACCGACGAGGAGGGCGTCAGCTACTTCGCGCTCCAGAAGGACTCGCTGCCCGGCCGCATGGACCAGTCGGCCCGCCCGGCCGGACTGCGCGAGGCCGGACTGCTGCTCGGCCCCCGCGACGCGGGCCTGATGGTGCACGCCGTCGCCCTGGAGAACTGGCAGCGGCTGCACCGCTTCTGCTCCCGCTGCGGCGAGCGCACCGTCATCGCGGCGGCCGGCCACATCCGCCGCTGCCAGGCCTGCGGCGCCGAGCACTACCCGCGTACCGACCCGGCCGTCATCATGCTGGTCACCGACGACCAGGACCGGGCCCTGCTGGGCCGCCAGGTGCACTGGCCCGAGGGCCGCTTCTCCACGCTCGCCGGGTTCGTCGAGCCCGGGGAGTCGATCGAGCAGTCCGTGGCCCGGGAGGTCTACGAGGAGGCCGGGATCACCGTCGGCGAGGTCGAGTACATCGCCAGCCAGCCCTGGCCGTTCCCCTCCAGCCTGATGCTCGGCTTCATGGCGCGGGCGAGCTCCTTCGAGATCACCGTCGACGGCGAGGAGATCGAGGAGGCCCGCTGGTTCTCCCGCGAGGACCTCACCGCCGCCTTCGAGTCCGGCGAGGTCATGCCCCCGTTCGGAATCTCGATCGCGGCCCGTCTCATCGAACTCTGGTACGGCAAGCCGCTCCCGAGGCCGGGCGGCGTGAAGCGGACCGGCTGAGCACCGGCCCCGGACACACCACTGCCCCCGGCGGTGCCGGGGGCAGTGGTCCGCGCGACGGGCAGTCGTTCCCTCGGCGGATCAGGCCGCGAGCGCCTGCTTCACCTGGGCGAGCGACGGGTTCGTCATGACCGACTCGGTGCCCGAGGGAGCCACGATCAGCAGCGTCGGGACCGTCTGGTTTCCGCCATTGGCCTTCTCGACGAACGCCGCCGACTCCGGGTCGTGCTCGATGTTGACCTCGTTGTACGCGATGCCCTCGCGGTCCATCTGGCTCTTCAGCCGACGGCAGTAGCCGCACCAGGTGGTGCTGTACATCGTCACAGTGCCCGCCATGTCGCTGGCGCTCCTTCGTCTCGTCCGTCCGCTGCGCGGCCGGCAGCGTCACTCGCGGTCCGGCGGCTTTCCGCAGCGTTTCCGCATCGGTCAAGAACGTACGGGACGCGGCGGGCATTCCCGCCACCGCCCAGGCGCTCCGGGCCGGACGACGAGCGGGGCGGCGGGTGCCGCATCAGTACGACGAATACCTCACCCCTGTGGACAACCGCCGCATCCGCCCCGTGGGACCTGGCAGCATGGCGGGGTGACAGCAGCAACGCACTCCACCCTCTTCCCCCAGGTTCCCGAGACCCCGGACGCCGTGCTCGACGGGCTCGACCCCGAGCAGCGCGAGGTGGCCCTGGCCCTGCACGGACCGGTGTGTGTGCTGGCCGGAGCGGGTACGGGCAAGACCCGCGCGATCACCCACCGCATCGCGTACGGGGTGCGGGCGGGCATCCTCCAGCCGGCCACCGTGCTCGCCGTCACCTTCACCAACCGGGCCGCCGGAGAGATGCGCGGCCGCCTCCGGCAGCTCGGCGCGACCGGCGTCCAGGCGCGGACCTTCCACTCCGCCGCGCTCCGCCAGCTCCAGTATTTCTGGCCGAAAGCAGTCGGTGGCGAGCTGCCCCGGCTGCTGGAGCGCAAGGTGCAGCTGGTCGCCGAGGCCGCCGCCCGCTGCGAGCTCCGCCTCGACCGCAACGAGCTGCGGGACGTCACCAGCGAGATCGAGTGGGCCAAGGTCACCCAGACCGTCCCCGCCGACTATCCGGCGGCGGTCGCCAAGACCCAGCGCGACGCCCCCCGCGATCCGGCGGTCCTGTCCCAGATCTACTCCCTGTACGAGCAGCTCAAGCGCGACCGCTCGGTGATCGACTTCGAGGACGTGCTGCTGCTCACCGTCGGCATCCTCCAGGACCGCAGCGATATCGCGGAGCACGTGCGCGGCCAGTACCAGCACTTCGTCGTCGACGAGTACCAGGACGTGAGCCCGCTCCAGCAGCGGCTGCTCGACCTCTGGGTCGGCGACCGCGAGGACCTCTGCGTCGTCGGCGACGCCAGCCAGACGATCTACTCCTTCACCGGGGCCACCCCCGACCACCTGCTGAACTTCCGCACCCGCCACCCCGGGGCGACCGTGGTCAAGCTGGTGCGCGACTACCGCTCCACCCCCCAGGTCGTCCACCTCGCCAACGGTCTGCTGAGCCAGGCCCACGGCAAGGCCGCCGACCACCGGCTGGAGCTGGTCTCGCAGCGCGACAAGGGCCCCGAGCCCGCCTACGCGGAGTATCCGGACGAGCCCACCGAGGCCGAGGGCACCGCCCGGCGCATCCGCGACCTCATCGCCGCGGGCGTGCCGGCCGGTGAGATCGCCGTGCTCTACCGGGTCAACTCCCAGTCCGAGGTCTACGAGCAGGCCCTCGCGGACGCCGGGGTGCCCTACCAGCTGCGCGGCGCTGAGCGGTTCTTCGAGCGGGCCGAGGTCCGCGAGGCGGGCACCGCCCTGCGCGGCGCGGCTCGCGCCGGGGGCAACGACTCCCTGCTCGACGGAGCGGAGGGGCTGCCGTCCCAGGTGCGGGCGGTGCTCTCCACCAAGGGCTGGACCAGCCGTCCGCCCGCCGGGTCGGGGGCCGTGCGCGACCGCTGGGAGTCGCTGGCCGCGCTGGTGCGCCTCGCGGAGGACTTCGAGACGGCGAGGCCCGGGGCGACCCTGACCGACCTGGTCCGCGAGCTGGACGAGCGGGCGGCCGCCCAGCACGCCCCGACGGTCCAGGGGGTGACCCTGGCGTCGCTGCACTCGGCGAAGGGCCTGGAGTGGGACGCCGTGTTCCTGGTCGGCCTGACCGAGGGCATGATGCCGATCGCCTACGCCAAGACCGACGAGCAGGTCGAGGAGGAGCGGCGCCTGATGTACGTCGGGATCACCCGCGCCCGCGTCCACCTCTCGCTCTCCTGGGCGCTGTCCCGGTCACCGGGCGGCCGGGCGAGCCGACGGCCGACCCGCTTCCTGAACGGGCTGCGGCCGGGCTCGGCGGCCTCGGGCGCACGGGGCGGAGCCGGCGGCGGCGGTGGGATCGACCGGGGCACCGGCCGGACCGCGGCGGCGAGCAGGACTCCGGCGGTCGAGCGGAAGCACCGGGGGCCGGTGCGCTGCCGGGTCTGCGGACGGACGCTCACCGACGCCGGCGAGATGAAGCTGATGCGCTGCGAGGAGTGCCCCTCGGACATGGACGAGGCGCTGTACGGGCGGCTGCTCGACTGGCGGGCCGCCCAGGCGGCCCTGCTGGGCCAGCCGGACTTCTGCGTGTTCACCGAGAAGACCCTCATGGCGATCGCCGAGGCCGTGCCGTCCACCGCGGGCGAGCTGGTCGTCATCGCCGGCGTCGGCAACCGGAAGCTGAGCCGCTTCGGCGCCGAGGTTCTTGCCATCTGCGCAGGTGAGGCGTTTGATGAGGAGTCCGGGGAGGGCGCCGACGAGACATGAGAAAAACTCATCCAGAAAATAGTTTGCGCCCGCACCAGTCGTCACCATAGGTTCTTAACCACGGGAACAGCGACTTCTCTGAAGCCCTGATTCCGTGCTGTACTTATCCGAATACGCAGGACCGGTCCCGGCCGGTCCCCCTGAGACGCCGAGAGGAGGCGATTGAAGTGATCAGCATCATCGAAACCCAGAAAATGACCGATCTCTCGGTCGTCTCCGCCTGCTCGCTCGGCCTCACCCGCTCCTCGGTTGCTTCGCTTCGCGCCACCGGTCTGTCCGGCGTCTCCGCCGTCCGTCCGCTGTCCCTGGCGAGCCTCCCCGTGATGCGGGAGCGCAATGAGCGACCGATCGAGGCACCGGCGGCAGCAGTAGCGAAGGCGGCAAAGGCTCAGGCCTATGCCTTTGCGGCAGCCGGTGCCGGAGCCAAGACGCAGACGCAGCACCAGAACCACACGAAGTGGGCCATCCGTGGGCCTGAACCCTGGAGTGATCCAGCCTGATCCAGCATCAGGCCGGCGCCTTCAGGGCCGCGGAACCCCACTCGGGATCCGCGGCCCTTTTGTTTTGTCCGAACGGACGAGACGGAACGAAGGAGCCTCGGGACAAGCAGGACTTGGTACCAGTAGCCGCCAACCGGCCAACAGGCCGGCACGACCAGACGAGGACACCACCCACCGTGCACATCGAAACGCACGCCCCGTCAGTACCGCTTTCCACCCCGATCTCGCCGCCCGGCTCCACGGAGGACTCCACCTTGACCCCGCTCACCACGCTCACCGCGCTCGACGACGCCATCGAGAACCTCGGCGTGCCCGTTCCCTGCCGTTCCTACGACCCGGAGGTCTTCTTCGCCGAGTCGCCCGCCGACGTCGAGTACGCCAAGTCCCTCTGCCGCACCTGCCCGCTCGTCGAGGCCTGCCTCGCCGGGGCGAAGGACCGCCGCGAGCCGTGGGGTGTCTGGGGCGGCGAGCTCTTCGTCCAGGGCGTCGTCGTGGCCCGCAAGCGTCCGCGTGGCCGTCCGCGCAAGAACCCGGTCGCGGCGTGACCGCCACCTGTGGGGTCCCCGCCCCCACATCCAGGCTGCGCCTCGGAACGATCGACCGTCCTCAGACTCATGACCCCCGGAATCAGGCACCAATGATCACCCCCACGAAGGAGCCCGTCGGCTCCGCCACCCCTGACGTCACCATCATCGGCGCGAACGACTCGCGTCAGAACAGGACCCGCGAGATGCAACTCATCCCAGAAGCCCTGGCTCGTGCGCATATGCACGACCGCCTGCGGGAGGCCCAGGAGGACCGCCAGTCGGCCCGCCTGATCAGCGCCCGCCGCATGCAGCGCCGAGCGGAGCGCGCCTCGCTGCGCGCCCGCCGCGCGCTGGCCATGGCGGTCATGCACTGACCGTGCAGCCATTACCCCACCGCGGGGCCGTCCGGACACGGGCGGCCCCGCGGTGCGTTGTGCCGTCGCCCGTCCGGTCGCAGGGATATCGTCAGGAGGTGGACGAGGAGAACGATCCCCCCGAACAGCCCGTCGCGGGAAGCGTGGTGTGCGCCCGCTGCGGCACCGCCGTCGAAGGCGGAACCGCCCCGGTGACGTGGCTCAGCTCCGTGGAGGACGGACGCCGTCTCCACTTCTGCGAGGGCTGCGCCCGCCTCCACATCCGCGCGATCGAGAGCCGCCTCGACTCGCTCTGGTGGTGACCGCCCACCCGGCCCCGGGCGTCGGAGGCGGGAGACCACGGGCCCTCACTACGCCTGGACGGTCTCGCCCTCCTCCTCGGCGTACTCCGCCGCCGGGCCCTCCACCGCCCTGTCGTCGGCCTCCGGTTCGTCCGCCTCCGGGTCCTCCACCAGGAATCCCGGCAGCCAAGCTTCGAGCTCGTCGCGCAGCCGGACCGTCGCGCCCAGTTGGCACAGCACCCCGATCGTGCTGAGCGTCACCCGGTGTATCAGGACGTAGGACGGGGGCAGATTCAGCTGCCGGCCGAGCTGATGGGCGGGGGAGCGCGGATCGGCGATCCGGGCCGCCTGCTCACGGATCCAGCCCCGGCTGAAGGTGAACTCCTCCACCCGCGTGGGCTCGATGATCGGGAGCAGATAGTCGAGCACCGCGTCCGGGTCCAGGTCGATCGACTCCTTCACGAAGCCGTCCTCGCGCAGCAGCCCGTACACCGCGGCCCCATCGCCCTCCAGCGTCAGCCGCAGGGACTCCCCGATGTTCCGCGGGAGCCCGCCCGGAAGCCGGTCGACCGTGCCGAAGTCCAGCACCCCCAGCCGCCACGAGCCGGCCGAGCCGTCTTCCTCCTCCGGCAGCAGGCGGAAGTTGCCCGGATGCGGGTCGCCGTGCAGCAGGCCGGTGCGCGCCGGACCGGAGAAGAGGAAGCGGGCCAGCAGCTGCCCCGCACGGTCCCGCTGCTCCGCCGTACCCTCCGCGATGACCTCGGACAGCGGGATCCCGTCGATCCACTCCGTCACCAGCACCTGGTCGGACTGGTGCACCACCTGGGGGACCACCACATCGGGGTCGTCCGCGAACTCCGCCGCGTGCTCCCGCTGCGCCTGCGCCTCCAGCTCGTAGTCCAGCTCCTCCTCGACCCGGTCGCGCAGTTCCTTGATCACCGGCTTGATGTCCATCCCCGGGACCAGCGGGCCAAGCAGCCGGGCGAACCGGCTGAGCTGGGTCAGGTCGGACAGCAACGCCTCGCCCGCGCCCGGATACTGCACCTTCACGGCGACCTCGCGGCCGTCGTGCCACACGGCCCGGTGCACCTGACCGATCGAGGCGGCGGCCGCCGGTGTGTCCTCGAACTCCAGGAAGCACTGCCGCCAGTCCTCGCCGATCCGTTCGGCGAGAACCCCGTGGACCGTGCGCGCGGGCAGCGGCGGCGCGGCCTCCTGCAGTTTGGTCAGCGCGGCCCGGTAGGGGCCGGCGATCTCTTCGGGCAGGGCCGACTCGAAGACGGAGAGGGCCTGGCCCAGCTTCATGGCCCCGCCCTTCAGCTCGCCCAGGGTCTTGAACAGTTGGTCCGCCGTGCGCTGCTGCACCTCACGGGCGACCAGCTCGGCGGACCTTCCGCCGATCCGCTTGCCCAGACCCCAGGTGGCACGGCCGGCGAAGCCGAGCGGAAGCGCGGCCAGCTTGGCCGTACGCGTAACCGCCTTCCGGGGAAGATCAGACATGTGCCCCTCCAGTTCCCAGATTGCCGTGCCGCTCGGGCCTCCGGTGTCTCTCCGGCGACGGCGGTCACCCGGCCATTGTGTCCTGCGCCCGAATCCCGTCCGAGGCCCGATCCCCTCCGGGCGGCGTCCGACACCCCCGAGCGCCCCCGGCCGCCCCGCAGGAACAGTCCGCGTGCGGGCCGATCGGCTCGGAACGCCAGTCCAGCAACGGCAGCGCAGCCTCCCAGCGAGCTCCGGTACTGGCCGGGAGCTCCCCGTCCAGAAAGGCCAGGGCATGTGCCGCGGCGAGACCGGCGACCGCGGTCGCGAGCGCCAGATCGCAGGCGGGCACCGCACCCCGCCGCCCGGAACGCCACTGCGCCAGCATCCGGGGCCACTGCGGATCCCGGTCCGCACGGTGCAGTTCCAGGCAGCCCGCGCAGCCGGTGCCCCCGGGCAGGACGAGAGGCCCGACCACCCCTGTGGCCTCGATCACCCCCGCATAGAGATGAGGAGTGCCCGACGCGATCCAAGGGCCGGCCGTGTCCGCGACGGGTGCGTACACCGCGAGGCCGTCCCGGGGTGCGACGACGATCAGGGACAGACCGGGCTGTCCGGCGCTCCCCGCCGGTTCGGCCCCTGCCCCGCCTTCTGCCGGGTCTCCTCCCGGGCGGCCCGCCCCCGCCCCGTCCGTCCTCGGCCGTCGGGGGGCGGGCCCGGGTGCGGACCGGCGGACGAGCCGGCGGGCCGCCACGTCACGCCGTTCCCCCACCGAAGCCGGGGGAAGCCCGGCGGGCGCCACATCCCAGGGCTCGGCCCGGCCTCCGTCGAGCACGTCCACCTGTCCGACCCCCGCACCGGACAGCACGGACGCGATGGACGCCCCGACCCGGCCCGCTCCCCGTACTTGGACCCGCATCGCCCGCCGGGACGCCATCCGGCGCAGTCCGCCGCCCGGTTCGGGACGAACGACCGACAGCGAGGCCACGTCGGGACGCTGGCGGTCCATCACATCGGCGCTCCGACGCAGCGCATCGGCTCCCGGACCGGCCGACCGCGGATCATCGAGAAGGCCGGCCTCCGCCAACCGTCGCAGCAGAACGTCCACGTGACGTTCCGACAGATCGAGCCCGCGTGCCTCCTGGTGCAGGAGTGGCAGACCGCGCGTGCCGTCGAGCAGTTCCAGAAAGCTCCCGGTGGCGATGTCCACCGGACCGAGTGTCACGGCATGGGCGGGTGTCACACCGAATCGCACGGTGTTCCGTCCGCGCCAGGCACGACGCAGTGCGGGCTTCAGCATCGGATACATGACTTCTCCCCCCGAGCGGTGTCGCGGGCACGGGTGTGCCCGCAGACCGGATGATCCGCGGAGCTCTTTCCGCAGGACTTCCGCCAGAATGCGGGCCCGCGACGGACCGTGCGCGGAGTTGTCCACAGGCACCCGTTATCAGTCGTTCAAGCCCTTAATCGTTCAAATGGTGCAAGCTGTGGCGTGGATCGCCGCCGAACCGTTCCCGGGGCGGGACTTCCCCCACGGACAGCGGGTAACGTCGTGGCGTGCCCGCCGACCCGTCGTCCGGCTTCGCCGGGGAGACCCCCGCGCGCAGCGCCGGAAGCCATCAGCGCAGCGCGGCAGCCCATCAGCCCCGCGCTTCGGTGACGAGCGCGGTCGAGGTCCGCAGGAGCACCCGGCGCAGGAGGACGGTCTCCGCGTACCGGGAGGGCGACCGCACGATCGTGCTCATCCCCGCCCGGATGTCGGAGGCCGAGGAGCGGCGCTGGGTGGGTGTGATGCTGGACAAGCTCGCCGCCCAGGAGAGCAAGCGCGTCCTGGGCGACACCGAGCTCGAGGAGCGTGCCGTCCGGCTGTCGGCCCAGTATTTCGACGGTCGCGCCAGGCCCCTCTCGGTGCGCTGGGTGACCAACCAGAACACCCGCTGGGGCTCGTGCACCCCTGCCGAGGGCAGCATCCGGCTCTCGCACCGGCTGCAAGGCATGCCGGAGTACGTAGTCGACTACGTGCTTGTCCACGAGCTCGCGCACCTGCTCGTTCCCGGACACGGCCCGAGGTTCTGGCGGCTGCTGGAGGCGTATCCGCGCACCGAGCGCGCCCGTGGGTATCTGGAGGGCGTGGTGGCGGCCGACCAGCTGCCCCACCTGCCCGCCGCCCGCGAGGAGTGACGCTTTCGCCGATTCTGTACCGGGTGTGTACCGGCTTGGTCCGATGCCGTCGTTTGCGGTTAGCCTGACGCGACGCATTTACCTTCGGGATGGGGGACGGTCGTTACGCATGGCCAGGGAATTCCAACGAGGCCACAAGGCCAAGATCAGTGATCTCACGCCAGGGACGGATCTGTACGTAGGTGTGCAGATCGCTGCCCCGGGGCTGACTTTCGACATCAGCTGCTTCGGCCTCGACGCCAACGAGCAACTGTCCGACGACCGGTACTTCATCTTCTTCAATCAGCCGAAATCGCCCGAGGAGTCCATCCAGCTCCTCGGCGCGCAGTCCGGTGACACCGAGTCCTTCCGCGTCACGCTCGACCGCATTCCGGCAGCCATCCACAAGCTCTCCTTCACCGCGACGCTCGACGGTTCCGGGCAGATGTCCCAGATCGGTCCGGGGTACATCCGGATCGTCGCGGGCGGCGAGGAAGTGGTGAGGTACGCCTTCACCGGTTCGGAGTTCACCACCGAACGCGCCGTGATGCTCGGCGACTTCTATCTGAAGGACGTCTGGCGTTTCGCCGCGGTCGGCCAGGGTTTCGACGGCGGTCTCGACGCGCTCCTGAAGAACTTCGGCGGCGAGGTCGCCGAGGAAGAGGCGCCGCCCGCCCCGGCCGCCGCTCCGGGCTTCGCCCCGCCGGCCCAGGCCACCGCGCCCCCGGCCTTCGGTGCACCGGCTGCCCCGCCCGCATCCCAGGCCCCGCAGCCCGCACCGTCCTTCGGCGCCCCGTCCGCGCCCGCGCCGCAGCAGCCGATGCACGCGGCGCCGACGATCGCGGCGCCCCTGGCGCCCCAGGCCCCGCACGCCCCCGCGGCACCGCAGGCCCCGTCCCCGTACGGCCAGCCCCAGCAGCCGCAGTTCGGCCAGGTCCCCGGCCAGGGCGCGCCGCCGGCCCCGCCCTTCGGCCAGCAGGCTCCCGCCCCCTACGGCCAGCAGGCTCCGGCTCCCTACGGGCAGCCCGCGCCGGCTCCGTACGGTCAGCAGCCCCCCGGCGGCATGCCTCCGGGCGTCCCGCAGGGTGTGCCCCAGGGGGTCCCGGCCACGGGCGCGGGTCTCCAGGCGGCCCTGCAGCCGTACAAGGAGACCGCGACCGGGCAGCGCTGGACCCCGCAGAACCAGCAGCTCATGCGGGTCGACCTGACCATGGGCGGATCCGGGGTCCTGGCCCGCCAGGGCAGCATGGTGATGTATCAGGGCAAGGTCGACTTCGGCTACAAGAGCGCCGGGTTCGTCGGCCGTGCCGTGGGCAACGCCACCGGCCAGGAGATGCAGCTGATGCGCTGTACCGGCCGCGGCCAGGTCTTCCTCGCCGAGGAGGGCTCCCACCTGCACCCCATCGAGCTCCAGGGAGACGCCATCTGCGTCTCCGCCGAGAGCGTCCTCGCCTTCGACGAGTCCCTCCAGTACGAGGTCCGGCGGGTCGAGGGGCACGGCATCCCCGGCGGCGCCCTGTTCACCATGCAGTTCCAGGGCACCGGCACCGTGATCATCAAGACCCACGGCACCCCGGTCGTCCTGCCGGTCACGCCCACCACGTTCGCCGACTGCAACGCGGTGGTGGCCTGGTCGGCCGCCTCCCAGGTGATCGTCTCCAGCCAGGTCCGGCTGCGCCGCAACGCCTACCCGGGGCACAGCGGCGAGACCGTGAACCTCCAGTTCCGGGGAGCCCCCGGCAACTTCATCGTCGTCCAGCCCTACGAGGTCTGAGGGAGCCCGTCATGAACCAGCAACTCGCGGGCTTCGCCCCGACCCCTGTCACGGCCCGTATGGAGAACCACGGCAAGACCATGCTCAAGGTCGCCATGGCCTCCGGACAGGACCTCTTCGCGCGCACCGGCTCGATGGTGGCGTACGAGGGTTTCATCCAGTACGAGCCCAACCCGCCCGCCGTCCGGCAGATCGCCTCCCAGTGGATCACCGGCGAGGGCGCACCCGTCATGAAGTGCTCCGGCGACGGGCTGCTGTACCTCGCCGACTACGGCGCCGACGTGGTCGTCATCAACCTCAACAACGACTCCATCTCCGTCAACGGCACCAACCTCCTCGCCTTCGACGCCCACCTCACCTGGGGCGTCGAGAAGGTCAAGGGGCTCGCCAAGTTCGCCGGACAGGGCCTGTGGAACGTCGTCGTCCAGGGCACCGGATGGGTCGCCATCACCTCCCGGGGCACCCCGATCGTCGTCGACTGCGGACGCGGCGAGGACGAGACGTACGTCGACCCCGACGCGCTCGTCGCCTGGTCCCCGAACCTCAAGGTGAAGGGCAAGCGGAGCTTCAAGGCCGGCTCGCTGATCGGCCGGGGCAGCGGCGAGGCCTATCAGATGGGCTTCTCCGGCCAGGGCGTCGTCGTCGTCCAGCCGAGCGAGGACAGCACGGACCGCCTGCGGATCCGGAACTGACGGGGAGGGAGAACACATCATGCAGAGTCCGCTTTTCAGTCACACCGAGCAGCAGACCCAGGACCGGTACGCCGTCCAGAACCCGCAGCTCCTGCGGGTCTCGCTGACCGGTCACGACGACGTCCTCGCCCGGAAGGGCGCGATGGTCGCCTACCAGGGTCTGATGGACTTCGACGGCGAATACCAGTCGCAGGGCCAGCGGAACGCCCGCGCGCGCACCGGCGAGGGCCTTGACCTGATGCGCGTGTCCGGCCAGGGCACCGTCTACCTCGCCAACCTCGCCCAGTACATCCACGTCGTGGACGTCGACCGCGAGGGAATGACCGTGGACAGCTCCTATGTCCTCGCGCTCGACTCCGCGCTGCACACCGAGGTCATCGCGGTCGACAGCCAGTACGGGATCTCCGGCAGCGGCAAGTACCAGCTGAACATCTCCGGCTCGGGCAAGGTCGCCCTCATGACCTCGGGCCAGCCTCTGATGATGCAGGTCACGCCCGAGAAGTACGTCAACGCCGACGCCGACGCGATCGTCGCCTGGTCCAGCTCCCTGCGCGTGCAGATGCAGGCCCAGACGCACTCCTCGGGTGTCTTCCGGCGTCGTGGCAACACCGGCGAGGGCTGGGAGCTGAGCTTCCTCGGCCAGGGCTTCGCCCTGGTCCAGCCGAGTGAGGTCATGCCTCCGCAGAACGCCCAGATCGGGCAGGGTGCCCGCGCGCAGTTCGGCGTCGGCCAGCAAGGCGCTCACGGCCAGAACCAGAACAACGCCTGGAACTGATCGGCACACGGTTACGGGTAAGGGGCGGCCTCAGGGAGGCCGCCCCTTACCCGTATCCGCCCTACCGGCCCGCCCGCTCCAGGCGGGCGCGCGTCGCCTCCAGCAGCCGTACGACGGACGCGTCGGCCACTCCGGGCACGTCCTCGTAGCCGAACCAGCGCAGCTCCAGGGACTCCTCGCTGATCCGCTCCGCCGCTCCGGCCGGGGCCAGCGCGGCGTACTGCACGTCGAGGTGCTGGTTGCAGGGAGAGGGGATCGGGTGCCGGTCCAGCCGGACGGGTCCGCCGGGCAGCAGGGTGAGCCCCGTGATGCCGGACTCCTCCGTGGCCTCCCGCAGCGCGGCCCCCTCCAGGGCGGCGTCCTGGGGCTCGCAGTGGCCGCCCATCTGGAGCCACCTGCGCAGCTTGCGGTGGAGCGTCAGCAGCACCTTGCCGCGCTCCGGATCGATCACCAGGGCGCTGGCCGTCACATGCCCGGCCCCGCACGCCTTCCACATGCCGTCGTCGTGGCGTGCCAGGTGATCCAGATAGTCCCGACGCAGCTGCGCCTGGTCACCGTCCGGGCCCTCGGAGGCATACCCCTTCAGTACGAGAACGGCGTCGTCGTGCAGGCTCACCGGCCGGGGCCGCCCTTGCCGTCCTCGTCGTCCTTGCCCTCGCCCTGATCGTCGGCGTCAGTGTCACCGTCGGCGTCGGCCTCGGGGGCGTCGGGAGCCTTCGGCTTGCCGGAGCCCTTCGCCGCCTCGCCGAGCATCTTGTCCAGTTCGGAGAAGTCGGCCTGCTCGTGGTGCACGAAGCCGTCCGGGTCGTCCAGGTCGTGGGCGGTCGGCAACATGTCCGGGTGGGCCCAGAGCGCGTCCCGGCCCTCCAGACCCCGGGCGTCGGTGAGCGAGGCCCACAGACGCGAGGCGTCCCGCAGCCGGCGCGGGCGCAGCTGGAGACCGATGAGCGTGGCGAACGTCTGTTCGGCGGGCCCGCCGGAGGCGCGGCGCCTGCGCATCGTCTCCCGCAGCGCGTCGGACGAGGTCAGCCGGGACTTCGAGGCCTCGTGGACCACCGCGTCCACCCACCCCTCCACCAGCGCGAGAGCCGTCTCCAGCCGGGCCAGGGACGCCTTCTGCTCGGGCGTGTCCTCGGGCTGGAACATGCCCTGCTGAAGGGCGTCCTGCAACTGCTCCGGCTGCGAGGGGTCGAACTGACCGACGACGTCCTCCAGCTTGCTGGTGTCGACCTTGATACCGCGGGCGTAGGCCTCGACGGCGCCGAACAGATGCGACCGCAGCCACGGCACATGGGCGAAGAGCCGCTGGTGAGCGGCCTCGCGCAGGGCCAGATACAGCCGCACCTCGTCCTGCGGCACGCTGAGGTCCTTGCCGAACCGCGCCACGTTCAGCGGGAGCAGCGCGGCCTTGCCCGCCGGGCCCAGCGGCAGCCCGATGTCCGTGGAACCGACCACCTCACCGGCCAGCACGCCGGTGGCCTGCCCGATCTGCTGGCCGAACATGGCGCCGCCCATCGACCGCATCATGCCGATCAGCGGGCCCGCCATGGCCTGCATCTCCTCGGGCAGCACATCGCCCATCGCCAGGCCCACCCGCTCGGCCACCGGGTCGACCAGCTGCTGCCAGGCCGGCAGCGTGGCCTCGACCCACTCCGCACGGCTCCACGCCACGGTGGAGACCGAACCGGACGGCATCGACGTCACGCCGTCCAGCCAGAGGTCCGCCAGCCGCAGCGCCTCGTCGACCGCCGTCCGCTCGGACGGGCCGACGCTGGCGTCCTTGGTGCCGTCCGGAGTGCCCTGCGAGACCGTCTGGCGGGCGATCTGCTTGGCCATGTCCCAGTTCACGGGACCGCCCTCGTAGCTCAGCATCTGGCCGAGCTGCTGGAAGGCCGCGCCGAGGTCGTTCGGATTCATCGAGCCGAACATTGCGGCGAACGGGTTGTCCCCGCCCGCCCCCGGCCCGAATCCGAACGGGCCTCCGGGCCCGCCCGCGCTCTGCCCACCTTCGGTGGGGTCCTTCTTCTTGCCCTCGTCGCCGTTCTCCGGCTCCTCCGGCGGAAGGCCGAATCCGAATGGGGTGTCACTCACGGGTTTCCTCGGCTCGTAGGGCCGCCGGCTCGAACCGACGGCGACTGCCCGACATCACCATCCAGCGTAGACACCACGCCCGCTTCGGGCCTCAGTGCTCCGCCGACTCCCGGCCTGCGGCAGGATGGACGCCACCTGGTACGTACGCGTCATTCGGGTACGTACTGAAGACAACCGCTGGAGACGCCCGGTGAGTTCCCCAGATCCGCAGGTTCGCGCAGCGCGAAACCTGACCGACCCCTCGCCCGAGAGCACGCCCGAGAAGAAACGCCCCAGGACCCCCAGAAACCGGGGCCCCGTCGTCGCGGTCACCGGCGCCGCGACCGGCATCGGCGAACTGCTGACCGCCCACCTCGCCGCATCCGACGCGATCAAGCAGGTCATCGCGATCGACGAGCGCCGCGGAGAGGTCTCCGAGGCGACCTGGCACATCCTGGACGTACGGGATCCGGCCATCGCCGAGAAGCTGCGCGGCGCGGACGTCGTCGTGCACCTGGCCGTCGATCTCGACCTGGAGACCGACCCCGCCGCCCGCACCGCGTACAACGTACGAGGAACCCAGACCGTGCTCACCGCCGCGGCCGCCGTCGGGGTCCACCGGGTCGTGCTGTGCACCTCGGCGATGGTCTACGGGGCGCTCGCCGACAACGACGTGCCGCTCTCCGAGGACGCCGAGCTGCGCGCCACCGCCGAGGCCACCGGCGTTGGCGACCTCCTGGAGATCGAGCGGCTCGGCCGCCGCGCCCCGCGCGCCCACCCCGGGCTCAACGTCACCGTCGTGCGCCCCACCGTCCTGGTCGGCGGCACGGACACCGCCCTGACCCGCTACTTCGAGTCCCCGCGTCTGCTGGTCGTCGCCGGATCGCGCCCCACCTGGCAGTTCTGTCACGTCGACGACCTGGTGACGGCGCTGGAGTACGCCGCCCTGGAGAAGATCGACGGCGAGTTCGCGGTCGGCTGCGACGGCTGGCTGGAGCAGGAGGAGGTCGAGGAGCTCAGCGGCGTACGCCGGATGGAGCTGCCCTCGGCCGTCGCGCTCGGGGCCGCCGCCCGGCTGCACCGGATCGGTCTCACTCCGTCCCCGGCGGGCGACCTGGCGTACACGATGCACCCCTGGGTGGTCAGCGTCAGCCGGCTGCACGACGTGGGATGGCGGCCGAAGTGGACGAACGAGGAGGTGCTCGGAGCCCTCCTCGAAGAGGTCGAGGGCCGCCACACGCTCGCCGGCCGCCGCCTCGGCCGCAAGGACGCCACCGCCGCCGGAGCCGCCGGAGCCACGGTCGCCCTGCTCGGCGCCGCCGCCGTGGTGCGCCGCGCCCGCAAGGCCCGCCGCCGCATCTGACCGCCCACCGCGCCCGCAGGCCCCTGTAGGAGGCTCCAAACCGGCCGGTCCGCCGCCGGTAGAACAGGCAATTCCGGGATGTCGGAGCCGTACGGCACGATGGGAGCATGGCACCCACCCACGACCACCCCGGCGAGCACGCGGCAGCGGACCCCATCCGGCTGCTGGCGATCCGGGACGCCCCGCTCTCCCTCGACGAGGTCTTCCGCGCCGTCGGCGACGACGCGGCGGGGGGCATCGCCCTCTTCGTCGGCACCGTGCGCAACCACGACGCGGGGCAGGACGTCGGCGCGCTCGGCTATTCGTGTCACCCCTCGGCCGAGGACGAGATGCGCCGGGTGGCGGAGAAGGTCGTCGCCGACTTCCCGGTCCGTGCCCTGGCGGCCGTCCACCGAGTGGGTGAACTGGAGGTGGGCGACCTGGCCGTGGTCGTCGCCGTCGCCTGCCCGCACCGCGCCGAGGCCTTCGAGGCCTGCCGCAAGCTCATCGACGACCTCAAGCACGAGGTTCCGATCTGGAAGCACCAGCGCTTCTCGGACGGTACGGAGGAGTGGGTCGGAGCCTGCTGAGCGCAAACGGGACCGGGGCGCATCAGCCCCGATTTGCGTAACCGCACCCCCGCCATGAGCGTTGGACTTCCGGATCGTTAATCTGCTGATCGGGCATCCGGTCGCTCATGGGGTAGGGAGGTCGTGATGGCGGCACTCGCTTGGCTGTTGATACCACTTTTCGCTGCTGTCGGGGGTGCGATATGGGCGAGTTGGGCAGCCCGCAACCGCACGACCGGCGACGTCACCGAACTGGCCGGCTACGCCAGGTTCCGTGACGCGATGGAGAAATCCCCTTCCGGTTCCGAGGTACTCTGAGGCCGCCGCACGCCGCGTGATCGACTTCCGCCGCGTTCCGGCCCCCTCGTACGGACCGGCCCCGGCAGTGCACTGACAGGCCCTTCCCGTACTGTCGTTCCATGCCACGCCGCACCGCGACGATGCTCGCCTCCGCCTTCATTCTCATCGCGCTGCTCTGCGCAGGCGTGCTGATCAAAGTGCCGTATGCGGAGATGTCTCCCGGACCGACGGTCAACACCCTGGGCGACGCGCGGGGCGAGCCCGTCCTGCAGATCTCCGGTCGCAAGACGTACCCGGCCTCCGGGCACCTCAACATGACGACGGTCCGTGTCACCGGGGCGGAATACCGGATGAACATCGCCGAGGCCGTCTACGGCTGGCTGGCCCACGACAGCATCGTGGTGCCGCACGACACGCTCTACCCGAACGGCAAGACCGAGGAGCAGTCCACCCAGGAGAACGCCGAGGAGTTCAGCCAGTCCCAGGAGAGCGCCAAGGTGGCCGCCCTGAAGGAGCTGGACATCCCGGTCTCCACCCAGGTCGTGGTCTCCACGGTGGTCAAGGACAGCCCCGCCGAGGGCAAGCTGCACGCGGGCGACGTGATCAAGGCCGTCGACGGCACGGCGGTCAAGGAGCCCGACGACGTGGCCGAGCTCGTCACCGAGCACCGGCCGGGCGAGAACGTCACCTTCACCATCGTTCCGGCCAAGGAGGCCGCCGCGGCGGAGAAGGCCCGCCGGGTCCCCGAGGGCGGCGAGAAGATCACCATCAGGACCGCGAAGGCTCCCGCCGCCGAGGACGGCAGCGAGGAGGGCGGGAAGGACCGGGCGATCGTCGGCATCAAGGCCGGGACGGACCACACGTTCCCGTTCGAGATCGACATCAAGCTCGCGGACGTCGGCGGGCCGAGCGCCGGTCTGATGTTCTCCCTCGGCATCGTCGACAAGCTCACCCCGGGCGATCTGACCGGCGGCAAGTTCGTCGCGGGCACCGGCACCATCGACGACGCGGGCAGGGTCGGCCCGATCGGCGGCATCAACATGAAGCTGGTCGGCGCCCGCAACGCCGGCGCCCGCTACTTCCTCACGCCCGACGACAACTGCGCGTCGGCCGCGGCCGACACTCCCGATGGGCTCACTCTGGTGCGGGTCAAGACCATCGAGGACGCCACGAAGTCGCTGGAGCAGATCCGCGCGGGGAAGACCGCCGGCCTGCCGAGCTGCTCGACCGGCTGACGGCCGCGCCGCCCGGGAACCGTACGACGACGGCCCCGGGCAGCGGCCTGGTCAGGACTCGAACGTCGCCGCGAGCGCCTCGGCGAGACCGGGCACAAGACCGGAGCCGGTCAGCACCTCGGTGGGGGAGTCCTTCTCGCGCAGCCGTACGGCGGACTCGCGGGCCCCGTCCCGCAGCACGGCCACGGTCATCCGCACCTCCTGCCGGGCGGGGTGCTTGGCCACCCACTGGGTCAGCTGCTTGTCGCTGAGACCATCCGGTACGGAGGCCTCGGCGGACGG
Organism: Streptomyces sp. NPDC020884; assembly: GCF_044333935.1. Lineage (NCBI taxonomy): Bacteria > Bacillati > Actinomycetota > Actinomycetes > Kitasatosporales > Streptomycetaceae > Streptomyces > Streptomyces sp. NPDC020884. Next base: position 670,964 of record NZ_JBIRRY010000002.1, on the reverse strand, counting down.
CGGCAGCATCAGCCGCTCCACCGTCATGGCGCAGCCGACCACGGCGTCGGGCCAGGCGATCGTGCCGAGGAAGTCGTCGAGCGCGGTGCCCGGGGGAAGTTCGTCCTGCTCGATCGGGGTGAGCGCGGCGACGGACGAGCTGGGGTCCGCAAGGCCCAGCTGCGCGGCGAGACCGGGCTCCTGGACCCGCAGCTGTGCGGTGTCGACCAGGGCGAACAGCCGGGCGGGCTGGTCCCAGCCGAGGTTGGAGGCATAGGCGTCGATTTCGAGGACGGCGACGGTGAGCGGACTCGCGGCCATCGGGGGTCCTGCGGGGGAAACGTTGGGCATGGGCAATATCCTGCCTCCTTCCACCCCGGGAACGGGAACTAGGTAAAGCCTCAGTAAGTTGCATAGGTGGGCTCTAGGATCGCTGGGCCTGTTCACACGACCGCGAACTTCGAGGTGCGCACGTTGGCTTTCCAGATGCCGGACCGCGGCGGAGGCCCGACCGGGCCACGGATCAGAGTCGGCCGCCCGTCCCGGCGCGCCCGTACCCTGCTCATGACTTTGGGCGTCCTGGCGGTTCTCGCCATGGCCTTCGTCATGTTCGCCGGGTTCTGGACGGACTGGCTCTGGTACAGGTCGGTCGCGTATTCATCCGTCTTCACCACCACCCTGTGGACCAAGATCGGGCTGTTCCTCGTCTTCGGACTGCTGATGGCGCTCGCCATCGGTGTGAACATCTGGCTCGCGCACCGGCTCAGGCCGCCGCTGAGCGCGATGTCGCTGGAGCAGCAGAGCCTGGACCGCTACCGCATGAGCATCGCCCCCTACAAGAAGTGGGTGCTGCTCGCCGTCACGGCGCTCGTCGGACTGATCGCCGGAGCTTCCGCGTCCGGCCAGTGGCGTACGTGGCTGATGTACGTCAACGGCGTGGCCTTCGGACAGAAGGACCCCCAGTTCCAGCTGGACGTCGCCTTCTACGCCTTCGACCTGCCGTGGTACCGCTTCCTGCTGGGCTTCGGCTTCGCGGCGACGGTGCTCGCGCTGATCGCCGCCGCCCTGACCCACTATCTGTACGGCGGGCTGCGCATCACCAGCCCCGGCGCCCGCGCCACCGGGGCGGCCACCGGCCACCTCTCGGTGCTGCTCGGCATCTTCGTCTCCCTGAAGGCCGTGGCGTACTGGCTCGACCGGTACGGGCTGGCAGTGAAGTCCAGTGACTTCAAGGCCGCGGACAACTGGACCGGCCTCCGGTATGTCGACGCCAACGCCTATCTCCCGGCGAAGACCATCCTGTTCTGTATCGCGGCCATCTGCGCGGTGCTGTTCTTCGCGACGCTGTGGCGCCGCACCTGGCAGCTCCCGGTCATCGGCTTCGGCCTGATGGTGCTCTCGGCGATCCTGATCGGCGGGCTCTACCCGGCGATCGTGCAGAAGTTCCAGGTCCAGCCGAATGAGCAGGCCAAGGAAGCCGAGTTCATCCAGAAGAACATCAACGCCACACGCGACGCGTACGACATCGACGACGCCCAGGTGGACGACTACGAGGGCCAGGCGACGACGGAGGACGACACCAAGCTGCGGGCGGCCGCCAACACGGCCGCCAGCTACCGGGTGATGGACCCCAACGTCGTCTCCCCGGCCTTCCAGCAGCTCCAGCAGCGGAGGAACTACTACCAGTTCCCCAAGACGCTGGACGTCGACCGCTACAAGGACAAGGACGGCAACGAGCAGGACACCGTCATCGGTCTGCGCGAGCTGAACATCCAGGGCCTGCCCAAGCGGAACTGGATCAACGACCACTTCACGTACACCCACGGGTACGGCGCCATCGCGGCCCGGGGCACGACCACCGGGACGAACCCGACGGGGTCCCCGGACTTCACCGAGTCGGGGCTGCCCTCCACCGGTGAGTTCGGCAAGTACGAGCAGCGGATCTACTACGGCGAGAAGACCGAGCAGTACTCCATCGTCGGCGGGCCCCAGAAGGAGCTCGACTACGAGGAGGACGGCGAGAAGACCACCAGCTACAAGGGCGGCAGCGGGGTCAGTCTCTCCAACACCTTCAACCGTGCCGCGTACGCGGTCTCCTTCAGCGAGCCGCAGATCATGTACTCGGGAGCCATCGGTGATGGTTCGCGGATCCTGTACAACCGCACGCCCAAGGAGCGCGTCGAGGCGGTCGCCCCGTGGCTGACCATCGACGGCGACGCCTACCCGGCGGTCGTCGACGGCCGGATCCAGTGGATCGTCGACGCGTACACCACGAGCAACGGCTACCCGTACGCGTCCCGGACCACGCTCGGCGACACCACGGCCGACTCGCTGACCACCAACCAGCGCGCGGTCGTCGCCCAGCAGAACCAGGTCAACTACATCCGCAACTCGGTGAAGGCCACCGTCGACGCGTACGACGGCAAGGTCAAGCTCTACGAGTGGGACACCAAGGACCCGGTCCTCAAGACCTGGCGCAAGGCGTTCCCGGGGACGGTCGAGTCCCGCGGTGAGATCCCGCAGGAGCTCATGGACCACCTGCGGTATCCGCAGGACCTCTTCAAGGTCCAGCGCGAGCTCCTCACCCGCTATCACGTCGAGGACCCCGCGCAGTTCTACAGCGGAAGTGACGCCTGGCAGGTGCCGGACGACCCGACCAACAAGGAGCCGGGCTCCGTTCCGCCGTACTACCTGAGCATGAAGATGCCGGGCCAGGAGGCGCAGCAGTTCTCCCTGACCACCACGTTCACTCCCAGAGGGCGGCCCAACCTGGGCGCCTTCATGGCGGTGAACGCGGACGCGGCCAGCAAGGACTACGGCGAGATGCGGCTGCTACGGGTCACCTCCACGGTGAAGGGGCCGGGCCAGGTACAGAGTGAGCTCAACGGCAACGACGACGTCGCCGAGTTCGTGAGAAACCTCAAGGGCACCGACTCGGACATCGAGTACGGCAACCTGCTGACGGTTCCGCTGGAAGGCGGCTTCCTGTACATCGAGCCGGTCTACACACGCGGTGGCAACCAGAACTACCCGCTGCTGCGCAAGGTGGCCGCCTCGTACGGTTCGAAGATCGTCTTCGAGAACAACCTCAAGGACGCGCTCAACGCCGTCTTCGGGGTCGAGGACGACGGGGCCACGACACCGCCCGATCCCGATGAGCCGCCGGGCGAGACCGATGAGCCCCCGGCCACCGGCAGCGCCGCGCTCAAGAAGGCCATCGCGGACGCCCAGAAGGCGTACTCCGACGGTGAGAAGGCGCTGAAGGAGCAGGACTGGCCGGCTTACGGCAAGGCCCAGGAGGCTCTTCAGGAGGCTCTGGAGCGAGCCGCCGCCGCGCAGCCCAAGGCGGGCAGCGAGGGGGACAAGGCCGACGGCGCGGAGAAGCCGGCCGGCGACGCCAAGCCGGAGAGTTCGGCCGAACCCGCGAGCGTGGGGAAGCCGGCGGACCCGGACAAGGCTGATCCGGCGAGGAAGCCGGACGCGTCCGACGGGGCCGGACAGGGCTCCGACCAGGGCAGCTGAGAAAAGCTCCACCCCGCGTCGTGGTACGGTTTGAACACAACGACGCGGGGTGGAGCAGCTCGGTAGCTCGCTGGGCTCATAACCCAGAGGTCGCAGGTTCAAATCCTGTCCCCGCTACGAAAAGGCGAAGGCCCGGATCCCTTGGGATCCGGGCCTTCGTCATGTCTGCCGTGCGCAGAGCCGTGTCGATCCCAGGCTGCGGGCGTGAAGTGCGGTTCGCTGAGCACCAGTTGGTTCCGGACGTGTTTGACTTGTCTCCCTGTGGGCATGTCGACAAAACGCTGTAGTGACCTCACTGGCCGCGATATACCAGGTGTACGCGGGTTACAGGTGGTGCGACGATGGTATTTATGGGGGACAGGGCAACTCTGTTGGAGACAGGGCGGTTTGTGCAGCAGCGCGGCCAAGATGCGGAAAGCGCGGTAGACGCGGTTTTCGCTGCTGCCATCGCCGGGGCGGGCGCACCGGTCCAGCGGACCGGCGCCATCGACGTGAGCGCCGGCGCGAGCACGTCCGACGAGGACACCACGGACGCGGTCGACGCCGCGGACAGCGCCGAGAGCGAGGCGCGCCACCGACGCGCCGCCGACGCGGGGGACACCGCCTCCATGAGCGTCCTGGGCGCGCTGCTGCTGCGCCGGGGCGAGCTGAGCAGCGCCGAGCGGTATCTCCGCGCCGCCACCGCCGACGGGGACCGGGCCGCCGCGAACAACCTGGGCGTCCTGCTCCACCAGCGCGGCTACCCGGACGAGGCCGCGGGCTGGTGGCGCATCGCCGCCGTGGCCGGCTCCGCCGCCGCCGCGCACGCGCTCGGCCGGCACTTCCGTGAGCGCGGCGACGAGCCCGGCGCCGAGTACTGGCTGCGGCAGTCCGCCGAGCAGGGCCACGCGCTGGGCGCGTACGCGCTGGCCGACCTCCTGGAGCACCGCAGCGACGTCGGCGCCGAGCGCTGGCTGCGCGCCGCCGCCGAACAGGGCCACCGCGAGGCCGCCTACCGACTGGCCCGCGCCCTGGAGCGGAATGCCGTGGAGGACCCGCACGATGCCTTCGGCCTGGGCCGGGGAGGCGCTGCGGGGCGAAACGGAACGGGCCTGGTGCCGCCCGGCGAGCTGCCGGCGCCCGACCGGGACGGGCGCGCGACGGCCCCCGACGGTGCGAAGGGCGCGGCCGACGGCGACAGCCCCGTGGCGGGCCCCGCCACCGGCCGGGTCGGTGAGGCCGAGCAGTGGTACCGCCAGGCCGCCGCCCGGGGCCACCGGCGTGCCGCCCTGCACCTGGGCGCGATCCTGGAGCAGCGCGGCGAGCTCAAGGAGGCCGGACGCTGGTACCTCACCTCCGCCAAGGACGGCGAGCCGCGCGCCGCCTGCGCGCTGGGCTTCCTGCTGCGCGACGCGGGCGACGAGGAGAGCGCCGCCGTGTGGTGGCTGCGCGCTGCCCAGGAGGGCGACGGCAACGCCGCCAACGCGCTCGGCGCGCTGCACGCCGCACGCGGTGAGCAGCAGACCGCGGAGCGCTGGTACCGGGCCGCGATGGACGCCGGTGACGTCAACGGGGCGTACAACCTCGGGCTGCTCTGCGCCGCCCAGGACCGCACCCCGCAGGCGGAGCAGTGGTACCGCCGGGCCGCGTACGCCGGACACCGCGAGGCCGCCAACGCGCTCGCCGTGCTGCTCCTCCAGGCGGGCGACCACACCGGGGCCGAGCCCTGGTTCTCCAAGGCGGCCGAGGCGGGCAGCGTCGACGCGGCCTTCAACCTCGGCATCCTGCACGCCGGTCGCGACGAGGACCGTACGGCGCTGGGCTGGTACCAGCGCGCCGCGGCGGCCGGGCACACCGACGCGGCGCTCCAGGTCGCCATGGCCCTGCTGCGCGACGGCGACGACCGGGAGGCCGAGCGGCACCTGCGCTGCGCCGCGGGCGGCGGCAGCGCCGAGGCCGCGTTCCGGCTGGCCGGGGTGCTGGACGCCCGCCAGCCGCCGCCGGGACCGCCCGCGCTGGGCGAGCCGATGCCGGAGAAGACCGAGTGCGAGGAGTGGTACGAGCGGGCCGCCGAACAGGGGCACCGCCGCGCCCAGGTCCGGGTCGGCATGCTCGCCGCCGCCCGCGGGGACGTGGAGAGCGCCGCCCACTGGTACCGGGAGGCCGCCGAGGCGGGCAGCCGCAACGGGGCCTTCAACCTCGGGCTGCTGCTGGCCCGCGAGGGCAGCGAGCGCGAGGCCGCCCTGTGGTGGACCCGTGCGGCGGGTGCGGGGCACGGCCGTGCCGCGCTGCGCCTGGCGCTCCTCGCCGCCCGCCGGGGCGAGCTCACCGAGGGGCAGCGCTGGTGCGCGCGGGCGGTGGAGCTGGGCCCGGCCGAGGTGGCCGAGCGGGCCGCGCGGCTGCGCGAGGCGCTGCACCAGGAGCTCACCGCGTAACGCGGCACGGCCGGCGCGTGCCGTGCCCCGGGGCCGGTGCGAAGGAATTTGCACCGTTCGACCTGCTGACGTAATGTTGCATTCACCGACGCGGGGTGGAGCAGCTCGGTAGCTCGCTGGGCTCATAACCCAGAGGTCGCAGGTTCAAATCCTGTCCCCGCTACTGCAAGACGAAGGCCCGGATCCCCAGGGATCCGGGCCTTCGTCGTGTCCGCGGACGGAAAGCGGCGGAACGCGAAAGGGCCCGCCCGGAGGCGGGCCCCCTTCACGGGCTCAGGCGGTGGCGGCGCAGCTCGGACAGATGCCGCGGTACGTCACCTCGACGCCGGAGACCATGAAGCCGTAGCGCTCGTCCGTCGGCAGGTCCGCCAGCGGATTGCCCGCGGGGTGCACGTCCCGGATGGCGCCGCACCGGGCGCACACCAGGTGGTGGTGGGGGCGGTGCGCGTTCGGGTCGTAGCGCTTGGCCCGGCGGTCGGTGGAGACCTCCAGCACCTCACCGAGGGACACCATCTCGCCGAGGGTGTTGTAGACGGTGGCGCGCGAGATCTCGGGCAGCCGGGAAACGGCCCTCGCGTGGACCTCGTCCGCTGTCAGGTGCACATGGTCCCCGTCGAGGACCTCGGCCACGACACGCCGCTGCGCCGTCATGCGCCAGCCGCGTCCGCGAAGTCGTTCCAGCAGGTCACTCATGCAGCCCAGCCTAACAGTGGAGGGACCGAGTCCCGATCGGGTGTGACTTTGGATGCTCACTTGACTTAGACATTGTCCATTGTAGGATCGGGACCGGCATACGCCAAGGGACAGGCTGTGCGGAACATCGGCCGGCGACGGAAGCCGGCCGATCACCGAAGTGCAGGACATGACGCAGGAGGCGCACGTGACGCAGGGACCGCTCACCACGGAGGCCGGCGCGCCGGTCGCCGACAACCAGAACAGCGAGACCGCGGGCGCCGGCGGTCCGGTTCTCGTCCAGGACCAGGCGCTGCTGGAGAAGCTCGCCCACTTCAACCGTGAGCGCATTCCGGAGCGCATCGTGCACGCCCGCGGCGCGGGTGCGTACGGCACCTTCACGCTGACCCGCGACGTCTCGCAGTGGACCCGGGCGAAGTTCCTCTCCGAGGTCGGCAAGCAGACCGAGACCTTCCTGCGCTTCTCCACGGTGGCGGGCAACCTCGGCTCCGCCGACGCCGTGCGCGACCCCCGCGGCTTCGCGCTGAAGTTCTACACCGAGGAGGGCAACTACGACCTCGTCGGCAACAACACCCCGGTGTTCTTCATCAAGGACGCCATCAAGTTCCCCGACTTCATCCACACCCAGAAGCGCGACCCGTACACCGGCTCGCAGGAGGCGGACAACGTCTGGGACTTCTGGGGTCTGTCGCCCGAGTCGACGCACCAGGTGACCTGGCTCTTCGGCGACCGCGGCATTCCGGCCACCCTGCGTCACATGAACGGGTACGGCTCCCACACGTTCCAGTGGAACAACGAGGCCGGCGAGGTCTTCTGGGTCAAGTACCACTTCAAGACCGACCAGGGGATCAAGAACCTCACCACCGACGACGCCAACCGCCTCTCCGGCGTCGACCCCGACAGCCACCAGCGCGATCTGCGCGAGGCGATCGAGCGCGGTGAGTTCCCGTCCTGGACGGTGCAGGTCCAGATCATGCCCGCGGCGGACGCGGCCACCTACCGCTTCAACCCGTTCGACCTCACCAAGGTGTGGCCGCACGCGGACTACCCGCCGATCGAGATCGGCAAGCTGGAGCTCAACCGCAACCCGGAGAACATCTTCGCCGAGGTCGAGCAGTCGATCTTCAGCCCCGCGCACTTCGTGCCGGGCATCGGCCCGTCCCCGGACAAGATGCTCCAGGGCCGTCTCTTCGCGTACGGCGACGCCCACCGCTACCGCGTCGGCATCAACGCCGACCACCTGCCGGTGAACCGCCCGCACGCCACCGAGGCGCGTACCAACAGCCGGGACGGCTTCCTCTACGACGGCCGTCACCGGGGCGCCAAGAACTACGAGCCGAACAGCTTCGGCGGCCCGTTCCAGACGGACCGCCCGCTGTGGCAGTCGACCCCGGTCACCGGCGACACCGGCAACCACGAGGCTCCGAGCCACGCCGAGGACAGCGACTTCGTCCAGGCCGGAAACCTCTACCGGCTCTACTCGGAGGACGAGAAGTCCCGTCTGATCGAGAACCTCGCCGGGTTCATCGCCCAGGTCTCGCGCGACGACATCGCCGAGCGCGCGATCAACAACTTCCGCCAGGCCGACGGTGACTTCGGCAAGCGACTGGAAGCGGCGGTTCAGGCCCTGCGCGGCTGATCCGCAGGACGACGGGTGCGGGGTGGGGCAGCGGATCGAGCTGTCCCGCCCCGCACTTCGTGCGCTCCCGTGCCCGCCCCGCAGGGGGTGTGTCCGCGGGAGGGCGCTCGCGCCGCAGGGGGCCGCTCAGCCGACCAGCTCCACCGGATGGCGTCCGGCCGGCGCCCAGCAGCGGATGATGTCGCGCACCGACACGATGCCGACCGGCCCGTCGCCGTCCAGCACGATCAGATGCCGGAAGCCGCCGTGCGTCATGGCCGCTGCCGCCTCCTCCAGGGTCCAGACGGGCGCGGCGAAGACCACGTCGGTGGTGGTGTGGCCGGAGGCGGTCTCGACGTCGGGGTTCTGGCCCGCCCCGACGGCGTTGAGGATGTCGCGCTCGGTGAGAATGCCGAATCCGCAGGTGTCCGGGTCATGGACGACGGCTGCTCCGACACGGCGTACCGACATCAGCCGGGCGGCCTGGCGGAGGGTGTGGGTCGGGCCGATGGTGAGGACCACCGTGCTCATGGCGTCACGGACGAGCATGAAAGGAGCCACCTCCTTCGTGAAGCGACTGCGTGAGCCGATTCACAAGTTCACAAGTAGGGGGGCTCTCAGAGTCGCACTGTTGGAGGACGCCGACAAGGCGTGGCGAATGCCCTTCGAGGGGCGTGCGGTGGTGCGGCACGCCCCTCGCGATTCCCCTACGCCCGCCGAACGGGTCAGTAGCGCTGGTTCAGATATCCCAGCAGCTCGTCGTGGAGCGTCCCGTTCGAAGCCGCCGCGTTGCCGCCGCCCGGACCCGGGACCCCGTCCAGGCCGGTGAAGCTCCCGCCCGCCTCCTGGACGATGATCGCGTTCGCCGCCATGTCCCACAGCGACAGCTCCGGCTCCGCGCAGATGTCCACGGAACCCTCGGCGACCATCATGTACGGCCAGAAGTCCCCGTACCCCCGCGTCCGCCAGCAGGCCCGGGTGAGGTCCAGGAGACCGTCGAGGCGGCCCTGCTCCTCCCAGCCGGACAGCGAGGAGTACGCGAACGAGGCGTCCGCGATCCGCTCCACCTTCGACACGTGCATCCGGCTCGCGGAGGTGAGGCTGCGGCCGGTGAACGCGCCCGCGCCCTTCGCCGCCCACCAGCGCCGGTTCAGCGCGGGGGCCGAGACCAGGCCGACCACCGGCTGGAAGCCGTCCTCGCCCGCCTCCATCAGCGAGATCAGCGTCGCCCACACCAGCACACCGCGCACGTAGTTCTTGGTGCCGTCGATCGGGTCGATCACCCAGCGCCGTGGGCCGGTGCCCTCGATCCCGAACTCCTCGCCCAGGATCGCGTCGCGTGGGCGGGCCCGATGCAGGTGGCCCCGGATCAGCTCCTCGGCGGCCTTGTCGGCCTCGCTCACCGGCGTCATGTCCGGCTTCGTCTCGACCTTGAGGTCCAGAGCCTTGAACCGGTCCATCGTCGTCGCGTCGGCGGCGTCCGCCAGCACGTGGGCGAGGCGCAGATCATCGTGGTAGTCGGGCATGCCGTCACAGTATCCAGCGCCGCCGGGCGCGGGCTACAGCGCCCCCGCCGCCGCCCGTGACGCGCACCCTTGACAGTGCCCGGGAGCGCGTCAACTCTGAACCGCAGGGTCGAGGGGCGGGGGCGAGGATGCCGACAGCGCGACAGGCACTGCTGGACGCCGCCCAGCGGGCGCTGGCCGACCGGCCCTGGCGCGCCGTGCGCATGATCGACGTCGCGACCCTCGCCGGCGTCTCGCGGCAGACCCTCTACAACGAGTTCGGCACCAAGGGCGGACTGGCCGGGGCCCTGCTGCGGCGGGCCGCCGACGGCTATCTCGCCGGGGTGGACCGCGCCCTGACCGCCCCCGCGCCCGACCGTCCGGCCGCCGTCGCGCTCTGGACCGTACGGGCCGCCCGCCGGGACGCGCTGGTCAGGGCGCTGCTCACCGGGCACTGGGCGGAGGGGCTGCCCCGCCCGGACCGCCGGCCGGACCCCCGGGGACGTACGGGCGGGAGACCGACGCCGCCCCCCGGAGAGCTGCTCGCCCTGGTACGGGACCGGATGGTGGCCGCCTCCCCGACGCCGCCCGACGCCGGGCGCTGCGAGATCGCGTTACGGCTCGCGCTGTCCTGTGTGATCGTCCCGGTGCCGGGCGACGACGCCGCGGACAGCCGCGCGCTCCACCTGGTCCGGGAGGCGTCGCGGCCCACGGGGCCGGGTCGGGCGCGTCAGGGCCGGGCGGACCTCAGTGCGCGGAACCGGACAGCTGGAGGCCGATCACCCCGATGATCACCAGCGAGATCGACACCAGCTTCAGCGTGGAGACCACGTCACCGAGGAAGATCATGCCGTAGATCGCGGTTCCGGCCGCCCCGATCCCGGTCCACACCGCGTACGCCGGACCGACGTCCAGCTTCCGCAGCGCCAGGGTCAGCAGACCGAAGCTGCCGAGCGCGAACGCGGCGAACGCGATCGTCGGCCAGAGGCGGGTGAATCCGTGGGAGAGCTTCAGACACACGGCGAAGCCGGTCTCCAGCAGTCCTGCGACCACGACCAGCAGCCAGGGCATCGTCAGTTGCCTCCCGCATAGGTGACGGCTTCGTCCCGCTCGGTGCGATTATGCCTTTACCGGTCGTTGAAGCTCGCAAACATGCGCGCGCCGCCGCGGCCGATTCGGGCCGGACGCGCCGTCAGTCGCCCTCGCGCCGTTCCCGGGTCGCGAGGAGCCTGCGCAGGGAGTCCAGCCGCGCCGGGTCGGCGTGCCCCTCGGTCACCCAGGCGTCCAGCGCGCATTCGGGCTGGTTCTCGTCGTGGGTGCAGCCGCGCGGGCAGTTCTCGGTGCCCGGCTGGAGGTCGGGGAAGGCGTTGATGACGCGCGACGGGTCGACGTGGTGCAGCCCGAAGGACCGGACGCCCGGGGTGTCGACCACCCAGCCCCGGTCGCCGGGCAGCGGCAGCGCGAGGGCCGAGGTGGTGGTGTGCCGCCCCCGGCCGGTGACCGCGTTGACGATGCCGGTGGTCCGCCGCCTGTCCTTCGGCACCAGGGCGTTGACCAGCGTCGTCTTGCCGACCCCGGAGTGCCCGACGAACGCGGTGACGCGGTCGTTCAGGAACGCGCGCACCTGGTCCGCCGCGCCCCCGCTCTCCAGCTCCTCACGGCTGGTCACGATGTACGGGACGCCGAGCGGGGTGTACGCCTCCAACAGCTTGTCCGGCGACGCCAGGTCCGACTTGGTCAGCACCAGGAGCGGGGTGAGCCCGCCGTCGTACGCCGCCACCAGACAGCGGTCGATCATGCGCGGGCGGGGCTCCGGATCGGCCAGCGCGGTGACGATCGCCAACTGGTCCGCGTTGGCGACGACCACGCGCTCGTACGGATCGTCGTCGTCCGCCGTGCGGCGCAGCACCGTGCGGCGCGGGGCGATGCGCACGATCCGGGCCAGGGTGTCCTTCTCGCCGGAGAGGTCGCCGACGATGGAGACGGTGTCGCCCACCACGGCGGCCTTGCGGCCCAGCTCGCGGGCCTTCATCGCCACCACGGTCCGGCCCTCGACGAGGCAGGTGAGCCGGCCCCGGTCGACGGTGAGGACCATGCCGTCCTCGGCGTCCTCGTGCTTGGGCCGGATGTGCGTACGCGGCCGGTTGCCCTTGCGGTTGGGGCGGACACGGATGTCGTCCTCGTCGGGGTTCTTCCCGTAGCGGCGCATGTCCTAGGCCCCGAGCATTCCGGTCCACATGTCCGGGAAGTCCGGCAGGGTCTTGGCGGTCGTGCCCACGTTCTCGATCTCCACGCCCTTCACCGCCAGGCCGATGACCGCTCCGGCGGTGGCCATGCGGTGGTCGTCGTACGTGTGGAAGACGCCGCCGTGCAGCGGGCGCGGGCGGATGTGCAGCCCGTCGGCCGTCTCGGTGACGTCGCCGCCCAGCTCGTTGATCTCCTTGGTCAGCGCGGCCAGCCGGTCCGTCTCGTGCAGCCGCAGATGGGCGACGCCGCTCAGCGTGGAGGGGGAGTCGGCCAGCGCCGCGACCGCCGCGATGCCCGGGGTCAGCTCGCCGACCTCGCCGAGGTTCACCTCGATGCCGTGGATCCGGCCCGTGCCGGTGAAGGTCAGACCGTGCTCGGTCAGCTCGCAGCTGCCGCCCATCGCGGTGAAGATCTCGCGCAGCGCGTCGCCCGGCTGGGTGGTGCGCTCGGGCCAGTCGGGGATGGTGACCCGGCCGCCGGTCACCAGGGCCGCGGCCAGGAACGGCTGGGCGTTGGAGAGGTCCGGCTCGATCGTCAGGTCCCGGCCGAGCAGGGCGGAGGGGGAGACCCGCCAGACGTCCCGCTCGCCGCCCGTCTCCGGCTCGTCCACCTGCGCGCCGACGGCCCGCAGCATGTCGACGGTCATCCGGATGTGCGGCATCGAGGGGAGGGTGGTGCCGGTGTGCCGGACCTCCACGCCCTGGTTGAAGCGCGGCGCCGACAGCAGCAGCGCCGAGACGAACTGCGAGGAGGACGAGGCGTCGATCGCCACCGGACCGCCCTCCAGCGCCCCGCCGCCGTGCACGGTCAGCGGCAGCGCGCCGCGCCCGTCGTCGTCGATCCGCGCGCCGAGCGCCCGCAGCCCCTCGATCACGCCGGTCAGCGGGCGCTCGTAGGACCGGGGGTCGCCGTCGAAGCGGACCGGGCCGTCGGCGAGCGTGGCGACGGGAGGCAGGAAGCGCATGACGGTGCCGGCGTTGCCGACGTCGACCGCGGCCGGGCCGTGCAGCCCCGCCGGGATGACCCGCCAGGCCTCGCCGGAGCTGTCGGGGGAGGCCGCGGCGGACGGGCTGGACGCGGACGAGGAGGAGACGGTCTCCTCGATGCCGACGCCCATCGCGCGCAGCGCGTCGGCCATCAGCAGGGTGTCGCGGGACCGCAGCGGGCGGCGCAGCCAGCCCGGCTCGGCGGCCAGCGAGGCCAGCACGAGTGCGCGGTTGGTGACCGATTTGGATCCGGGCACGGTGACCGTCGCGTCGACGGCTCCGCTCGCGTGGGGGGCGGGCCAGAGGACGGGCTGCACGGAACTCTCGGTCATGACCCTTACTTTAACCGGGCGGCACATGAGGGGCGGCGTCGCGAACCCGTGGCACGGACCGCGGCGGCGAACCCGCCCTCACCACCCCAGCAGCCACCTGCCGCCGCCGATCAGCGAGCACAGCGACACCGCGTGGAAGAGGAACAGCCACAGCACCGCCGGGGCGTGGGTCAGCCGGGCCAGCTGGTCCGCGTCGGAGTCCGGAGCACCCCCGTACCGCCGCTTGGACTGGAGCTCGAACGGCGGCCGCACCCCGCCCAGCAGCAGGAACCACACCACCGCGTACGCGAACGCCGACTGGACGTCCGAGGAGGCCAGCCAGGACACCAGCAGGAACGCGGTGCCGGTCAGGATGACGGTGAGGGCCCCGTACACATTGCGGATCATCACCAGCATCACCGCGAGGAGGGCCGTCGCCACCCACAGCAGGAGGGTGATCCTGCCGTTGGTCAGCAGCCAGGCGCCGCCCAGGCCCAGCAGCGAGGGGGCCGTGTAGCCCGCCGCCGCCGTGAGGATCATCCCGATCCCGGTCGGCTTGCCGCGACTCACGGTCAGCCCGCTGGTGTCCGAGTGCAGCCGGATGCCGGAGAGCTGCCGCCCGGTGAGCAGGGCCACCAGGCCGTGGCCGCCCTCGTGCGCGATGGTGATGGTGTTGCGGGCGAGCCGCCATATCGGGTTGGGCACGACGGCGACGAGCGCCAGGGTGGCCGTCACCACCACCAGCCACTGCTCGGGAGCGGACTGGGTCCCGGTGACGCGATCCCACAGATCGCCCAATTCGGTGCTGTTCATCGGCCGGGCGACTCCTTGCGGTCGGGGCGGGCGGTCGTGGCAGTCTGGCACTTATGTGCGGACGGTATGCAGCGAGCCGGCGACCCGAGGACCTGACCGGACTCTTCGGCGTCGAGAAGTGGGAACCCACCGAGACCCTGGAGCCGGACTGGAACGTGGCGCCGACCAAAGAGGTCTACGCGGTTCTGGAGCGTCCTGTTAAGGACGCCGACGACCAGCGTCCGGTTCGCCAGCTGCGTGCCCTGAAATGGGGACTCGTCCCGTCCTGGTCGAAGACCCCCGAGGGCGCCGCCCGGATGATCAACGCCCGCGCGGAGACCGTGCACGAGAAGCCCTCCTTCCGCCGCGCCTTCGCCCAGCGCCGCTGCATCCTGCCCGCCGACGGCTACTACGAGTGGGTCACCGGCCCGGAGGAACGGCAGCTGGAGGAGAAGAAGGGCAAGAAGCGGGCCCGCAAGCAGCCGTATTTCGTGACCCCGGCCGACGGGTCCGTCTTCGCGATGGCCGGACTGTACGAGTTCTGGCGCGACGCGACCCTGCCCAAGGACCACGAGAACGCCTGGTGGGTGACCTGCTCGGTGATCACCACCGAGGCGGAGACCACACCGCTGGCCGTCGCCCCGGCCGAGGGGCCCGGCGCCCTCGCCGACATCCACCCCCGGATGCCGCTGATGCTCACCCCCGACCTCTGGGACACCTGGCTGGACCCCACGCACACGGGCCTCGACGAGCTGCGGGCGCTGCTGGAGCCCCCGCCCGGCGGACTGATGCGCGCCTACCCGGTCGCCACCGCCGTCAGCAACGTCCGCAACAACGGGCCCGAACTGCTGGAGGAGCTGGCCGCGCCGGAGGAGTCCACGCTGTTCTGAAAGGGGCGCGGGGGAGTCCACGCTGTTCTGAAGGGGCGCGGGGGAGGATGGCCCCGTGAGCCGCCAACGGAGTACGCAGAACGTCACCACCGACGCCGGTGAGGCCAGGATCACCTGGGTCCCCGCGCCCGCGCCCCGCCTCGTGCTGGCCGTGAGCCACGGGGCGGGCGGCGGCATCGAGGCCCGCGATCTGCGGGCCCTGGCCGCCGCCCTGCCCGGACACGGCGTCACCGTCGCCCTGGTGGAGCAGCCCTGGCGGGTGGCCGGCAAGAAGCTGGCCCCCGCTCCCAGGACCCTGGACACCGGCTGGCGCGGTCTGTGGCCCGCCCTGGCCGCCGCCGGGCCGCCCGTCGTCGCCGGGGGCCGCAGCGCCGGGGCCCGGGTCGCCTGCCGGACGGCGACCGAGTTGGGCGCGGCCGCCGTCCTCGCGCTCAGCTTCCCGCTGCACCCGCCGGGCAGGCCCGAGAAGTCCCGCGCCGACGAGCTGCTCGGCGCCGGAGTGCCCGCGCTGGTGGTGCAGGGCGGCAACGACCCGTTCGGGCGGCCGGAGGAGTTCCCGCCCGGTCCCTACGAGCTGGCCGAAGTGCCCTACGGCGACCACGGGTTCGCGGTGCCGAAGAGGTCCGGGCTGACCGAGGAGCAGGCGATGGGCGTCCTCACCGAGGCGGTCGCCGGGTGGCTCACGTCACTCGGATGACCGACACGCCCCGGGTGACCCGGGCCTCACGCCCGTGGCCACGCGCCCCGGGAATGCTCCGCCCCGGGGCGCTGTTGTTCGGGACGTCGGTACAACAACGTCGTACGTGGAGAGGGAGTCCGTCGCATGGGTTCGACCATCTGCCCCAGCCGCTCGAACGCCGCTGACCTGGAGTGGACCGTGCTGCCTGCGGCGAGGACCAGCCACGAGCGGCCCTCGGGCGGTGCTGATCGACAGCCCGTCTCGAAGCAAGGTCGACTATTCTCCGATGCGAGCGGGTCCGGTTTCGGCTCCGCCACATCGTTGGAGGAGGTGGGTCCGGTCACTGGGACCGACACAGGGACCGACGACGGCCGTGCACCGGAGACGTCCGCCGAGCGCAACGCGCGCTTCGAGCGGGACGCCCTCGGCTTTCTCGACCAGATGTACTCGGCCGCGCTGCGCATGACGCGCAACCCGGCCGATGCCGAGGACCTGGTCCAGGAGACCTACGCCAAGGCGTACGGCTCCTTCCACCAGTTCCGTGAGGGCACCAACCTCAAGGCGTGGATGTACCGCATTCTCACCAACACCTTCATCAACTCGTACCGCAAGAAGCAGCGGGAGCCCCAGCGCAGCGCCGCCGAGGAGATCGAGGACTGGCAGCTGGCACGGGCCGAGTCGCACATGTCGACCGGTCTGCGCTCGGCGGAGTCCCAGGCGCTCGACCATCTCCCGGACTCCGATGTGAAGTCGGCGCTCCAGGCGATTCCCGAGGAGTTCCGCATCGCCGTGTATCTCGCCGATGTCGAGGGCTTTGCCTACAAGGAGATCGCGGACATCATGGGGACCCCCATCGGCACGGTGATGTCCCGGCTCCACCGCGGCCGTCGTCAGCTGCGCGGCATGCTGGAGGACTACGCCCGTGAGCGCGGGCTCGTCGCGGCCGGTGCCGGTGACTCGGACGATCGGAAGGGCTCGGCCTCATGAGCTGCGGAGAGCCGCACGAGACGGATTGCTCGGAGGTCCTCGACCATCTCTACGAGTTTCTCGACCGGGAGATGCCCGAGGGCGACTGCACCAAATTCGAGGTGCACTTCGAGGAGTGCTCCCCGTGCCTGGAGAAGTACGGCCTCGAGCAGGCCGTGAAGAAGCTGGTCAAGCGCTGCTGCGGACAGGACGACGTCCCGACCGACCTGCGCTCCAAGGTGATGGGCCGGATCGACCTGATCCGGGCCGGCGAGGCCGTGCCCGATCAGGACGTGACCGTGCAGGACACGGACCGGTCGGCGACCGCCGCCGAATAGTCACCCGAATGTGCTAATCGGATCCCGTAGTGGCTCGGTGAGCCGCGCAACTCGCTAGCGTGGCGCGTCCATCGACCATGCTGGGGGGCGAGTGCGCGCGTGAGGGGCACACCGGCGGCGGCACGTGCCTGCATCCTGACCGCCGTGCTCTGCGCGATCTGGTGCACGCTTCCCGCGTTCGCCCCCGGCGCCCCGGTTCCGTGGAGCACAGCCGCCCTGCTCGCCGCCCTCGGCCTCGGCTGCGGGCCGATCGGCCGCCGCTCTCCCGCCACGGGCTCCGGACCGGTCGCCGCCGGATCGTTCCTGCCGATCCTGCTCGCCGCCGCCTTCCTGCTGCCGCCCGCCGCGGCCGCGCTGGTGGCGGCGGCCGGCTCACTGGCCGGGGGGGTGGAACAGCCGCCGTACGCCGCCCGGCGGATCTGGCGGGCCGCTCAGCTCGCCCTCACCTGCGCCGCCGGCTCCTGGGTGCACACCGCTCTCGGCGGCCCCGCGACGCTCGGCGGCGGCGCAACGGCCCCGGACTTCCCGCGCGCCCTGCTGCCCGCCTGCGCCGCGTCGATCGCCTTCAGCCTGGTGCTCACCGCGCTGGACGGCGTCATTCTCGCGGCGGCCGAGCGCCGGCCGGTGCACCGCACCGCCTGCGGACTGCTGCCGCGCGCGCTCGGGCCGCATCTGACGCACGCGCTCGCCGGGCTGATGATGGCCGTCCTGTGGCGCAGCCCGTACGGCCCGCTCTCCGCGCTCCTCGTACTGCTGCCGATGTACCTCTCCTGCTGGGTCTTCGCCCAGTACCACCGTGAACAGGCCGCCCACCGGGCCACCATCCGCGCGCTGGTCCAGGCCGTCGACATCAAGGACGCCTACACCCGCGGCCACAGCGAGCGGGTCGGCCGGGCCTCCGTCCTGATCGCCCGTGAACTCGGCATGGACGAGAGCCGGGTGGAGGGGCTCCGGTTCGCCGGGATCCTGCACGACGTCGGCAAGCTCGGCGTGCCCACCCGGGTGCTCCGCAAGGACGGTCCGCTCACCCCCGAGGAGCGGCGGATCATGGAACTGCATCCGGAGTACGGGCACGAGATCGTCCGGGGCATCGGCTTCCTGGACGAGGCCCGCGACGCGATCCTGCACCACCACGAACGGCTCGACGGCAGCGGCTATCCGTACGGGCTCAGCGGCCCGCGCATCCCCGAGTTCGCCCGCGTCGTCGCCGTCGCCGACGCCTTCGACGCGATGACCTCCACCCGCTCCTACCGCCGGGCCCGCCCGGTGTCCGCCGCGCTCGCCGAACTGAAGCGGTGCGCGGGCAGCCAGTTCGACCCCCGGATGGTGCGCGCGCTGGACCGCGCGCTGGACCGGCACGGCTGGAGCGCCGCCGACACCGCCGTCACGGCCGACGAGCCGCCCGGCGCCGCTCCCGGGCCCCCTCGCGGCCCGGGAGCGGTGCCCGCCGCCCGGTCGGCGGGACCGCCCGCCGTTCCCCTCCCCGGGCCGTCCCGGGACCGCCGCCGGTGAGGGCCCGGCCCGGGAGCGGCCTGCCCGCCCCGGCCGTCCGCACGGTGCGCGGGGCCGCGCTCCTCCTCGCCCTCGTCGCGCTCGCCCACACCCTGGTGCACGGACTCGCCGGACCGGGCCACGCCCTGGCCTTCGGGCTGCTGGTCGCCGCCGGGGAACCGGTCCGCCGAAGCGTCGCCCCCGGGGGACGGGAGCCCGCGCCGATCGGGGCCGCCGGGGCCCTCGCGTACGCCCTGCTCGGGGACAGCGCCGGTTCGCCGACCACGCACGGGGCCCTCCAGGTGATCGCCGTGGTGGTCGCCGCGCAGGCGCTCGCCGCCGCCCCGCGGCTGGCGCGGGGCCATCGCGTGGACCCGGACCGGGCCGCCCGCCGGACCCTGACCGTGGGCTTCGCGGCGGTCTGCTTCCAGCCGCTGTACAACTCCGGGCAGGCGGTGCGCTGGTTCGGTGACGGGGCCCGCTTCGCGCTGTTCCCGCTCGCGGTCCTGGCGCTGACCGCCCTGTGCGACGCCCTGCTGGCCGCCCTCCTCGCGCGGTCGGCGGCCCGCTCCGAAGGGCCCGGCGCCCCACCCGCGTACGGATCGCTCCTGGCCGACGAGGTGCGCGCGCTCGCCGGGATCGGGCCCGCGATCGGCGCGACCGGGGTCGTGATGGCGCTGGGCGTCGCGGCCGCCGGGCCGTGGGCACTGGTGGTGCTGTCCGGGCCGCTGCTGCTCACGCAGATCTCCGTACGCCGGTACGCGGCCGTCCGCACGACCTACCGGCAGACGATCGCCTCGCTCGCCCGCGCCACCGAGGTCGCCGGGTACACCCCGCCCGGCCATGCCCGCCGGGTCGCCGCGCTCGCCACCGCCGTGGGGCGGGAGCTGGGGCTGACCGGGCCGCAGCTGACCGTGCTGGAGCACGCCGCCCTGATGCACGACATCGGCCAGCTCTCCCTCCTGGACCCGGTCGCCGGCGGTGCGACGGCCCGGCTGCCCGCTGCCGAGCAGCGCCGGATCGCCCTGCTCGGCGGGGCGGTGGTCCGCCGCACCGGGGTCGATCCGGCGGTCGCGGCGGTGGTGGAGCAGCAGGCCGATCCGTACCGGGAACAGCTGCCCGCCGCCAGGATCGTCAGGACGGTCAACGCATACGACGACCTGCGTGGGGAATGCGTGGGCGGGCCGCTCGGCGCGCTGGAGCAGCTCAGGCTCGGCACGGGGCACGACCACCAGCCGCAGGTGGTGGAGGCGCTGGGACGAGTCCTCGCGCGGGGCGGTCTGACCTCGGCCGGGGCTGGGTAACCCATGGGTAATGAGCGGGCGTCCGGCCGGGCATGGTTGGATGCGAAAGCAGAGCGGATGACGAGGGTGTCCAGTCGGGACAGGCGGGAATCGTGAGGATCTTCGGGAAGGTACGGCATCGGCCGTCCGCCTCTTGGCGGCAGGCCACGGACCGCGCGTTCACGCTGATCGGCGACGGCCGGTACGAGGACGCGGGGGCGCTGCTCACGCGCGCGGCGGATCTGGAGCCCTGGCTCTCGGAGTCCTGGTTCAATCTGGCGCTGCTGCACAAGTTCCGGCACGACTGGGAGCAGGCGAGGGCGGCGGGCCTGCGGGCCGTCGCGCTGCTCGACCGGGAGTCCGGCGCCCCGGACTGGTGGAACGTCGGGATCGCGGCCACCGCGCTCCAGGACTGGCCGCTGGCGCGGCGCGCCTGGCAGGCGTACGGACTGAAGGTCCCCGGCGGCAGCCAGCACAACGGGGCCACCACCGAGCCCACCGGCATGGAGCTGGGCAGCGCGGCGGTGCGGCTCTCGCCGGAGGGCGAGGCCGAGGTGGTCTGGGGCCGCCGGCTCGACCCGGCCCGGATCGAGGTGCTCTCGATCCCGCTGCCGTCCTCCGGGCGGCGCTGGGGCGAGGTCGTCCTGCACGACGGGGTGCCCAACGGCGAGCGGGTCACCGCGGCCGGGCCCTCGTATCCGGTGTTCGACGAGATCGAGCTGTGGGCGCCCTCCCCGGTGCCGACCTGGGTGGTGCTGCTGGAGGCGGCCACCGAGGACGACCGGGACGCGCTGGAGAAGCTGGCCTCGGACGCCGGGTTCGCCGCCGAGGACTGGTCCTCCTCCGTACGGCTGCTGTGCCGGGCGTGCTCGGAGAGCCGGATGGAGAGCGACGAGGGCGACGGGGAGCACCTGGACCCGCACGACCACAGCGAGCCGGGCCACCCCGGGCCGCTGGGCCACCGCACCGCGGGCGCCGGAGACCTGTGGGTCCCGGAGCGCGAGTGCGGTCTCGCGGCCCCGGCCGGTCTGGTGCGCGGGCTGCTGGACGGCTGGGTCGCCGACAGTCCGGACAGCCGGGAGTGGCGGGATCTCGAAGAAGTCTGCTGACCGCTGCCCGTAGGCTGTACGCGCACCGATCGCGGTGCTGTCCCTCCCGTGGTTCCCGGGTTCTGACGGGGTTCGGCGGGGTCACCGAGTTCAGGTTTTGCAGGAAGGCGTACGGCGGACATGTCGCAGCAGGAGACGGACGGGCGGATCGGCGTGGACGACGAGGGGTTCCTCGTCGACACCGAGGACTGCGAGGAGCGTGAGGCGGCCTACCGCGAGCGCGGCACCTCCCGTCCGATCACGGTCGTGGGCAACCCGGTGCTGCACAAGGAGTGCAAGGACGTCACGGCGTTCGACGACGAGCTGGCGCGGCTGATCGACGACATGTTCGCCAGCCAGAAGAGGGCCGAGGGCGTCGGCCTGGCCGCCAACCAGATCGGCGTGGACCTGAAGGTCTTCGTCTACGACTGCCCCGACGACGACGGCAAGCGGCACACCGGCGTCATCTGCAATCCGGTCCTGGAGGAGCTCGCCCCCGAGGCGCGGGTGCTGGACGACTCCAACGAGGGCTGCCTCTCGGTGCCGACCGCGTACGCCTCGCTCGCCCGCCCCGACTACGCGGTGGTGCGCGGACAGGACGCGCAGGGCAATCCGGTCAAGGTGCGCGGCAGCGGCTACTTCGCGCGCTGCCTCCAGCACGAGACGGACCACCTCTACGGCTACCTCTACATCGACCGCCTCTCCAAGCGGGAGCGCAAGGACGCGCTGCGGCAGATGGACGAGGGCACGCCGCGCTACGAGGTCGTCCCGAACGACTGAGGACGTTTGCGGCAGGGGTCCGGCGCTGAGGTGCGGCGCCGGGCCCCTGCCGCTTTTTCGGGGCCGCTTGGCAGATAACTGTCGTTTGCTCAGGGGTAGTTGACGCGCGTTGACCGGCTGGGACAGGCTCGCGTGAACATCGACCGTGACGTTCAGAGGGAGACCCCCTGTGCTGAGACGCACCGCACGCGTTCTGCTCGGATTTGTCATGACCATTGCATTTGCGCTGGGCGGGGTGGTGCTGACCGCCGGTACCGCGCAGGCCGACGGCTGCTACACCTGGACCCGCACCCTGAAGTCCGGGGCCACCGGCAACGACGTCACCCAGCTCCAGATCCGGGTCGCCGGCTACCCGGGTTACAACGCGGTACTGGCGATCGACGGCTCCTACGGCCCCGCCACCACCGCCGCCGTCAAGCGGTTCCAGGCGGCCTACGGGCTGGCCGCGGACGGGGTCGCCGGACCGGCCACCCAGTCCAAGCTCTACGCGCTCCAGGACAACGACTGCACCCCGATCCACTTCACGTACCCCGAGCTCAACAAGTGCAACAGCACCTGGGCCGGCGGGAAGGTCGCGGCGGGCACGGCCAAGGCCAACGCGCTGAGCAGCATGTGGAAGCTGGAGGCGCTGCGCCACGCGCTGGGCGACCAGTCCATCCGGGTGACCAGCGGCTTCCGCTCCGTCTCCTGCAACGCGGCCGTCGGCGGAGCCTCCAACAGCCGTCACATGTACGGCGACGCGGTCGACCTCGGCGTCTCGCCGCACTCCCTGTGCACGCTGGCCAAGCAGGCCCGCTACCACGGCTTCCGGGGCATCCTCGGCCCCGGCTACCCGGGCCACGGCGACCACGTGCACGTCAACCAGGGGCCCAACCGCCACTGGGCGGCGTCCAGCTGCGGTATCTGACCCTCCCCGGAGGATCCCGGCCCGGCGGCGCTCAGGCGACGTCGGGCACGGCCGTGCCCGACGGACCCCGGAAGGTGCGGCGGTAGGCGTTCGGCGTGGTGCCCAGTGACCGCACGAACTGGTGTCGCAGCGTCGCCGCCGTACCGAAGCCCGTCTGCCCCGCGATCGTGTCGACCGTCCGGTCGGAGGTCTCCAGCAGATGCTGGGCCAGCAGCACCCGCTGCCGCAGCAGCCAGCGGTACGGCGTGGTCCCGGTCTCCTGCTGGAACCGCCGGGCGAAGGTGCGCGGCGACATGTGCGCCTGCGCGGCCAGCTGCTCCACGCTCATCTCCTGGTCGAGGTGCTGGTCCATCCACGCCAGCGTCGAGCCGACCGTGTCGCAGGCGTTCCGGGGCAGCGGGCGGCTGATGTACTGCGCCTGGCCGCCGTCCCGGTGGGGCGGCACCACCATGCGCCGGGCGAGGGTGTTGGCCGCGTCCTGGCCGTACTCCTGCCGGATCAGGTGCAGACAGGCGTCGATCCCGGCGGCGGTGCCCGCCGAACTGATCACCGCGCCCTCGTCCACGTACAGCACATCCGGCTCGACGATGGCCTTCGGGTAGCGCCGGGACAGCTCCGCCGCGTGCCGCCAGTGGGTGGTGCAGCGGCGGCCGTCCAGCAGCCCGGCCGCGCCGAGGACGTACGCCCCCGAACAGACGCTCAGCACCCGCGAGCCGCGCTCCACGGCCCGGCGCAGCGCGTCGAGGAGCTCCTCGGGGTAGTCCCGCTCCATGAAGTTGCTGCCCGCCGGCACGGCGATGAGGTCGGCCTCCTCCAGCCGCTCCAGGCCGTGCGGCGTGGTGATGGTGAAGCCCGCGTGGGTGTTGAGGACGGGGCCCTCGGCGGAGACCACCGCGAAATCGTGCACGGGCAGCCCCTCCTCGCTGCGGTCGAGTCCGAACACCTCGCACAGGACGCCGAGTTCGAAGGGGTGGACCTCGTCGAGGAGGAGGGCGGCGACATTGGTCAGCATGGACCCAGTGTGGCAGTTATTTGATGCCCCATGGCAGTCCTGCCACTGATGAATTTCGTTCCGGCGGTCCAGAGTAGAGGCATGAACACATTCCTGAACTACCTGGTCGTAGCGGCACTTTTCGCCCTCGTCCTCGCGCCCGTGGCCCTCGGCGTCGCCCGCGAACGCCGTATCGACCGCCAGCTGCGGGTGGCGGAACGGGGGCGGCGGGCGGCCGGGCCCCCGGAAACGGAAAGCGCCGCGCAACCGGTCACGGCCGCGCGGCGCCCCTACCTCGGCAGTTGGGCGAGGGTCTAGAAGTCGTCGTCGAACCCGACCGAGCCCTCCACGGCCACCTGGTAGGCGGACGGGCGGCGCTCGAAGAAGTTCGTCAGCTCCTGGACGCCCTGGAGCTCCATGAAGGAGAACGGGTTCTCCGAGCCGTACACCGTCGGGAAGCCGAGGCGGGCGAGCCGCTGGTCGGCGACGCACTCCAGGTACTGGCGCATCGACTCGGTGTTCATGCCCGGCAGGCCCTCGCCGCACAGGTCGCGGCCGAACTGCAGCTCCGCCTCGACCGCTTCCTTCAGCATGTCGGTGACCTGCTGCTGGAGCGCGTCGTCGAAGAGCTCCGGCTCCTCCTTGCGGACGGTGTCCACGACCTCGAACGCGAAGTTCATGTGCATCGTCTCGTCACGGAACACCCAGTTGGTGCCCGTGGCGAGACCGTGCAGCAGACCGCGCGAGCGGAACCAGTACACGTACGCGAAGGCGCCGTAGAAGAACAGCCCCTCGATGCAGGCCGCGAAGCAGATCAGGTTCAGCAGGAAGCGGCGGCGGTCGGCCTTCGACTCCAGCTGGTCGATCTTCTCGACCGAGTCCATCCACTTGAAGCAGAACTGGGCCTTCTCGCGGATCGAGGGGATCTCCTCGACCGCGTCGAACGCCGCCGCCCGGTCGTCCGGGTCGGGCAGATAGGTGTCCAGCAGCGTCAGATAGAACTGGACGTGCACGGCCTCCTCGAAGAGCTGCCGCGACAGGTACAGCCGCGCCTCGGGGGAGTTGATGTGCTTGTACAGCGTCAGCACGAGGTTGTTGGAGACGATCGAGTCACCGGTCGCGAAGAACGCCACCAGCCGGCCGATCATGTGCTGCTCGCCCGGCGACAGCTTGGCGAGGTCGGAGACGTCCGAGTGGAGGTCGACCTCCTCGACGGTCCAGGTGTTCTTGATCGCGTCCCGGTAGCGCTCGTAGAAGTCCGGGTAGCGCATGGGACGCAGGGTCAGTTCGAAGCCCGGGTCGAGCAGGTTCTTGGTGTCGTCGGTGCTCATTACTGGCAGGCCTCGCAGGACTCGGGGTTTTCGAGGGAGCAGGCGATGGCCTCCGCGTCGGGAGCCGAAGCCTGCTGTACGGGAATGGGGGCGGCGGCCGCCGCCTGTCCGGACGCGGCACGGGCGATCCGGGTCGCCGGGCGCGAACGCAGGTAGTACGTCGTCTTCAGCCCCTGCTTCCAGGCGTACGCGTACATCGAGGAGAGCTTGCCGATCGTCGGCGTCTCCAGGAACAGGTTCAGCGACTGGCTCTGGTCGAGGAACGGCGTACGGGCCGCCGCCATGTCGATCAGGCCGCGCTGCGGGATCTCCCACGCGGTGCGGTACAGCGCCCGCACGTCCTCGGGGATCCAGGCGAAGCCCTGCACCGAGCCGCTCGCCTCGCGCAGCGCCTCGCGGGTGCGGGCGTCCCACACGCCGAGCTTCTTCAGCTCGTCCACCAGGTAGGCGTTGACCTGGAGGAACTCACCGCTGAGCGTCTCGCGCTTGAACAGGTTGGAGACCTGCGGCTCGATGCACTCGTACACCCCGGCGATCGAGGCGATCGTGGCGGTCGGCGCGATGGCCAGCAGCAGCGAGTTGCGCATGCCGGTCTGCGCGACCCGGGCGCGCAGGGCGTCCCAGCGCTCCGGCCAGTTCAGCTCGGTGTCGTAGTGGTCGGGGTGCAGCACACCGCGCGCCGCCCGGGTCTCGGACCAGGCGGGCAGCGGGCCGGAGCGCTCGGCGAGGTCGCAGGACGCCTCGTACGCGGCCAGCATGATCCGCTCGGAGATCTTCGTGGAGAGCGCGCGGGCCTGCGGCGAGTCGAACGGCAGGCGCAGCTGGAAGAAGACGTCCTGGAGGCCCATCGCGCCCAGGCCCACCGGCCGCCAGCGGGAGTTGGAGCGCCCGGCCTGCTCGGTCGGGTAGAAGTTGATGTCGACGACCCGGTCCAGGAAGGTCACGGCGGTCCGCACGGTGGCGTCCAGGCGCTCCCAGTCGATCGAGCCGTCGGCCACGAACGCGCCGAGGTTGACCGAACCCAGGTTGCAGACGGCCGTCTCGCCGTCGTCGGTGACCTCGAGGATCTCCGTGCACAGGTTCGAGGAGTGAACGACCCGGCCCGGCTCGGCCGTCTGGTTGGCGGTCCGGTTGGAGGCGTCCTTGAACGTCATCCAGCCCTGGCCGGTCTGCGCGAGGGTCCGCATCATCCGGCCGTACAGCTCACGCGCCGGAATCGTCCTGCGGGCCAGGCCCTTGGCCTCGGCCGCGCGGTAGGCCGCGTCGAACGCGTCGCCCCACAGGTCGACCAGCTCGGGCACCTCGGCGGGGGAGAAGAGCGACCACTCGGTGTCCGCGTCGACCCGGCGCATGAACTCGTCCGGGATCCAGTGCGCCAGGTTCAGGTTGTGCGTACGCCGCTGGTCCTCACCGGTGTTGTCGCGGAGCTCCAGGAACTCCTCGATGTCCGCGTGCCAGGTCTCCAGGTAGACCGCCGCCGCGCCCTTGCGGCGGCCGCCCTGGTTCACCGCCGCGACGGAGGCGTCCAGCGTCTTGAGGAACGGCACGATGCCGTTGGAGTGCCCGTTGGTGCCCCGGATCAGCGAACCCCGGGCACGGATGCGGGAGTACGACAGACCGATGCCGCCCGCGTGCTTGGAGAGCCGCGCCACCTGGTGGTAGCGGTCGTAGATCGAGTCCAGCTCGTCCTTCGGTGAGTCCAGCAGGTAGCAGGAGGACATCTGCGGGTGCCGGGTGCCGGAGTTGAAGAGCGTGGGGGAGGAGGGGAGGTAGTCCAGCCGGCTCATCAGCCCGTACAGCGCGGCGACCTCGTCCAGCGCCCGCACCGAGTCGTCCTCGGCGAGGCCGGCGGCCACGCGCAGCATGAAGTGCTGCGGGGTCTCGATGACCTGGCGGGTGATCGGGTGGCGCAGCAGGTAGCGGCTGTGCAGCGTACGCAGACCGAAGTAGCCGAAGCGGTCGTCGGCGCCGTCCGCCAGCGCCCGCTCGACGAGCTCGTCCAGCGCCTTGGCGTGCGACTCCACGAACGCGGCGGTGCGGTCGGCGATCAGGCCCTCGCGGTGCCCGACGGCGACCGAGGCGGCGAAGGACGTCGCGCCCTGCCCCGCGGCCTCGTCCGCGATCGTGCGGGTCAACAGCCGGGCGGCGAGCCGGGAGTACGCCGGGTCCTCGGAGATCAGCCCGGCGGCGGCCTCGGTGGCCAGCGAGCGCAGCTCGGCCTCGTCGGAACGGGCGTTGCGCCCGCGCAGCGCGGCGGCGGCGACCCGTCCGGGGTCGGTGTCGGGAAGATCGACGGTGAGGTCGGTCAGGGTCCGCAGCAAAGCGGTCCCGGGTCCGTCGTTCGTGCCTGCTCCGGACGTGGTGGAGGCAGCGGATTCGGTGGCTGAAACCGGATCGGCGGGCGCGATGGTCACTGGGCTTTCCCTCGCTCGGCAGGGGCCGGCAGAAGGCGGGGGAGCCGGGCAGCGCGAAACCCGGGGCAGGGCAGCACAACTGACGGCGTCCACCGGCCTGTCCGCGAGGCCCGGACGTCTGGCGTCCGGTTCGGTCGAGCCGGACGCGCTGTCGACAGGTCTTCGGACTTGTAGGTGCGCAAAAGCGCACCGATCACACCGTTGCGGGACAGTTCCGGATTCGCACCGGATTCCCCTGCGGCGACAGCGAGGTCGAGCATACATGTGGGGGCCGCCAGATGATGCGGCCCCCACATGTTGTGTCGCGACGATTCACTACGCCCCTCGAAGGACCGCCCCCAGCTCCAGCCGGAAGGTCATGAGACGCAGGCCCGGCACCGGTTCCCAGTCCCGTTCGGGGGTCCGCAGAAAGCCGAGCCGACGGTAGATCCTATGGGCTCCGAGCATGGCCGGCTGCGTCGACAGCACCAGCGCCCGCACCCCGTGGGCGGACCGGGCGCGCTCGACGCACGCCCGCACGAGGGCCTCTCCGACGCCCCGCCCGCGCCCCTCGCGGGCCACGGCCAGCATCCGGAATTCGGCCTCGTCCGGACCGGCGATGTCGCGCCACGGGGTGCCCGGTGCGGCATACGTCACACCGCCGAGCACCGCCCCGTGCGCGTCGAGCGCGACGAGGACCTCGGCCTCGGCCGCGCGCTGTCCGACCGCCCGCAGCTTGAGCAGATACGGGTCCTGCGGGCCGTCCAGCAGATTCTCGCCGAGATACGCCTCGGCGATGATCTCGCCGAGGACGGCGTACTCGCCGGGCTCCGCCACCCTGATCGTCAGATCCATCAGCCACTCGCTCCCACGTCGTTGTTGGGGGCTCCGTCGCCCACCGGCGGCAGGTCGCCGCGCTCGACCGGCTGCCGCCCGGAGGCCTCCCCGGCCGGTGGCAGCACCTGGTCCAGCTCGTGGTCGTCGGCGCGGTGGGCGAGCAGCGAGGCCGACCGCAGCGTCGCCCGGTCCACGTCCCGGAGCGTGCCGCTCACCGTGACCACGAGTCCTGCCTGCTCCCGGGCGTACGCGTGGCCCGACGCCGTGGCGCGGTACCACTGTCCGCCCTGCCGCTCGCAGGTCACCACGGGCTCCTGGCCGCCGGCGGGCGCGGGATGCTCCGTACAGTCGGCCACGGCGTGCGGGCGGCGCTCCACCGACAGTTGGATCCGCCCGCCCTCGGGCGTGGTGTAGACGCTGCCGAACCCGTCGTCGCCGATCACCCCGACCGACTGGCGCGCCAGCGTGTAGCCCGCGGCCTCGGTCACCCACACATGCTCCACGACGGTCTGCAGGGCCCCCGCCCGCGCCTCCAACTCCGCCCGGTCGGGGGCCGGAGCGGCGGAGGTGCTCCGGCCCGCCGTCACCGCGCCGGGCGCCCGCTCCGTGCCGCATCCCGTCGCCGCCAGGGCCAGAGCCGTCGTCACGGCCGGCAGCACGGCCCGGAGCGGCCGGAATCTCGGTGTCATGGGCACATCCTTTCGTACGGCGAAGGCTCCGCGCACCGCGCAAAGCGGCCGGGCCGCCGCCCGCTCCGCCGAGGGAGGGACGACGGCCCGGGTCAGGGCGTCCGGCGGGTCAGTGACCGCCCGGAGCACCCGCCGTGGCCGGCGGGAGCTCCGTCTTGACGCCCGGGTCGCCGGCGTCCGCCGTGTAGTCGGAGGGCGAGGTCTCGTCGATCCCCACCGGGGCCTTCAGCGCGTTCAGGACGAACGTGAGGACGATGACGACCACCAGGTTCAGCACGAACGCGGTCAGACCGATGTAGCCGATCTCACCGATGCCCGGGATCTCCTTGGAGGACCCGCCGAAGTGCTTCTGCGTCGGGCTCGCCACGCCGTACGCGGCGATCGTCCCGTACAGCATGCCGACCGCCCAGCCGGCTATGAGCGCCCAGCGGTGGAACCACCGGGTGAACAGGCCGCCGACCAGGGCGGGCATCGTCTGGAGGATCCAGATCCCGCCGAGCAGCTGGAAGTTGATCGCGACCGTCTTGTCCATCGTCAGGACGAACGCCAGCGCCCCGACCTTCACCAGCAGCGACACCAGCTTGGAGACCTTGGTCTCCTGGGCGGGTGTGGCGTCCGGTTTGAGGAAGTCCTTGTAGATGTTCCGGGTGAAGAGGTTCGCCGCGGCGATCGACATGATCGCGGCGGGCACCAGCGCGCCGATGCCGATCGCGGCGAACGCCACACCGGCGAACCAGTCCGGGAACATGTTCTCGAAGAGCTGCGGAATGGCCAACTGGCCGTTGTCCACCTTGATCCCGGCGGCGATGGCCATGAAGCCGAGCAGCGCCAGCAGACCCAGCATCAGCGAGTACAGCGGCAGGATCGTGGTGTTGCGCCGGATCACCTCACGGCTGCGGCTGGACAGCGTCGCCGTGATGGAGTGCGGATACATGAACAGCGCCAGCGCCGAGCCCAGTGCCAGGGTGGCGTAACCCCACTGCCCCATCTCGCCCGGGATCAGCGAGCCGCGCGGCTGCCCGGTCTTCGGGTTCTCCTGGGCGAACGCCTCGCCCGCCTTGGAGAAGATCTCGTCGAAGCCGCCGAGCTGGATCGGGATGTAGATGATGGCGACCGCGATGACCAGGTAGATCAGCCCGTCCTTGACGAACGCGATCAGCGCCGGCGCCCGCAGCCCGGAGGAGTAGGTGTACGCGGCCAGCACCGCGAAGGCGATCAGGATCGGCAGGTCCTTGATGAACCAGTGCGTGTTCTCGCCGCCGCCGACGCCCATCACGTCCAGCACCGCCTGGATGCCGACGAGCTGCAGGGCTATGTAGGGCATGGTGGCGAGGATGCCGGTGACGGCGACCGCCAGCGACAGCCCCTTCGACCCGAACCGGCCGCGGACGAAGTCCGAGGTGGTGATGTACCCGTGCTTGTGCGACACGGACCACAGCCGGGGCAGGAAGGTGAAGATCAGCGGGTAGACCAGGATCGTGTACGGCACGGCGAAGAACCCGGCCGCGCCCGCCGCGTAGATCGCCGCCGGGACGGCGACGAAGGTGTACGCGGTGTAGAGGTCGCCGCCGAGCAGGAACCAGGTGACCCAGGTGCCGAACGACCGGCCGCCCAGGCCCCATTCGTCGAGGGTCGCCTCGTTGTCGGCCCTGCGCCAGCGCGCGGCCATGAAGCCCATGACCGTGACGGCCACGAAGAAGAAGATGAAGACGGCGAGTGCGACGCCGTTCACGCCGTCGTTCATGCGGAAGCCCCCGCCTTGCGGGCGCGCTGGTCACGCTGCCACAGCTTGTACGCGATCATCGTCAGCGCGGTCGAGATGACCACCCAGAGCATCTGGTACCAGTAGAAGAACGGGATGCCGATGAACTTCGGCTCGATCCGGGCGTACGAACTCACCCAGAGCATCGCGACGAACGGCGCGACGAGACAGATCCCGATGACCACTCTCGCGGGTGTGACCGTGGGTGGTTTTGCCTCTGTGTCTTCCGGCATGTGGTGACTCCGTCCCCTCGCTGATCACCGGTGCAATGGGCAGGAAATCTAAGGGACACGTCCGCCCAGCGTCACCCCCTGTCCGCATTGCGGTCCGGCAACGGTGATGTATCGCAACGGGACACGGGTGCGGCGCCGGGTCGGTTCACCCAGCCGAAAACGGGCGGTGGCCCGGGGATGTCGTCCCCGGGCCACCGCCCTGTGCGTACCGCGTCGTCGCTCCCGGCGCCGGGAGCGCGCTCAGGCCGGACTCAGTCCGTCGGCCGTTTCAGGCGGGCCACGAACTTGTAGCGGTCGCCCCGGTACACCGAGCGCACCCACTCCACCGGTTCGCCCTGGCCGTCCACCGAATGGCGGGACAGCATGAGCATCGGCAGACCCACGTCGGTGCCCAGCAGCCCCGCCTCGCGCGGGGTGGCGAGCGAGGTCTCGATGGTCTCCTCCGCCTCGGCGAGACGGACGTCGTACACCTCGGCGAGCGCGGTGTAGAGCGAGGTGTACTTCACCAGCGAACGGCGCAGCGCCGGGAAGCGTTTGGCCGAAAGATGGGTGGTCTCGATCGCCATCGGCTCCCCGCTGGCGAGCCGCAGCCGCTCGATGCGCAGCACCCGGCCGCCCGTCGAGATGTCCAGCAGACCGGCGAGCGTGTCGTCCGCCGTGACATAGCCGATGTCCAGCAGTTGGGACGTGGGCTCGAGGCCCTGGGCCCGCATGTCCTCGGTGTACGAGGTGAGCTGGAGGGCCTGGGAGACCTTCGGCTTGGCGACGAAGGTGCCCTTGCCCTGGATGCGTTCGAGGCGGCCCTCGACGACCAGTTCCTGGAGCGCCTGGCGCACGGTGGTGCGCGAGGTGTCGAACTCGGCGGCCAGGGTGCGTTCGGGCGGCACCGGGGTGCCGGGCGGCAAGGTGTCCGTCATGTCGAGGAGATGCCGCTTGAGCCGGTAGTACTTCGGTACGCGCGCCGTGCGCGTACCGGCACCGGTCTCGCTCCCCGTACTGCCCCCGTCGGCACCCATGGCCCGCCTTCCCGACTGCTGCGTTGCTGCCGTCACCGGCTCCTCCGTCTGTCGCGGCTCACATGGTGGCACGGTCCGGTCACGGGTCGTCGCCCTCCCTTAGGTGTCGGTCCTATAACGGACGCGAGTGCACTTCTTATACACCCTTGACACCCCTAAAGGTCTAGGCCAAGCTCCCGGTACTGGTCTAAACCATTAAAGACCAGGTCCAGCCCCAGCAGAACTCGTCGAATGACTTCGCGGTGGGTGGGGTTGCAGCATCCCTGAGGAGGGTTTGACGTGAAGCGCAAGCTCATCGCGGCTATCGGTGTCGCGGGCATGTTGGTTTCGGTCGCGGCGTGTGGTTCCGACGACAAGCAGTCGTCCGCGGACCCCAAGGACCGCAAGGAAAACCTGACCGTCTGGCTCATGGGCGAGGCTCAGTCCACCTGGCCCGAACTGGTCAAGGACGTCAATGCCGAGTTCAACAAGAAGTACCCCGGTGTCACCGTCAAGGTTCAGTACCAGCAGTGGGCCGACAAGGTCAAGAAGCTGGACACCTCCCTCGGTGGCGACAAATTCCCGGACGTCGTGGAACTCGGCAATACCGAGACCATGCAGTACATCCTCAATGGTGCGCTCGGAGAAATCGACCCCAAGAAGTACGAGAACTCGGACACCTGGATCAAGGGTCTGAAGGACACGTGCTCCTTCGAAGGCAAGACCTACTGCGTTCCTTACTACGCCAGCGCCCGCCTGGCCGTGTACAACAAGGACATGCTGAAGGCCGGCACCGGCAGTGACGCCCTCCCGCAGACCGAGGACGAGTTCCTCGCCGCGATGGACAAGGTGGACGCCGAGCTCGGCAAGAAGGACAAGCGCGCCTCCTCGCTCTACTTCCCCGGCCGCTACTGGTACGCCGCGATGTCCTACGTCGCCGCCTTCGGTGGCCAGATAGCCGAGTACGACGAGGGCAGCAAGGAGTGGAAGGCCTCCCTGTCCACCCCCGAGGCCCAGAAGGGCATCCAGCACTACGTCGACCTGGTCAAGAAGTACAACAAGGCCGACGTGACGAAGGACGAGCAGGACCACGCCAACGTCATGGCCAACGAGAAGGCCGCGGTCATCTACGGCCAGGCCTGGGAGGCCGGCAGCGTCACCACGGGCGAGAACGGCAACCCGAAGCTCGAGGGCAAGATCGCCACGGCCGGTATGCCCGGACCCGAGGGCAAGGCGCTCCCGTCCTTCATCGGCGGCTCGGACCTCGCGACGATCTCCAAGTCCAAGGTCCAGGACCTCGGCGAGGAGTGGATCTCCCTCTTCACCAACGCGAAGTCCATGGAGGTCCTCGCGTCGAAGAACATCCTCCCCAACAACGAGAAGCAGCTCGAGCCGCTGAAGGCCAAGCCGGAGACCGCCGCCATCGCCAACGCGGTGCCGGACGCCTGGTTCACGCCGATCGCGCCGGGCTGGGCCTCCATCGAGAAGGAGGAGATCCTCCAGAACATGCTCCTGGAGATCGTCAAGGGCTCCTCCGTCGCCGACGCCACCAAGAAGGCCGACGACAAGATCAACGCGCTGATCAACAAGGAAGCCTGACCTTCCGATCGCCAGGCGGGGCCCGGCGCCAATGCCGGGCCCCCGCTCCTTTCCAGCAAGTGAACGCCGTGAATTCCGGGGCCCGCCCCGGACCCGCGATGGAAGGTCAGCCACGTGTCTGCCGCTGATACCAAGGCCGCCGGGCCGCCGGTCCCCGTACCACCCGACCCGCAGGCGACCGGGAAGTCGTCCTTCGACGACGATGCGCCCCGGGTACAGAAGAGGAAGCGGAAGAAGGGCGAACTCCTCCCCTACTTCCTGATCCTCCCGGCGATCGTGGCGATCGCCGCCGTCTACCTCTACCCGCTCGGCAAGACGGTCATCATGTCCTTCCAGGACATGGGCCGCCGTGAGCTGTGGTCCGGAGAGCCGGCGCCATGGGTCGGCTTCGAGCAGTTCACCAACATCCTCGGCGACTCCGAGTTCTGGTGGGTCACCTTCCGCACGGTCGTCTTCATGGCCATCTGCGTGACGCTGACCATGGGCATCGGGCTGCTGGTCGCCCTGCTCATGCGCAAGCTCTCCACCTGGGTCCGGCTCGTGCTCACCGCCTGCCTCATCGCCGCCTGGTCGATGCCGCTGATGGTGGCCGCCTCGATCTTCCGGTTCATGGCCGACTCCGACTACGGCCTGATCAACACTTTGATCGCCAAGGTCGTCGGCGAGGACTGGCTCGGACACAACTGGTACCTCGACCCGATCCAGGGCTTCGGCATCATCACCCTGCTGGTCGTCTGGGGCGCCATCCCGTTCGTCGTCGTCACCCTGTACGCCGCCCTCACCCAGGTCCCCCAGGAACTGGAGGAGGCCGCCGCCCTCGACGGCGCCAGCGCCTACGGCATCTACCGGTTCGTCACCTGGCCGGTCATCAAGCCGGTCTTCACCATGGTCGCCACCCTCTCGGTGATCTGGGACTTCAACGTCTTCGGCCAGATCTGGCTGCTGCGCGGCAACAAGCCCGAGCCGGAGTACGAGACCCTCGGCCTCTACTCCTACTCCAAGGCGTTCGAGTCCACTTCCTTCAGCCAGGGCACCGCGATCGCCCTGATCACGGTGCTGCTGCTGTCCGGCGTGGCCGTGTACTACCTGCGCCAGCTCATGAAGACGGGAGAGGTCGAATGAGCAGCTCGACCCAAACACAGGTGCTGCGCCCGGACCGCAAGAAGAGCCGGCTCCACTTCGACCTCATCGGCCTCGGCATCGCCCTGGTCATGGTCTTCCCGGTCTACTGGCTGGTCATCAGCGCCCTGCGGCCCAACCGGGAGATCCGCAGCTACGACCAGACCCTGTGGCCCACGTCGATCACCTTCGACAACTTCGTCCGGGCCACCGAGCAGCCGAACTTCGGCACCGCCATCCAGTCCAGCCTGATCGTCGCCGTCACCGCGGTGGTCGGCGGCATGATCATCGCGACCCTGGCGGCCCTGGCGATCGGCCGGTTCCGGTTCTTCGGCCGCAAGGCCCTGGTCCTGATCATGATCCTGGTCCAGATGCTGCCGCCGACGGCGATGCTCATCCCGATCTACGCCCAGCTCAACGCCATGGGCGGGATCGACGAGTACTGGGGCCTGATCGTCGTCTATCTGGTCTCCACGCTGCCCTTCGCCACCATCATGATCCGCGGCTTCGTCGTGAACATCCCGGTGGAGCTGGAGGAATCGGCGATGGTGGACGGCTGCACCCGCTTCCAGGCCTTCCGCCGGGTGATCTTCCCGCTGCTCGCCCCCGGGCTCGCGGCCGCGTCGATCTTCGCGCTGGTGAACGCGTGGAACGAGTACCTCTTCGCGTACATCCTGATCAACGACAACTCCAAGTACACGCTCAACGTATGGCTGATGACGTTCACGACCGAGCGCGGAACGGACTACGGCGCCCTCATGGCGGCATCGACCATGATCGCCATCCCGGTCGTCGTGTTCTTCATGATCATCCAGAAGAAGATGGCCGCTGGCCTCACTTCCGGCGCTGTGAAGGGATAGTGCGGGCCCATGACCACCCTCGTTTCCACCACGGACACCCTGACGCGTGACGCGCTCGCGGTGCTCCAGCCCGGATTCACCGGCACCACCGCGCCGGACTGGCTGCTGCGCCGAGTCGGTGAGGGCCTCGCCTCCGTCGGCCTGTTCGGCCGCAACATCACCTCGCCCGAACAGCTCTCCGCCCTCACCGAGCGGCTGCGCTCCGAGCGGGACGACGTCCTCGTCGCCATCGACGAGGAGGGCGGCGACGTGACCCGCCTGGAGGTCACGCACGGCTCCTCCTTCCCCGGCAACTTCGCGCTCGGCTCGGTGGACGACGTCCACCTCACCCGGGCCGTCGCCCAGGAGCTCGGCCGTCGGCTCGCCGCGTGCGGCGTCAACCTCAACTGGGCGCCGTCCGCCGACGTCAACTCCAACCCGGGCAACCCGGTCATCGGCGTGCGCTCCTTCGGCGCGGACACCCGCCTGGCCGCCCGGCATACCGCCGCGTACATCGAGGGGCTCCAGGCCGCCGGCGTCGCCGCCTGCACCAAGCACTTCCCCGGGCACGGGGACACCGCGGTCGACTCGCACCTGGCGATGCCCCGCATCGATGTGGACCTCGACACCCTGCACGCCCGTGAACTGGTGCCTTTCCGGGCGGCCATCGCCGCGGGTTCCAAATCGGTGATGAGCGCGCATATCCTGCTTCCCGCACTCGACCCGGACCGCCCGGCGACCCTGAGCCCGCAGATCCTCACCGGTCTGCTGCGCCAGGAGCTGGGCTACGACGGCCTGATCGTCACCGACGCCGTGGAGATGGATGCCATCGCCGGTACGTACGGCATCGAGCGCGGGTCCGTCCTCGCCCTCGCGGCGGGCGCCGACGCCATCTGCGTGGGCGGCGGCCTGGCCGACGAGGAGACCGTGCTGCGGCTGCGCGACGCCCTCGTCGCGGCCGTGCGCGGCGGGGAACTGACCGAGGAGCGGCTCGCCGACGCGGCCGCCCGTGTACGAGCCCTCGCGTCCTGGACGCAGAGGGCCCGGGGGGATGTCCCGGAGCCGGGCGCGGCAGTGCAGGAGGGGACCGCGCCCGGCACCGGAGTCAGCTCCGACATCGGTCTGATCGCCGCCCGCCGCGCGGTCCGGCTGACCGGCTCCGGCGACCGGCTGACCGAGCCGGCGTACGTCGCCTCGTTCAGCGCGGAGGCGAACATCGCGGTCGGCGACGAGACCCCGTGGGGCATCGCCGCCGAGCTGGACAGGATCCTGCCCGGCACCGGGACGGACACCTACGGCGAGGAGACCGCCGCTCCGACGGCCGAGATCCTTCGGTCGGCGGGGGAGCGGCGCATCGTCGCCGTCGTCCGCGACGAGCACCGGCACGGGTGGATGGGCGAGGCGCTCGACGCCCTGCTGGCGGCGCGCCCGGACACGATCGTGGTCGAGATGGGCCTGCCCCAGTCGGCCCCGCGGGGGTCGCTGTACATAGCCACCCACGGCGCGGCCCGGGTCTGCGGCCTGGCAGCGGCAGAAGCGATCACCGGCACGAAGGCCTGACGAGACACCGCCCCACGCTCCACACCACCCCGCCCGGGACCTGCAGCCAAGGCCCTGGGCGGGCCATTTCGAGCCTGCTGGGGCCGGCAGGCAAGGCGCTCGGGGGGCCAATCAAGCCCGTCCGGCGATTGAGGACAAAGCCTCACGCCGGAGGGCCGGCAGCACGCGCAGTACGGCGAAGGGCCGGGACACCGCAACGGCGTCCCGGCCCTCAGCCGTACGGGGCAACCGCCTACAACCCCTGCCACCCCGGCTTCGCCGCATACGTGGCCCGGAAGTAGTCCGCCAGCTTCAGCTTCGACGCTGCCGCCTCGTCCACCACCACCGTCGCGTGCGGATGCAACTGCAGCGCCGACGCCGGCACGACCGAGGCGACCGGCCCCTCCACCGTCTGGGCGACGGCCTCCGCCTTGCCCTCGCCGGTGGCCAGCAGGATCGGGTGGCGGGACTCCAGGATCGTCCCGATGCCCTGCGTGATCACGTGGTGCGGCACCTGCTCGATGTCGTCGTCGAAGAAGCGCGCGTTGTCCACCCGGGTCTGCTGCGTCAGCGTCTTGATCCGGGTGCGCGAGGCGAGCGAGGAGCAGGGCTCGTTGAAGCCGATGTGCCCGTCGGTGCCGATGCCCAGGAGCTGGAGGTCGACACCGCCCGCCTCCGCCAGCGCCCGGTCGTAGGCCTCGCAGGCCGCCTGGACGTCCTCGGCCGAGCCGTCGGGGCCCATGAAGGAGGCCTCGGAGAGCCCGAGCGGCTCGACGACCTCGCGCAGCACCACCGAGCGGTAGGACTCCGGGTGGCCCGCGGGCAGCCCGACGTACTCGTCGAGCTGGCAGATCCGGGCGCGCGAGGCGTCGACCGCGCCGGAGGCGACCTTCGCCGCGAGCGCGCGGTAGATGGGCAGCGGGGTAGAGCCGGTGGCAACGCCGAACAGGGCGTCGGGCTTGCGGCTGAGCAGGGCGGCGATGGCCTCCGCGATCAGTTCGCCGCCTGCCGTGGCGTCCGGGACGATGACAACTTCCACGCTGTGCCTGCCGATCTGACTAGGGGAGCCGGTGGTATAGACCAATCTAGGTCCCAATTTAGCAGAATCGGGCAGCCGTACGGTGAACAGTCCGCCCATCGGCCCGTGCACCCCGGCCCACACGCCCCGGCCCGCTGGCGGGCCACCGCATTGCCTGGTCGACTTGTCCGGTACGGGGCGGATCGCGCATCCCGCGGACGCGCCGTCCCGCACGCCGACAGCCCAGGGAGGCCCCCACATGTCCGCCACCCCTCCGGCCGACCGGAGCGGCCAGGGCGACGAGCCCGGCCGCATCATGTCCGGCGAGATGGCCGAGCAGCCCGCGATGCTGCGCCGCATTCTCGACAAGGGCGCCCCCCGCATCCGCGAGGTCGCCGCCGAGATCGCCGCCCGCAAGCCCCGGTTCGTGCTGCTCACCGCCCGGGGTACGTCGGACAACGCGGCCCTGTACGCGAAGTACCTGCTGGAGATCCGCCTCGGGTTGCCCTGCGGGCTGGCCTCGATGTCCACCACGACGGCCTACGGGGCCACACCCGACCTGCGGGACGTCCTGGTGGTCACCGTCAGCCAGTCGGGCGGCTCGCCGGACCTGGTGGCCTCCACGAGGGCGGCCCGGGAGGCCGGAGCCGTCACCCTCGCCGTCACCAACAACCCGGACTCCGCGCTGGCGGCGGTCTCCGAGTACCACATCGACATCCTGGCGGGCCCGGAGAAGGCGCTGCCGGCCACCAAGACGTACACCGCCTCCCTGCTCTCCCTCTACCTCTTCGTGGAGGGTCTGGGCGGTGGGGACGGCACTCCGGCCGCCGCGGGCCTGCCCGACCTCGCGGGTGCGATCCTGGGCCGCCGGGCCGAGGTCAAGGCGCTGGCCTCCCGCTACCGCTTCGCCGAACGCATGGTGATCACCTCGCGCGGCTACGGCTACCCGACGGCCAAGGAAGCGGCCCTGAAGCTGATGGAGACCAGCTACATCCCCGCTCTCTCCTACTCGGGCGCGGATCTGCTGCACGGCCCGCTGGCGATGGTCGACAACATCTCCCCGGTGATCGCCGTGGTGACCGACGGCCGGGGCGGCGAGGCCCTCCAGCCGGTGCTGGACCGGCTGCGCGGCCGCGGCGCGGATCTCTTCGTGGTCGGCCCCAAGGCGCAGGTGGAGGCGGCCTCGGCCGGCTTCGCGCTGCCCACGGCGGGGGTCCCGGAGGAGTTGCAGCCGATCCTGGAGATCCTGCCGCTGCAGATGCTCGCGTACGAGGTGACCATCGCCCGGGGGCAGGATCCCGACGCCCCGCGCGCCCTGGCCAAGGTCACCGAGACCCGCTGAACGCGTCCTGTCCGGAGGTCCGGGAGGGGCCCTGAAACACCCGCGGGCCGCGGCGCCAGAGCGGGACCCTCAGCCCACCCGGCACCGCAGCCCGGAGCTACCTGGCCGGCGGTGTGCGGTGCCTCCGGCCACTGGAGGCACCGGCGCGGTCAGGGCAGAGAGCGCCGGGTGCCTCGGTCCACTCTCCTGTGCGGGGAGAGTGGAGGTCTTGGTGAACCCATTGTGGACTAGACCAATTGCCCCTGTCCATCGATGTGCACGACATTCTCCGGCCGGGGGGCGGGCCCTGTCCATCGTCTTCCCGCGCCCACCCGCCCCTGCCCGGGTGCGGCCCGGCGGGGCCGATCGGTTCGAACGCTGCCGGTAACCACGGGTACGCTCCACACGTGCCCTCCATGAACGACCTCGTCCGCCAGCACACCGCTCTGAGTGACACCGACCTCGAGTGGCTGCATCTGCTGGTCTCGGAGTGGCAGCTGCTCTCCGACCTGTCCTTCGCCGACCTCGTGCTGTGGGTCCCGACCCGGGACGGCACGCGGTACGTCTCCGTCGCCCAGATGCGCCCCAACACCGGGCCCACCTCCTACCAGGACGACATGGTCGGCCACCTGGTCCCGCGCGGCCGCCGCCCCCTGCTGGACGCGGCCCTGGACGAGGGCCGGATCGTGCGCGAGGGCGACCCGGAGTGGCGCGAGGAGGTGCCCGTACGGGTCGAGTCCATCCCGGTACGCCGCGAGGGCCGGGTGCTCGGCGTCATCGCCCGCAACACCAACCTGCTCACCGTGCGCACGCCCTCCCGGCTGGAGCTCACCTACCTCCAGTCCGCCTCCGACCTGGCCCAGATGATCGCCGCCGGGTCCTTCCCCTTCCCCGGCCAGCAGGTCGACATGGACGCCTCCCCGCGGGTGGGCGACGGCCTGATCCGGCTCGACGCCGAGGGGGTCGTCCAGTACGCCAGCCCGAACGGCCTCTCCGCCTACCACCGCCTGGGCCTCGCCTCCGACCTGGTCGGCCACCACCTGGGCACCACCACCGCCGAACTGGCCCCCTCCCGGGGCCCGGTGGACGAGGCGCTGACCAAGCTGGCCAGCGGTTACGCGCCCCGCGAGTTCGAGGTGGAGTGCGCGGCCGGGGTGATCCAGCTGCGGGCCATCCCGCTCAAGCCCAAGGGCGTCCGCATCGGTTCCCTGGTCCTGCTCCGGGACGTCACCGAACTGCGCCGCCGTGAACGCGAGTTGATCACCAAGGACGCGACCATCCGGGAGATCCACCACCGGGTGAAGAACAACCTCCAGACGGTGGCCGCCCTGTTGCGCCTCCAGGCCCGCCGGATGGACTCCGAGCAGGGCCGCGAGGCGCTCAACGAGGCCGTCCGGCGGGTCGGTTCGATCGCCATCGTCCATGAGACGCTGTCCCAGAATCTGGACGAGCGGGTCGAGTTCGACGAGATCGCCGACCGGGTCATCGCGATGGTGTCGGAGATCTCCCCGGGCAAGGTCACCTGCCGGCGCACCGGACGCTTCGGCATCCT
This sequence comes from Streptomyces sp. NPDC020884, assembly GCF_044333935.1. Lineage (NCBI taxonomy): Bacteria > Bacillati > Actinomycetota > Actinomycetes > Kitasatosporales > Streptomycetaceae > Streptomyces > Streptomyces sp. NPDC020884. Next base: position 630,257 of record NZ_JBIRRY010000002.1, on the reverse strand, counting down.
CGACGCCGAGGTCGCCACCCCGCTCTCGATGGTGCTGACCGAGGTTCTGCAGAACGCCCTGGAGCACGCCTTCGCCGTGGCCGACCACGGGACGGTGGAGGTCTCCGCCGTGCGCGGCGGATCACCCACCGAGGGGCGGCTGTTGATCACCGTCACCGACGACGGGCGCGGGCTGCCCGAGGGCTTCGACCCGAAGCGGACCGGCAACCTCGGGCTCCAGATCGTACGGACGCTGGTGGAGGGGGAGTTGGGCGGCACGTTCGGCATGGTCCCGGCACCCGAACGCGGCACCCAGGTGGTGCTGGACCTCCCGGTCCAGAGCGACAAGTAGCGCATACGGGCCGGACGCCCGCCGCACACAGCAGAGCGGGCCCGGACCGTGGTGACGGTCCGGGCCCGCTCCGTGGTGCTCACGTTGCGATGCGCTTCGGGGTACTGCGCGCTGCGACTCGAAGGCGGGGCTGTGCGTACGCTCTGTACGCGCCGCCGGGCTGAGGCTTGGTGCGGTTCTCGCTCAGGCGCTTGCGTTACGCGCCCGGTTGCGAGCGGCGCGGCGCTTCATCGCGCGGCGCTCGTCCTCGCTGAGTCCACCCCAGACGCCGGAGTCCTGGCCGGACTCGAGCGCCCACTGCAGGCACTGCTCCATGACGGGGCAGCGGCGGCAGACAGCCTTGGCTTCCTCGATCTGCAGCAGCGCAGGACCGGTGTTGCCGATGGGGAAGAAAAGCTCAGGGTCTTCCTCACGACAAACGGCGTTGTGACGCCAGTCCATGGCTGCTACCTCTCCTTGGTATTACACGCTTGTTGCTTGTGAATGTGAACGCTTTCACGAATCCCCCCGCAGGTGACGGGCCGACTCCCAGAGGGACTGGGTGTGGTCTGTGTGGTGAGGAGGGGTTCTGGCTCTCAGTGGAGGCCGGTGTTGCGGGCCGTCCCGATCGCCATGTAGAGATTCGCAAACCTCGGCGACGGATACAACCCCTTCTGGAAAGTTTTTTTTGATTCCTCGGTGTCGACTAGGTCACAGCCGCACTTCTTAGGGGTGGGGGCCAGTCCAAACGTTCGAGTTAAAGGACTTTGGGCCCTTCCACTCACACAATCACACGCAGTGCACGGCGTACGCCTGTGAACGTCACGCTCGTACGCAGTCCCAGGTGGTCGCCGTCCATCTGGAAGGGCAGTGGAACCTTTGAATGCAAGGTGAAGTCGGTGAGGTCATGCAGTGAAACGGCGTGCTTGCCGTGTGGCCCCTTCTCGGGGCTCGAAGTGAGCAACTGGGTGCCGTAACGGGCCACCGCCGGGGTGGACAGACGCTTCAGTCCGAGGATGTCCAGCGCGGTGTCGAAGGAGGCCTTCGGTGAGGCGTACATCGGGCGATTGCCCAGGTAGGTCCAGGGGGCGGTGTTGCAGATTATGGAGAGCGCGAGGTCGGTCACCGGGTCCCGGCCGGGCACGTCGAGCGTGATCTGACCCTGTCTGCGGTGGGCCTCGTTCAGGAACTGCCGCACCACCTGGCGTACGTACAGGGCATGCGTCGATCGTTTTCCGTGTTCGCGCTTCCGTTCGACCCGGCCGATGACTCCGGCGTCGAATCCGAGACCGGCGCAGAAAGTGAACCAGCGTTCGGGGACGGATTCGTCCTCGGTTCCCGGGGTGCCGGCCGCGAGGCCGAGACCGACCGTGCGTTCGGTCCGGTTCTCCAGGGCGTCCAGGATTGCGCCGGTCGCCTCCACCGCGTCGTTCGGCAACCCCAGGGCGCGCGCGAAGACATTGGTGGACCCGCCGGGAACCACGGCGAGCTTGGGAAGGCTGTCCACGTCCGGGCCCCGGTGCAGCAGCCCGTTCACGACCTCGTTCACCGTGCCGTCGCCGCCGAGGGCGACCACCAGATCGATGTCGTCGCTGTCCGCGGCCCGCCGCCCCAGATCCCGTGCGTGCCCCCGGTACTCGGTGGTCACCGCCTCCAGCTTCATCTCGCTGGCCAGCGCGTGGATGAGCACGTCACGGGTGCGGGCACTGGTGGTGGTAGCAGCTGGGTTGACCACGAGGAGTGCGCGCATGACGGCCAGCCTACCTACCGGGCGGTTCGGTGCTGTAGTCCCGGTTCGCTGCGCTCCAGGATGGTGACGGAGCGTGATGCTCCGCCCTGCCCTACGCCGAACGGGTGGGGTTCCCGCGCACCCCGGCTTCACTTCCGGGCCCCGGGGATGCCAACCTGAAAGGCGTGAGCACTCAAGCGACACCGTCCACCCCGTCGCCCTCCGCAGCGGAGCGCCCGACCAGGATCACCGTCCTCGCCGGGGTCAACGCCCTCGAAGGCGTGGCCCTCGCCGTCGGCGGGGTCTACCTGCTGGTGATGGGACTGCTCGGGAACCTGGAGAGCACGCAGCAGGCGGAGACCGTCGGGATCACGCTGGTCGCGCTCGGCGCGATCCCGCTGATCGCCGCCCGCGGACTGCTGCTGCTGCGCAGCTGGAGCCGGGGACCCGCGCTGATCACCCAGATCATGGCGCTGCCGGTGGCCTGGACGCTGCTGCGCTCGCAGGGCGCGCTGATCCCCACCGGGATCGTCCTGGCGGCGGTCGCCGTCACCGGCCTGGTGCTCGTCCTGAACCCGGCGACCACCCAGGACCTGGGCATCCGCCGGGGACCCAGGACGACCCCCGAGGCCTGAGCTCCCCGCCTACTCCTCGACGAGCAGCCGCTCGCGCAGCTGGGCCAGGGTGCGGGCCAGCAGCCGTGAGACGTGCATCTGCGAGATGCCGACCTCCTGCGCGATCTGCGACTGGGTCATGTTCCCGAAGAAGCGCAGCAGCAGGATGCGCTTCTCACGCGGCGGCAGGTCCTCCAGGAGCGGCTTGAGCGACTCCCGGTACTCCACGCCCTCCAGCGCCTCGTCCTCCGAGCCCAGCGTGTCCGCGACCGCGGGGGACTCGTCGTCCGTGTCCGGCACGTCCAGCGAGAGCGTGCTGTACGCGTTGGCCGACTCCAGGCCCTCCAGCACCTCCTCCTCGGAGATGCCCAGCCGCTCGGCCAGCTCGTGCACCGTCGGCGAACGGCCGTGCTGCTGGGAGAGCTCCGCGGTGGCCGTGGTCAGCGACAGCCGCAGCTCCTGAAGACGGCGCGGCACCCGCACCGCCCAGCCCTTGTCCCGGAAGTGGCGCTTGATCTCGCCGACCACCGTGGGGGTGGCGTACGTCGAGAACTCCACGCCCCGGTCCGGGTCGAACCGGTCCACGGACTTGATCAGCCCGATCGTGGCGACCTGGGTCAGGTCGTCCAGCGGCTCGCCGCGATTGCGGAAACGCCGGGCCAGGTGCTCCACCAGCGGCAGGTGCATGCGCACCAGCCGGTTGCGCAGCTCGGCCTTCTCCGCGGAGCCGTCGGGCAGCTCCCGCAGCTCGAAGAACAGGGCCCGAGCCCCGCTGCGATCGTGTGGATCGTGGTGCCCGTGCTCGCTCATCTGGCCCGCCCGCTCTGCCTGCGACTGCTGCTCCACCGCGACGTTGAGGCTCTCGGGCCCGTCCGCTCCGTCCACCGGATGCGGCCGGGCCTGCTGCTCCGGGATGCCTGCTGGGCGCACCACCCCGGATCGGATCGTCTCGTCCCGCACAGGACCGTCCCCGTTCCCGTCGCTCACGCCGGCCCGGGGCCCGCGCCGCGCTGTTTGTAGAGGCTGATGCTGACCGTACGGTCGTCGGCGACCGTGGAGTCGACCTTGCCGGCCAGTGCGGAGAGCACCGTCCAGGCGAAGGTGTCGCGCTCGGGCGCCCGGCCGTCGGTGGTGGGCGCCGACACCGTCACTTCGAGAGAGTCGTCGACGAGACGGAAGACGCAGCTGAGGACGGAACCCGGCACGGCCTGCTGGAGCAGGATCGCGCAGGCCTCGTCGACCGCGATACGAAGATCCTCGATCTCGTCGAGAGTGAAGTCCAAACGCGCTGCGAGGCCGGCCGTGGCCGTTCGCAGCACCGACAGGTAGGCACCCGCAGCGGGCAGTCGGACTTCTACGAAGTCCTGATTCCCGGGCTCGCCTGCGATCTGGGACACCCTCACCTCCAAGGTGGCACAAACTCTTTCGGGGTTCCGGGAAGGGTGGCCCGGAGCCATGCGGTCCGTCGATGGTTCTTCGGCTCGGCGACGCTATCGGATCCATGATGCCGTGTCGTACGGACCCCATACCCCAACCGTCACTCATGGTAAGCCCATGAGTACACACAGTGGCTAGGGGTCTGCGGCGTCCAATTGCGAAGAACCAGCGCCGCATTGACGTACCCAGGCGTCAGACGATCGAACCGTCCTCGAAGCACCAGCGCCAGCTCTCGCCCGCCTCGAAGCTCCGCATCACGGGGTGACCGGTCGCCCGGAAGTGTCCGGTGGCATGCCGCAGCGGCGACGAATCGCAGCAGCCGACGTGCCCGCAGGTCAGGCAGAGCCGCAACTGCACGGGGTGGGTCCCCGCCTCCAGGCACTCGGGACACGTCTCGCCGAGCGGCACGGGTTCGGGGCGTGGCAGATCCGCTGCATGCGCACACTCGCTCATGATGGGCAGGTTACGACGGATCCGAGGACGGTGGGATGGACGCGCTGCCGCTGGTGGCCCTGGTCGCGGTCAGTGCGGCGGTCGCCGGAGCGGCCCGCCGCACCCCGGTGCCCGCCCCGCTCGTGCTCGTCGCCGTGGGGCTGGTGGCCGGATATCTCCCCGGCGTCCCGACGTACCACCTGGACGCGCACGTCGTGCTCCCGCTGCTGCTTCCGCCGTTGCTCCACACGGCGGCCGTGGACAGCTCCTACCTCGACCTGCGGGCCAACATCAGACCGGTCGCCCTGCTCTCCGTGGGGTACACCCTCTTCGCGACCGTCGCGGTGGGCTGGCTGGCCCACCTGATCATCCCGGACCTGCCGCTGACCGCCGCGCTGGTCCTGGGGGCGGTCATCGCCCCGCCGGACGCCGTGACGGCCGCCGCCATCGCCCGCCGGGTCGGGCTGCCCGCCCGGGTGACCACGATCCTGCAGGGCGAGTCCCTGGTGAACGACGCCACGGCGATCACCGCCTTCAAGGTGGCGCTGGCCGCCGCGGTCGGGGAGGGGATGAGCTGGGGCGCCGGGGTCGGCGAGTTCCTGCTGGCCGCGGTCGGCGGGGTCGGCGTCGGGCTGCTGCTGATGGTGCCGCTGCACTGGCTGAGAACACATCTCAAGGAAGCGCTCCTCCAGAACACGCTCTCCCTCCTGATTCCCTTCGTGGCGTACGCGGCGGCCGAACGGGTGCACGCCTCCGGCGTCCTCGCCGTGGTCGTGGTCGCCCTCTACCTGGGCCACCGCTCCTGGCAGGTCGACTTCGCCACCCGCCTCCAGGAAGCGGCCGTCTGGAAGATGGTGGCGTTCATCCTGGAGTCCGCGGTGTTCGCCCTCATCGGGCTCCAGCTGCCCTTCGTCCTGAAGGGGCTCGGCCCGTTCGGCGTGGGGCAGGCGCTCGGCTACGCGGTCATCGTGTTCCTGGCCGTCGTCGTGGTCCGCTTCGTCTGGGTCTACCCGGCCACCTATCTGCCCCGGTGGCTCTCGCGCCGCGTCCGGGAACGCGAACCGGGCACCGACTGGACCGCGCCGCTGATCGTGGGCTGGGCCGGGATGCGCGGGGTCGTCTCGCTCGCCGTCGCGTTCTCCGTTCCGCTGGTCATGCAGGACGGCGAACCGTTTCCGGCCCGCAGCCTGGTGCTGTTCCTGACCTTCACCACGGTCATCGGCACGCTGGTGATCCAGGGCCTCACCCTGCCCGTCCTCGTCCGCGTACTGAAGCTGCCGGGCCCCGATCCGCAGGCGGTCACGCTCATCGAGGCGCAGGCCCAGAGCGAGGCGTCGGTAGCGGCCGAGGCCCGCCTGGACGAGCTGCTCGCCGACTCGCGCAGCAGCCTGCCGCCGCCGTTGGCCGACCGGCTGCGCAGTGTGCTGGAGCGCCGCCGCAACGCCGTGTGGGAGCGCCTGGGCGCCTCCGACCCGGTCACCGGGGAGTCGGCGGACGACACCTACCGGCGGCTGTCCCGGGAGATGATCGAGGCCGAGCGCGAGGTCTTCGTCCGGCTCCGGGACGAGCGGCGGATCGACGACGAGATGATGCGCACGCTGCTGCGCCGGCTGGACCTGGAGGAGGCGGCGGCCTACCGGGAGGCGGACGGGAGCTGAGCGGGCGGCTCCCCGGGAGCGCCGGTCACGACGGCGCCCACCCGGGCGCCCGGCCCGAACGCCCCCTCCTCGGCCCGTGCGGTCAGCGCGAACAGCAGTTTCGCGACGTAGACCCGCTCCACGGGCAGCCCGTGCCGGTCCTCGAAGTCCGCGGCGAAGGCCTCCAGCTCCGGGGTGGAGCGGGCATAGCCGCCGAAGGCGAAGCGCTCGTCCAGCGACCAGCTCCCGGCCGGGCCGCCGAACGCCTCGCGCTGGAGCCGCTCCACGGCCTCTCCGAGGAAGCCGCCGCGCAGCACCGGAACGCCCAGGGCCCGCTGCCCGGGGCCCAGCCCGGCGGCGAGTCCGGCCAGGGTGCCGCCGGTCCCGCAGGCCACGGCAGCCACATCGACCTCGCCGGAGAGCTCCCGCCCCAGCGCCGTGCAGCCCTGTGCGGCCAGCGCGTTGCTGCCGCCCTCCGGGATGACCTCCACGTCCCCGAACAGGCTCAGCAGCCCCTCCAGGACCTCGGGGGAGGCCTTCGCGCGGTACGTCGCACGGTCCACGAAGTGCAGTCGCATGCCGTCGGCCGCGCACCGGGCGAGCGACGGGTTGAGCGGCCGGTGCGCCAGCTCGTCGCCGCGCACCACGCCGATGGTCGGAAACCCCAGCAGCCGTCCGGCCGCCGCGGTGGCCCGGAGGTGGTTGGAGTACGCGCCTCCGAACGTGAGCAGGGTGCGTCCGGCGGCGGCCTCCAGGTTGAGGACGAGCTTGCGCCATTTGTTGCCCGGCAGATCGGGGTGGATCAGATCGTCCCGCTTCAGGAGCAGCGTGGCGCCGTGGCGCGCGAAACGCTCGTCATGGATCTCCCGCAGCGGGGAGGGCACCCGGGGCCGCAGAAGGGCGTCGAGGCGGGGCGGGCTGTTCACCCGCTCATTGTCGCCCTTCCCGCCGTTCAGGAAGCGGCCAGCCAGAGGTCCGGGCCGAACACCTCGTAGTGGACGTCGGCCGGCCGGACCCCCGCCTCCAGCAGCCGGGCGCGGACGGCCCTCATGAAGGGGAGCGGGCCGCACAGATAGGCGTGCGTTCCCGGCCGTACGGTGATGCCGTCCAGGTCGACGAGGCCGGTGCGGTTCGCCGGCTGTCCGGCCTCCGGGACCTCGTACCAGAAGTGCGCCTCGGCGTCCGGGAGCTTCTCCGTCAGCCGGACGTGGTCGGTGCGCAGGGCGTGGTCGGCCGGTGAGCGGTCGCCGTGCACGACGGTGACCGGACCCCGGTGGCCCTCCTGCGCGAGGTGCTCCAGCATCGACAGCATGGGGGTGCAGCCGATGCCCGCCGAGGCCAGCAGCAGGGGCCCGTCCAGGTGGTCGAGCACCAGGTCCCCGTAGGGGACGGAGACGCGCAGCAGGTCGCCCGCACGGGTGTGCTCGTGGAGGTGCCGGGAGACCTCTCCGTCGGGCGCGCCCCGGCCGCGTACGTGTTTCACGGTGATCGACCGCAGCCGGGAGCCGGGGGCGCAGGAGAGGCTGTACTGGCGTATCTGGCGGGCCCCGTCCGGGAGTTCGACCTGTACGGAGACGTACTGGCCGGGCCGGAAGGCGGGCAGGGGCGATTCCCGGTCGGGGCGCAGCAGGAAGGTGGTGACGTCCGCGGTCTCCTCGACCAGGGCGGCGACCTCCCAGGTGTGCCACACATCGCCCGCCAGCACGCCCTGCTGCGCGTAGAGGCGCTCCTCGACGGCGATCAGGGAACCCGCCATCAGCCAGTAGACCTCGTTCCAGGCGGCGGCGACCTCCGGGGTGACCGCGTCGCCCAGGACGTCGGCGATGGCCGAGAACAGATGGGTGTGCACCACCTCGTACTGCGCCGGGGTCACCCCGAGCGAGGCGTGCTTGTGGGCGATCCGCTCCAGCATCACGTCGGGCCGGGTGCCGGGCTGCTCGACCAGCTGGGTCGCGAAGGCGGCGATGGAGCCGGCGAGCGCCCGCCGCTGGTCGCCGGAGGCCTGGTTGCCCCGGTTGAACAGGTCCCGCAGCAGCTCGGGGTGGGCGGCGAAGAGCTTCTCGTAGAAGAGGTCGGCGATGTCCCCGATGGCCGCACCGACGGCGGGAAGGGTGGCGCGGACCGTGGCGGTGGACCGGTCGGAGAGCATGACGGGACTCCTCATTGGAATGTGAGATGCATATTTAAGGGCGAAGGGCAGCTCTGTCGGTGCGCCGGGCGGGCCGGTGCGTCGGGCTCGGGTGGCTCCGGGAGGCCGGGGCGGCCGGGGCGGGGCTCAGTCGGGCGGCGGGCCGCTGCCGATGCCCAGCAGGAGCGGGCCCGTGGGGGAGGTGACGAGGTCGGTGACGGTGATCGGGTCCAGTGCGGCGTAGAAGGCCTCCTGGGCACCCCGCAGGGCCCCGCGCAGGCGGCAGGCGGAGCGGAGCGGGCAGGGCGTCTCGCCCTCGCACTCGACGACCTCCTCCGGCCCCTCCAGCTCCCGCACCAGCGAACCGATCGACGCGGAGTGGCCGGCCGAGGTCAGGGTGAGCCCGCCGCCCCGGCCGCGACGGGCGTCGAGGAGGCCGAGATGCTGGAGCCGGGCGACGACCTTCGCCGCGTGCGTGTACGGGACCCGCATGGTGGCCGCCACCTCGCGGGTGGTCGGCGACTCCCGGCCCTCGGCGACCGCCAGTCGCATGAGGACGCGGAGTGCCACGTCGGTGAACCTCGTCAGCCGCATGGGGCCATCGTAGATAAGTGGCATGAGGGATGCAAATTAAACGGTCCGGTCGGCGACGGGGAGCAACGTGCCCCGCCCGAAGGCGGATTAGTCACACTCTTTTGTGTAATGGCGGCCGAGCCCTCCTGCTGAAAGGCTTTTGCACGCAGGTCAGCCCATGATCGAAAGGACGTCAGATGTCCGTTGGTGAAGAGGTTCGCGACACGCAGGCGCCGCCGCAGCAGAGTCTGGGGACGGCAGCTGCGCGGAACCTCGCGACGACCACCAAATCCGCGCCGCAGATGCAGGAGATCACCTCGCGGTGGCTGCTGAAGATGCTGCCGTGGGTGCAGGTACAGGGCGGTACGTACCGGGTGAACCGTCGGCTCAGCTATTCGGTCGGTGACGGCCGGGTGACCTTCGTCCAGACCGGGGACCGGGTGGCCGTGATCCCCGCGGAGCTGGGGGAGCTGCCCGCCCTGCGGGACTTCGGCGACGAGGAGGTGCTCGCCGAGCTCGCCCGCAGGTGCGAGCAGCGGGATGTGGCCGCGGGGGAGGTGCTCGCCGCCTCGGGGGACGCGGCGGACCGGGTCTTCCTGCTGGCGCACGGCAGGGTGGAGAAGATCGGAGCCGGACTCTACGGGGACGAGACGGAGCTCGGAGTGCTCGCCGACGGCGCGTACTTCGGCGACCGGAGCCTGATCGACGGCGACGCCGTCTGGGAGTACACCGCCCGCGCGGTCACCGCCTGCACGCTCCTCACCCTGAGCCGTGCCGACGTGTTCAACCTCGCGGAGCGCGCCGACTCGCTGCGGGGCCACCTCGCGGGTCTGCTCTCCATCCCGCATCAGCGGACCAACCACTACGGCGAGGCGGCGATCGACCTCTCCGCCGGCCATGTGGGGGAGGCGCTCGTCCCGCACACCTTCGTCGACTACGACGCGGCGCCGCGCGAGTACGAACTGAGCGTCGCCCAGACGGTGCTGAAGGTGCACAGCAGGGTCGCCGATCTCTACAACCAGCCGATGAACCAGACCGAGCAGCAGTTGCGGCTCACGGTCGAGGCGCTGCGCGAGCGCCAGGAGCACGAGCTGATCAACAACAGGGAGTTCGGACTGCTCAACAACTGCGACTACGGTCAGCGGCTCCAGCCGCACGACGGGGCGCCCAGCCCGGACGACATGGACGAGCTGCTCTCGCGTCGCCGCGGGTCGAAGCTCTTCCTCGCCCATCCGAAGGCCATCGCCGCCTTCGGCCGCGAGTGCAACCGGCGCGGACTCGTCCCGGAGAGCGTCGACATCGGCGGACACCATGTGCCCGCCTGGCGCGGGGTGCCGATCTTCCCGTCCAACAAGATCCCCGTCACCGACGCCCGCACCACCTCCATCATCTGCATGAGGACCGGCGAGGCCGAGCAGGGGGTCATCGGTCTCCAGCAGACCGGTATCCCCGACGAGATCGAGCCGAGCCTCTCGGTCCGCTTCATGGGCATCGACGAGCAGGCGATCATCTCCTACCTCGTGACGGCGTACTACTCCGCCGCGATCCTGGTGCCGGACGCCCTCGGAGTGCTGGAGAACGTCGAGGTCAGCCGCTGGCGCTGACCCCGAGTCACCCCGGGGGTCCGGGCGGCAGCGGCCGCCCGGACCCCCGGGTTCCGCACCCATCGCCTTGCCCCAGGGAGTGACCGTGACCATGACCAGTACGGACGCAGCGACGGAAGGGCACGAGGCCGCTGCGCTCCTGGAGCGCACCCGTGCCGTCGTCGACCCGCATCTGCGATCGGCCGTGGAGTCGTTGCCCGGCGGCATACGACGGATCGCGATGTACCACTTCGGCTGGGAGAACGCCGACGGAACCCCGGCCGCCGGCCAGGCGGGCAAAGCCATCAGGCCGGCCCTCGTGCTGGCAGCAGCCCGCGCGCTGGGCGGCGATCCGGAACGCGCGGTCCGGGCCGCCGTCGCCGTCGAACTGGCCCACAACTTCACCCTGCTCCACGACGACGTCATCGACGAGGACACCACCCGCAGGCACCGGCCCACCGCCTGGGCGGTCTTCGGCATCCCGGACGCCATCATCACCGGCGACGCCATGCTCGCCCTCGCCCAGCGGCTGCTGTCCGAGGACCCGCACCCGGCCGCCGCCCGCGCCGCCGCCCGCCTCTCCTCCTGCGTCATCGAGCTGTGCGCGGGCCAGCAGGCGGACTGCGCCTTCGAGGAACGCGGCCCCGACGAGGTCACACTCGACGAATGCCTCGCCATGGCGACCGCCAAGACCGGCGCCCTGCTCGGGTGCGCCTGCGCGCTCGGAGCCCTCTACGCCGGAGCGGAGGACCGGGCGGTCCGCGCGATGGACGGGTTCGGCCGGGAGGCGGGGCTCTCCTTCCAGCTCATCGACGACCTGATCGGCATCTGGGGCGACCCGGACCGCACCGGCAAGCCCGTCGGGGCCGACCTGGCCGCCCACAAGAAGTCGCTGCCGGTCGTCGCCGCCCTCACGTCGGGCACCCCGGCCGCCGCCGAGCTCGCCGCGCTCTACCGGGGGCCCATGACCACGTCCGGAGAGGTCCACCGAGCGGCCGACGCGGTGGACCGGGCCGGTGGGCGGGACTGGGCCCAGGTCTGCGCGGCCGACCGGATGGCCCGCGCGGTCCACCACCTCTCCCGGGCGGTTCCCGACCCGAGCGCGGCGGGCGACCTGCTGGCCCTGGCCGAATTCGTCACCCGGCGCACCAGCTGACCTGCCGCGCCTGACCGGCCCCGGCGGCTCAACTCTATGATTCCGGAGGTTGGTTGAAGGAAGCAGCGGAGAGGCGGCGGCCGGTCATGGGCATACGGATCCAGCAGGCGGAGCAGCACGACCGGGAGCTGGTCGTCTCGGTCATGGAAGAGGCGTTCCACCACGACCCGGTCAGCAGCTGGGTGTTTCCGGAGGAGGCGCACCGGCGCGCCGTGCACGGCAGGTTCCTCGGCGTCTTCGTCGACGTCGCCCTCGCCGAGGGCCGTATCGACATCGCCGATGACGGAGCCGCGGTGGCCCTGTGGCTGCCGGTGCCCGCCGGGGCCCCCGAGGAGGAGGACCCCACGCCGGCCCTGATGCGGCAGACCGCCGATCCCGACAACGAGCGCTGCGAACTGGTGGGCAGGCTCACCGGGGTCGTTCACCCGCACGACCGGGCGCACGCCTACCTGCTCATGATCGGCGTCCGCCCCGACCGCCAGGGGGAGGGCATCGGGGCGGAGTTGATCGGAGCGGAGCTGGAGCGCTGCGACCGGGAGGGGGTGCCGGCCTATCTGGAGGCGAGCAGCGCCCGGAGCCGGACGTTGTACGAACGGCTCGGGTTCCGCTTCCTCGGCCGCACGGTCGACCTGCCGGACGGCCCGCCGATGTACCCCATGTGGCGTGAACCCCAGGACGGTTGAGCGTCGGCGGAGGGTGGTACGGAAGCCGCCCGGGGCAGCGGCTACAGTCCCTGCTCATGACAGATGAGTCGTGGGCCGGCTGGTACCGGGACCGCACGGGTTCCGACGCCGTCGTTCTCACCACGGACGGACAGCAGCTCCGGATCCGGATCAGAGGGGTCGACTTCGAGGGCGAGAGCTTCGACGACCTGGGACCGGTCGCGGGCATACCGCCGGAGAGCGGGATGTTCGCGCTCGCGGACGGCGCGCTCACCGACTGCGTACTGGAGTGGGACCTGCCGCTGCCCGTCCTCGTCGCGGGCGCGCTCCGCCATGCCACGCTCAGCTGCCTGCTCTCCCTGCGCCGGGTGGACCCGGACCTCCACCTCACCCTCCATCTGGACGGCGCGGTGTACGAATCGGCCCGCGCCGAGAGCGACTTCGCCGCGGCCCTGGCAGCCGTCCAGCGGATCCTCCCGGACGACATCCGGATCCAGACCTGTATCGCCTGCGCCTTCTCCGACTACTTCCCCGCCCCGGGGCGGGGCCTCTCCGGCGGTCTCGCCTGTTTCCGGGGGGCCAAGGACGCCTACCGGGACTCCGCGGGCGAGGACGACGTCCTGGACCTGTGGGACCGGCGGTCCGGATTCGTCCAGGAGATCTGGAGCTGCCACGAGTTCGAGGTGCGCCCGGCCGACGGCGCGGGCACCGGCCACCGGGGAGCCTTCCCGCTGGAACACGCCTGACCGGACCCGCCGACGTGGCACCGCCGCGACCGCCCGCCCTCCGCCCCGTACCGCATCCCGGTACGGGGCGGAGGCGTGCCGTCCCGTTGCCCCTGCCTCATTGTTCTACTAGCATGCGAACAACGGAGGTTTTCCATGAAAAGCAAGAACCTTGGCCGCGCCCTGTTCGCCGCCCTGCCCTTTGTGCTCGCTCTCCTCGTCGACCTCACCCTCTACGCCGCCGTCAAGGACCGCCTGCCCGACCGGCTGGCCGTCCACTTCGACGCCGGTGGCTCCCCCGACGGGTACCTGAGCCTCACCGCCTATCTCCTCAGCTCGATCCCGGCGCTGCTCGTGCTCGGCGCCCTGTCGAGCTTCATCGCGGTCAGCGGCAGACTCCACGGCCGCGCCCACCGGTGGTTCACCGGCGGAGGCTTCGCCGTCGCCGCGTTCCTCGGATACCTGCTGATCGCCGTCCTGTTCGTGAACGTGGACGTCCCGGACGGCGGCTCGGCCGACGGCTTCCCGCTCTGGCACATCGCCGCGGCCCTCGGGGCGGCCGCCGTCGCCGGGGCCCTCGGCCTGTTGCTGTCCCGGCTCGTCCCCCTGCCCCAGGGCCCGCGCGAGGACGACCCGGCGGTCCGGGAGCGGATCACGCTCGCCGACGGCGAGGTGGCCGGCTGGGCGCGCGGGATCGGCGCGTGGTGGGCACCGATCGCCGTGCTGCTGTTGCTGGCTGCCGGCGTCACCGTCGGACGGACGCAGAGCTGGTTCATCGGGGCGCCGCTGATCCTCCTCGCCCTGGTGGTGGCCACCTTCTGCCGCCCCCACGTCACCGTGGACCGCCGGGGGCTCACCGTCTCCGGACTGCTGCCCCGGCCCCGGGTGCGGGTGCCGCTGGACCGGATGGCGGGGGCGGAGAGCCGTCGCGTCAACGCGCTCGCGGAGTTCGGCGGATGGGGCTACCGCATCCGCCCCGAGCGCAGCGGCGTCATCACCCGCTCGGGCGAGGCCATCGTCGTCGGCCTGGCGAGCGGCCGCGAGTTCGTCGTCACCGTGGACGACTCGGCGACCGGCGCGGCCCTGCTCAACACGCTGCTCGACCGGCAGCGGGCGGGGCGCTGACCATGCTCTTCCGGGTCGACCCGACCTCCACCGTCCCGCTCGGGGACCAGATCGCCGCCTCGGTCCGGCGTGCGGTCGCCGAGGGCGCGGTGGCCCCGGGCGAGCGGCTGCCCGCCGCCCGGGTGCTCGCCGAATCCCTCGGCGTGAACGTCCACACCGTGCTGCGCGGCTATCAACGGCTGCGCGAGGAAGGGCTCATCGAGCTGCGCCGCGGCCGGGGTGCGGCGATCACCGCCGGCGCCTCGCCGCAGCGGGCCCGGCTGCTGGAGCGGGTCCGTGAGGCGGTCGCCGACGCCCGGGACCTGGGCATGACCGAGGACGAACTGCTGGCCCTGGTCCGCAGCGAACTCGAGGCCTGAGACGCGCGGTGGACGCGGCGGCCGGAAGTGGGAGAACCGGCCGGTGCGCAACGCGAAGAGGACCGTTCCGCGAGCGGAGCGGTCCTCTGTCGTGTGGGGGGTGCCGGCCGGTCCCGGGACACGGGACCGGCCGGCCTCTGCCGCCGTACTGCCGGGTGACCCCGGTGTCAGGAGGCGGAGCGGGCGAGCGCGGCCAGGCCGTTCTGCCACAACTGGTTCACCCGGGCACGCTCGTTGGCGTCCGGGTTGGAGTTGGTGCAGGACGGGCCGGGGCCGCCGCCGGACATCAGTTCGCTGCACGGGCCGGAGTAGTGGTCCGGCAGACCGAGCACGTGCCCGGTCTCGTGCGTGGTGACCCGGGTCGAGTCGTACTGCTGGTTCTGGGCGTAGTCCAGGAAGATGTAGCCGCTGCCGTGTCCGTCGGTGCTCGCGTAGGAGCCCCGCGGGTCGTTGCCCTCGCGGTACGTGAAGTCCGCGTTGGAGCCCTCCTGCAGCTGGACGTTGGAGACCGAGCTGTTCCAGATCTGCGTGCTGCTGGCTATCTGGCTGCGGAAGGACGGCGCGTTGGACGCGTTGTAGACGACCGTGACGGCCTTGATGCCCGGGTTGGCCGCGCGCTTCTCGGCGACGGACTTCATGACCGCGTCGAGGAAGGCACGGTTCGCGGCGGCGTTCTCGCCCGAGCCGTTGTACGCGGCGATGGCGGTGGAGGAGGAGGGGGCGGCAGGGGCCGGAGCGGCGGCGACGACGGGTGCGGTGCCCAGCGCGGCGACGAGGCCGAGCCCGGCGGCGGCGGTGGCGACGGCAGTCCTGAGGTGTCTCATGGGGGGATTTCTCCTACCTGTCCGATCGAACCCGCGCCGTGGGGGTGTCCGCTGGGCGGACAAGGCGTGGGGCGGTACGGGGAAGAGTGTGGTGCAGAGCACAGTCGCCGGGGATGATGCCGAACGGCGATAACACCGCCCTATCGCCGCGCTGCGCCGCCCTTTGCGCACGTCAGCCGCTCGGCTGCATGCCATGGGCACGTCACAAACACCGCATCACCACATGTCTTCGCACCCAACACTCCCTGAATTGCTGTCGTTTGGTGGGGTTGCGACGTCTGGTGCGCGGCGGGCGGCGGTCATAGTCTCCGCTGCATGGAGCTGGAGGTGAGGCACCTCAGGGCGCTGTGCGCCATCGCCGACGCGGGCAGCCTGCACCAGGCGGCCCGTCGCCTCGGCGTGAGCCAGCCCTCCCTGACCACCCAGTTGCGGCGGATCGAGAACACGCTCGGCGCCGAACTGTTCCGCCGGGAACGCACCGGCTGCCGGCCCACCTCCCTGGGCCGGGCCGTCCTGAGCCGGGCCCGCCCGCTCGTCGACGGCATGAACGCCCTGGTCGCCGAAGCGCTGGCGGAGGCCGAGGCCGCCCGGCCCCGCGGGTCCCGGCTGCGCATCGGCTCCACCGCGAGCCGGGTCATCGGCGGCTGGCTGCGCCGGCTGCGGGTCGCCCTGCCCGGCACCGACATCTCGCTGCGGGTCGACGTCTCCGCCCACGCGCTGCTGCGCTCGGTCGAGGAGGGGCGTCTGGACGTCGCCTTCGTGCACGAGGTGGAGGGCAGTCCGCTCGCCGTGCCGGAGGGTCTGGAGCAGCGCGTGCTCGTGGACCGGGAACCGCAGTTCATCTCCCTCTCCCGGGACCACCCGGCCGCCCGGCGCCGGGTGGTGGAGCTCGGCGATCTGGCGGGCGACCCGTGGATGGTCGATCCGACGGTGGACGGCGAGTGGGACGGGGTGCGCCGCGTGCTCGGCGCGGCCGGGCTGAACCCGCCGGTCCTGCACGGCGACTACCTCACCGCCGCCTCCCTCGTCGTGCTCGGCGAGGCCGTCGCCCCCTGCCAGCCGACTTCGGGCCCGCGCGACGACATGGTGATCCGCCCGCTGCTGGGCGACCCGCTCGCGGTGCGGCTGCTCCTGGTCTCCCGGCCGGGGACGGACATCGACGTGGTGTACGCGCAGTTGGAGGACGCCTACCGGGACGCGGCGCGACGGGCGAGCGGCTATCACGAGTGGCTGCTGCGCCACCGCTCCCCGCTGGCCCGCACCCCCTGACCCGGGCCGGGAAGTTCCCCGTTCTGCTGACAGCGTGCTGGTGTTCCCCCGCCCCCTTCCGGCGGGCAGGGTTGCCGCATGAGGCTTCTGATGCTGGGCGGTACGGAATTCGTCGGACGGGCCGTCACCGACGCGGCGCTGGAGAGGGGCTGGGACGTCACGGTGTTCCACCGGGGCCGCCACGCACCCCCGCCCGGAGTGACCACGCTGACCGGGGACCGGACCGCGGGTGCGGCCGGACTCGCGGCGCTGGCGGAGAGCGGGCAGGACTGGGACCTGGTCGTCGACACCTGGAGCGGTGCGCCCGCCGCCGTCCGGGACGCCGCCCGCCTGCTGGCCGGCCGGTCCGGTCACTACACCTACGTCTCCAGTCGCTCGGTGTACGCCCACCCGGCCGCCCCCGGACTCGACGAGGACGGCCCGCTGGTGGCCGGGGCCTCGCCCGACGACGGCGGGGACGTGCCCTACGACCGGGCCAAGCGCGGCGGTGAGCTGGCCGCCCTCGACGCCTTCGGGGACCGGGCCCTGCTGGCGAGGGCCGGGCTCATCATCGGTCCCGGGGAGAACATCGGCCGGTTGCCCTGGTGGCTGTCGCGGATCGCCCGGGGCGGACCGGTGATCGCCCCCGGCCGGCCCGCAGCGGAGCTCCAGTACATCGATGCCCGGGACCTGGCCGGCTGGATCCTGGACGCCGCGGCGGCCGGGCTGCACGGCGCGTACAACACGGTCAGCCGCCCCGGCCACACGACCATGGGCGAGTTGCTGGCGGCCTGCGTGGCGGCCACGGGGTCCGACGCCGAGCTGCGCTGGACCGATCCGGAGGTCCTGCTGGCGGCCGGGGCCGAGCCCTGGAGCGACCTGCCGATCTGGCTGCCGCCGGGCGAGCTGTACGACACGCTGTACCGGGGCGGCCACACCAAGGCGCATGCCGCGGGGCTGCGCTGCCGCCCGGTCGGGGAGACCGTCGCGGACACCTGGACCTGGCTGCGCGCGCTGGGCGGCACGGCGCCGCAGCGCCCCGACCGCCCGGTCGTCGGCCTCGATCCCCGGCTGGAGGCGAAGTTGCTGGCTCTCTGACGCACCGGCCTCGGTGTGCGTGTCGCGGCGAAGAAACCTCCTATAGGCCTACGCGGGGGGTCGAGAGCGGCGTGTCATACAAAAGCATGAAGTGATAACCATGCATATTGCGCGGCATGGAACAGAAGGCGCGCAGGCGCGGCAACGCAATCCGGGCAGCAGTGACAGTGGCCACGGCCGCGGCGATGGTGGGCGTGCTGGCCCCGGCCGCCGGTGCCGATCCGCTGCCGGGCGGACTGGGGCCCTGCCTCGGCAGCTCCTGCCCGCCCAGCTGGAACGACCCCGGCAACGGCCCGGTCACCCACTTCGACAGCAACATCAACGTCTTCGTCGGCGGGGACTTCCTGGTCCGGCAGGCGGCGGCCGAGGCGGAGGGAAAGGTCGTCACTCTCGGCCGGTTCGACATGGACAAGCGGGACGGGGTCTCGCAGGTCTACAACGTCGGCATCGCGGGCGTCGGTTCGCGGGTGCCGCCGCCGGACGGCTCCGACTATCTGACGGCGGGCGGGGACGTCAGCATCGCCGACGGCGAGCGCCTCCTCGCCGAGGAGGGCGCGCACTCCGGCCGCGTCGCGCACGCGGCGGGTCTCACCGGCACGGTGAGTCCCACGACCGCCCCGCGCTTCGACGAGGAGGCGGCCGCCCCCTACACCGCGCTGCGCCCGCAGCTCACCGAGGCCAGCCACTGCTACGCGTACGACGGCGACGAGCACCGTGCGGCGACGGGCAGGTGGCAGAAGTCCGGCGACGTCATGACGTTCACCGGGGACGGCTCGTCGGCGATCCAGATCTTCGACGTGGACGCGGACCTGGAGTCGGAGACGGGCGGCAACACGGGGTTCGTGTTCAACGGCATCCCCGAGGGCGCGACCGTCCTGGTCAATGTCTACGGCGCCACCCGCAGCGTCGCGACGTTCATGGGCTCGTTCCCCAACGAGGGCCTCCGCGAGAACCTGCTGTGGAACTTCCCGGACGCCACCGACCTGTCGTTGAGCGGCCCGGCCCAGTTCGAGGGCAGTGTCCTGGTCGGCCGGCCGACGAGCAACACCGTGCTCAGCATGAGCGGGACCAACGGCCGCTTCTACACGGCGGGTTCGCTCACCCATACCTCGGCGGGCCGGTCGGGCGGCCAGGAGATCCACGCGTATCCGTTCGACGGCGACCTGCCGACCTGCACGCCCGACCCGACGCCGACGCCGACGGATCCCACCCCGACGCCCACGGATCCGACGCCGACCCCGACGGATCCCACGCCGACCCCCACGGACCCGACGCCCACGCCGACGGATCCCACCCCGACCCCCACACCCACCCCGACCCCCACACCCACCCCGACCCCCACGGACCCCACGCCCACCCCGACCGACCCCACCCCGACCCCAACGGACCCCACGGATCCGAGCCCGAGCCCCACCGACCCGACGCCCACGCCGATCGACCCCTCGCCGACCGGACCCGCCGAGCCCACCCCGCACCCCACGCCCTCGCCGAGCCACCCGGGCGAGCTGCCCGACACCGGTTCCCGGGGCGGTGAATGGATCATCGGGTCCATCGCGGCAGCGCTGATCGCCGCCGGTGGCACGGTCCTCGTGGCCACCCGCAGGGCTCGTCGCCGCACCTACTGACAGCCCCGCCCCACCCGCCAGGACCGCTAGCGTGGCTCGATGACCGAATCGCTGCTGCACCTGGCCGAAGCGCCTCTGTGGGAGGCCGCCCGCGCCTCGGGGACGTACGAGATGTCCACCCGCGGCCGGACCCTCCAGGAGGAGGGCTTCATCCACCTCTCGCTGCCCCACCAACTCCCTGGTGTGGCCCGGATGCTGTACGGGGAAGGCGACCGGGACCTCGTGGTCCTGGTCGTCGACCCGGCGCGCCTCACCGACCCCGTCCGGTACGAGGCGATGAAGCCCGGAGGCGAGGAGTTCCCGCACCTGTACGGACCGCTCCCGGTGGGCGCGGTCGTGGAGGTGCGGCCCTTCAGGCCCGGGGACCACGATCGACGAGAGGAAGACGAACTCCAGTGAACGGCCCCCTCATCGCGGTGACCGGAGCGAGCGGAGCGGTCGGCGGCCGGGTCGCCCGGCGGCTCGTCCGGACCGGCGTACCCGTACGGCTCCTCGGCCGTGACCCCGCCAGGCTGCCCGACCTGCCCGGCGCCGACCACGCGCCCGCCGCCCCCTACGGCGACGGCGAGGCCATGCGCCGGGCCCTCGACGGAGCCCACACCCTGTTCCTGGTCTCCGCCCACGAGAGCCCCTACCGGGTCCGCGAGCACACCACGGCGATCGACGCCGCCGTGGCGGTGGGCGTGGAGCGGATCGTGTACGTGTCCTTCCAGGGGGCCGCTCCCGACGCCACGTTCACCTTCGCCCGCGACCACGCGGACACCGAGGCCCACATCCGTACGGCCGAGGTGCGCCACACCTTCCTGCGCGACAACTGGTATCTGGCGGGGCTGCCCGCGATGACCGGGACCGACGGCGTGCTGCGCGGGCCCGGCGGCGACGGCCGGGTGGCGGCCGTCGCCCACGAGGACATCGCCGACGCGGCGGCGGCCGTGCTGCTGGACGAGGGCACGGACCACGACGGCCGGGTCCACGACCTCACCGGGCCCGAGGCGTTCACCCTCGCCGAGGCGGCCGAGGAGCTGAGCCGTGTCACCGGGCGCCCGGTCGTCTACGTCCCCGAGACCCGCGAGGAGGCCTACGCCTCCCGGGCGGGCTTCGGGGCCGAGGACTGGGAGGTGGCCGGCTGGGTCACCTCGTACGAGGCCATCGCGGCCGGTGAACTGGCCGCCGTCTCCGACGCGGTGCCCACGCTCACCGGGCACCCGGCGAAGAGCTTCGCCCAGTTCCTGGTGGAGAACCCGGACAGCTACCGCCACCTGCTGCCCGGCGGCTGACCGGCACGGGTCGCCGCCCCGCTCACGGCCGCCCGGTCACCGCCACGGGATGTGCCGCCACGGACTGCCCTCGCTCTCCGTCAGCAGACGGTGGGCGAGGACGTTCTGTTCGTAGAACGGCCCGTACTCCTCCTCGTCGAACCGCAGGACCCGCCCCAGCGCGTACCCCGCCGAGAAGTCCTCCCACGAGCGGTGGGCCGACTTGCTCAGCGCCCCGGCGTACACGATCGCCTGCTCCGCGTCGGCCGGGGCGCAGTAGCGCGCCGACAGCCCCCAGCGCGCCAGGTTCACCGCCCGGCCGTAGTCGTACGCCACCGTCGTGCGCACCCGGCCGTCCGGCGGCAGCAGTCCGTCCGCACGGAACCGGGCCTCGTAGCGCATGATCCGGCGTACGAGGTCCTCGATGCCCTTGACGGTGCCCGCGTCGGCCCCGAGGTCCTGGGCGTGACCCGCGGCGGTCTCCCGCCACAGATCGGCCGACGGCAGCTCGCCGATCCCGGCCGCCAGCTGCTCGCGGGCGCGCAGCGCGAAGTCCGGTTCCGGCGGGCTGTTGCGGGCGTCCAGCAGGGCGTCCAGCTGTTTGCGCCACCCGGCATGGTCGGTGATGCCCCAGGAGTCGCGCAGCTGATCGCGCTCTCTGGTGTACTCGCGGTAGACCGTCCCGATCTCGTTCCACGGCACGGCGTTCCCGATCGCCAGATGCACCCCGCAGGCCAGCCCGTACGCCAGCGGCCCGTGCAGTGCGCCGTGGCGCAGCGCCAGGAGCCGGTTCTCCGGGAGGCGGTCGTTCTCCGCGTACGCGCGCTGCCAGAGCGCCAGGTCCGTCGGGGCCGTGGGCAGCAGCAGCTGGCCGGGCGTCCCCACGTTCACCCCGAGGAACACCTGCGGGTCGGACCAGCCGAACTCGGCGGCCCAGCGGAGGGAGACCCCGTGGAAGACCCAGTCCGGATGCCACGCGGGCAGCATGCCCCGGGTGAGCACGGGCCGGCACACGAAGCCCGAGGGGTCGTGGTGCGCGCGCCAGGTGATGGTGTCCGGCCGCGCGTCCGCCTCGGCGCGCGGGGCCGGGATGTACAGCTCGGCCCCCGCCAGCGCCGCCAGTTGGGACCGGACATCGCCGCGCAGCGCCGCCTCGTGGAGGAGCTGCTCGGTCTCGGACGGCGGAACCCAGGGCGCCGGTGTCCAGGGTGCGGCGGCGGGTGCGGTGGGGAGGTTCGGGTTCATGACCAGGCAAGGTTCCGGTAGGGGCTGGTGGGGTCCTGGGTCAGCGTGCGGTGCTCGGCGAGCGACTGCCCGTACGTGGGCTCCGCCGCCTCCGGGCCGTCGTCCTCGGCCCGGTGGACCAGGCGGGCCATGAGGTAGCCGAGGGAGAAGTCCGCCCACGAGGCGTAGGCCCCCCGGGCGAGTTCGCCGAGCCGCAGGACGTCCTGCTCGGCCTCGTGCGGATCGCCGTAGCGGGCGCCGAGCGCGAGCCGGACGACGTTGACCGCCCGGCCGAGGTCGTAGGCGGCCAGTGTGTCGACGCGGCCGTCCGGGGCGAGCACGCCGTCGGCCCGGAACCGTTCCTCGTACCGGATGATGTGATGCAGTGCCCGCTCCGCCACCGCCCGGTCGTCGGCGTCACGCGTGGCGAAGGCGCGGGCCACCGCCTGGGACCACTCCTCGCGCGTCGGCGTGCGCCCCAGCCGGGCGGCCAGGGTGTGCCGGGTGCGCAGGACGGCTTCCTGGACGCGCCCGACCAGCTGGTTCTTCATCAGCGACGCGAGGCGGTCGCGGTACTCGGCGCGGTGCGGGATGCCCCACGGACTGCGCAGCCGGGCGCGGTCCGTCGCATAGTTCTCGTAGGCGGCGCCGAGCCGGTTCCAGATCAGGCCGTTGGTGACGGCCAGATGGGCGCCGAGCGCCAGCCCGTGGGCGAGCGGCCCGTGCAGGGGCCCGCCGCTGTCGGTGAGCAGGACGCCGTGCTCGGGCCCGGCCGCGTGCTCGTCGGCCTTCAGCCAGCGCTTCAGGTGCCTGGGGCGGGCGTCGATCATCGCCCCGTACGGGGTGCCGTGGTTCACCGCGAGCCGGCGCACCTCGTACGGCCAGGTCCGGGCCAGCTCGCCGAGGCCCACCTCGCGGAAGACCCACTCCGGGTGCCAGGGCGGCAGCATTCCCTGGGTCAGGACCGGGACGCAGATCCGCCCGGAGCCCTCGTCGCGGATCGCCGGCAGGGGCGCCGTCCAGCCGGGGATGTCCGCGTGCAGCCGGGCGACGAGCACATACAGCCGGGTCCGCGCGAGCAGCTCCACCACCGCGTCGGCGTCCCCGCCGGCGACCGCGGCGCACAGCGCGCGCTCGATCGCGGTGGGCGGCGCGGGGGGCGGGTAGGCCGGCGGGTGCGGCGCCGCGTCCGCGTACGCCGACGCGTCCGGGCGGTACCCGTCGTGCGGGGCGGCCACCGCTCGGCCGCCCGCTGTTTCTGCCCCGTTCCCCGTTGTCACGGTGAGATCCTACGGAACGGGGTCCGGCGGGCTGCCGGGGGAGCCCCGGGGCGGTCAGAGCCCGGCCGGGCGCACCAGCCCCGACTCGTACGCGAACACCGCCGCCTGGGTCCGGTCCCGGACGCCCAACTTGACCAGGATCCGGCCCACATGGGTCTTCACCGTCTGCTCCGCCACGATGAGCTGCCGGGAGATCTCCGCGTTCGACAGGCCGCCCGCGATCAGCGTCAGCACCTCCGTCTCGCGCTCCGTCAGATCCCCGATCCGCGCCTTGAGCGGCGGGCGCGGGGCCCCGGCCGTGCGGGAGAACTCCACGATCAGCCGCTTGGTGATGTTCGGGGAGAGCAGCGCGTCGCCCGCCGCCACCACCCGTACGGCAGCGGCGAGTTCGTCTGCGGAGGCGTCCTTCAGCAGGAAGCCCGACGCACCCGCGCGCAGCGCCTCGTACACGTACTCGTCGAGGTCGAAGGTGGTCAGCACGAGCACCTTCACCGTCGAGCCCTCCGGGGAGGTGATCCGCCGGGTCGCCTCGATCCCGCCCAGCTCGGGCATGCGAATGTCCATCAGGACGACGTCTGGGGCGAGTTCGGCGACCTTGGCGATCGCGTCGAGCCCGTTCACGGCCTGCCCGACGACCTCGATGTCCGGCTCGGCGTTCAGCAGGACCGTGAAGCCCTGGCGGACCATCATCTGGTCGTCGGCGATCACGGCGCGGATGGGCGGGGTCATGGGGCGTCCTCGGTCGTCTCGGTGCCGGTGGGCAGGATCGCGGTCACTTCCCAGCCGCCGTCGGGCGTCGGCCCGGTGGCGAGTTCGCCGCCGAGCATCGCGGTGCGCTCGCGCATCCCGAGCAGGCCGTGGCGTACCCCGGGGGAGGGGGCGGCCGGGCGGCCCGGCGGCGAGTTGAGGACCCGGACCGTCAGCCCGGCGGGCCGGTGGCCGATCAGCACCTCGGCGCTCGCGCCGGGCGCGTGACGCATCACGTTGCTCAGCGACTCCTGCACGATGCGGTACGCCGACAGCTCGACGCCCGGCGACAGCGGGCGGGGATCGCCGGTGGTGGAGACGGTGACGGCGAGACCGGCGGAGCGCACGGTGGCGACCAGCTCGTCGAGCCGGTCGAGACCGGGCTGCGGGGCGTGCAGCGCGCTCTGCGCGGGCGCGTCCTCCGAGCGCAGGACGCCCAGCACCCGGCGCAGTTCGGCGAGGGCCTCCAGGGCGTTCTCGCGGATGCCGGTCAGATTCTCCCGCAGCTCCTCGGTGGGGTGCTCGACCAGGTGCGGGGCGACCTGCGCCTGGATGGAGATCACCGACATGTGGTGGGCGACCACGTCGTGCAGCTCGCGGGCGATCCGGCCGCGCTCCTCCAGCAGGGTGCGCCGGGCCCGCTCCTCCGCGGTCAGCCCGGCCTGGACGACCAGGTCCTTACGGGCCAGCCGCAGGCTGCGCAGCGCCGCGCCCAGGACCAGGGCGACGACGAACACCGGTGCGGAGCGGTCGAGGTCGACGTTGTGCCGCTGGGTGGTGTGCAGGGTGAGCGCCAACCCCGCCAGCAGGGTGAGGGCCAGCGCTCCCGTCGCACGGCGCAGCGGGACCCGCAGCGCCAGCAGGAACAGCGCCCCGCCCTGGAGCACCATCCCCATGACGCCCCAGGGGAACAGCCGGTCCGGGCTCATCATGGACTCGGTGACCAGAACCGTGGTCACCGACAGCGCCGTCGCCGCCCACCAGGCACCCACCGGCCGGATCATCCCGGCCACCAGCGTCGTGGACTGCGCCAGCGCGGCCAGCACCGCCCACCCGCTGACCCCGCCGGTCGGGTCCGCGGTCAGCTCGTTCGTACGGGGCACCGCCGAACAGGCGGCCACGATGATCAACAGGACGAGCAACGACGGCCGCCACACCGGCACATCGGGCTCCCCCATGCGCGGCACCCGGTCGGCCGGCGCGGCCCACAACTCCTCGTACAGGGCACGCGGCGCACGGCGCACCGCCGCCCGCAGCCGTACCGCCCCCGATGACGTCACCGCCCCCACCGCCCCCTCGGCTCCACTCCTGCTCAGACTAGGCACGACGCGCGTGTCCCTTCCGCTCGGGGGCGGACTCCCGGACGACGAGGGAGCCCCCGCCGGAGCGCCGCCCGCCCTGCTCGCACCCCCGGAACACGGCCCAACAGCCCAGCAGGGCCAGGGCGAACACCGGCAGCCAGAGCAGCCGGGCGAGCACCCAGTCCGCCCCGTCGGGCACGGTGTGCAGCCCCGGCAGCGGACCACCGGCGACCAGCAGGGCGCTCGCCGTCACGACGATCATCGCGGTCTGGTGCCAGAGGAACACGGTCATCGCCGCCAGGTTCACCATCGCCACCGCCGCCCAGACGGCAGGTCTGCGCAGCACCCGGCGCAGGGGCCCGAGCAGCAGCAGCGCCGCCCCGCACTGCGCCAGGCCGAACGCCACGGCGGCCAGGCCCGGCGGGTCCAGATTGGACATCCGGCCGCCCGGAACGCCGACCATGGCGGCCGGATACCCGGCCCACAGCACGAGCGCGACGGCCGCCGCGGCCCCGCCGGACAGCAGAGCCCAGCGGTTCCTCCGGCCCCGCAGCCCGCCCCGGGCCACCAGCGCCCCCAGGCAGTACGGCACCAGCCACCCCGCGACCACATTGATCCACCCCAGCTCCCGCGGACCGCCGAGTCCCAGGCGTACGAGGTCGACGTGCAGCACCACCACCAGCGGCCACAGCGGATGCAGCCGGGCCACCAGCGGAGTCAGCGCGGTCAGCGCGGCGAAGACCAGCAGGAACCACAGCGGCGACCAGACCAGCTTGACCAGCGCCCGGACCGTCGGCTCGCCCACTCCGGCCACCAGCATCGCGGCCGCCGCGAGCGTCCACACCGCGAGCACCGCCGCCACCGGCCGGAACAGGCGTGCCAGCCGGCCGCCCACCCACCGCCGGTACGGCACGCCCCGCTCCCGGGCCGAGGCCCAACTCCCGGCCGCCACCTGCCCGCCCACCAGGAAGAACACCGCGAGGGTCTGGAACACCCAGGAGACCGGCGTCAGCCGGGGCAGGTACGCCAGGGGGCTCGCCCCGCGCACCGTGCCGCTGTCGGCGACCAGCGCGGTCACCAGCCAGTGCCCGCCCACCACTCCGAGGATCGCCAGGGCCCGCAGGGCGTCGACGGCCCGGTCCCGGCCGGGCGGGGTGGCGGCCTCGATCCGCGCGACGAGTTGGCGCAGTTCCCTACGCACGCGGGGCCTCCAGCGGTTCGGCGCCTGCCACGATCCGGGCCAGGTTCGTCAGCGAACGGGAGCCGGGCAGCAGGTAGTCGCTGTGACCGCCCTCGCCCGCGTCGAACACCTCGGCCCCGAACCGGTCCGCCACCGGATCGGTCCCGAACCCCACCGTCGCGACGAACGGCACCCGCACCCGCACATGGGGCACCCGGGCGATCCAGTCCCCGCCGCCGCGGCCCGCCCACACCCGGGCCTCCGTGCGCAGCGAGCCGGCGTCCCGGGCCCCGACCCCGGGGCTGCCGTAGAGGACGAGGGCGTCGGCGGAGGTCCCCGGAGCCGACCGGGCGCAGATCACCGAACCGTAGGAGTGGCAGAGCAGGCTGATCCGGGCGGCGGGCCGCACCGCGCTCAGCCCGTCCACCAGCACCCGCAGCCCCGGCGCGGCCCCCTCGGCCCGCGCGGTGGTCAGGGCGGCCGGGCTGACGGTGGCGGGCGAGCGGTACCCCAGCCAGACGACCACGGCCGCCCCCGCGCCCGACTCCCGCTGCAACGCCACCGCTCCGCGCCGCAGCCGCCCGTACGCGTCCAGGCCGACACCGGCTCCCGGCACCAGGACGGCGATGCGCCGAGCCGTGGCCAGCTCCCCGACGACCTCCGTGCTCCGGCCGCCGTCGCGCCCGTCGAAGGACAGGAACTGCCGCCCCGGCGTGGCCATCGCCCGCAGGGAGGCCGCCCGCCTGAGGTCCCCGTGCCCGTCCGCGGCCCGTTCGGCGGCCAGGATGTCCCGCCTGCTCACCGCGTACCGCTCCGCCAGCGCCGCCGGGCTCGCGTCGCGCAGCGGCCCCGGCGCGGTCGGCGCGGGGGCGGGCACGGCGGCCGGACGGGCCGCTCCGGACACCGGCACGGCCACCGCGAGGGTGACGAGGGCGGCGAGCAGGGTGCGGCGCAGGCGGGGTCTGCGCGGGCGGTCGGCCATGGGGCGAGGTCCTTCCGTACCAGGGGCATCGGGTGCTTCCGGTACAGAAGTTAGGGACGGGGGGCGGTAGTCGGCGTCCCGCTGGAGGGGGTACCCCGTGGCTGGCTCTCAGGTATGACGCGGGGGAGGTGGCGCGGCGTCAGCTCCGGCCGGTGTGGTCCAGGATCGCGGCGGCGAGCGGGGCGTGGACCGCGCGGGGGAGGGCGTGGCCCATACCGGGGATCTCGACGAGCCGGGCGCCCCGGATCGCCTGGACGAGGTGCTCGGCGTGCGGGGGAGGGGCGACCGGTTCGGCGGGCGCCGAGATGACCAGCGTGGGCACCCGGGTCCGGGCGAGCTGCTCGGTGCGGTCCATGCCGGAGTAGTCGGCGCGGGCGTGCGCGGTGCCGGCGTGGTGGTGCCCGGTGTGTGCGATGATCCGGCGTTCCTGTTCGCGGGCGTAGTCGGCGTCGAAGGGGATCCGGCCGCCGCCGAGCGCCCGCCAGTGTTCGACCCGGCGCTCCAACTCCGCCTCCAAGCCGCGGTCCTCGACGGGCCGCGACCACAGCTCCATCAGCTCCGGGGCAACGCCGGGCAACTCCTCCGGCGGGACGCGGCGGCCGTCCGGCGCGACGTACGGCACGGAGCTGAGCGCGTTCGTCCCGATGACGGTGGCGCTCAGCAGCCGCTCGGGGAGGTCGGCGACGAGCAGCTGCGTGAGCATCCCGCCCATCGACATCCCCACCACATGCGCCCGCACCACGCCGAACGCGTCCAGCACGGCCACGGCGTCCCCGGCCAGCGCGGTGAGCGGGTAGGGCTCCGCGTCGAAGGACCAGGTGGAGCGGCCGGTGTCCCGGTGGTCGTACCGGATCACACGGTGCCGGGCGGCGAGCAGCTCCACCAGCTCGTCGGGCCAGCCGAGTCCGGACGCCTGCGCCCCCATGACCAGCAGCAGGGCAGGGGCGTCGGGAGCACCGTGCTCCTGGGCCCAGAGGCGCACGCCGGGGGCTGCATCGACGAAGCGTTCCATGGGGGACCTCGCTGTCCTGGAGAGGGGCCGACGGGGCGAGACGTATCGTCTCGTTTGCAGTGTAGCGTATCGCCCGTGGCCGGAGACGGCTGGAGCGTGCCCTTGACGCGCCCCGGGCGAGCACGCACGCCGACGGTGCGGCGGCGGCCGGCAGGACCGGGCCGGGCCGGGCCGGCCCGGGAAAAGAAGACCGCACCCGGCCCGTCATGGACGCCGTGATCGGCGACCTGCGGGCCGGGTGCGGACAGTTAGGCGACGTGACTAGCGAAACCGCAGGTCAGACGGCCTAGCCAGAGATCAGGCCTTCTTGGTCTCCCAGAAGATCCTGTCGATCTCGGCGATCAGGTCCAGGGCCTTCTGGCCCGTCTTCGGGTCGTTCGAGCCCTTGGCCGCGGAGAGCGCCTTCAGGGTGTCGTTGACCAGCTGGTGCAGCTCCGGGTACTTCTCGAAGTGCGGGGGCTTGAAGTAGTCGCTCCAGAGCACCGAGACGTGGTGCTTCGCGAGCTCGGCGCGCTGCTCCTTGATCAGGACGGCGCGGGTGCGGAAGTCCGCGTCCTCGTTGGCCTGGTACTTCTCCTGGACGGCCTTGACCGACTCGGCCTCGATGCGGGCCTGGGCCGGGTCGTACACGCCGCAGGGCAGGTCGCAGTGGGCGCTGACCTTCACCTTGGGGGCAAACAGGCGGGAAAGCATGGAGCTGTCCTCCTCGTGATCGTCTTCTCAGGTGGGACATTACTCCGTGGAGCGCCGCTTTCCGTGGCTGCCCCAGGGGCTTAGGTCAAAAGTCCGGGGTGGACACCGGGCTGTCGGCCGAATGTACGGAGCGGTACGCGGGGCGATGCGCCGACGAGGTGCTGGAGGAGGAACCGGGAGGTGCCGGAGATGCCGGAACGGCGAAAGGTGTCCGGGGGTGGGCGGGTGACGCGGCGTCCGTTGCGGGTGGTGGAGGTGACGGGCCCCTCGATGGTGCCCACGCTCTACCACGGCGACCTGCTGCTCGTGCAGTACGGGGCGCCGGTGAGCCCCGGTGACGTGGTGATCCTGCGTCACCCCTTCCAGCAGGACCTGCTGGTGGTCAAGCGTGCCACCGAGCGGCGGCCCGGCGGCTGGTGGGTGCGGGGCGACAACGCGTTCGCGGGCGGGGACAGCACCGACTACGGGACCGTGCCGGAGGAGTTGGTGCTGGCCCGGGTGCGGGCCCGCTACCGGCCCCTGGCGAAGGGTCAGCGGTCGGTGACGGCGGTGCTGGGCTGGGCGGCCTCCGCGCTGCGGCCGGTGCGCTCGGCCTCCTCGCGCTTGCGGGCCCGGTAGGCGGCCACGTTGGCCCGGGTCGCGCAGCGGTCCGAGCAGTAGCGCCTGGACCGGTTGGTGGAGGTGTCCAGGTAGGCGTTGCGGCAGGGGAGCGCCTCGCACAGGCCGAGCCGGTCCACGCCGTGCCCGGTCAGATGGAAGGCGAGGCCCATCGCCGCGATGGCCGCGTAGCCCGCGGTCGCGTTCGACGGGTGGTCGGCCAGGTGCATGTGCCAGTCCGGCCTGCCGTCCTCGTCCCGTACGTCGTGCCCCGAGATCTGCGGGCTCACCGGGAACTCCAGCAGCAGCGAGTTCAGCAGGTCGACCGCGAGCGTCTCGTCGTCGCCGTCCGCCGCCTCGAAGACCGCGCGCAGCCGGGCCCGTACGGAACGGAACCGGGTCACGTCCGCGTCCGTCGTCCGCCGCGCCGCCTGCTGATTGGCGCCGAACAGTTCCCGGACCGCCTCGACGGAGGTGAGGGCGTCCTTGTTGCGGGCCGGCTCCTCGGTGTTGACCAGGCGCACGGCGTAGTCCGAGTAATAGGCCAGTTCCACTTGTAGTCCTTACGGCGTCGGTCTAGAGTCGGGGCATCGACCAGTGTAATGGTCGGTTGACGGGAATGGGTATTACGTGGAGGTTGACGTGACGGAGATGGCTACGGGCACCGACTGGCAGTCCTGGCAGGAGAGCTGGGACCGGCAGCAGGAGTGGTACATGCCCGACCGCGAGGAGCGGTTCCGGGTGATGCTGGACATGGTCGAGGCGGTCGTCGGACCGGAACCGCGGGTGCTCGACCTCGCGTGCGGTACGGGAAGTATTACGGACCGGCTCCTCAAGCGGTTCCCGAACGCCACGAGCACCGGCGTCGATCTCGACCCCGCGCTCCTGGCCATCGCCCGCGGCACCTTCGAAGGCGACGACCGGGTCGCCTTCGTCACCGCCGACCTCAAGGACCCCGACTGGACCGCCCGGCTGCCCCACACCTCGTACGACGCCGTCCTCACCGCCACCGCCCTGCACTGGCTGCACAGCGAGCCGCTCGCCGCGCTCTACGGGCAGCTCGGCGGGCTGGTCCGGGACGGCGGGGTGTTCATGAACGCCGACCGCACGATCGACCCGGGCACCCCCCGCATCAACGCCGCCGAACGCGCCCACCGGCACGCCGCGATGGACCGCGCCAAGACCGCCGGTGCGCTGGACTGGGCCGAGTGGTGGGCCGTCGCCGCGAAGGACCCGGTCCTCGCCGGGCCCACCGCCGAACGCTTCGCGATCTACGGCGAGCACGCGGACGGCGACATGCCCTCCGCCGACTGGCACGCCCGCACCCTGCTCGCCTCCGGCTTCGGTGAGGCCCGCGCGGTCTGGGCGTCCCCCTCGGACACCCTGGTGCTCGCCGTGAAGTAGGTGGACGCGGCGGGGCGGTTGCGGGCAGCGGCAGGGCGGTGCGGACAGCGGGGCGGTGTCCCTCTTCACCGGCCGTGGACGGTCCGACCGGTCAGCAGAGTGCGCCCCGAGCCGACCGGCTCGGGGCGCACTCTGCTGACCGGCAAAACCGCCGTCCTACAGCACCTTGGACAGGAACGACTTCGTCCGGTCGTGCTGCGGATGGGTCAGGACGTCGCGCGGGTGGCCGGACTCGACCACCACGCCGTCGTCCATGAAGACCAGCGCGTCGCCCACCTCGCGGGCGAAGCCCATCTCATGGGTGACGACGATCATCGTCATGCCGTCCTCGGCCAGCCCGCGCATGACGTCCAGGACGTCGCCCACCAGCTCCGGGTCGAGCGCGGACGTCGGCTCGTCGAAGAGCATCAGCTTCGGCTCCATCGCCAGCGCACGGGCGATCGCCACGCGCTGCTGCTGGCCGCCGGAGAGCTGGGAGGGGTAGTTCTTCGCCTTGTCGGCGAGGCCCACCCGGTCCAGCAGTCTCTCGGCGCGGGCCCGTGCCACGGCCCTGGTCTCGCCCTTGACCTGGACCGGGGCCTCCATGACGTTCTCGATGGCCGTCATGTGCGGGAACAGGTTGAAGCGCTGGAAGACCATGCCGATGTCACGGCGCTTGAGGGCGACCTCGCTGTCCCTGAGCTCGTAGAGCTTGTCGCCCTTCTGCCGGTAGCCCACCAGCTCGCCGTCGACCGAGAGCCGGCCGGCGTTGATCTTCTCCAGGTGGTTGATACACCGCAGGAAGGTCGACTTTCCGGAGCCGGACGGGCCGATCAGGCAGAACACCTCACGCGGGGCGACCTCCAGGTCGATGCCCTTGAGGATGTGCGCGGGGCCGAAGGACTTGTGGACGCCCTCGGCCTTCACCATGGGGGTCGTCTTCATGCCATGCCTCCCTTGGGGCGGCCCAGGGACAGCATGTTGGCCCTGATCTTCTGCATCGGTGTCTGCGGCAGGCTCCGGCTGGAACCGCGGGCGTAGTGGCGCTCCAGGTAGTACTGGCCGACGCTCAGCACCGAAGTCATGATCAGGTACCACGCCGCGGCGAGGAAGTACATCTCCACGGGGGCGCCGGAGTTCTGCCCGATGTCCTGGGCGTACCGGAAGAGCTCGGTGAACTGGACGGCGGCCACCAGCGAGGTCGTCTTGAGCATGTTGATGACCTCGTTGCCCGTCGGCGGCACGATCACGCGCATCGCCTGCGGGATGACCACCCGGCGCAGCGTCTTGCTGTGGCTCATGCCCAGCGCGTGCGACGCCTCGGTCTGGCCCTCGTCGACCGAGAGCAGGCCGGCGCGGCAGATCTCCGCCATGTACGCGGCCTCGTTGAGGCCGAGTCCCAGGAGGGCGGTCAGCAGCGGCGTCATGAAGGACGACCACTCGTCCTTGTAGACCGGCCCGAGGTTGATGTACTCGAAGACCAGGCCCAGGTTGAACCAGACGAAGAGCTGGACCAGGACCGGTGTGCCGCGGAAGAACCAGATGTAGGACCACGCGATCGACGCGGTCACCGGGTTCTTCGACAGGCGCATCACCGCGAGCAGGACGCCGCCGACGATGCCGATGGCCATCGAGAGGACGGTCAGCAGCAGGGTCTGCCCCACGCCCCGGATGATCCGGTCGTCGAAGAAGTAGTCCGGTACGGCACCCCAGTTGATCTGGCCCTGGGAGAACGCGTAGACGATGGACGCCAGCAGGCCGATGGCGATGACCGCCGACACATAGCGCCCGTAGTGGCGAACGGGGATGGCCGTGATCGCCGCGGGTCCGGCCGCCGGGGTGGGTGGCGTGTCCGTGGGACCCGTCTTCTTGATGTCAGTCACAGGTGTTGCCTCTCACCGCCGCAATCCGGTCACGATCCGCCGTTGATCTTGGCCTCGGTGACGGCGCCGGCCTGGACGCCCCACTTGGCGATGATCTTGTCGTACTCGCCGCTCTTGATGATCGCGTCGAGCGCCGCCTTCACGGCGTCCCGGAGCTCGGGGTTGCCCTTGGCGACGGCGACGCCGTACGGGGCGGCCTCGACCTGCTCGCCGACGATCTGGAAGTCCTTGCCGCCGCCGGAGGTCTTCACCGCGTACGCGGCGACCGGGAAGTCGGACGAACCGGCGTCGGCGCCTCCGGCGCGGAGCCGGGTCTGGGCCTCGAGGTCGTTGTCGAACTGCTCGATGGCGATCTTGCCCTTGCTGCCGCACTTGGCGCTCTCGGCCTTGGCGAGGTCGTGGGAGACCGTGCCGCGCTGGACGGCGAGCTTCTTGCCACAGAGGTCGGACCAGGCCTTGATGCCCTGGTCGTCGCCCTTCTTGGTGTAGATCGAGACACCGGCGGTGAAGTAGTCGATGAAGTCGACGCCCTCGCCGACCTTCTTCTTCGTCTCGGAGTCGATGCCCTCCTGGCGGTCCTTGGTGTCGGTCATCGCCGACATCGCCAGGTCGTAACGCTTCGAGCGGAGACCCGTGATGAGGGTGTCGAACGTTCCGTTCTGGAACTCGAAGGTGACTCCGAGCTGCTTGCCGAGGGCGGCGCCGAGGTCGGGGTCGATGCCGATGACCTTGCCGGAGTCGTCCTTGAACTCCACCGGCGGGTACGCGATGTCCGAACCGACCTTGATGACGCCCTTGTCCTTGATGGCCTGGGGCAGCAGGTCGGCGAGCGGCGCGGTCTCCGCCGCCTTCGAGGAGCTGGACTTCTTCGAGCCGCTGTCCGTCTGGTCGCCACAGGCGGTGAGGAGCAGCGTGCCGGCGACCGCGATGGCGCCGACCGCCGCAATCCGGGACTTCGCGGTCGTACGACGCGTGATGCTTGCGGTCATGTCGGGATCCTCCGGCAGGTGAGGGTGAGGTGCTGATGGGCGGCTTGGCACGCACCTTCGAGTGTCGCCACCTTGTGTGATGACGGCATCCTGCCATTTGGACTGGCCCATTCAGGGGTCCGGCCATGTCAAAATCGGATAACGGGCGACCCCCGAACATCAACGGCCGGTACCTCGGGACCGGACCATCTGTGGGGATTCATTCCCCTCGCCGGAGAATCTTCGGTACGTCTCGACTAGTGGGCGGCATTTATGCCGGTTTGCCGACTTGTCCAGATATTCGACTATGAGTCACGTCACCGCGTCGATATGGACTCGTCCGTAACATCGTTCGTCCGGTAAGAAAGACGTTTACACCCCTCATCCGGGGCTCAGGGCGCGTGTGCGGCGCGCCCGCGCGTATGTACCTCTTCCCTGCCGGGGCGGGCCAACCCGCTCGGTGCAGGGCACGTACGCGGTGCCCGCCCACCCCTCCTCAACCAGGAGTGGCCACCCTCAAACGATGAAGACTTAAGGGGTCAACACCATGGCAGCGGAGATCGTCAATCCTCGCAGCGACAGCACTACTGACAGTGGCACCCAGCGCACGAGCGCAGCGGACACCGGGGTCGACGAGCCCTTCGATCCGGCCTTCGCCCTCCACCGGGGCGGGAAGATGGCCGTGCAGGCCACCGTCCCGATCCGGGACAAGGACGACCTCTCCCTCGCGTACACGCCCGGTGTGGCGAAAGTGTGCAGCGCCATCGCCGACAACCCCGAGCTCGTCCACGACTACACCTGGAAGTCCCAGGTCGTGGCCGTCGTGACGGACGGCACCGCCGTGCTCGGCCTCGGCGACATCGGGCCCGAGGCGTCCCTCCCCGTGATGGAGGGCAAGGCCATCCTCTTCAAGCAGTTCGGCGGTGTCGACGCGGTGCCGATCGCGCTCGCGACCACCGACGCCGACGAGATCGTCGAAACCGTGGTCCGGCTCGCTCCGTCCTTCGGCGGCGTGAACCTGGAGGACATCTCGGCGCCCCGGTGCTTCGAGATCGAGCGCAAGCTCCAGGAGCGCCTGGACATCCCGGTCTTCCACGACGACCAGCACGGCACCGCCGTCGTCACCCTCGCCGCCCTGCGCAACGCCGCCAAGCTCTCCGGGCGGACGCTCGGCGACCTGCGCGGCGTCATCTCCGGCGCGGGCGCGGCCGGCGTGGCGATCGCCAAGTTCCTGCTGGAGGCGGGGATCGGCGACATCGCGGTGGCCGACCGCAAGGGCATCGTCAGCCGCGACCGCGACGACCTCACCGAGGTCAAGCGCGAACTGGCCGAGCTCACCAACCGGGCCGGGATCTCCGGTTCGCTGGAGAACGCGCTCGCCGGTGCGGACGTCTTCATCGGCGTCTCCGGCGGTACGGTCCCGGAGGCGGCGGTGGCCTCGATGGCCCCCGGCGCGTACGTCTTCGCGATGGCCAACCCGAACCCGGAGGTCCACCCGGAGGTCGCGCACAAGTACGCGGCCGTCGTGGCGACCGGCCGTTCGGACTTCCCGAACCAGATCAACAACGTGCTGGCGTTCCCGGGCATCTTCGCCGGTGCGCTCCAGGTCCGGGCCTCCCGGATCACCGAGGGCATGAAGATCGCCGCGGCGAACGCGCTGGCCGACGTGGTCGGCGACGAGCTGGCGGCCGACTACGTGATCCCGTCGCCGTTCGACGAGCGGGTCGCCCCGGCCGTCACCGCCGCGGTGGCCGCGGCGGCGCGGGCGGAGGGTGTGGCTCGGCGCTGATGTCGCGTTGAGGGGTTGTGGGGTGGGCGGGGCCTGTACGGGTACGGGCCCCGCCCGCTTTTTGCTCTCCGGGGCGTGGGGCGCCCATTTCAGCCCCGCCGGGAAGGGGCTTCCGGCCCGGCCCGGTTGGTGTGCGTCACACCCGCAGGCGCTTACGCGGGCGCCCCGCCCCGCCTATCGTCGAGCCATGTTCGCCGCCTACGCAGCCCGCATCGACCCCGACCGGCCCCTCGACGGCCTGGAACTGGGCGACCGTCCCGCCCCCGAGGCGCGTCCCGGGTGGACCACGGTCACCGTCCGGGCCGCCTCCCTCAACCACCACGACCTCTGGTCCCTGCGGGGCGTGGGTCTCTCGTCGGACCGGCTGCCGATGATCCTCGGCTGCGACGCGGCCGGCGTCGACCAGGACGGCAACGAGGTCGTCCTGCACTCCGTCATCGGGCAGTCGGGGCACGGCGTCGGGCCGAAGGAGCCGCGCTCCATCCTCACCGAGCGCTACCAGGGCACCTTCGCCGAGCAGGTCACCGTCCCCACTTGGAACGTACTGCCCAAGCCGAAGGAGCTCAGCTTCGAGGAGGCCGCCTGCCTGCCGACCGCCTGGCTCACCGCGTACCGGATGCTGTTCACCAACGCCGGGGTGCGGCCCGGCGATTCCGTGCTCGTCCAGGGCGCGGGCGGCGGGGTCGCCACGGCCGCGATCGTGCTCGGGAAGGCCGCCGGGCTGCGGGTCTTCGCCACCAGCCGGGACAAGGCCAAGCGGGAGCGGGCGGTCGAACTCGGCGCGCTGGAGGCGTACGAGCCCGGCGCCCGGCTGCCGCAGCGGGTGGACGCCGTCATCGAGACCGTGGGGGCCGCCACCTGGTCCCACTCCGTGAAGTCGCTGCGCCCCGGCGGCACCCTCGTCATCTCGGGGGCCACCAGCGGCGACCGGCCCGCGCACGCCGAGCTGACCCGGATCTTCTTCCTGGAGCTGAAGGTCGTGGGCTCCACCATGGGGTCCAAGGACGAGCTGGAGGACCTGCTCGCGTTCTGCGCGACCACCGGGGTGCGCCCGGTGATCGACGAGGTGCTGCCGCTGGACCGGGCGCGGGAAGGGTTCGCGCGGCTGGAGTCGGGCGACCTCTTCGGGAAGATCGTGCTCACGCCGACCTCCTGAGGTCCACCCAAGAACTCCTCGGTGACAGAGACTTGAGGGATGTTCAGCTTTGCTGGTGAGATCTGCCCATGCGAATGGGCAGAGCACTCATGGCAGTTGTCGTCGCGTCCGTGCTCGCGGCGGGGGCCCTCGCCCCCGCCGCCTCGGCGCGCCCCGTGCCCGCACCGGCCCCCGCGCCCCCGGGGAAGCCCGGCATCCCGCCCCTGACCGACGATCGGGGGCGCACCCTCACCCTGCGCGGCTGGAACGTCGAGGACAAGGCGAACCGGGGCGAGGACGCCCTCACCGCCATCACCGAACGGCACTTCCGCGACCTGCGGGCAGCCGGCTTCAACTTCGCCCGGCTGCTGGTCTTCTGGGACGACCTGGAGCCCCGGCGGGGCCAGTACAGCGAGCGCTACCTGCGGCGCATCGAGCGGATCCTGGACTGGGCGCGCAAACACCGCGTCCATGTCCTCATCGATGCCCACCAGGACGTCTTCGGGCCCGCGTTCGGGCACCGGGGCATTCCCGCCTGGGCCACCAGGACCGACGGGCTGCCGTTCACCCCGAACCCCGACGACTGGTTCTCCGAGTACTTCCAGCCCGCCGTCCAGCGGGCCTTCACCCACCTCTACGAGGACCCCGACCTCCAGCGCGCCCAGGCCGGCCTGTGGCAGGTGCTCGCCGGGCGGTTCGGCCGCCACCCGGCCGTCATCGGCTACGACCTGATCAACGAGCCGATGGGGGAGCTGCGCGAGGGCGAGGAGCTGCCGGCCGCCGCCCGCCGCATCGAGGCCCAGCACCTCACCCCGATGTACAACCGGCTCGCCCGCGCCGTCCGGGCGAAGGACCGTGACACCTGGCTCTTCGTCGAACCCACCCCCATCGTCGGCGAGGGCGTGCCCACCGGACTCGGCCGCATCGAGGACCGGCGGACCGTGTACGCCCCGCACTTCTACAACACCGCCATGGAGGCGGGCGCGGACTACGACCCCGGGGCGGGCTGGATCGAGGCGTACGAGGCGGCCGTCACCGCCTATCCGGCCCGGCACCGGATGCCGGTCGTCGTCGGGGAGTGGGGGCCGCTGAACAACGCCCTGCCGAACATGGGCCGCTTCTACCGCGAGGCCGTCGCCTCCCTGGACCGCTACAGCTCCGGCTGGGCCGGGTACGTCTGGTGCTACGGCGGCGGCTACTGCGCCCTCGACGAGCGGGGCCGCTTCCGTACGAACAAGGAGCGGACGGCCACTCCCTACGCCCCGGCCGTCGCGGGAACCGTCCGCTCCGAGGCGTACGACGCGGACACCCGCACCTACCGCCTCGCCTACCGGGCGGCCTCCCGTCCCGGGCTGACCGAGCTGTCCCTCCCGCCCTCGGCCCGGGGCCGGCACGTCTCGGTCACCGGTCCTGCCCGCGTCCTCGGCGACGCGTCGCACGGGGGGTGGCCGGTCGTTCTGGCGCGGCCCGGGGGCGAGGTGGTGGTGACCGTGCGGGAGGCTGGCCCGCATGGACGAACTGACCGCCCCTGAAGGGTTTCTGCTGCGCCCCTGGGAGCCCGCCGACGCCCAGGCGGTGCTCCGCGCCTTCGCCCCGGCCGAGATGGGCCGCCAGACCGACCGGCCCGTGTTCGATCTGCCCGGAGCGCGGGCCTGGATCGCGGACCGCACGCGCGAACGGGAGACGCGTACCGGCTGCTCCTGGGCCGTCGTGGGGGAGGAGGGCGTTGCCCTCGGCTGCGTCGCCCTCGGTGCCGTCAACCGGACCCATGAAACCGGCTGGGTCTCCTACTGGACCGCGACGGAGGCGCGCGGCCGGGGTGTCGCCCCGGCCGGGGTCCGGGCGCTGGCCCGCTGGGCGTTCGGTGAGCTCGGGCTGTACCGGCTGGAACTGGGCCACCGCACCGACAACCCGGCCTCCTGCCGGGTCGCGACCCGGTCGGGATTCGCGGCCGAGGGGATCGACCGGGCCAAGCTGCGGTACGGAGACGCGCGGTACGACGTCGAGCGGCATGCGCGCCTGGCCGACGATGATGTCAACTTTGATTGACGGGAGACGCGTGTCAATGTAGGTTGACGTCATGACCGAAGCAACGGATCTGGCCGCACGTGCCGGTGACCGCGACCCGCGCGTCGGGCTGCGGTCGGTGGCCGCGCTGCGGCGGCTGCTGGAGCAGCTCGAAGCCGTACAGGTGAGAAGTGCCCGGGTGCAGGGTTGGTCCTGGCAGGAGATCGCCGCCGAGCTGGGCGTCAGCCGGCAGGCCGTCCACAAGAAGTACGGGAGGCGTTGATGTTCGAGCGATTCACCCAAGGGGCCCGCGCGACCGTGAAGGGCGCCGTGAGCCAGGCCGAGCGGGCGGGGGCCGACTCGGTCACCGAGGAACACCTGCTGCTCGCGCTGCTGGAACAGGAGGGCGGCCGGGCGTCGTTCGCCGTCGCCGCCCTCGGCCTCCAGGACCGCCGCGCCTCCCTGGACGCCTCCTTCACCGAGGCCCGCCGCCGCGGCGGCCTCACCAAGGCCGACAGCGACGCCCTCGCCGGCATCGGGATCGACGTCGGCGCGATCGTCTCCCGGGTCGAGGGGACCCACGGGGAAGGGGCCCTGGCCGCCGGCCGGGGCGGCCGCCGATGGTGGTCGGGGCACCGCGCCTTCACCCCGGGCGCGAAGACGGTCCTGGAGAACTCACTGCGGGTCGCCCTGGGGCGCGGCGACCGGTTCATCGGCGAGGAGCACCTGCTCCTGGCCCTCACCGCGAAGCCCGGAGTCGTCGCCGACGTCCTCGCCGAGCACGGGGCGACCTACGCGTCCGTGCAGCGCGCGCTGTACGGCCCCGACGCCGACGGGGACCAGGGGCACGCCCGAGCCGGGTGAGCCCGCGGCGCGGCGGCGGGCGTCCGGCCCCCGTTCCTCGCGCGTCGCCGGCGGCTCAGGTCTTCCCCTCCTCCTCCGGCGTCAGCAGCGCCTCGATCCGCGCCGTCGCCGCGCCCAGGTGGCGGCGGGCCTCCGCGAGCTGGGTCTCCGTCACCCCGTGGTCGCGGGCCGCGTCCCGGATGCCGTCGCGGAAGTGGTCCAGCAGGCGGTCCAGATCGCGCACCGGATCGCCCGTCACCGGCGCGTCCTCGCCCCAGCCGGAGGCCTCGTCGGGGGCCTGGGCGGCCGGTGCGGCGTCCGGCTCGGGCTTGCCGAACGGGGGCCAGGCGCCGGACCGCGCGAAGCCGCCGAGCTGGCCGGTGATCTCCGCGAGCCCCTCCCGTACGCCGGAGGGCCAGTCGCCCCGCGCGAAGTGCTCCTGCACCTGGCGGGCGGCGGTCTGCATCTGCTCGCGCGCCTTGTCCTGGGCCTCCTTGGCCTGGCGGCGGGCCTGCTGGGCGTCCTCGCGGGCGCGCCGGGACTCGTCCTTCGCCCGGCGGGCCTGCTCCTTCCACTCCTGCTTGGCCCGGCGCAGCTCCTCCTTGGCCGTGCGCCACGCCTCGCTGTCGCCGAGGTCGCCCAGGCTGCCGAAGTCGCCGAAGTCACCGAAGGGGGAGGACGGTTCGCCCTTCGCCTTCTCTCTGCCCTTGTCGCTCCCGGTCTCCGGCTTCGTGCCGTGCCGGGACTCCGACGCCGCCGCCCTCATGTCGCTGCGGAGCCGGCCCGCCGCGCCCCGTACGTCGTCGCGTATCTCGGCGGCCAGCTCGGAGACCGAGTCGCGGATCTCCAGCTCCAGGTCGGCCAGCTCACCGCTGCGGCCCGCCAACTCCTCGCGGCCGGCGTCGGTGATCGAATAGACCTTGCGGCCGCCCTCGGTGGCATGGGTGACCAGGCCCTCGGCCTCCAGCTTGGCCAGTCGCGGGTAGACCGTGCCGGCGGACGGGGCGTACAGCCCCTGGAAGCGCTCCTCCAGCAGGCGGATGACCTCGTAGCCGTGGCGGGGCGCCTCGTCCAGGAGTCCCAGCAGATACAGCCGCAGACGGCCGTGGGCGAATACGGGAG
Source organism: Streptomyces sp. NPDC020884 (assembly GCF_044333935.1). NCBI lineage: Bacteria > Bacillati > Actinomycetota > Actinomycetes > Kitasatosporales > Streptomycetaceae > Streptomyces > Streptomyces sp. NPDC020884. Next base: position 589,590 of record NZ_JBIRRY010000002.1, on the reverse strand, counting down.
GCATGTCAGAGAACCTTTCCGGTCGGCTCGACGGCGTACGCGTCGTCCTCGGCGGGCGGCCTGCGCAGGAGGGCGATCGAACCGGACACGGTCGTCGCCCGCAGGGTTCCGGTCCCGGCGCCCAGCGTGCCGGTGATCTTCTTCGCTCCCCACTGCCCCCCGACCCTCAGGTCCTCGAAGGCGTTGGAGACGGCGCCGCTCGCGGTGTTCGCCTCGACCTTCGCGTCCGCCGGGTGCGGCAGCCGGATCGCGATCTCGCCGGACACCGTGGTCAGCCGGATGTCCGTGGGCTTCCCGGACGGGTCGACGTCCAGCACCATGTCGCCGCTGACCGACTCGGCCCGGACGGAGGCCCCCGCCCCGTCGACCACCGTCAGATCACCGGAGACGGAGTGGAAGCGCAGGTCCCCCGTCACGCTCTGGGCCTCCAGGCTGCCCGACACGGACTCCCCGCGCACCGTGCCGGTCACCCCGACGAGCGTGGAGTCCCCGGTGATGCCGCGGACCTCCGTACGGCCGCTGATGCCGGAGACGACCGCCCCGGCGCCGATCACGCCGACCTCGACCGAGGAGGCCGCCGGCACGACGAGCGAGACGACGGCGCTGCGGCGGCGGCCCTTGGGGTCGAACCAGCGCAGGAAGTCCTGCCAGGGCAGGTCCTCGTACGCCACGGTGAGCCGGCCGTCCTCCTGCGTCACGATCAGCGGCGGGCCCTCTACCGCGGAGATCTCCAGCCGGGCGTCCGGCTCGTCGGTCCCGACCACGTTGACCGTGCCGTCGACGATGCGCACGTGGAGCGCCGCCACCGGATCCTCGAAGGCGAGCTTCCGCGGCTCGGCGATGGTCCATGTCGACACAGGCATGGATGTGACCTCCCGGAAAGCGCGGCGACGCAACATATCGCGTCTTGTTCAGAACACGATATATCGCGGATGGGGGAAGTCAAGGGAAGTCGGGGGAGGTGTGCGGCGGCGCGAGAAGGGGTGGGGGGTGTGAGGGGGTGCGGCGAGTCGGTGTGGGTGAAACGCGGGCAACAGCGTCAAATAAGTGCATATTGCCCTAGCGTGTGAGCCATGAACGCGACATCCACCGGGGCCCTCCTGCTGTGCCGGGCCGACCCCGAGACCGTACGGCCGCTCGCCCACCTGCTGCGCGAGCAGATGCTGCTGGCCCGTGCGGGCGAGGAGTGGAGCGTGCTCGTGCCGGAGGGGAAGCCCTGGCGGAGCGACGGCGCGGGACAGGACGCCGAGCCGGTGGACCGGGTCCTCGGCGGCTGGGCCACCGCGCTCGCCGTCGGCTCCACCTGGCCGGTGCTCGCCCTGTGGTGGGACGGGGACCGGGCCGGCTACACCCTGGCCGCCGGCTTCCGCCGCCCCGTGGGCTACATCTGGCTGACCGACGGCACCCCGGTGGGCGAGGACGAGGCCATGCGCACCTTCGCGGCCCGGCTCGGGCTCGACCCGGTGCTGGACGTGCAGGCCCTGGAGGGGCTGACCCGCCCCGACCCGGACGCGGGCGCGGACGCCCGGCTGCGCGGACTGCTCGCCGTCCTCACCGGCACGGGGCTGACCCTGCCCGCCGGTCTCTCACCGGGCGAGAGCGCCGACCGGCTGCGCAGCGTCGCGGCCGTGCAGCGCGAGGTGGAGCGCGTCGAGTGGGCCGGCTGGCGCGATGCCGTACGCGTCGAACTGGACGCGGTCGAGAGCAGCCGGATCGGCCCGTGGGTGCGCGGCCCCCGGGCCCGCGCCATCGCGGTCGCCCAGCTCGCGGCCGGGCTCCCGCTCCTGCTGTGGGGCGCCCGCCGCCGGGGCGGCGGCTGGGCGCTGGCCGGCGCCGTGCTCGCGGCGCAGGGCGCTCTGGGGCTCGCCTACGAGCGGGCCAGGGCCGGCGCGGACGCCGTCCCCCGGGACCTGCTCTGAGCGTCCCCGAACGCCGGGCGGCGGGCGGTCCCGCAGCCGCGGGTCACGCGTCGTCCTCGTCCTCGTCGTCCAGCCGCGCCAGCCAGGTCGCGAGGCGCTCCACGGGCACCTCGAAGTCGGGGTTGAGATCGACGAACGTCCGCAGCTGCGCGGCCAGCCACTCGAAGGTGACCTCCTCCTCGCCGCGCCGCTTCTCCAGTTCCTCGATGCCACGGTCCGTGAAGTACAAGACGTGCTCCTGATGTCTGCGGATGTTCTCCCCTGAAGAGTAGGACGTCCGCACGGCGGCCGGATATCGACGGTGCCCCGGCGGCCCCCTCGCCCGGTGGGCCCCGGACCCGTAATCTTGGCGGCCGCATCAAGTCAACTGCAGGGCAAGCGCCTTGACGCGCGGATCGGGGGAGCCGTGAGTGGTCGCGTACAACGCATCGATCTCGGTGACGGAAACATCGTCCATGCGCGCGTGAGCGCCGCCGCGGGCTACGGCTCGTCGGACCGGGACGTCGGCGTCGTCGACGGTGCGGTGGCCCGTCTCGAACAGCTCGACGAACTGATCTCCCGCGTCGGCGGCACCGTGCTCCGCGCGGCCGCGGCCGTCAAGCCGCACGAGGCGTCGGTGACCTTCGGGGTGGAACTGACCGCGAAACCCGGCAAGGCGGTCGCGATCCTGGCGGACGGCGAGGCCAAGGCATCGGTGCAGGTCACCCTCGTCTGGCGGCTGGGCGACCAGGACCCGGAGGGGCCGGCCGGCACGGATGCCTGAGGGCCTGCCCAGCCTCGACGCCCTCGTCCGGGCGGCCACGGTCCGCTTCCTGCCGCACGACGATCCGCACACCCCCCAGATGTGGGGCAGCGGCTTCTTCGTCGCACCGGGCTGGATCGTGACCGCCGCGCACGTGCTGCTGCCGCACCTGCGCGAGGACACCGACCGGCCCTTCTGGGCGGCGGGCGACGAGCTGGGCTACGGCATCGCGCCGACGCGGGTGAGGCTGCGGCAGTGGCTGGTCACCGACGTGTGGAGCGACTCGGTCCCGGCCCAGCGCGACCTCGCCCTGGTGCGGCTGCTCGACGGGCACGTCGACCACGAGTGCGTCTGGCTGGGCGACAGCGCCGTCTCGACGGGCGGCGAGCGGGTCTCCTTCGGATTCCGGCCGACACCGGACGAGGACGACCGGGCCTATGGACTCTGGCGCGGCGAGGTCCGGGCCAATGTGGACGACGGAGCCGTCGCCGTCCGGTTCGGCCCCCAGGCCGAGTTCCCGCCGGGAGTCTCCGGCGGCCCCGTCCTGGACCCCGCCACCGGCGCCGTACGGGAGATCGTCAAATCCGGCCGGGCCGGGCAGGACGGCGGCCGGGCCGTGTCGGCCGCCGCCCTGCGCGGATTCGGCCCCCTCTACCGCGAGGTGATGGACGCCCACGACCGCTGGCACCACGCGCGGCGTGAGGACACCGGCAGCTGGACCGCGCACCAGACCCGGCTGGAGGCCGCCCGGACCGCCGGACCCGAGCAGTGGTCCAGCGAGGACCGGGTCCAGGCCCTCCACCACCTCACCGCCCTCGCCCCGCCACCGGAAGGCGTCGTGGCGGACCTCGCCGCACACGTACGCGACCAGCGGCTGCCCCGGGTCGGCCCGCGTCCCGTCACCTGGCGGGACGGGCACGGGCTGCTCTACGACGAGGGCGGCAGACCGCTGCCCGCCTACGTCTTCATGCACTACCTGCGGCTCGCCGCCCTGCTAGCCCGGGGGTACGGGGCCGACACCGGCGGGCTCGACAGCTGGCTCGGCCGCCGGCTCCACCGGCTCCCCCCACAGCTGCGCCGCCTCGTCGAACAGGCCCGGCTGCCCGACACCGGGCAGGTGGACCGGATCGTCATCCCCTACCCGGGCCCGGACGATCCCGGCCACATCGTCGTCGTCGAACTCGACGAACTGCCGTACGGCACCCTGCACTGGCAGATCAGGATCGACGACGGCAGCGCCGACGACGAGATCTTCGCCGCCGAGGAGGACCCGAACGGCGTAGTGCCCGCCCGGCTCCGGACACATCTGCGTGACCCCCTCGTCCAGGCGTTCCGGATCGCCGACCAGGCCGGCGGCGGAGCGCCCGCGCCGTGCGAAGTCGTGCTGCCCGCCGCGTACTTCGACACCCCGGTGCACCGCTGGCAACTGGCCGACGAGGCGCCCCTGGGCGACCCCGCCCATCTGCCGGTGGGCGTGCGGCGACGGATCGTCCTGCGGAACGTGGACCGGCGGGGGGAGCCCGACCTGCCCCGCCTGGAGCGCTGGCCCGCCGCGGCGGGCTCCGGCCCGTTCTCCGCGGGCCGGATCCCGCCCGCCGGAGGGCTCCTGAGAGAACGGCACATCGCGGAGCTCCCCTCGTCGGGCATCCCGGTCCTCTGCCACCGCGCGGGCCTCGGGACCGGCCATCTGGCCATGGAGTCCCTGCTCGCCGCAGGGCACGGCATCGCCCTGTGGCGCATCGACGGCCACGACGGCGGGCCGTGCGGCGCCGACTGCGAGAACCTCCACAAGGGCGTGGCCGAACTGCTGGCCGGAACCGGCTCGGCGCCCGAACTGCCCGACCGGCTGCGCCGGATCAGGGAGGAAATCCACGAGGGCCGCACGATCGGGCACTGGGCCGAGGCCGTCGCCCTCCTGTACGACGATCCGCGCCGGCCGATCCCCGAACGTCCGGTGGGACCGGTGAATTCACCATGACGATGTGGCCGGAAAGCAGCTTTGGCCGGACCCTGCGGGGGTACATTCCCCGGAGTCCCTCACGGGCGCTCCCCGCCCCGTCGGCCGGAGCGTGGAAAGGCACCGACCGCCGACGAGGAGTGGAAGATGAGCGACTGGCTGATTTACCGGGGCGAGGGCGATCCGGCCCCGGACCGGATCGGCGCGCTCCCGCCCCCGCCCCCCTGGCGGACCTTCACCGGCGAGCCGACCGGACTCCCGGTCCCCGGGCCGGACTCCTCCACGACGCGCCGTCTGGGCAGCCGCCCGCTCCTGCCCGTCCAGGACGAGGAGGCGATCCAGCTCATCAACGCCGCGCTGTATCTGCGCCGCCCGCTCCTGGTGACCGGCGAGCCCGGCTCCGGCAAGAGCACCCTCGCCCACGCCGTCGCCCAGGAGCTCGGTCTCGGACGGGTGCTCCAGTGGTCCGTCGTCAGCCGTACGGAGCTGAAGCAGGGGCTGTACGAGTACGACGCGATCGCCCGGCTCCAGGACGCCCAGCTCTCCCGCGAGCACGACGGCCCGGCCGCACCCGGCGGCCATGACATCGGCGAGTACATCAAGCTCGGCCCGCTGGGCACGGCGCTCCTGCCCGCCGAACGGCCCAGGGTCCTGCTCATCGACGAGCTGGACAAGAGCGACATCGACCTGCCGAACGACCTCCTGAACGTGCTGGAGGAGGGCGAGTTCCGCATCCCCGAACTGGAACGCGCGGCCAAGCGCGAAGGCGGCGCGGCCATCGAGGTCCTGGACGACGACGGCCGGACGGTCCCGGTCAGCGGCGGCCGGGTCCGCTGCCGGGCGTTCCCCTTCATCGTGATGACGAGCAACGGCGAACGGGACTTCCCCCGGCCCCTGCTCCGTCGCTGTATCCGCCTGCACCTGGAGCCGCCGCGCAACGAACGGCTCGCCGCGCTGGTGCACGCCCACTTCGGAGAGGGCGCGCACGAGGTCAACCGCGATCTTCTGGAGCGCTTCGGCCGGGGCGACGACGGGCTGCGTCCCACCGACGAGCTGCTCAACGCGATCTTCCTCACCCAGCACACCGCCGTGGAGGGTGGCAGCCGCAGGGAGGACATCGCCCGGCTGCTGATGCGCCCCCTGGAGCAGCATCCACCGCAGCGGTGACATCGTCATGAACTCCGCAGTTCCCCCAGGCCCCCGTTCCGCAGCCGACGCGGCCCCCGGCCCCCCGCACGGCACTCTCACCGCCCTGGTCACCCGGCTGCGGGAGGCCGGGCTCGACGCCACCGCCGAGGAGGTGGCGGACGCCCTCTGGCTGGCCCGCTGGGCGCAGCCCTCCCCGCGCCGGCCGGAGGAGTGGCCGGGGCCGGAGGGGCACGCACCGGACGGTCCCGCCCTTCCGCCGGACGAAGGACGTCCCACCGCGCCACCGCCGGCGCCGCCGCCCGCCTCCGACGCCCCGCCCGCGGAGCGCGCCGCCCTGCATGTCCCGGCCGGTGGCGGCGGGAGCCCCGGCGACGTACGCCGGGGCGTGTCCGGGACCTCCGTACGGGTCCCCACCGCGTCGACCCTGCCGGACCCGCTCGCCCTCCAGCGGGCGCTGCGTCCCCTCCAGCGGTTCCGCGCCCCGTCGCCGGCCGGGCGGGGCACGCTCGACGAGAACGCCACCGCGCACCGGGCGGCGGAGACGGGAATCCTCCAGCCCGTGCTGCGTCCCGCCCACCGCCGCGAGGCACGGGCCCAGTTGCTCATGGACGTCTCCTCCTCGACCGTGGTGTGGGAGCAGACGCTCGACGAACTGCGGGAGACCTTCCTGCGCTGCGGCGCGTTCCGCGAAGTCCGCGTCCACTACCTCCACGAGGACCCGGACGGCGCCCCGGGCGTCTCCACCGGGCCCCACCCGCCCACCGGCCCCCTGCTGCCCCCGGCCCAGCTGACCGACCCCACCGGCCGCCGGATCACCCTGCTGCTCAGCGACTGCGCCGGGCCGATGTGGCGCAGCGGCGTCCTGCACCGGCTGCTGCACGACTGGGCCGCCGCCATGCCGGTCGCGGTCGTCCAGCCCCTGCCCCAGCGCATGTGGCGCAACACCCATCTGCCCGCCCGGCCCGGTCTGCTCCGCCGGCCCGAGCAGCAGGCCGGACGGCTGGAGTTCGACTCCCCGGGGGGCCGGCCACCGCGAGCGGTCCCCGTTCCGGTGCTCGCCCTGCACCACGTGTCGATGGGTGCCTGGGCGCGGCTGCTGTCCGGCAGCGGTCAGGTCACCCAGCGCGCGGCGGCGGCCTGGGTCGGTCCCGGACCGCGCCCCGCCGCCGCCGGGCCCGCGGACACCCCCGCCGTCCCGGCCCCGGAGCGGGTCCGGGTCTTCCGCCGCCACGCCTCTCCGACCGCGGTCAGGCTGGCCCAGTGGCTGACCACGACCCCGCTGGAACTGCCGGTCATGCAGCACCTCCAGCGCGCCATGCTCCCCGACAGCGGACCCGACGCGCTGGCGGAAGTGCTCCTGGGCGGTCTGCTCACCCGGGTCGAGCGGGAGACCGGTGGCGGCCTCGCCTACGCGTTCCGCGAGGGGGTCTGGGACGAGCTGCACCGCAGGCTCGACCCCGGGGACGCCGACCGTGCCCTGAACCACCTCTCGCGCTACGTGGAGGGACGCTGGGGCCGCACCGCCCGCAACTTCCCCGCCATGGCCGTGGCCTATCTCTCCGGCACGGTCGATCCGCCCGGCCCACCGGGCGGCCCGGACGACCCTCTGCTGCGGGAGTTCGCCGTCGTCTCCACCCGGGTGCTGCGCGGCTCGCTGCCCCGGCCCCACACCGGCGGGGCACAACCCGCCGGTGCGCTGGCGGCCGGCGCCCGGGAGCGGCTCAGAAGCTTCCGGCGGCAGGGCACCGCCCGCGACCTCGACCTCGGCATCGCCCTGCTGACCGAGGCCACGGAGGCGGAGCGCCGCCGCCCCGACCGGTCCCGGCTCTTCGCCGACCTCGCCGCCGCCCTCGCCGAGCGGTGGGAGGCGCGCCGGCTCGGGGAGGACCTGAGCGGCGCGCTGGCCGCCGCCGAGCGCGCGATCCCCGACGTGCCCCGGGCGTACGGCACCCTCGGCGCCGTCCTGCGGACCCTGTCCGAGGAGATCGCGGTGGGCGGGGCGGGCGCCGATGCCGTGCCCGAGCGGTACCACCGGCGGGCCGCCGAGGCCGGAGCGCCCGGGGACACCGACGCCGTACGGTTCCTGCTGCTGGACGAGGCCCAGCGCGTGCTGGGCCGTGCGGCCGCCGAGGACGGCGACCCAGGGCGGTCGGCGGCGATCGCCCGCGTCCAGGTGCTCCAGCAGTTGGGCCGGGACTTCGGCGATCAGGCGCTGCGGCTGCACCGCCCGCCCCCCGAGGGGCCGGACCAGTGGTACGGGACGATGGCCCTCCGGTCGCTGGAGGTGCTCGACGCGCTGATCGCGGCGAGCCCCTCTCCGGCGCTGTTCCACCTGCGCGGCCGCTCACGCGTCCTGCTCGCCCGGCACCACGCGGACCGGGCACACCGCCCGACGAGCGGGGACCACGAGCGGGTCCGGGCGCTCGCGGGCCCGGCCGCCCTCGACCTGGCCCGGTCGCTCGCTCAGATGGACCACGCCCCCGCCGCCGACCTCGTCGAGGCGTGGAGCGCCCTGGCGGAGGCCCACGAGCTGGCCTGGTTCGGCAGCGGCGCGGCCACCGGGCAGGACCAGGCGCTGTCGGACCTCGCCGAAGCCCTCATGGCCGCGGAGGCACTGCCGCCGGGCGGCCACCGGGACGCGACGCGGCTGCGCTGCCTGGAGGCGAGGGCGCTCGTCGAGACGCGGCGCTCCCGCCTGCCGGGGATCGACCGGCGGGCGGCCCTCGACCGGATCGTGGACACCTGGGCCGAGGTACTGGAGCTCACCGCCCCCTCCGCTCCGGGCCGCGCGGGGAGTCTGCACCGCCACGGAGTGGCGCTGATGCGGCGGGGACAGCTCGACGGCTCCGAGGACGGGCTGCTCGACGCGGTGCGGGCGCTGCGCCGGTGTGTGGCGGAGACCTCCGAGAAGAGCCCCGAACTGGCCGTGCGCAGACTCGACCTGGGGCTCGCCCTGCTCCTTCGCTACCGGGTCGCGGGAGCCGTCGTCGACCTCTACGAGGCCGACTGGATCGTGGGGGCGGCCGGGCGGGGCACGGATTCCGCCGAGACCCGGGCCCATGCGTACGGGGTCCGGGGCGAGGTGGCCGAGGCGCTCGGTCTCGCCACCACGGCCGAGGTGAGGTTCGCCGAGGCGGCGGGCCATTTCCTCCAGGCCGCCGACAGTTCGCTCGTCGCGGGGTCGGCGGTCGCGGCCGCCGGACACCTGGAGAGCCGGGCCCGGATGCTGGAGCGGATCGCCGGTCCGGACCGCGCACTGGTCGAGTACGACCGGGCGCTGGCCGTCCTGGCCGATCACGGCGAGGAGGACTCCCCGGTCGCGTCCCGGCTCAGAGAGGCCACGCGCCGGCTCGGAGCGGGTGACGAATGACGCCGATGCACGAGGACAGCAGCAGCCCCCTGCCCTCTTTCGGGCGGCTGGCCGCGCTGGCCGAGGACGGCGGCACGACCGGCCACCCGGTGCTGGACGCCGTCCTCACCGGTCTCCGCAAACGCTCCGCCGACGCCGGAACCCCGGTCGCGTACTACGAGGACGCCCCGTGAGCGCGGACACCCTGCCCCTGTGGCCGCACCGGACGCTGACCAGCGCCGGGCTGACCCCCGTCCCGCTGCGGCAGTTCGTGCTCAAGGTGCACAGCAGATGCAATCTCGCCTGTTCCTACTGCTACGTCTACCGCAGCCCCGACGAGAGCTGGCGCGAGCGCCCGCCCCGGGTGGCCCAGGAGACCATGATCCGCACGGCGGAGCGGATCGGCGAGCATGCGCGCACCCACGGCCTGGACCGGATCCGGGTGGAACTGCACGGGGGCGAACCCCTGCTGGCGGGCCCCGATCCGCTGCTGGCCCAGGTCCGGGCCGTCCGCCGCGCCGTCCCCGCCGACTGCGAGGTGGTCTCGTCGGTGCAGACCAACGGCACCCTGCTCACCGGCCCGGTCCTCGACCGGCTCGCCACCGAAGGCATCCGGGTCGGCCTCAGCCTCGACGGCGGGAACGCCCGGCTCAACCGGAGGCGGGTGGGCCACGGCGGAGGCTCGTCCTGGCCGGCCGCGGCCCGTGCCGCCGCTCTGCTGGCCCGCCGCGACGCCCAGTACGCGGGCATCCTCAGCACGATCGACCTCGGCAGCGACCCGGGCGAGGTGTACACATCACTGCTGGAGCTGGGCCCGCCCGCGCTGGACTTTCTGCTGCCGCACGCCAATTGGGGGGCGCCCCCGGCAGGCCGGGCAGCCGTCCCGCCCGGCCGCCACCGCCCGAGCCCGGCACCGTACGGGCAGTGGCTGGCGGAGGTCTTCGACCTGTGGTGGCAGTCGGACGGGGTGCGGGTCCAGGCCCGGCTCTTCACCGAGATCCTGGCCCTGCTGCTGGGGTGGGCCAGTGCGGCCGAAGCCGTCGGCCTCTCCCCGATGGTGGCCGTCGTGGTCGACACCGACGGCGCCATCGAACAGGTCGACTCGCTCAAGTCCGCCTACGCGGGCGCCCCGGAGACCGGTCTCGACGTGTTCGCCAACTCCTTCGACGAGGCCCTGCGCCATCCGGGCATCGCCGCCCGGCAGCTCGGTGAGGAGGGACTCGCCCCCGAGTGCCGGGCCTGCCCCGTGCTCCGGGTGTGCGGCGGTGGCAACTACGCCCACCGCTACGCCCCCACCAGCGGCTTTCTGCATCCCAGCGTCTACTGCGCCGACCTCGAGCACCTCATCCGGCACATCGCGCGACGACTCGGCGGGACACCGCTCCGCCGGGGGACACCGGGGGGCGACGAGGCGTCGGTGTGACACGGGAGACAGCGACAACCAAGGTAATCGATCGCCAACTGCCCTTCATCGCACGGTATCTGACGCACAATGGGATTGTTTGAGCACCGGCGGACAGGTGGGCCGAGGAGGTACCCGTATGACCGATGGTTCCGACCGCATCACCGTCCTCTTCGCGGGCCAGAGCGAATCCTGGGCCAAGTGGGTCGAGGAGGAATGCGAGACCGCGGGCATCGTCACCCGCCTCGTCCGCTGGGACCCTCTGCGCCGCCCGCCCAACGGTGAGGCGCTCATCGAACTGCTCGCCGAACAACGCGTTCTGCTCGTGCTGGACGACTGGTACCTCCGCTTCGACGCGGGACGGTACCGGGCCTGGGCCGCCGTGCTCGGCGAGCTGCTGCCCAACCACCGGTCACAGATCCGCGCCGTCACCGTCACCCCGCACCGCCTGCCCGAGGCCGCCCGCGCCCTGGACCCCGTCAGCCTGCACGGGGTCCGCCGCGAGGAGGCCAAACAGCGACTGCTCACCGTCTGCGGACTGGTCCTGGACAAGCGCACCGGGGTCGACCTCGACCGCGGGCTGCGCTTCCCCGACGAGCCTCCGCCGGTGTCGAACGTGGAGCGGCGCAACCGGCGCTTCGCCGGGCGCGACCGGGTGCTGGAACGGCTGCACCGACTCCTCGACGGCCGGAACCGGGACGGGACGCCCGCGTCCGGCCGCTCGGCCCTGGTCGCCCTGCAGGGTTCCGGAGGCATCGGCAAGACCGAGGTGACCCGCGAGTACACCCACCGCTACGCGGGCGAGTACGACCTCGTCTGGTGGGTCAGGGCGCACACCCCGCTCATGGCCCGGGAGGACTTCGCGGCCCTCGCCACCGCGCTCAAGGCCGGCGAGGGAGACGAACTGCGCGGCCTCATCACCGCCGCCCACCAACGCCTCGCCACCATGCGGCGGCGCTGGCTCATCGTGTTCGACGGGGCCGAGAACCCGCAGGACCTGGCCGAACTCGTCCCGCACGGCGCGGGCCATGTGCTGATCACCACGCGCGATGCCTCATGGTCCGCGCACGGGGCCGAGGTGGTCACCCTGCCGCGCTTCGACCGGGCCGAGAGCATCGACTTCGTCTGCCGCCGGGCGCCCCGGCTCACCGAGCGGGACGCCGACCAGCTCGCCGACGTGGTCGAGGACCTGCCGCTGCTGCTCGACCAGACAGCCGCCTGGCTGGACGCCTATCCGCTCACCGACGTCGGACGCTATGTCGCGGACATTCGCGACGGGGACCCGCACACCCTGGGCGTCGTGCCCTCGGGCGGCGACCCGCAGCGGTTCCAGGCCGTGTGGTCCACCACGCTCAACGCACTCGACGAGGACGCACCGCACGTCCACCAGCTCCTCAAGCTGCTGGCCCACTTCTCCGCCGACATGGTCCCGGTCGGCCTGCTCAGGTCGGCCCGCGCCTCCGACCTCCCCCCTCACCTGGCTCGCCTGGTCGCCGAGCCCAGCGACTGGAACTCCGCCCTGCGCAGGCTCTCCGAGACGACCGCCATGTCCCTGGAGTACGAGACGGGACCGCAGAACGACATCCTCACCGTCGGTTCCCTGCGCATGCACGGGCTCTTCCACCGCTTCGTCCGCAGCACCCTGTCCTCCCGGGACCGGGAGCAGGCCTCCGAGACCGCCTGCCGGGTTCTGGTCGCGGCCGACCCCCGGGACCCGACCGCCCCCCGCCACTGGCGACGCTACGCGGACCTGATTCCCCATCTGGAGCCCTCCGGCGCCCTGGAGTCCGCGGACGAGGACGTGCGCAGCCTGGTGCTCAACTGCGTCGAGTACCTCCGGATGCGCGGCGAGTACGCCAACGGCTGGGACATCACCCGCAAGGCCCTCGACCACTGGCGCACGGTGTCCGGGCCCACCGACCGGACCGTCCTGGTCGCGACCCACCAGTACGCCAACATGCTGCGGCGCCTGGGGAGGTACGTCGAGGCCGAGGACGTCGGCCGGGCCATCCTGGAGCAGCTGCATCGCGTACCGGAGGCCCAGGGCATCGAGCTGCTGCGCGCGATGAACGGCCTCGGCGGCACGCTGATGGCCCTCGGGAAGTACGACGAGGCGCACCGGCTCTACGAATCGGCGACCGCCATGGCCGTCGAGCGGCTCGGTGACAGCACGGTGCCGCGCACGCTCGCCCTCCGCAGCAACCTGGCCCAGGCCATCGCCCTGCGCGGCCGGTACGGGGACTCCCTCGACCAGCACCGGTCGATCATGGAGGCACGGGTCCGGCTGCTCGGCCCCCGCAACGCCCTGACGCTGCTCTCCGCCCTGCACACCGCGTGGACGCTTCGCCTGCTGGGCCGCTATCCGGAAGCCTTCGCGCTCCAGGAGCGCAATGCCTCGCTGCACAGCCAGGTGCTCGACCGGGAACACTCCCAGACCCTGCTGGCCCAGCACAACCTCGCCCTGTGCGCCCGACGGGAGGGCAACCTCCCCTTCGCCAAGTCCCTGATGAAGGCGGTCCGGGAGAAGATGACGCACCGCCGCGGCAGCCACCACCCCGAGACCCTGCTCGTCTCCACCGACTACGCCATGCTCCTGCGCGACATGGGCTTCCTCGACGAGGCGCGGAGCCTGGCCGAGTCCACGGCCCGCACCTACGCCGCACTGCTCGGGGAGAAGCATCCGTACGCCATCGGAGCCCGGGACAACTGCGGCGTCATCCTGCGCACCCTGGGCGAGCACGACACCGCCCGGGTGACCGCCGAGCAGACGCATACGGCGATGGCGGCCGTGCTGGGCGCGGAGCACCCCTGGAGCATCGGCTGCGCCCTCAACGCGGCCTCGGCCCGTGGGGCGGCGGGCGATCCCGAGGGCGCGGCGGAGCTGGGCCGGGAGGCTCTGGCACGGGCCGGGGCCGCCGTCGGGCCCGACCACATCCTGACGGTCGGCCTCAAGGCGGGGCTCGCCGTCGAGCTGCGGACCACGGGCCGCACGGCGGAGGCCGAACGGATGGCCGAAGACGTGGCGCGCACGCTCACCCGGTCGTTCGGCGGCGGCCACCGGCCCGACCGGTCTCCGGCCACCGGCGAGCGCCCCTACTGGGACTTCGAACCCCAGCCGATCTGACCGGCCGGACCGGAACGCCCCGGCCCCCCGTCGAGAGGATGTCGACGGGGGGCCGGGGCGTTCGCGGATCCGGTGTGCCGGTCAGGCCTCGAAGACCTCTTCGAGCAGCTGCGTCTGCTCCGCCTGGTGGCGCTTGGCCGAGCCGACCGCCGGGGACGAGCCGTGCGGCCGCGAGATGCGGCGCAGGCGCTCGCCGTGCGGCACGTCCGAGCCGACGGCGAGGTCCAGGTGGTCGATCAGGTTGAGCGCGATGAACGGCCACGCACCCTGGTTCGCCGGCTCCTCCTGCGCCCAGAGGTACTTCTCGGCGTTCGGGTACTTCGCGATCTCGGCCTGGATCTCCGCACCCGGCAGCGGGTACAGGCGCTCCAGCCGGATGATCGCCGTCTCCGTGTCGCCGCGCTTCTCCCGCTCGGCGTCCAGGTCGTAGTAGAGCTTGCCCGCGCAGAAGACGACCTTGCGGACGTTCTCCGCCTTGACCGACGCGTCGCCGATCACCGGGCGGAAGCCGCCGACGGTGAACTCCTCGATCGTCGAGGCCGCAGCCTTCAGACGCAGCATCGACTTCGGGGTGAAGACGATGAGCGGCTTGTGGTGCGGGTTGTGCACCTGCCAGCGCAGCAGGTGGAAGTAGTTCGACGGGAGGGTCGGCATCGCGACCGTCATGTTGTCCTGCGCGCACATCTGGAGGAAGCGCTCGGGGCGGGCGGAGCTGTGGTCCGGGCCCTGTCCCTCGTAGCCGTGCGGCAGCAGCAGCGTGACGCCGGAGGTCTGGCCCCACTTCTGCTCGGCCGAGGAGATGAACTCGTCCACGACCGTCTGCGCGCCGTTGACGAAGTCACCGAACTGGGCTTCCCAGATGACCAGCGACTCCGGACGGGCCAGCGAGTAGCCGTACTCGAAGCCCATCGCCGCGTACTCCGAGAGCAGCGAGTCGTAGACGTTGTACCGGGCCTGGTCGTCGGCCAGGTACAGCAGCGGGGTGTAGTCCTCGCCGGTGACCTGGTCGACCAGGACCGCGTGTCGCTGGCCGAACGTGCCGCGGCGGGTGTCCTGACCGGCGAGCCGGACGGGGGTGCCCTCCATCAGCAGCGAACCGATGGCCAGCGTCTCGCCCATGCCCCAGTCGATCGTGCCGTTCTCCACCGAGCCCGCGCGACGCTGCATCTGCGGCATCAGACGGGGGTGGACGGTGATCGACTCGGGGATGTTGACCTGCGACTCGGCGATCCGCTTGACGACCTCGGCGGAGACGGCCGTCTCCACGGTCACCGGGAACGCGGCCTGCGGCTCCGGGACATGCGGGGCGGCCGGCTGCGAGGTGGCCTCGCGGACCTCCGCGAACACCTTCTCCAGCTGACCCTGGAAGTCCTGGAGCGCCTGCTCCGCCTCTTCCAGCGTGATGTCGCCGCGACCGATGAGGGACTCGGTGTAGAGCTTGCGCACCGAGCGCTTCTTGTCGATCAGCGTGTACATCTGCGGGTTGGTGAACTCCGGGTTGTCGCCCTCGTTGTGACCGCGGCGGCGGTAGCAGATGAGGTCGATCACGACGTCCTTGTTGAACGCCTGCCGGAACTCGAAGGCGAGCCGCGCCACGCGGACCACGGCCTCCGGGTCGTCGCCGTTGACGTGGATGATCGGCGCCTCGATCATGCGCGCCACGTCGGTGGCGTACATCGAGGAGCGCGAGGACTCCGGGGCGGCGGTGAAGCCGACCTGGTTGTTGATCACCACGTGCACGGTGCCGCCGGTGCGGTAGCCGCGCAGCTGCGACATGTTGAGCGTCTCGGCGACGACGCCCTGGCCCGCGAAGGCCGCGTCGCCGTGGAGCGCGACCGGCAGGACCGTGAAGTCCGTGCCGCCCTTGTTGATGATGTCCTGCTTGGCGCGGGCGATGCCCTCCAGGACCGGGTCGACCGCCTCCAGGTGCGAGGGGTTGGCGGCCAGCGAGACCTTGATCTGCTCGCCGTCCAGACCGGTGAAGGTGCCCTCGGCGCCCAGGTGGTACTTGACGTCGCCGGAGCCGTGCATCGAACGCGGGTCGAGGTTGCCCTCGAACTCCCGGAAGATCTGCGCGTACGACTTGCCGACGATGTTCGCCAGGACGTTCAGCCGGCCGCGGTGGGCCATGCCGATGACGACCTCGTCGAGGCGGGCCTCGGCGGCGGAGTCGAGCACCGCGTCGAGCAGCGGGATGACGGACTCGCCGCCCTCCAGCGAGAACCGCTTCTGGCCGACGTACTTCGTCTGCAGGAACGTCTCGAACGCCTCGGCCGCGTTCAGCCGGCGCAGGATGCGCAGCTGCTCCTCGCGCTCGGGCTTCGGACGCGGGCGCTCCACCCGGTCCTGCAGCCACTTGCGCTGCTTCGGGTCCTGGATGTGCATGAACTCGATGCCGGTGGTGCGGCAGTACGACTCGCGCAGCACGCCGAGGATGTCGCGGAGCTTCATCATCGTCTTGCCGGCGAACCCGCCGACCGCGAAGGACCGCTCCAGGTCCCACAGGGTGAGGCCGTGCTCGGTGATGTCCAGGTCGGGGTGCTTGCGCTGGTGGTACTCCAGCGGGTCGGTGTCGGCCATGACGTGGCCGCGGACCCGGTAGGAGTGGATCAGCTCGAAGACCCGCGCGGCCTTGGTGACGTCGTCGTCGTGCGAGGCGTCGATGTCCTTGAGCCAGCGGACCGGCTCGTAGGGGATGCGCAGCGCCTTGAAGATCTCGTCGTAGAACTCGTTCTCGCCGAGCAGCAGCTGGGACAGCACCCGCAGGAACTCGCCGGAGGCGGCGCCCTGGATGACCCGGTGGTCGTAGGTCGAGGTCAGCGTCATGACCTTCGAGATGCCGAGCTTGTTCAGGGTGTCCTGCGAGGTGCCCTGGAACTCCGCCGGGTAGTCCATCGCGCCGACGCCCATGATGAGGCCCTGACCGGGCATCAGGCGGGGCACCGAGTGGACGGTGCCGATGCCGCCGGGGTTGGTCAGCGAGGCGGTGACACCGGAGAAGTCGTCCATGCCGAGCTTGCCGATGCGGGCCCGCCGGACGATGTCCTCGTACGCCTGCCAGAACTCGAAGAAGTTGAGCGTCTCGGCCTTCTTGATGGCCGCGACGACCAGCTGGCGGTCACCGTTCGGCTTCACCAGGTCGATGGCCAGACCCAGGTTGATGTGCTCCGGCTTCACCAGGGTCGGCTTGCCGTCCTTCGTGGCGAAGGAGTAGTTCATCGACGGCATGGCCTTGAGGGCCTGGACCATCGCGTACCCGATGAGGTGCGTGAAGGAGATCTTCCCGCCGCGGGCGCGCTTGAGGTGGTTGTTGATGACGATGCGGTTGTCGAAGAGCAGCTTCACCGGGACCGCGCGGACGGATGTGGCCGTCGGCAGCTCCAGCGAGGCGTTCATGTTCTTCGCGACGGCGGCCGAGGGGCCGCGCAGCGTCACGTACTCCGGGCCGGACGGGGCCTCGGTGGCCTCGTCCGCCTTGGCCTTGGCGGGCGCGGCAGCGGGCTTCGCCGCCGCGGGCTTCGCCGGGGCCGGGGCGGCCGGGGGAGCCGGGGCTGCCGGAGCAGCGGCGGCGGGCGCGGCCTTCGCCGGAGCCGGAGCGGCTGCGGGAGCCGGTGCGGCCGGGGCGGCGGCGGGCGCCGGGGCCTCGGTCACCGGGGCCCCCGAGGCCCCGGCGCCGGGAACGGGCTTGTCCGCCGTGCCGGAGGCACCCGGCTTGTAGTCGGCGAAGAAGTCCCACCAGGCGCGATCGACCGAACTGGGATCCTGGAGGTACTGCTGGTAGATCTCGTCGACGAGCCATTCATTGGCACCGAAGGCCGCGGCCGGGTTGGTGCCCGGACTGGCTTGGTCGGTCGAGATGCTCGAGTTACTGGGGGACTGAGACGACACGGCGGCAACCGCCCTCTTCCGCTTCACAAGGTGATGGACAGCGGAAATCAAGGCTACGCCCCCCAAACCGTTCCTTGCAGGCCGGGCCGGTGCTTCGTCGTGCACATCACATCGGAAGGCGGGTTTCGGCGCAGGAAATGGCGGGAAACAAGCGAGGTTCCACTGCACTTCGGGTACGCAGGACCGCGGGTACGGTCTCGCGACCGTATCCCTTTGAGATCCCCTTCTGGCAGGACACGGATGAACGTGCTCTTCCGGTTCGACCCTATGTCAACGGCGTCGTCAACCGCGCGGCCGTGAGATTCCCGGGAGGGTGACCTGGATGCGGCAGCCCCGTGCGGATTCGGCCACCCCGATCCGGCCGCCGTGCAGATCGACCGCCCAACGGGCGATGGCCAGCCCCAGTCCCGTACCGCCGTCGCTGCCCGGACCGTGCGGGGACGGCGCCTGGCCCCGGTTGAAGCGCTCGAACACCCGGTGGCGTTCCGCCTCCGGGATGCCGGGCCCCTCGTCGATGACCTCCAGCTCCAGCGACTCGGGATAGGCCCCGCGCCGCGCGAGCACCGTCACCCGGCCGTGCGGCGGGCTGTGCTTGACCGCGTTGTCGATGAGGTTGGCGACCACCTGGTGCAGCCGCTCGGCATCCGCGTGCGCGGTGAGCTCCGGCGGTGAGACGTCCAGATGGAGATGGACGTCCGTACGGGAGTGATTGCCCGAACCCGAGGACAGACGGCGCTGGGAGGCGGCGAGATTGGCCTCTTTCAGTACGCCCGACAGATACGGCCACACCTCGAAACGGCGTGCCTTGAGCGTCACCACCCCGTTGTTCAGCCGCGACAGGTCCAGCAGCGTCTCGACCAGCCGGCCGAGCCGCTCCGTCTGCTTCAGGGCCGTACGCATCGTCTCGGGATCGGCGGCGGACACCCCGTCCACCACGTTCTCCAGCACGGCTCTCAGCGCCGCGATGGGGGTGCGCAGCTCATGGCTGACATTGGCGACCAGCTCTTTTCGATGCCGGTCCTCCGCCTCCAGATCGTCCGCCATGCGGTTGATCGTCTGCGCCAGATCGCCCAGTTCGTCCCGCCGCCCGGCGCCGCTCACCCGGCGGGTGTAGTCGCCGTGCGAGATGGACCGGGCCACCGCTCTCATCTCGTCCAGCGGCGCGGTCAGACCGTGCGCCACGAACTGGGTGATCAGCAGCGTGGCGATCACCGAGAACACCGTGATGAAGCGGAACTCCGTACGGGTGCGCAACGCGACGATCAGCAGTCCCGTGGTGATGAACACCGAGACCACGACGAGCGTGCCGAGCTTGGCCTTGATCGAGAAGGGCCGCAGTCCGGACCCTGGCCGGCTCATGGCGCGGGAGTCTCCAGGGCATAGCCCACGCCGTGCACGGTACGGATGCGCTCCGCGCCGATCTTCCGGCGCAGCGCCTTGATGTGGCTGTCGACCGTGCGGGTGCCCGAGGCGTCCGCCCAGTCCCACACCTCGGCCAGCAACTGCTCCCGGGAGAGCACCGCGCGCGGGGTGTTGGCGAGGCAGACCAGCAGGTCGAACTCGGTCGGCGTGAGATGGACGTCCTCGGCGCGCACCCGGACCCGGCGCTGCGCGTGGTCGATCTCCAGCTCACCCAGACGCAGGATTCCGCTGCGCGGGGTGACGGCGGCCAGCGCGGCCCGCTCCACCCGGCGCAGCAGGACGTGCACCCGGGCGGCCAGTTCCCGCATCGAGAACGGCTTGGTCATGTAGTCGTCCGCGCCGACCCCGAGCCCGACCAGCATGTCGGTCTCGTCGTCGCGTGCGGTGAGCATCAGCACCGGCACCGGGCGCTGCGCCTGCACCCGGCGGCAGACCTCCAGGCCGTCGAAGCCGGGAAGCATGATGTCGAGGACCATCAGGTCGGGCTGCCAGGCCTCGGCCGCGTCCACGGCCGCGGGGCCGTCCAGCGCGGTCTGCACCAGGAAGCCCTCCGCCCGCAGTCGGGCGGAAATGGCGTCGACGATCGTGGCGTCGTCCTCGACCACCAGCACCCGGCGCTGAGCCCCCGGGGTGGCCGCGACGCCGTTGTGGGTGGTGTGTGTCTGTTCCATCGCCCCGCCCCTGCCCGTTCTCGCGGGAGCCATTCCCCCGGAGGCACGGTCTTCGCTCGTGGATTTCGTGGGTGATCCTGTGTGCCGGTCAGCAGCGTAAAGGCAGCGGAGGGCTCCCGGCTACGCAGGGTGTTGTCCCGTCGGTGCGAGTTCGGGCCGGTCGGGCGGCCGGATGGTCGCCCTTGTGCCGGTTGGCCCGTGCCACTGCCGGGCCGTGCATACCGGGAGGGGGTTCAGACCGCCCTCAGTGCGAGATGGACCACGTCGGGCACACCTCGGGCAACGGCCACCTCTTCGGTCCTAACCCCGCTGAACCCGGCATTCCGCAACGCCTGTTCGAAGGCCGGCGACGGCTGCGCCGACCAGACGGCGAGCACTCCGCCCGGGGTCAGCCGGTCGCGGCAGGACGCCAGACCGGCGGGGGAGTAGAGGCTTTCGTTGCCTTCCGTGACGGTCCAGTCGGGCCCGTTGTCGATGTCCAGGCACAGGGCGTCGTAACGCTCCGTGGCCGTACGGAGGTGGGCGACCAGGTCCGCACGGAGGATCCCGGTCCGGGGGTCCGCCAGCGCCGGCCCGGAGATCCGCTCCAGCGGCCCGGTCAGGTGCCAGTCCACGATCGCCTGCTCCCGCTCCACCACCACGATCCGGCCCCAGCGTCTCTCCTCGGCGGCCCGCAGCAGGGAGAACCCGACGCCCAGACCGCCGATCAGCACCGAGGGGCCGGACCGCCCGGCGGGCAGGGCGGCCAGCGCGGCGTCGATCAGCAGCCGTTCGGAGCGCCCGTCGGAGGTGTCCATCAGGAAGCAGCCGTTGGCGATGATCTCGAAGTGTTCCCCGCGCTCCCGCAGCACGACCTCGCCGAAGGGGCCCTCGCGGCGGTCCAGCACGACGGGGGCGTCGGGCAGACGCGTCGGCAGCGGGGCAGGGACGGACATCGCGGACATGATGTGGCTCTCCGGTCTCCGGTGGTAGCGGTCGGTGCCCGCCCATCCTGTCCGCCGCCCGGGACGAAGGCCAGCATGTTTCCCGCGCCGGAGGTGGGAACAACGGTCCGCCCCGCAGCGCTCCCGTACACAGAGGTCCCGCACCGGCCGGGCGGGCGGGACGGCCGGTCCGCAGAGGGTGGGGCCACCTGATCGCTCAGAGCGAACAGCACTGGGGGAACATTCGGCGGCTCAGGAGCATTGAGCCCACATAGCTCAACTTGCCTGCCGAAGGGGAGATCATGACTAACGAGTCCCAGGCGTTCACACCGATCGACCTGCCTGTGCTGCCGCTCGACGACGAGGTCGTCCTGCCCGGCATGGTGGTGCCGCTGGACCTGTCCGACGCCGAGGTGCGCGCCGCCGTCGAGGCCGCGCAGGCCGCCGCCGACCCCGGGGGCGGCAAGCCCGAGGTGCTGCTG
The DNA here is from genome assembly GCF_044333935.1 of Streptomyces sp. NPDC020884. Taxonomy (NCBI): domain Bacteria; kingdom Bacillati; phylum Actinomycetota; class Actinomycetes; order Kitasatosporales; family Streptomycetaceae; genus Streptomyces; species Streptomyces sp. NPDC020884. Next base: position 568,562 of record NZ_JBIRRY010000002.1, on the reverse strand, counting down.
GTCCCGCGGATCGACGGGACCTACACGGGGACCGGTGTCCTCGGCACCGTCGAGCAGGTCGGACGCCTGTCGGACGGCGACCCGGGCGCCCTCATCCGGGCCCGCGACCGGGTCCGCATCGGCGCCGGGACCAGCGGGCCCGGCCGGGCGCTCTGGGTCGAGGGGACCGTGCTCGACTCCGTCGTCCCCGACCCGCTGCCCGGATCCGCCGCCGAGCTCGTCAAGGAGTACAAGGCGCTCGCCACCAGCTGGCTGAAGAAGCGCGGCGCCTGGCAGGTCGTGGACCGGGTCCAGCAGATCGAGGGCGTCTCCGCGCTCGCCGACAACTCCGGATACTCGCCCTTCCTCACCACCGCCCAGAAGGTCCGGCTCCTGGAGACCGTGGACCCGATCGCCCGGCTGAAGCTCGCCATCCAGTGGCTGAGCGAGCACCTCGCCGAACAGGACGTCGCCGAGTCCATCGCCAAGGACGTCCAGGACGGCGTCGACAAGCAGCAGCGCGAGTTCCTGCTGCGCCGCCAGCTGGACGCCGTGCGCAAGGAGCTCTCCGAGCTCAACGGCGACCCCGAGGGCGAGTCCGACGACTACCGGGCCCGCGTCGAGGCCGCCGACCTGCCAGAGCACGTCCGTGAGGCCGCGCTCAAGGAGGTCGAGAAGCTGGAGCGCTCCAGCGACCAGTCGCCCGAGGGCTCCTGGATCCGCACCTGGCTGGACACCGTCCTCGAACTGCCCTGGACCGAGCGCACCGAGGACGCCTACGACATCCGCGGCGCCCAGGAGGTCCTGGACGCCGAGCACGCCGGCCTCGCCGACGTGAAGGAACGCATCACCGAATACCTCGCGGTGCGCAAGCGCCGTGCCGACCGGGGCCTGGGCGTCGTCGGCGGTCGCCGCGGCGGTGCGGTGCTCGCCCTCGTCGGCCCGCCCGGCGTCGGCAAGACCTCGCTCGGCGAGTCCGTCGCGCACGCCATGGGCCGCAAGTTCGTCCGGGTCGCGCTCGGCGGCGTCCGGGACGAGGCGGAGATCCGCGGCCACCGGCGCACCTACGTCGGCGCGCTGCCCGGACGCATCGTGCGGGCCATCAAGGAGGCCGGTTCGATGAACCCGGTCGTCCTGCTCGACGAGATCGACAAGGTCGGCTCCGACTTCCGGGGCGACCCGGCCGCCGCCCTCCTCGAAGTCCTCGACCCGGCCCAGAACCACACCTTCCGCGACCACTACCTGGAGGTCGAGCTCGACCTCAGCGACGTCGTCTTCCTCGCCACCGCCAATGTGCTCGAAGCCATCCCGGAGGCCCTGCTCGACCGCATGGAGCTGGTCCGCCTCGACGGCTACACCGAGGACGAGAAGGTCGTCATCGCCCGGGACCACCTGCTCCCGCGCCAGCTGGAGCGGGCCGGCCTGGAGAAGGACGAGGTGGCCCTGGAGGAGTCGGCGCTGCGCAAGCTGGCCGGCGAGTACACCCGGGAGGCGGGCGTACGGAATCTGGAGCGGGCCGTCGCCCGGCTGCTCCGCAAGATCGCGGCCCAGCACGAACTGGGCGACCGCGAGCTGCCGTCCACGGTGACCGACGCGGACCTGCGCGGCCTCATCGGCCGTCCGCACCACGTGCCCGAGTCCGCCCAGGATCCGGCCGAGCGCCGCACGGCGGTGCCGGGCGTGGCCACCGGGCTCGCGGTGACCGGGGCGGGCGGTGACGTCCTCTTCGTCGAGGCGTCGCTCGCCGACCCGGAGACCGGGGCCTCCGGACTGACCCTGACCGGTCAGCTCGGGGACGTCATGAAGGAGTCGGCGCAGATCGCGCTGAGCTTCCTGCGGTCGCACGGCGCGGAGCTGGAGCTGCCGGTCGCCGACCTCAAGGACCGGGGCGTGCACATCCACTTCCCGGCGGGCGCGGTCCCCAAGGACGGCCCGAGCGCCGGCATCACCCTGACGACCGCCCTGGCCTCGCTGCTCTCCGGACGCCTCGTCCGTACGGATGTGGCGATGACCGGTGAGGTGTCGCTGACCGGACGGGTGCTGCCGATCGGGGGCCTCAAGCAGAAGCTGCTGGCCGCCCACCGCGCGGGCATCACCACCGTCGTGATCCCCCAGCGCAACGAGGCCGACCTGGACGACGTCCCGGCCGAGGTGCTGGAGAAGCTGGACGTCCACCCGGTCACGGACGTCCGCCAGGTGCTGGAGATCGCCCTCAGCCCGGCTTCGGCCAGGGCCGGGGGGAGGATCCCGGCCGCGGCCTGAGCGCCACGCTGTGACGGGCGCGGCATCCGGTGCGCGGCCGGTACGGACGGCCCGCTTCCCGAGTCGACGGGGGCGGGCCGTTCCGCGTTCCCGGTTCCCGGTTCAGGTGCTCAGGGGCGGTAGATCGTGCCCGGCTCCGGCTCGGCGGGGGCCATCAGCTCGGGGACGGTCACGAAGGTGTAGCCGTCCTTCCGGAGCGCGTCGATGATCCCGGGCACGGCGGGCACGGTGCCCGGGTAGATGTCGTGCAGCAGGATGATGCCGTCCTTGCCCGCCTGGTCCAGGATCCGCTTCTGGATCAGCGCCGAGTCGTTCGTCGAGTAGTCCTTGGCGGTGGCGCTCCACAGCACCTGGGAGAGTCCCAGGTCCTTGCTGATCTCCGAGACCGTGTCGTCGGTGCGGCCCTGCGGCGGGCGCATCAGCCGGGGCTTCTTGCCGGTGATCTTCTCGATGGCCAGCTGCGTCTTCTCCAGCTCGCCGCGTATCTCGTCCGGCTTCCGGTCGGTCAGGATCTCGTGCGTCCAGGTGTGGTTGGCGACCTCGTGGCCCTCGTCCTCGATGCGCCGCACCGTCCCGGGGTGCTTGATCACGTGGTGCTTGCCCAGCAGGAAGAAGGTGGCGTGCACCTTCTTCTTTTTGAGGATGTCCAGCAGCTTCGGGGTGTCCTTGCCCGGACCGGCGTCGAAGGTCAGGGCGATGCACTTGGCCTTGCGGCAGTCCACCGGCCCGAACGTGCCCTTGGCGTCGCCGGCCGCCTCCCCGCGCGCCGAGCCCGGGGCCGTCGTGTCCATCGAGCAGCCGCTCACCAGCAATGTGAGCGCCGTCACCAGCGCCGCGGCCAACCCCGCCCCTGCCAACGGCATCTTTCCGGGCACGACACATCACTCCTCTGTGCGGGAAATCCGCACAGGTGTGCGGTACGTCGAGGACTATACACAGCATGTATACATCGAGTGCATAGTGGAGCCTCGAACCGCGAGAACCCGCCCCGCGACCCGGGGTGCGGTCGCCGGGCTGCCGACGTCGGTCCACTCCTGCGAAATACTGGCCGAGCTGCGGCGTCGACCGGTCGCGGAAGAGACTTTCATCGGCAGGAAACCGTACGAGGGGTACTGACGTGCGCGGGAACGACAGCGAGCCGGAGCCCGGCGCTCCGGACGACCGTGGCGTCGACCACGAATTTCTGGCACTGGAGCGGGAGTTGGCCGTGTTCCTGCGCCGGGCGCGCGCCAGCTCGGGCGAGATGGCGCGGGAGGTCCACCCCGAGCTGGAGCCCGCCGCCTACGGGCTGCTCGTCCGCCTGGAGGCGGCGGGCCGGCAGCGGGCCACCGAGCTGGCCGCCTACTTCGGCGTCGGCAAGGCCACCATGAGCCGTCAGCTGCACTCCCTGGAGAACCTCGGGCTGGTGGCCCGCGAACCCGACCCGGCCGACGGGCGCGCCTGGCTCGTCCATCTCACCGACGACGGCCTGGCCCGCTTCCGCAGCGTCCGGGACGCCCGCCGCGGGCGCTACGTGCGCAAGCTGGCCGACTGGGACCGGGCCGAGGTCGCCGAGCTGGCCCGGCTGCTGCACCAGCTGAACGCCCGCGCCGAGAGCTGAGCCGCGGCCGCCGGGAGCCGCGACGGCGCGGTCGGGCCGCCCGTGAGCCGCCGCGCCGCCGCCGCGCTCAGCCCAGCTCCACCAGGAGCGCGGTGGCGTCGTCGTGCGGCTTGCCGCGCCGCAGTCGTACGCCTCCGGCCGCAAGGTCCGCGTCCTCCAGCTCCCGCACCCGGTCGATCAGCCCCTGTGGCCCCGCCTTCCGCAGCAGCCCCAGCGCACCCGCCCAGTCGCCCGCGCCGAACACCTCGTTCCAGCGGGTCGCCCCGTCCGTGAGGGCGGCCAGGGCCCGGACGCCGGCCACCGGGGTGCTGCCCGTCACCGCGCGCGCCGCCACCGACGGGTCGGCGGCGGCCGTGAAGAAGCCGCCCTCCCGGTTGCGCACCGTGGAATCGGCGATCTCGTGCGAGGCGAGCGAGCCCGGCGGCAGCCGGTCCAGCCGGTCGTCGAGGACCGCCCGGACCGAGCCGTCGGCGGACTCCAGCAACAGCGCCGAGTCGGAGAGCACCAGGTGCTCGACCGTGCGTTCGTCCCACCGTGCCAGGACCACGGTCGCCTGAGGCGTACGTACGTGAGAAAGGTCACAGGTGACCCGATGGGCGTCGGCTGTACGGGAGATGGCCGCGGCGAGAATCCCGGCCAGTGTCAGATCGGGGCGGGAACCGGACAGTTCCACCAGTGCGCCGCCCAGCCGTGCGGTGAACCACGGGACCGAGTGCACACAACCGTCGTCCCCCGGCGGCGGTGTGACGCCGTCGAGCAGGACCAGCACGCCGCCCTGGCCGGACGCGGGAAGGGCTGCGGAGGCCCAGTCCTCGTTGGGGCGTTCGGGACTGCCGGGCGCGGTGGCGAGTTCGATGCGCATGCCGCCAGTCTGCACGAGCCCTTCACCGCCCCAGCACGCGACCGGACATGGCCTGTACCAGCAGGTCAGCGCGGCACTCCGGGCGGAAGGGCCGGCTCCGAACCGCGTGCGGGCGGGCATCCTGCCAAAGGCGGACCGGAACTTCCACCCCACGGTCCACGCATGGTCAGGAGCGCCCCGGGGGAGACTTGTTCGCCAACTCCAGAGTGATGTTCACTCCTTCGAGTGGCGGAGCGGTTGATGCGTGCCCCCCTCTCAAAAGCGCTGGAATGGTCGGAAGCCGTACCAGGAGCGGGGCGCCCTTCCATGTGACCGTGCGTCACCTCTGCTTCAAGGGTGGACGAGTCAAGATTGCGAGCACCGGTGCAGAAGAAGCGGCCGCGGAGCAAGGGCACGACGCGCGACGGTTCCGGGGCGACGCCTCCGGCGCCCGGTGCGGAGAAGCGGACCGTGCGGGTGCGCAGCCGACTGGTCGCCGGTGTCGCGGTGGTCGGCGTCATCGTCCTGGCGGCGGGCGCCCCCGCCGTGCTCGGGGCCTCCGCCGATCTCACCGAGTCCCAGCGGCTGGTCACCCTCGCCGAGCTGAACCAGCAGGCGGTCACCCTCGGGCACTCCCTCGCCGATGAGCGGGACGCCATCACCGCGTTCATCGCCGACGGCCGGGACGAGAAGGCCGACGACGACGGCGCGAAGAACCGCACCGCCCGCACCACCCGCGTCGACCAGCAGATCGACGAGATCCACGAGGCGGCCTCCGCGGCCCTGCGCCGGGACCTCTCGACGGTCCCCTCGCTGCGCCGCGATGCGCTGACCGGCAAGGGCTCGGCCCTGGAGGCGCACCAGGCGTACTCCGACATCATCGCCAAGCTGCACGGCATCGCCGCCGAGCTGGCGGAGAAGACCCCGCCGCGCGCCGCCGACGCCACCCGGGCCCCGCTCACCCTCGGCGGCGCGTCCGAACAGGCCTCCGCCACCCGCGGGCTCCTCCTCGCCGCGCTCGCCGTGCCGAGCCCCGAACCGACGGCTCCGCAGACCGACCCCCTCACCGGGCTGCCCGTGCAGACCCAGGACGAGGGCGGCACCCGGGCCGACCGCGAACGCGACGAGCTGAGCGCCGCCGCCCAGCAGGCCCGCGTCCGGGAGCTGGCCGCCCTCGCCGACTTCGACCAGGCGGCGGACCCGGAAGCCCGCGACAAGCTCTCCGCCACCGTCACCGGACCCGAGGTCAACGACGCGGAGAAGTACCTCACCCGCCTCACCGACCGCCCCGAGCTCTCGGCAGCGGAGCGCAGGGTCAGCCCCAAGAAGCTGGAGGCCGTGCTCTCCGCCCGCGTCGACCGGATGCGCAGCGTCGAGTCGGCCCTGACCACCGGCCAGGTCCAGCACCTGGAGGGCCTCCGCGACGACGACGTCACCGCCCTCGAACTGAGCATCGCCCTGCTCGGCGGCTGCTTCCTGCTCGCCGTCGGCATCTCCACCGCCGTCGCCCGCACCCTCACCCAGCCGCTCGCCGTCCTGCGCATCGGCGCCGCGCGCCTCGCCGAGGACCCCGAGAGCGCCGAAGCGGTCCGCTACACCGGCCGCAACGACGAGTTCGCCCAGGTCGTCCGGTCGATGAACGCCCTGCACGGCCGGCTCACCACCCTGCACCGGGACGTCACCGGACGCGTCGAGGGCCTCACCGGCGAACGGTCCAAGCTGATCGCGGGCCGGGAGGCCCTCGTCGCCCAGCGGACCGAACTCCAGACGCAGGCCACCGAGCTGACCACCCAGCTGGAACAGCTGCGGAACACGGTCAACCACACCTTCGTCAACCTCTCGCTGCGCACCCTCGGACTGGTCGAGCGGCAGCTCGGCGTCATCGAGGGCCTGGAGGAGCGCGAACAGGACCCGGAGCGCCTGGCCACCCTGTTCAAGCTGGACCACATGGCCACGGTCATGCGCCGCCACAGCGAGAACATGCTCGTCCTCGCCGGCGCCGAGCACGGCCACGGGCACGCCGGGCCGATCCCGCTGGTCGACGTGGCGCGCGCCGCCGTCAGCGAGATCGAGCGGTACGAGCGGGTCACCATCCAGTCCCTGCCGCCGCACGCCCAGATCGCCGGGTTCGCCGCCGACGACCTGAGCCATCTCCTCGCCGAACTCCTGGAGAACGCGACCTCCTTCTCGCCGCCCGACTCCCATGTCGAGCTGTCCGGCTGGCTCCTGGAAAGCGGCGAGGTGATGCTCTCGGTGTCGGACGCGGGCATCGGCATGTCGACGGTCCGGATGGGCGAACTCAATGCCAGGCTGGCCGACCCGGCCTCGTTCGAGCCGGGGGAGCGGCACATCGACATGACCGGGGCCGGGCTCGGCCTCCAGGTCACGTCGTTGCTGGCCGCCCGGCACGGAGTGCGGGTCCAGCTGCGCGAGCAGAAGGGGAGTGGTGTGACGGCCGTCGTCGTCCTGCCGCAGGCCCTGCTGCCCAAGTCCCTGCCCGCCGCCTCGCCGCCCGCCGTCCAACTGCCGGGCGACGCGCCCACGCTCAACCTGCCCGGCTCCGTGGCGGAGGCCAACTCCAACGCGCTGCCGAGCCGTTCACCGCTCCCGCCGACGATTCCCGGGCCCGGCAGGCCCGCCGAGGCCGCCCCGGACGCCCCGGACGAGAGCGGCTTCGACGAGAGCGCCCCCGGGACAGCCGCCGAGCCCCTGCCCGCCGTCGACCCCATGATCGCCGCCGCCGAGCGGACGATCCGCGAGAACGCCGCCGCCGAGGACGCCCCGGTCGAGGCCGCCGCGGTCGACGAGGACCCGCAAGCCACCGCCGTACCGCCGCAGGCGCAGGAGCAGGCGCAGGACGAGCGGCAGCCGGTCCCCGAAGCCGAGCCGGAAGCCGGGACGCACGCCGGTTCGGACGCCGAGCCGGACGCCGAGCCCGAGCCCGAGCCCGAGCCCGAGTCCGAGTCCGAGATCACGATGCAGGTCCGGCTGCCGGAGCCGCCGGCCGACCCGGTGGCCCCCGCCGCCCCGGCGGCCGTGGAGACCCCCGCCACCGACCCGTACGCCATCGGTCCCGACCGCCACGAGCGCCCGGCCGAGACCGGCCCGGCGGACCAGGATCCGGACGGCCCCGCGTTCCGCCCCGCACCCCACGCCGAGGCGGCCGCCGACACCGTCCCCGGCCCCCGCAGGCCCGAGGCCGAGCGGATCACCGACAAGGGGCTGCCGAAGCGCACCCCCAAGGTGGTCCAGCCCGACACCGACGCCGCCCCCGCCACCGGGCGCACCGGCAGCCTGGACCGCGACGCCCTGCGCCGCCGGCTCGGCAGCTTCCACCAGGCGGCGAAGGAAGGCCGGCGCGACGTCGAGGCGGAGATCGCCGGGGCCGGAGGCGTCGCCGTCGCCGACCCCGGGGGCGTACCCACCGACCGCACCGGGCACGAGACCACCACCGCACACGCCACAGGCTCCGCACAGGACGCAAGCACCGCACGGACCGCCCGGAGCGGCGGCCGGGCGGACGGCCGGAACGAAGAGACGGGGGACACAGTCGAGGAGGCACGCAGTTGACTGCGCCCAGCACATTCGGGCTGAGTACCGAAGCCCGGAACCTTCACTGGTTGCTGAGTAATCTCGTGGAGGAGGTGCCAGGGGTCCACTCGGTCACCGTCGTCTCGTCCGACGGCCTGATGCTGCTCTCCTCCGACCCCGGCCATCTGACCGCGAAGGCGGCCGGACCGCCGGCCGGGACGACGGACGGCCCCCGGGGGTCCAGCGCCGACCTGGCCACGATCGTCTCCGGCATCGGTTCGCTGACCGTCGGAGCCGCGAAGCTGATGGACGGCGGCGGCGTCAAACAGACGATGGTCGCCATGGAGGAGGGCAGCGTCTTCGTCATGTCGATCAGCGACGGCTCCCTGCTCGGGGTGCACGCAACCCCCGACTGCGACATGAGCGTCGTCGCGTACCACATGGCCCTCTTCGTCGGCCGGGCCGGACACGTACTCACCCCCGAACTCCGCAACGAGCTGCGCACATCGATGGAGAGCGCCCAGTGACGACCGCCGCCGCCGAACCCGCCCCCAGGCTCCCCGTCCGCGGGGCCGACAAGCGCCCCGCCCGGGTCCGCCCGTACTCGCTCACCGGCGGCCGCACCCGGTTCGGGCACGTCCTGCTCGTCGAGACGTTCGTCGCGGCCCTCGAAGCGCCCGACGAACGCCGTGAACTCACCAACGGCAACCTCGCCTCGCGGGTCATGCCGGAACTTCAGGCCATCGTCGAACTCTGCCGCCGGATGCGTACGGTCGCGGAGATCTCCGCCCTGTTGAAGATGCCGCTCGGAGTCGTCCGGGTGCTGCTCAGCGACTTGGCCGACCAGGGAAAGATCCGCGTGTACGGCACCGGGCACGGCACCGGCCAGCCCGACCGCGCACTGCTCGAAAGGGTGCTCAATGGACTCCGCCGTCTCTGAGGCGCCGCTCTTCACCCCGCGCCGGCCGGGGCCCCGGGACCAGACCGAGGAGGCACTCCAGGCCTGGCAGCTCGACCACACCCGCGCACCCACCGCCACCAAGATCGTGGTGGCGGGCGGATTCGGCGTCGGCAAGACGACGTTCGTCGGCTCGGTCTCCGAGATCACGCCGCTGCAGACCGAAGCGCTGATGACCCAGGCCGGCGAGGAGACCGACGACCTCTCCGCGACGCCCGAGAAGACCACCACCACCGTGGCCATGGACTTCGGCCGACTGACGCTGGAGGACGACCTCGTCCTGTACGTCTTCGGCACACCGGGCCAGCAGCGCTTCTGGTTCATGTGGGACGACCTGGTGCGCGGCGCGATCGGCGCGGTCGTTCTCGCCGACACCCGCCGGCTCGCCGACTGCTTCCCCGCGCTCGACTACTTCGAGAGCTGCGGACTGCCGTACATCGTGGCCGTCAACCACTTCGAGGGAACACCCGGTTACGCGGTGGAGGACGTCAGGGAGGCCCTGACCGTACCGCCCCGCGTACCGATAGTGATCATGGACGCGCGTCACCGGATCACGGTCGTCGAGTCGCTCCTGGCCCTGGTGGGCCACGCGCTCGACGCCACCCCCGCCTAGACCGCCTCGATCAACACAACGGAGAGCCGCGATGCGGAAGATACTCATAGTCGGAGCCGGCCAGTCCGGGCTCCAGCTGGCCCTGGGACTGCAGTCCAGAGGCTACGAAGTCACCCTGATGTCCAACCGCACCGCCGACGAGATCCGCACGGGCCGGGTCATGTCGACGCAGTGCATGTTCCACACCGCGCTCCAGCACGAGCGGGACTACCAGCTGAACTTCTGGGAGTCCCAGGCCCCGAAGATCGAAGGCCTCGGCGTCTCCGTCGCCGCCCCCGACTCCTCCCGCGCCATCGACTGGGTCGGCAGGCTCGACGGGTACGCCCAGTCCGTCGACCAGCGGGTGAAGATGGCCGGCTGGATGGAGACCTTCGCCCAGCGCGGCGGCCAGCTCGTCATCCACGGGGCGGCCGTCTCCGACCTGGACTACTTCTCCCGCACCTACGACCTGGTGATGGTCTCCGCCGGCAAGGGCGAGCTGGTCTCCATGTTCGGCCGGGACGCGGACCGTTCGCCGTTCGACGCCCCGCAGCGGGCGCTGGCCGTCGCCTACGTCCACGGCATGGGCCCGCGCCCCGAGCACCCGGAGTTCGACGCGGTCCGCTGCAACCTGGTGCCGGGCGTCGGCGAGCTGTTCGTGATGCCGACGCTCACCACCTCCGGCCGCGCCGACATCCTCTTCTGGGAGGGCATCCCGGGCGGACCGCTGGACGCCTTCCAGGGCATCAAGGACCCCTCCGAGCACCTCGCGAAGACGCTGGAGCTCATGGAGCGGTTCACGCCCTGGGAGTACGCCCGCGCCACCAAGGTCGAGCTGACGGACGCCAACGGCACCCTCGCGGGCCGCTACGCCCCCACGGTCCGCAAGCCGATCGGGCGGCTGCCCGGCGGCGGCCTGGTCCTCGGCGTCGCGGACGTCGTCGTGGCCAACGACCCGATCACCGGCCAGGGCTCCAACTCGGCCTCCAAGTGCGCGAACGCGTACCTGGACTCGATCATCGAGCACGGTGAGAAGGCGTTCGACGCGGAGTGGATGCAGTCCACGTTCGACCGCTACTGGGAGACCGCGCAGCACGTCACGAAGTGGACCAACGCGATGCTCGGCGTCCCGCCGGAGCACGTGCTGAACCTGATCGGCGCCGCCGGCGGGCTCCAGCCGGTGGCGGACCGCTTCGCCAACGGCTTCAACGACCCGGCCGACTTCGACAACTTCTTCTTCGAGCCGGAGAAGACGAACGCGTATCTGGCCTCGGTCTCCGGAGCCTGACCGGCCCGCCCACCGCTTCGGCGGCCGGACCCGCACCGCCGGTCCGGCCGCCGAGGTCTGTCCGCAACGGTCTGAGGGATGCCCTGCCTGAGGGGTCTCCGGGCCGAGGGATGCCTGGCGCCTGAGGGATGTCCGGTCTAAGGGGTGTCCGGCGCCGTGTCCGTGCTGTACCCGGTGTCCGAGCCCTCGCGTGCGCCTTCGGGTAGTTCCGGGAGCGTGTACGTGGACAGCGGGGCGCCGCCGGGGTCGGGACGGACGGCCCCCAGCAGCGGGTTCGACGCCACCGGGGAGACCTTGACCTTCGTGCCGGGACGGGGCGCCTGCACCACCAGCCCGTTGCCGATGTACAGCGCCACATGGGTCGCCTTCGGGAAGTAGATCACCAGGTCCCCGGGGCGCAGCCCGGAGACCGGCACCTTGGGCAGTCGCCTCCACTGTTCCTGCGAGGTGCGCGGGATCGCCCGGCCCGCCGCCGACCAGGCCCGGGACGTGAGCCCGGAGCAGTCGAAGGAGGCGGGGCCCTCGGCCCCCCACACGTACGGCTTGCCGATCTGCCGGACCGCGTACGCCACGGCGTCGCCGCCCTGCCGGGTCGGCGGCCGGGTGGAGCTGAGCGCTCCGGAGGCGACCAGTTCGCGCTGGGCCTCGTCCACACCCTGCTGTTCGAGGCCGGCCAGCTGGGCCAGCTGCTCCTCGGAGAGCGTGGCGAGCAGCGCCTCGACCTCCTTCAGCCTGCCGTGCACGGCGTCGCGCTGCTTCTTCTGCCGGCCGGCCAGCTCCCTCTGCTGGTCGAGCGCCTTGCGGGAGGCGGCGGCCAGTGCGTCGGCCCGCCGGGCGGTGTCCGTCAGCCGGTCCACCGTCGCCGCCCGGTTCGCGGCCAGCCGCTCCACGACATGGCTCTGTTCCAAGGCCCGCAGAGGGTCGCGGGCGAGCAGCAGTTGGAGGTAGGCGGAGAACTCGGTACGCCCCTGGTACTGCTCCCGGGCCAGCCGCCCCGCGTCCCCGCGGCTGAGCTCCAGCGCGGACCGCGCCTTCGCCAGGTCGGCGTTCACCTTCTTCGCCTGCGCGGTCCGCTGCTTCAGCTTCTCGGCCGTGGCGTTGTAGGTCTCGCTCGCCTCCTCCGCCGCCTGGTAGCGGGTCTGCAGATCGCGCAGCAGGGCGACGACGCTCCTGGGCGCCTCGGGTGCGCCGAGAGCGGTCTCGGCGTCGACCTCCGGCGCGTCCGTCCCCTCGGCTTCCCCGGAGGGTACGGGGCCCGGCTCGGCCGGTGCGGCGGTGGCGGGGGAGGCCGTGAGCGCCGCGGCCAGTGCGGTCGTGCAGGCCGCGCGCAGGAGTCTGCCTGACATGACATCACCTCCGGGACGGAGACGTAGCCCGGCAACAGGCTCGTCCATAAATGGGCGAATCTGAATAATCCGGTCACTGGATGTCGGGTGATGCAAGCACCGCGCGGCGCGCCGTCCGGGGGATCCCCCGGACGGCGGTGGTGGTGGTGGTGGATGCGGGCGGGGCTGCCCGGGGCTCGGGCGGTCCTCGGACGGACGGTCCTCAGGCCACCGGGAAGGCGTAGAAGGCCCGGTCCCGCTGGACGATGACGGTCTTCCCGGCGGCGAGCGCCCGGTACGGTGCGCTCACCGTGGCCCCCTTCGGGTCGGCCGACCCGACGTCCTGGAACTTCCACAGCCGCTCGCCGTCGGCCGCCGAGAACACCGTGACCTGGACGGCGTCGGCGGCGATCAGGGTCTTCTCGCTGCTGCTCAGCGTGAGCGACGGAGCGTTCCCGATGCCCGGCACCTCGGTGGAGCGCCGCCACACGAGGCGGCCGCTCTCCCGTTCCACCGCGCCGACCAGCCGGCTGCGTTCGGTGGTGTGGATCAGGGGCCCGGCGACCAGCGGGGTGCCGAAGACCGAGCCGGCGCTGCCCTCGACGCGCCACAGCGGCTTCGACGTGTCCGTCTCGAAGGCCTGGAGGTCGGTGCCGACCGCCGCGTACAGCGTCCCGTCCTCGTCGCCCGCGGTGGCCGCTTCGGGGGAGGCCGCGCCGTACTGCTTGGTCCACAGCAGCTTGCCGGTCTTCTGGTCGAACGAGCGGACCGAACCCTTCCGCTTGGCCGCCTTGACCTCGGCCGCCGTCAGGCTGACCGCGTCCTGCCGAACGAGGACGTCGGCGGAGCGCTCCGCGACCACCCGGTAGGCGGGGGTGCCGGGGGCGCGGCCCGCGGGCACGGGGGTCCGCCACAGCTCCTTGCGCTGCACGATGTCGTACGCGAAGAAGTAGGCCTGGACGACCTTCTTGTCCTTGCCCTTCTTCTTCCCCTTCTTCGGCTTCGGCGCCTTCACCGTGACCGAGTGCGACCCGGTGAACCAGATGACCGGCCCGGAACTCCCGGCCAGCCGCCCGGCGGTGAGGCCCGGCAGGTCGGCGAAGGCGTCCGTGTAGCGCACGCGGTGCGCGACGCCGCCGTCCTTCGGCGACAGCCACAGGAACTCCGTCGGGCTCGCCACGAAGACCAGGTCGCCGCCCGCCGCCAGCGCGGCCTGCCCCTTCGCCGCGTCCGCGCGCTGCCACAGCCGCTTGCCGGTCCGCAGGTCGACGGCGCTGGCCTGGCTCTCGCTGGTCACCACGAGCAGCCTGTCCTGCCACACCGCGGTGGTGAGCGGGGACGACTCGGAGGCCGGGTGCGCGTAGATCCAGCGCGGCTCGGGTGCCTGTCCGGGGAGCGTACGGCGGGGCTTCGGCGCGGGCTTGTCGTCCGTGGCCACGGCGGTGTCGCCGGACCCGAGCGCGGCGACCGAACCGCCGCCCACGATCAGCCCGCCGACGGCGGCCGCCGCGATGGTCAGCAGGGTCCGGCGGCTCGCGGCCGGGTCGGGCGCCGGTACCGGCGCGGGAGGCAGCGGCAAGGAGACCATCGGCCCGCCGCCGGGACCCCCCGGCCCGGCGGGCCCGGACGGCAGCGCGGCGGCCGGGTACGGAGCGGGCCCGCCGTGCGTGTGGCTCGGCTGCCGGGGGGCGAGAGGCGCGGCGGGCAGCGCGGGCGGCATCGGGTGCGCCGCCGGGGCGAGGGCGGCGCCCGGGGGTGCGGTGAGTTCGTGGGGGATGGCGAGCTGCGTCGTCGGGCGGTCGTTCCGCGGCGGTCGCGGCCCGGTGTTGAGGAACCGGGTGGTGCCCCGGTCCTCCCCGGTGTCCCCGTCGCCCGCGGGCACCGGCGCGGGGGCGTTCACCTGCGGTGCGGGTGCGTCCGACGGCCGGGCGTCCTCGGGCCCTCCGCGTGCGCCCTCCGGCTCCTGGGCCGTGCGGGGGTCTTCGGGCCGGGCGTCTTCGGGGGCCGGGGTCGTGGAGGCGTTCACGGGCGGTGCGGGTGCGTTCGACGGGCGGGCGTCCTCGGGTCCCGGGGTCGCGGGGGCGTTCACCTGCGGTGCGGGTGCGTCCGACTGGCGTGCGTCTTCGGGGGCCCTGCCCGCGCCCTCCGGCTCCCGGACGGTGCGGGGGTCTTCGGGCCGGGCGTCTTCGGGTCCCGGGGTCGCGGAGGCTTCCACCTGCGCGGCGGACGCGTCCGACGGCCGGGCGTCCTCGGGGGCGGCGAGGGCATCGGCCTGGCCGGCGGCAACGGCCTTGTCCGCCTCCGCCGCCTTGTCGGCCGCAGCGGCCCCGCCTGCCCCGTCCGTCGTCTCGGCCTCACCGGCCGAGGCGGCCCCGCTGACCGCAGCGGTCTCACCGGCCGAGGCGGCCTCGTCAGCCGCACCAGCCCCCTCCACCCCATCGGCCACCCCGGATTCCTCCTCCGGCGGCACCTCCAGGGCCAGGACCCGTACCTCCTGGTCCGCGACCGCCACCGCGAGTGCCTCGGGGAGCCAGCCGCCCCGGGCGAGGCCCGCCGCGCCTTCCAGGGCCAGTTCGGCGGCGACCGTGCCGGCCGAGGGCCGGCGGGCCGGGTCCTTCGCCAGGCAGCTCGCGATCAGCTCGCGCAACGGCTCCGGTACGGTGCCGAGTTCGGGTTCGTCCTCGGCGATCCGGCGGGCGGCCTCCTCGGGCGGGCCTTCCGTGAACGGGGTCGTCCCGGTCGCCGCGTACGCCAGCAGCAGACCCAGCACGAACAGGTCGGAGGCGGCGGAGACCTCCTTGCCCTCGATCTGCTCGGGTGTCAGATAGCCCAGCCGCACCGAGAGCTGGCCGCCCGGCCTGGCCTCGGCCGACGCGGCGGCGCCCAGCGGGCCGAACGCGGTGAGGCGGGGGCCGTCGACGGCCAGCAGCACCGTGCCCGGGGCCAGCCCCTGGAGCACGGACCCGGCGGCGTGCACCCGGGAGAGGATTTCGGCGATGCCCGCGCCCAGTATCCGCAGGGCCCGCTCGGGCAGCGGACCGGCGATCCCGATCGCCTCGGCCAGCGGCAGCGCGGGGACGTAACCCGCCGCCGTCCACAGCGGTTCCGGCCCGTCCACGGGAGCGTCCGGCTCGTCGCCCGCGTCCAGGGGCGGGGTCACCCAGCCGCCCGCGAGGCGTTCGGCGGTGCGTGCCTCGGCCTGGAAACGGCGGCCGAAGGCCGGTACGGCGGCGAGCTCGGGGCGCGCGGCGGTGACCACGGCCACCTCGCCCGATGCGGTGTCCCGGGCCACGTACTGCACGGCGCTCGCGCCTTCGTGGAAACGGGCCAGCGCGGTGAAGCGGCCGAAGTGGCGTGGATCGTCCTGACGCAGCGCCTCCATGGCGCACCCCCCTTGTGACCGTCCTCCGGCGACCGAATGACCCGTCCCTCGGCGCCTGACCGTCGATCTTAGGGCCTGCGCCGCACCGGCGGTCCGGCCCACCGCTCAGTCGCGGTGCGGAGGCCGGGGGGCGTCTTGCCGGTCAGCCCGGCGTGACCGGCAAGACACCCCTTCGGGCGACGACGGGAGTTTGACGACAGACCCTAGGACCAGGGCCACTTGAGGGTGCGCCGCTCGCGGCCCCCGGGCGCGTACTCGTACACCCAGCCACGCTGGAGCCCGAGCCGCTTGGTGTGGCCGGCGGGGACCCGCCGGTAGGCGTACACCGTGGCGGGGGCGCCGTCGGGGGACGGCACGGGGACTTCGTACCACTTCGGCGGATGGCCGGTCGGGCCCAGCAGGATCGGCAGGACCCGGCCGTCCAGGGGGCCGCCTCGGAAAGGAGTGTTCTCGCTCTTCACCCGGTCAGTCTGACGCAGCGGCCGGGGGCAGCAGGTGCGCCGCCTCCGCGACGACCGGAATCACCCGTTCCGCGAGCAGTCCGGCCGGGCCGTCGGACCGCTCCATGGCCAGCAGGTCGTTCACCACCGCCGCGGTCTCCCGGTCGGTGGCGGCGGTCGCGGCGAGCAGCGCGATCAGGTGGTCGACCAGCCAGCCGCGCAGCTCGGCCGCGGCCGGCTGCTTCCCGTCGTCCAGCCAGATCAGCGAGGCCGCCTCGACCGCCGCGATCCAGCTGCGGACCATCATCCGCAGCCTCGGCCCGGCGGGCCGCTCCCCGGCCCCGCCGAACCGCCCGAGGTGGCGCAGGATCTCGTCGGCCGCCGCCCGTCGCACCCCGTCCACGATCGTCGTCGTACGGGAGGTCTCCACGACGCTGCCGCCCCGCAGCAGCGCGCTGAACCCGGTGTCGTGCTCGTCGACGAAGCGCAGATAGCGGTTCAGGACCCGGGCGACCCGCTCGGTGGGCGGGCCCACCGGCGGTTCGGCGAAGCACAGGGTCAGCTCGTCGGCCGCCGAGCCGAGCGCGGCCTCGTACAACTGCTGCCGCCCGCCCGGGAAGTAGCGGTAGACGAGTGGCCGGGACACCCCGGCCGCCACCGCCACCTCGTCGAGCGAGACCTCGTCGGGCGCCCGGTGGGCGAAGAGGCCGAGCGCGGCGAGCAGCAGCTGGGCGCGCCGCTCCTCGACACTGAGCCTGCGGTACGTCGCACGGGGCGGCGGCGGGGCTGCGGCGGTGGAGGTCATGCCACCGAGACTAGAGGGTGTCCGCCGGTACACCCTCAGGCCAGCAGCCCCGAGCTCCGCCACAGCCGGCGCCCGACGCCGTTCAGCAGTCCGATGTCGTCGAAGAAGTCGGTGAGCCGTTTCGCGCCGGACTGCATGACCTCGGTGCGGTGGCCGCTCGCCTTCACCTGGGCGACGGCCTCGCGGCGGTCCAGCCCGATGTTCTCGTACACCTGCGGGTTGACGAAGCAGGTGGCGAAGACGCGGGCCGCGTCGCCGCAGCTGACCTTGGTGAGTTCGCGCTCCCAGCGCGGGGCGGTCACCATCTGGCGGCGCAGCTCCTCCCGGGCGTACCGGACGTGCCGGGCCTCCTCGATCACATGGATCCGGGTCACCCCGCGCACCAGGGTCTGCACCCGGTCGTCCGGGAACGTCAGGCGCTGCATCCAGTCGAGGATCTCCTCGCCCAGCAGGGTCGCGGCGAACGAACCGGGCGTGGTGGAGACGGTCTTCAGGATCCGCGCCAGGTTGTGGTAGACGCGCGGCACCGGGTAGGTCGGGGCGCCGCCCCAGTCGATCATGCGGCCGAACATCATCGAGTGCCGGCACTCGTCGGCGATCTCCGTGAGCGCGTAGCGGACGTGGTTGCTGGTCACCGGCTTGTCGTAGATGTGCCGGACCAGCAGCTGCATCAGGATGATCTCGAACCAGATGCCGAGCGAGGCCAGCGCCGCCGCCTCGTGCCGGGAGAGGTCGAGGCGCTGCTCCTCGGACATGCGGTCCCACATCGGGGTCCCGTACAGCGAGAGCAGCTCCGGCGGCCAGAACCACTTGCCCTCCTCGACGGCCGCGTCCCAGTCGAGTTCGGTGTCGGGGTCGAAGGAGTGCCTGGCCGAGGATTCGAGCAGCCGCAGGGCGATCTGCTCGCGGTCGCGGAGCGGCCCGAGCGCGTCTCGGAGCACGGTCGCGTCGCGAGCGGTGACGGTCGTCATGGCGGGAGCACCTCACACGGGGGTTGCCGGAAACGGGAGTTACCGGTGGTCACCCCTTATGAGACTGTCTGTCAGCAAGGCCGTCAATCCCTTGCGCACGACTTGTTGACCCGCTGTCTACCAACGTGTGAACCTGCCGGGGGGAGGAGGCCGAGCCACGCGCTCGACTTCCTTCGGAGCCACGGAACTTGTCGAGCCGGTCGAGCCGGCAGAGCCGGTGGAAGCCGGTCCAGCCGGTCCAGCCACCGAGCCAGTCGAGGCGAAGGAGCCGTCCGTGTCCACACATGACCTCTACACCACCCCGCCGACCGAACGGATCTGGCAGGTCCCCGCCACCGGGGCCGCCCTGTTCAGCTGGGACTACGACGACGGCCGCGAACGCCTCCTCGCCCTCTACCAGAAGGGCAAGGACAAGCAGTGGGACGGCAACAAGCGCATCGACTGGTCCCTGGAGGTCGACCCCGCCGACCCGCTCGGCACCCCCGACGACGCGCTCCCCCTGTACGGCACCCCGCACTGGGCGAAGATGACGGAGAGGGACCGGGGCGAGCTGCGCAAGCACTACACCTCCTGGCAGTTCAGCCAGTTCCTGCACGGCGAGCAGGGCGCGATGATCTGCGCGGCCAGGATCGTGGAGTCCGTACCCGACCTGGACGCCAAGTTCTACTCCGCCACGCAGACCATGGACGAGGCCCGGCACGCGGAGATCTACGGCCGCTTCCTGCACGAGAAGATCGGCATGCTCTACCCGGTCAACGACAGTCTCCAGGGCCTGTTGGGCGACACCCTGCGCGACTCCCGCTGGGACATGCCCTACCTCGGGATGCAGGTCCTGATCGAGGGCCTGGCGCTGGCCGCCTTCGGGATGATCCGCGACACCACGACCAAGCCGCTGCCCCAGCAGATCCTCGCGTACATCATGCAGGACGAGGCACGGCACGTCGCCTTCGGACGGATGGCCCTGCGCGACTACTACAAGCAGCTCGGCGACGCCGAACTGCGTGAGCGCGAGGACTTCGTCATCGAGGGCTGCTACCTGATGCGCGACCGGCTCAGCGGCGTCGAGGTGCTGGAGAACTTCGGCTTCGGCAAGCAGGAGGCGAAGGAGCTCTCCGAGCACTCGGAGTTCCTCCGGCTCTTCCGCAAGCTCCTCTTCAGCCGGATCGTCCCGTGCGTCAAGGACATCGGCCTGTGGGGTCCACGGCTCCAGAAGGCCTATGTCGACATGGGCGTCCTCGAACTCGGCGACTCCAACCTCGACCTGCTGATGTCCCAGGACGAGGAGATAGCCGAGGAACTGGACCGCGTGCGCTTCGCCGCCGAGGAGCAGTCCCGGGTGGCGGAGGTCGCGGAGGCGATAGACGAAGGTGGGGTCCCGGCCTGACCGGCCGCCCGACGGCCCCGGGATCGTGAGGTGGACGCCGTACGCCGCCGGATATCGGATGTACGCCACCGGTCCCGGCGGCCAGGATGCGGGTATGACGACGAACCCGCCCGCAGCCACCGCCGCCGGCCGCTCGGCCGCCCGCCGCAGTCTCGAAGCGCTCGCGCTCGGCGACGCGTTCGGGGAGCGCTGGTTCCCGCTCTTCCGCAAGCCCCGGCAAGCGGTGAACGAGATCCGGGCCCGCCGCACCCCGCCGGAACCGCGCTGGCACTGGACCGACGACACGGCCCTCGCGCTCGCCCTGCAACGCTCCCTCGACGAGCGCGGCCAGGTCGACCAGGACCACCTGGCGCTCTGCTACGCCCTCGCCTTCGACGCCGACCAGGCCCGCGGATACGGCCACGGCATGCACCTCCTGCTGCCCCGGCTGCTCGACGCCCCGGCCGACTGGCGCACCCTGGCTCCCGAACTCTTCGAAGGCGGCAGCCTCGGCAACGGCGCGGCCATGCGGGTCGCGCCGCTCGGTGCCCGCTTCCACGAGGACCTGGAGCGCGTGGCGGGGCAGGCCGCGCTGTCGGCGGAGGTCACCCACGCCCACCCGGACGGCATCGCGGGCGCGGTGGCCGTCGCGGTGGCCGCGGCGCTCTCGGTGCGCGGCGCACTGACGCTGGACGCCGTCGCGGACCTGACGCCCGAGGGGCCGGTACGCGACGGAGTGCGGCGCGCCGCACGGACGCCGTTCACCACCGAACCGTGGAAGGCCGCGGACCTCCTGGGCAACGGACAGCGCATCCGCGCCGACGACACCGTGCCTTTCGCGCTGTGGACCGCGGCCCGCCACGGCGACGACCTGGAGGCAGCGCTCTGGGCGACCGCGGAGGGCCTCGGCGACGTCGACACCACGTGCGCCATCACCGGGGGCGTGGTCGGTGCGGCGACGGGGACGGCCGGGGTGTCCGACGAGTGGCTCAGCAGGCGCGAGCCGCTGGGGTGAGGCGGTGGGGGCCCGGCGGGCCGGGCGTGCCCGGCCCGCCGGGCGGAGCCGATTCTCTCGACCTGATACCGATATCGGCCGCACCGAAAGTCCGTTCGCAGCCGTGTCGTAACGTGAGCGCATGACCACCCCGCCGCACCCGCCGCAGGGCCCGTACGGGCCGCCCCCGTCCCCCCAGAACTCCCCCTACGGGCAGCCGCCGGCCGCGCCGGGGTCCGTGGCGCAGCAGTCCTACGGCTACCCGCAGCAGCCCCCGCCCCAGCAGGGCGGCTGGGGTCAGCCCGGCATACCCGGCGAGGGCGGACCGGGCGCGGTCGGCGGCTGGCCGCCGCAGGGCCCGCAGCCGCCGCGCAGGAAGCGGACCGGGCTGATCGTCGGGATCACGGTCGGCGCGGTGGTGGCGGCGGGCGCGATCGCCTTCGGCGTCACCCAGCTCGCCGACAAGGGCACCGACCTGGTGTATCCGAAGGCGGAGTACGAGCTCCTCGTGCAGCAGAAGCTCCTGGACGGGGAGTTCAGCCTGGGCCAGGACCTCTCGGACACCGAGGGCAAGGAGATCGAGGACACCCCCGACCCCAGCATCCGGGACGCCGAGGCGGTCGTCGCGCACTACACCTCGGCCAAGGGCGGCGCCCTGGTGCTCTCGGGGATGTACGGGCGGCTGGCCAGCCCCGACTTCATGCGCCGCACGATCATGGAGGGCGCGGCGGACGCCGACGGCGCGAAGCTCGTCGTGCCCGCCAAGAAGTTCAGGCCCGAGGGGTACGGGGTCACGATCGAGTGCCAGGTCGTGCAGTCGAAGGAGGCCGGCGGCGTCGTGAACATCCCCATGTGCGCCTGGGGCGACGACAACACCGCCGCGATGATCGCGCTGATCCGTCCGGAGTCCGTGCTGAAGGACGCCAAGTCCATCGACCTGGCGGGGGCCGCGGCGGAGACGGCCAAGGTCCGCCAGGAAGCCCGCAAGCCCATCGGCTGACCGGCGTCCCCGCCCGTCATCGCCTCCCGGCGGCGGCGGGCGGCGTCCGCGGGGCGGGCAGGGCGTCCTCCATCGCGCGTGCCGCGGCCAGGAGCCGGACGTCCGCGCCGCGCGCCGCCACCACCTGGAGCCCCACCGGGCAGCCGTCCCCGGTCCAGCCGGCGGGCAGGCTCGCCGCCGGATGCCCGCTCAGGTTGAACGCCCAGGTCAACGCCGTGGAGTAGAGGTCACCTGGGCCCTCGTGACCGTGCGGGCGGTTCGGTGTGGCCGGGGTCAGCAGCAGGGCCCCGCCGGCGAGGAGCGCGTCCAGGCGCTCGTCGTTCGTCCGCCGCACCCGCACCGCCTCCGGGGCGTCCGGCGACCCGCCCCGTACCGCGGTCCACGCCGCCACCGGGTCGAGCAGCCCGGCGTCGCGCTCCACCAGGCGTACGGTCCCCGCCGCGACGAGCCGGTCCACCGCCGCCCGCACGACGCCCGCCACCTCCGGGTCCACCTCCGCGTAGCCGAGCCCCTCGCTGTACACGGCCGGCAGCGGCAGGACGGGGGCGGCGGGCGGCTCGTAGGTGTCCAGTACCCGGCGCAGGTACGTCTCCGCGCCCGCGGCCGACCGGCTGAGCACCCCGGCGGACGCCAGACCGGACCGGTCGGGGGAGGGCAGCAGCCCGTTCGTCGTCTTCAGCCCGAACACCCCGCACCAGGCTGCCGGGATCCGGACCGATCCGGCCCCGTCGCTGCCCGTCGCCAGCCCCACCATCCCCGCCGCCACCGCGACCGCCGACCCGGCCGAGGAACCGCCCGGAGTACGGTCGGCCCGCCACGGGTTGACCGTACGGCCGTGCGCGCCCCGGCCCCAGGTCTGCCAGTGGGTGCCGGGGCCGGGCACCGACGTCGCGCCGACCGGGACCCCGCCCGCCGCGATCAGCCGGCGGGCCGCGAAGGACCGGATGCCGGAGGGGCCCTTCACCGCGAACGGCAGCCCGCCCAGCGGGAGTCGCCGTGCCACGGCCTCCCGTTCCCGGGCGAGCGCCACCTCCGGCCAGACCTCGATGAACGCGTGCAGCGCCGGGTCCAGCCGCTCGATCCGCTCCAGGGCCCGTGCCACCGCGGAGGTCGTCCGTGTCATGGACCCAGTCTGCCGGTGCGCCCCTGCCCGCGCCCCGGGCTACTCCTCCAAGGCCGCCTCCATCACCGCCCGCGCGATCGGGGCCGCGCTGCCGCCGCCGCTGATGTCGGCCCGGTCGGCCGATGCGTCCTCCACGACCACGGCGACCGCGACGGCCGGGCGGCCGGAGTCGGGGGCCTGGGCCCAGGAGATGAACCAGGCGTACGGCAGACCGGAGTTGTCGACCCCGTGCTGGGCGGTACCGGTCTTGCCGCCGACCCGCACCCCGTCGATCGCCGCGTTCGACCCGGTGCCGTTCTCCACCACGTCGACCATCATCCGCTGGAGCTGCACGGCCGTCGCCGGGTTCATCGGCCGCTCGTACGCCTCGGACCCCTCCTGCCGGGCCGTGTCCCCGTCGGCGGTGGTCACCCGGTCCACCAGATGCGGACGGCGCAGATCGCCGCCGTTGGCCACCGCCGAGGCGACCATCGCCATCTGGAGCGGGGTCGCCGTCGTGTTGAACTGTCCGATCGAGGACAGCGCCAGCTGGTCGTCGCTCATGTCCGTGTCGAAGTTGCTCGTCGCCACCCCGGACGGGATGCGCAGCCCGGTGTCGTTGAAGCCGAACTTCTCCGCCGCCTCCACCATCCCCTCCAGACCGACCTCCACCCCCAGGTGCGCCATCACCGTGTTACAGGAGACCCGGATCGCGTCCGCCAGGGACGCCTGCTCGCAGCCCCTCGCCTCGTTGGGCAGGGTCGTCCTCGTCCCCGGCAGGACGTACGGGGAGGGCGTGTCCGTGGCCGCGTCGGCGTCCGTCACCACCCGCGCGTCCAGGGCCGCCGCCGCCGTCACGATCTTGAAGGTGGAGCCCGGCGGATAGGTCTGCCGGATGGCCCGGTTGAGCATCGGCAGACTCTTGGAGGCGTTCAGCCGGGACCAGGCGTCGGTCACCGCGGAACCGGTCCCCGACAGCCGCTCGGGATCGTAGGACGGGGTCGAGACCAGGGCCAGGATCGCGCCCGTCGCCGGATCCAGGGCCGCGACCGCCCCCCGCCGCCCGCTCAGCCCGTCGTACGCGGCCTGCTGCACCGACGCCTTGACGGTGGTGACGACATCGCCGCCCGGCTGCCGGCCCCGGGTGAACTCGTTCCAGAAGGGCAGCGGAGCAAGCACAGAGTCCGTGCCGGACAGGACGGAGTCCTCGGCGTTCTCGATGAGCGTGGTGCCGTACGTCTGCGAGGCGTATCCGGTCACCGGGGCGTACAGCGGGCCGTGCAGATAGGTCCGTTCGAAGCTGAGCTGCTCGCCGGTCTCCTTGTTGCCGGTCACGGGCCGGTCGCCGACCAGGATGTTGCCCCGCGGCTGGTCGTAACGGGCGATGCTGTCGCGGCGGTTGGCCGGGTTGTCGTCCAGTTCGTCGGCCTCGAAGAGCTGGACGCGGGCCGCGTTGACGAGCAGCGCCACGAGCAGCAGCAGGCAGAAGGCGGCGGCCCGCCGGATGTAGCGGATCACCGGTCCTCCTCCACGGCCGCCGCGATGACCCCGGTCTCCGGCTGTTCCGGGTGAGGTCTGCGCGAGACGTCGCTGACCCGGATCAGCAGCGCCACGATGATCCAGTTGGTGACGACGGACGAGCCGCCCTGCGCGAGGAACGGCATCGCCATCCCGGTCAGCGGGATCAGCCCCATCACCCCGCCCGCGATCACGAACACCTGGAGCGCCAGGATCGACGCCAGACCGATGGCGAGCAGCCGCCCGAACGGGTCGCGCAGGGCGAGCCCGGCACGGTAGCCGCGCGCCACGAGCAGCGCGTAGAGGAGGAAGATCGCGGTCAGCCCGCTCAGCCCCAGCTCCTCGCCCGCCGTCGCCAGGATGAAGTCGGACTTCGCGGCGAAGCCGATCAGGATCGAGTGGCCCGCTCCGAGGCCGGTGCCGAGCATCCCGCCCGCCGCGAAGGCGAACAGCGACTGGGCGAGCTGGCCCGGCCCCCGCCCCGCGTCGATCGAGGCGAACGGGTCCAGCCAGTCCTGCACCCGGCCGTGGACGTGCGGTTCGAAGGAGCCGACGACGAAGGCCCCGACGGCGGCCAGGAGCAGACCGACCGCGATCCAGCCGGTCCGGCCGGTCGCCACGTACAGCATGATGACGAAGAGCCCGAAGAACAGCAGCGAGGTGCCGAGATCGCGCTCCAGCACCAGCACGCCGACGCTCAGCAGCCAGATCGCCACGATCGGCCCGAGCACCCGGCCGGCGGGCAGTTGCAGCTTCCACACCGTGCGGCCGGTGTAGGCCAGCGCGTTGCGGTTGGCCGCCAGATAGGCGGCGAAGAACACCGCGAGCAGGATCTTGGCGAACTCGCCCGGCTGGAAGGAGAGTCCGCCGATCCGGATCCAGATCTTCGCCCCGTTCACCGCCGGGAAGAAGATCGGCACGATCAGCAGCGCGAGGGCGGAGGCCACCGAGAGATACGCGTACCGCTGGAGCACCCGGTGGTCGCGCAGCAGCACCACCACGGCGGTGAACAGCGCGACGCCGAGCGTGGACCAGACGAGCTGGGTGGGCGCGGCCTGGTCCCTCGGGGTCTCCAGGTCCAGCCGGAAGATCAGCACCAGGCCAAGACCGTTGAGCAGGACGGCGATCGGCAGCAGCAGCGGATCGGCGTACGGGGCCCGGAAGCGGACGGCGACATGGGCGAGCAGCGCGAGCGCACCGAGCCCGGCGCCGTACCCGGCGACGTCCGGAGGCACCGCGCCGTCGTGGGCGAGGCCGACCGCCGCGTAGCCGAAGACGGAGATCAGGACGCCCCCGAGGAGGAGGGCGAGCTCCATCCCGCGCCGCTTGGGCAGGCGGAGCTCGGGCGGGGGAGCGTCCGCCGTCGTTGCGGTCATGCCCCGCAACGTAGCAAGAGGTGCGAGGTATTTCCCTTATGTCACACCTTTGCTCATGTCAGCGCCCACCCGAGCACGCGTCCGCCCGCGGAGCTCACGGCCACGGGCCGGGCTCCACGGGCGGACGGGTGTGTGCGGGTGTGGAGAGGTCAGCACCAGCGCGGCGCGGCGCCGATGTTCTCGATGTAGCGGGCCGAACCCCAGGCCCAGGTGCCGTCGGTCAGCAGGTACCAGCGGTTGTTGCCGTCGACGTTGTCGCCCTTGGTCTTGCAGAAGATGTGCACGACCTTGCCGTGCTTGACCGAGCCGACGATGCGGCTGCTGCGGGTCGGCTTGTCACGGAGCAGCAGGTAGGGCTTGGCGATGACCCGGCCCTTGTAGGTCCGCTTGGGCGCCTGGGGGCGTGCCTGCCCCTGCGCCTGCCCCTGCTCCTGGGCCTGGGCCTCCTGGCGGGCCTCGTGCTCCCGCTGCAGCGCCGAGGCGGAGAGCTCGTCGGACGTCGGGTCCGGAGCGGTGGCCTCCGCGCGCTGTCCGACGGGCTGGGGGTCGGCCGCCAGGGCGGCGGGGGCGGCGGCGGTGAGCGCCGCGAGCGCGCCGGTGGCGACGCAGAGACCGAGCCGGCGGAACCGTGCGGGGCGGGACAGGGGGGACATGCTGCCTCCATGCGAAAGGGAAGGGGACCGTGGGGGACACGAGCTGGGCTCGTGCTGGTCACGCTAAATTCGCCACACACGGCCTGCAACGCGTCACGGTGCGTGAGGGGGGTCCTCGGTTGAGCCGTCCGGGGTGTCCGTCCCCTCCGGGGCCCCGCTCTGGCCCGGATTTCCGCCGGAATCCCCGTCGTCGAGGTGGACGTACTCCGGCAGGGTCATCCGGGCCAGCGCCCCGCCGTCCGGCGGATTGCCGAAGTCCAGCCGGGCGCCGATGACCTGGGCCTGGCCGAGGGCGATGGTCAGCCCCAGCCCGTGGCCCTTGCCCGCGCCGTCCGTGCGGAACCGCTGGGGCCCGCCGTCCAGGAGATACGCCGGGAATCCCGGGCCGTGATCGCGTACGGAGACCACCGCGCCGTCCACGCTCAGCACCACCGGAGGAGCCCCGTGCCGGTGGGCGTTGGCCACCAGATTGCCGATCACCCGCTCCAGGCGCCGCCGGTCGGTCTCCACCCGGGCCGCGCCGCTCACCCGTACCTCGGTGTCCGTGCCCGACGCCCGGACGACCCGCTCCGCCACCGGCGCGAGATCGTGCACGGCGAGGTCCACCTGCTCGGTACGGGCGTCGAGACGGGAGATCTCCAGCAGGTCCTCGGTCAGCGCCCGCATGGCCCGCACCCGGTCGCGCACCAGCTCCGCCGGGCGGCCCGGCGGCAGCAGCTCGGCGGCGGCCGACAGGCCGGTCAGCGGGGTGCGCAGCTCGTGCGCCACATCGGCGGTGAACCGCTGTTCGGTCTGGAGCTTGCGCTGGAGGGTGGAGGCCATGGTGTCGAGCGCGCCCGCCACGATCGCCACCTCGTCCTGGGCGCGGACCGGGCGCGCGGTGCGCGGGTCGTTCACCCGGGCGTCGAGATCGCCCGCGCTGATCCGGCGGGCCACCCGGGCGCTCTGATGGAGCCTGCGGGTCACCCGGCCGACGGCGAACAGTCCGACGAACAGGGTGGCGGCGATGGCCAGCAGCGAGGAGCCGATGATCGCCCGGTCGAGCCCGCCGATGGTGCGGGCGCTGTGGCTGTAGTCCGTCCAGGTGGCCAGCGCCCGCCCGTCCGCCGGGCCCGCCGCCCACATGGCGGGGCCGCCCTGCCCGTCCGGGTCGCCCGGCCGGTGCGGTCCGTCCGCGACGGCGGTGCCCCGCTCGCCGCCCGCGGCCAGGGCGGCGAGCGAGGCGGGCAGGCCCGGCGGGTCGATGCCGGACCCCCGGGGCAGCGGCTCCCCGGCCTCGTACGCGTCGGTGACCACCTCCAGCCGGGCCAGCGCCTTCTCGCGGGCGTGCTCGACCGTCTGCCGGGTGACCGCGGTGTGCACCAGGATGCCGAGGAGGGCGGCCAGGGTGCAGCACATGACGGTCAGGAAGACGGCGGACTTCCAGGTGAGGCTCGCGGTCCAGGAGGGCGAGCGGAATCGGCGTCGACGCCTCATCGCGTCTCCGCCGACGGCCCCGGAGGCGTCCGTCCCGGCTTCGGGGCTCTGCGGTGCTCGGGCGTCCGCAGGATCTCGTCGCGGGTGGGCAGCATGGCGTGCTGCCGGTCGTCCCAGGACCACGCGGTGCGGTATTCGTATCCCGGGATCACCGAGGGGGCCCGCATGATCACGTCCCGGCCCGCCAGCTCCACGCTGATGACGGCGTCGTAGGTCGACATGATCCGGATCAGCCGGCCCCCGTCCGGCATGTAGACGCGCACGGCGAGCTGCCGGTCGGCCATCCGGACGCCGAGCACCAGTTCGTCCCTGCCGTCGCCGGTCAGATCGCGGTAGTAGGGGCTGAGGACGGGACAGTCCTCCGGAGCGGTGCGGCACCGCTCGATCTGCCGGACCGTCCTGTCCGGCAGCTCGTCAAGACCGCTGTCCCGGTCCGTCTTCGCCTTCAGACCGGCCTGCGCCACCGCCACCGGGTCCAGCCGCCGCACATCGCCGCCGGTCACCCGGATCCCCGGGATGCGCGCGGTCTCGCCCTCGCCGTAGTCGTACGGGGCGGAGGAGGCGGGCGGCAGATCCGGCCAGAGGTGCCGGGGCTCGACGGCCGACGGCGCGTCCCCCGCGCTCTTCAGCCCGCCGGCCGCGCCGCAGCCGGACAGCAGCACGAGCGCGGCGACGGCGGACACGGCGGTACGGGCACGGGCCGCCGCCGGGGCGCGGTGCGGGCGCACGGCTCGCCTCCTCTACGACGACAGGGGGGCTCACGCCCCGAACCGGGGCCTCACACCCTAATCGGACAGCCGTGCGCCCTGCCGACTTCGTGCCCCTGCGTGGCGTCACGCGGCCCCAGGAGAGCCCCGGGCCGCCGCCGGGTCAGCGCTGGTAGGGGTTCTGTCCGGGCGGGGTGAAGCCGGGCTGCTGCGGGGCCTGGCCCTGGGCGCTGCCGTCCTGCCCGGCCGCGGCCTGGGCGAGCAGCTGGTCCGCCTGCTCCTTGGGTATCTGCTGCTCCCCGCCGCAGAAGGTGCACTGCGTGGCGAACTTCGTCGAGAACGGGAACAGCGGCACGAAGAACAACGTGAACTTCGTGACCCGCTTGCGCAGGGTGTGCGCCGCCGGATTGCCGCACCAGCCGCACACCATCGTCAGGATGGCCAGCTGGTAGAGGTAGCCCTTGGTGCCGAAAATGATCATGCCGTGGTCCCTTTCCCCGTCCCCCGGAGTGCCCGTCGGCACAGCGCCAGGAGCTTCTCGTCCTCGTGGATGTCATGACTGCCGTACCCGCCGTCCATCGCGTTGTGACGGCGTACGGAGACGAGTTCGCTCCGCAGGATGTGCGCCGCGGCCGACCCTTCGTGGACCGGACCCATCCGTGCCACGCATTCTGCCACCCGGACCCGCACATGACGGCTGCGCTCCCAGCCGGCGAGCAGCACCTCGGTGGTCTCCCGCGACCGGCCCGACACCTCCCACAGGGCGATGGCCGCGTCCACCCGCAGCCACAGCTCCTCGTGGGCCAGCAGCCCGCGCAGCCGGGGCGCGACCACCGCGGCGCGCGGTCCGAGGGCGCCCAGCGCCATCGCCGCCGCCCGCCGGTCGTGCACCTGGTCCGACTGGAGCCCCTCGATCAGCACCGGCAGCACGGCCTCGGTGTCCCCGGAGATCGCCCACAGCGCCTCGGCGGCCTCGGTCGCCGCGGCCGTCCCCGGGCGGCGGATCAGCGCCCGCAGCTCCGGCACGGCCTCCCGCGCCGCGGGCCCGAACGAACCCAGCGCCCGCAGCGCCGCCGTACGCAGCCACTCGCCTCGGTACTCCGGCGCCCCGCGCAGCACGCGCAGCACCTCGGGGGCCGCCTCGCCCGCCCGCAGCCCGGTCAGCCCGGCCAGCAGCGGGCTCGCCCGGTCGTAGGCGCCCTCGTCCAGCTCCACCTCCGCGAGCCTGCGCCGCAGCGCCCCGGCGAGCGGCCGGGCCGCCGCCCCCAGGTGGCCCACCGCGAACCCCACGTCGTGCGCCACCTGCGGCAGCTTCAGCGCCGCCGCCAGCGCGGGCAGCGCACGGGCGTCGCCGAGGCGGGCCAGGGCCTTCACGGTGGAGCCGAGACCGGGCGGACCGCTGGCCCAGGTCTTCACCCAGTCACCGGGATCGGCGGCCAGCCGGGCGGCGAGGGCGTCCGCGGCGGGCGCGGCGAGGGAGAACAGCTCCTCCAGCACATGGGACGCGGCCTCGGCGAGCCGGGGCTCGGGGTCGGACAGCTGATCGCCGACGAGCGCCACCAGCTCCTCGTAGGGGCCGCGCCAGGCCCGTATCAGCCCGCCGCTCATCCGTACGGCGTCGATGCGCTGCCGGGGGTCGGGGCTGCGCAACTGGTCGGCGAGCAGCGCCGTGCGGTCGCCCACCCGGTCGTCGAGCCCGACGTGCAGGGTGCGCAGCAGATCCGCGGCCCAGGGGGTGCCGCGCCCGACGTTCTCCTGGGCGGACAGGGCCCGCAGCTGCCCCACGAGCGTCGGCGTCGCGACCTGCTCGCCCCGGCAGGTCTCGGCCGCGGCGACCGGCTCCGCGTCCACCGGCTCGGCGTCCGGGTCCCGGTCGGGGTCCGGCTCGGTCCCCTCCCGCCCGGCGTCCCCCTCCGGCGCGGCGTGCTCCTCAGGCGCCGAACGCATCTCGCGCAGCAGCCCCGAGACCATCGGCACGACATCGCCGGGCAGCCCGTCGGGCGAACAGCGCGCCAGCTGGGCCAGGGCCGCGAGCCGCAGCCCCGGGGCGTGCGCCCGCCCGGCCAGCCGGCCCAGCCACTCCGCGACCCGCCCCGCCAGCGGCCGGTGCCGCAGCGCGACCCGGCCGGCCGCCTCCACCAGGGCGAGCCGCACCTCCTCGTCGGGCTCCACCGGCAGCCGCTCCCGCAGCAGCGCGAGCACCCGCACGGGGTGCCGGTGCAGGGTGGCGAGCGCCAGCGGGGCCGCGAGCCGCACCCCGGGGTCCTCGTCGGCGATCAGCTCGAAGAACACCCCCGCCCCGGCGGTGACCGCCGCCGCGGCCATCGCGTAGTTCGCGGCGCCCTCGATCTCGTCCTCGTCGATCTCCGCCTCGTCGTCCTCGTCGAGGTCGAAGCCGCCGATGCTGGTGAGCAGTTCGACCACGCTGCCCCGGTCCTGTACCGCCGGATCCACGACCAGCTCGAACAGGAACGGGATGCACGCGAGCGTGCACGCGTACACATCGCCCTGGTGGTGCACCGCGCCGTACATCCCGTCGAGCGCCGCCTCGCGCTCCGCCGGATCCTCCGACGCGAGCCCTCTCAGGAGCTCCGGCACATCGTCGGCAGGCCCGTAGGCATGCTCCATCGAGGCCCAGTCGACCTCGTCGATCCCCGAGAACACGCCATCCCCTCCCCACGATCACGACAGCGCCCGGACCGGCGGGCCCCCGTGCCGCGCCCTGTCCGTCACACCCCTCCCGGCGCGCTCCGTAGAAAGCGCCTGCGCAGAGTGTGCACCACGGCTCGGACAATCCACCCGCCACTTGTGGCCTTTCCTCGCGCCGTAACGAGGTCATGACCCGGTCAAGACGATTCGGCTGTGGGTTCCCTGTGCACCACGGGTGCGGGCCACGGGCCCGGGGGCGTCCCGGCCACCGTCCGGAGGGGGCGCACCGGCCGGCCGAGGGCCTCAGGCCGGCAGCGGACGAGCCTGCTCCGGATCGTTCAGCGGGGCGAGCAGATCGCCGTGCCGGTCCAGCCGGGCGGCCATGTCCCGGGCGAGGAACACCAGGGCGCCGGCCTCCCGGCACCCCTCGATCTCGCCCCAGGTGACCGGCGCGGACACGGTCGGCTCGGGCCTGGCGCGCAGGGTGTAGGGCGTGGCGGTCGTCTTCGAGGCGGCGTTCTGGCTGAAGTCGACGAAGACCTTCCCCGGCCGCAGGGCCCGCTTCATCCGGTGCAGGGCCAGCTCCGGAAGGGCCTCCTCCGCCTCCACGGCGAGCCGCTTCGCGTACGCGGACGCCGCGCCGGAGGGGGTGGGCTCCAGCGGGACCAGCAGATGCAGCCCTTTGGCCCCGGACGTCTTGCCGTACGCGAGCAGCCCGTCGGCCGCGAGCCGCTCCCGCAGCCAGAGCGCCACCGCGCAGCACTCGACGACGGTCGCGGGGGAGCCGGGGTCCAGGTCGAGGACCATCCGGTCGGCGATCTCCGGGGCGCCCGTGCGCCACTGCGGGGTGTGGAACTCCACCATCAGGTTGGCCGCCCACATCAGCGAGGCCAGATCCTGCACGACCACCTGCCGGGCGCCCTGGTCCTCGCTCCGGGGGACGGCGGCGGTGGCCACCCAGGCGGGCGTACCGGGCGGCGGATTCTTGGTGAAGAAGAGCTGGCCGCCCGGCCCGTCCGGGTACCGCAGGAAGGACACGGGGCGGTCGCGCAGATGGGGCAGGATCACGCGGCCCGCGGTGGCCGCGTAGTAGTGCAGCACCTCGCCCTTGGTCGTCCCGGTGGCCGGATACAGGACCTTGTCGAGGTTGCTGAGCGAGACCCGTCGCCCCTCCACCTCGGTGATCGGCGTCATACGATAAGAGTCACACGAAATCAGACCAAAGCGTCTTTAACCGCTAAAGAGTCTTTAACGGTCGACAAGGGGTGAACGGTGAGGTCCATATGGAACGGCGCGATCTCCTTCGGGCTGGTCAGCATCCCGATCAAGCTGGTCAACGCCACCGAGAACCACTCGATCAGCTTCCGGCAGATCCACCTCGCCGACGGTGGCCGGATCCGGTACCGCAAGGTCTGTGAACTGGACGAGGAAGAGGTCGCCGGCGGCGAGATCGGCAAGGCCTACGAGGACGCCGACGGCACGATGATCCCGATCACCGACGAGGATCTCGCCCAGCTTCCGCTGCCCACGGCGAAGACCATCGAGATCGTCGCCTTCGTGCCCGCGGACCAGATCGACCCGCTCCAGATGGACGCGGCGTACTACCTCTCCGCCAACGGCGTCCCGGCCGCCAAGCCGTACACCCTGCTCCGCGAGGCCCTCAAGCGCAGCAACAAGGTCGCCGTCGCCAAGTACGCCCTGCGCGGCCGCGAACGGCTCGGCATGCTCCGCGTCGTCGACGACGTGATCGCCATGCACGGCCTCCTGTGGCCGGACGAGATCCGCGCCCCCGAGGGCGTCGCCCCGGACGGCGACGTCACGGTCCGCGACGCCGAACTCGACCTGGCGGACGCCCTGATGGACACCCTCGGCGAGGTCGACATGGACAGCCTCCACGACGACTACCGGGAAGCGGTGGAGGAACTCATCGCCGCCAAGGCCTCCGGCGAGACCGTGCGCCCGGCCGCGTCCGAGGACTCCGGCGGCGGCAAGGTTATCGACCTGATCGCGGCCCTGGAGAACAGCGTGCAGGCGGCGAAGAAGTCCCGGGGGGAGGAGGGGGCCGAGGCGGCGAGCGAGGGCGAGGGCGATATGGCCGACGTCCACCCCATCAAGAAGACGTCCGGAAAGGCCGCCGCGAAGACGACGGGGAAGTCGTCCGGGGGGACCGCCAGGAAGACCACGCACCGCACCCCGACCGGCAAGACGGTGACCCGTTCCGGGAGCTCCACGGCCACGAAGAAGGCCGCCCCCAAGTCCACCGGCGCGAAGAAGTCCACGTCGACGGCGAAGAAGTCCGCCGGAAGCGGCGGAGGCCGTACGGCCACGAAGAAGACCACGACGAAGAAGCAGACGTCGTCGAGCGGCGGCGGCGCGGCGAAGAAGACGACATCCTCCCGCAAACGCGCGTCGGCCTGACACGACGAGCCCGCCCGCCCGCGCCCCGACCGAGGCGCGGGCGGGCGGGCGGCCGACCGGCACCCGGCCCGCGCCGCACGGCGGCCAACCGCCCGAGTCCGTACGGCCGTTGCGTCGGGCGGACGGTTGCCGCCACCCTCGCTCCCCGCTGTCGCACGCCCCCCGTACGCTACGGCCCATGAGCGAAGAGGCCCCCTCGGGACGGGTGATCGACGGCCGTTTCAGGCTGATGGACCGGCTCGGCAGCGGTGGCATGGGCATGGTCTGGCGGGCCCACGACATGGCGCTGCACCGCGACGTCGCGCTGAAGGAGGTCCGGCCCCCGGACCCGGCGCTCGCGGAGTACGACCCCGAGGGGGCCCGCACGCTGCGGGCCCGGGTGATGCGCGAGGCCCGCGCCCTGGCCCGGGTCGACCACCCCAACGTGGTCACCGTCCACCACATCGTCGACCCCGGCGAGGACGGCTACCCGTGGATCGTGATGGAGCTGGTGGCCGGCTCCTCCCTGCACGAACGGCTCGCCGCCGGGCCCATGGAGCCGGCCGAGGCCGCCGAGCTGGGACGCGGCATCCTCTCCGCCCTCCGCGCCGCCCACGCCTGCGACATCCAGCACCGCGACGTCAAGCCCGCCAACGTGCTCCTGCGCACCGACGGCCGCCCCGTCCTCACCGACTTCGGGATCGCCGCGATCCGGGAGTCGACCAGCCTCACCGCCACCGGCGCCCTCATCGGCTCGCCCGACTACATAGCCCCCGAGCGGATCCGGGGCACCGAGGGCGACCCGTCCTCCGACCTCTGGTCGCTCGGCATGATGCTCTACGTCGCCGTCGAAGGCCGCCACCCGCTGCGCCGGGCCACCACCCTGGCCACCCTGGCCGCCGTGCTCGACGAGGAGATCCCGCCGCCGGTACGGGCCGGGGCCCTCACCCCGGTGCTCGGCGCGCTCCTCACCCGGGACATCCCGGCCCGCCCGGACGCCGAGGCCCTCGACCGGATGCTGGCCGAGGCCGCGCGCACCGGCGGGAGTCCGGCCCCGACGCCCACGGAGCCCGTACGGGAGCGGCCCGCGACCGTGCAGCCCCGGTCCGTGCCCGCGACGCCCACCCGGACGGCCTCCGTGCGCGACCGGGTCCCCACGGGCCACGGCTTCCCACCGGCCGCGCCCGGCAGTCCCCACGGGCAGCAGGCCGCCGCCGACCCTTCCCCCACCGCGCAAGAGCGCCAACGCCGCATGCGGCGCGACGTCCAGATCTTCAGCATCGCCTCGTCCGTCGTCTCGGCCGCGGTCGTCGTCGGCGTCATCCTCTGGATGACCGACCCGTTCTCCTTCCGGGGGTCCGACAGCGACGACCGCCCCCGCGACTCGGCGAGCGCGCCCGCGGGCGACGGCAGGGCGACGCCCCCGGCCTCAGCCCCGGCCCCGGACCCGATCGCCGACGAGGAGGACGTTCCGAAGGCCGAGAAGCTGCTGACCCCGGACGGGGCGCGGGCGGCGATCGCGGCCCTGAAGCCGCTCATGGGCGGAACGAAGGTCACCGACTTCACTCTCTACGACGAGCACGCCTCCGCCGAGGCCCCGCTGAAGTCCAACTCCGCGCTGTACGACCGCTTCAGCTACCGCGACGGCCGGGCGAAGAACGACGAGATGGGCGGCACGCTGATGTCCGGGGACACCACGGTCGACCTGAACTCCGTGGACTGGGACGCGCTGCCCGCCCTGCTGGGCACGGCGGAGAAGACGCTCAACATCCCGGAGCCGGAGAGCCGTTATGTGATCGTGGACCCCTCGTCGCCCTTCCACGGCGACCGCCCGGTGCTGCGCGTCTACGTCTCCGACACCCATGGCGGCGCCTTCCTCACCGCGCACCTGGACGGACGGGTCATCGAGAAGAACCCCCGGCCCAAGGGCTGAGCACGGGCTTGACCGGATCGGGGAGCAGCGGCAGGTCCAGCCCGAGCGGGTTCCGCTCGATGACGTAGGTGCAGCTCGTGTACGTGTAGCCCGGCTGGACCTTCGATCCCGAGGAATAGCTGTCCACACCGGCGGACGCGCCCGTGCCGTGCTTGTAGAGGAAGTGGTACTCCCCGGCGGGAAGCCGCAGCCGGGCCTTCGGGTAGTTCTTCCCGCTCGCCTTGCAGGCCCGCTGCGATCCGGTGGCCGCGCTGTACCGCTCGCAGCCCGCGCAGGCCCTCAGGGTCACGGTGCCGGTGACCGGGCCGGTGTAGAGCACCTCGACCGCGTTCGGCGCGTCATTGCTGATGACCAGCTCCATCCGGGACCCGCCGGGCCGCTTCGCCGGCGGCAGCCGCTTGCCCGCGCGTGGCCGGTCGTCGGCTATCTCCGCGGCGATGGCGATGTTCCGGGCCTGCCGTGCCCGCCCGTCGCTCTTGTAGGTCCGCGCGAAATCGGTCAGCGTCGTGCGCGCGTCGGTGTACTTCCCGTCCTTGAACTGGTCGACCCCGCAGGCGTACAC
Source organism: Streptomyces sp. NPDC020884 (assembly GCF_044333935.1). Taxonomy (NCBI): domain Bacteria; kingdom Bacillati; phylum Actinomycetota; class Actinomycetes; order Kitasatosporales; family Streptomycetaceae; genus Streptomyces; species Streptomyces sp. NPDC020884. Next base: position 532,858 of record NZ_JBIRRY010000002.1, on the reverse strand, counting down.
CCCGTTCACGACGCCCTTGTCCGCGTCGGCGCGCAGCGCCTTCACGCTCTCGGCCGGGAGTGCGGACGCGGTGGCGCCGAGACTGCGCAGCACCTTGGTCGCGGCACACGGCTCGGCCCCCTTCGACGCCGCCACCTGCGCCTTGATCCGCTCACTGATCGCGGGCCCCACCTGCTGCGCGGACGGGGAATCGGGGAAGGTGCGCAGCAACTCGGCCAGCTCCGTGCCGCCTCCGCCGACACCGCCCAGGCGCGACACCCCGCATCCGTACAGCGACGCGGCGAGCGGCTCGTCGGGCCAGGCGGCGAGCTTGCCCAGCAGCTTCTCGTCCACCGATTCCGGCAGCGTCCGCAGATAGGTCAGCGGGGCGATGGACTCACAGTGCCGCTTCTTCGCGTACGGGGCGGAGACGGCCTCGTAGTACGCCTTCAGCCGGTCCGGGACCAGCTTCGCGGCCCGCGAGCCGGCATGATCCTCGCCGAGCGCGCGATAGACGTCGAGCGCTCCCTCGTACTCGCCCTTCGCCGCGGCGAACGGCTGTCGCGAGGCCGCCGCGACCCGCTCGTCCCCGGCCACCAGCCGGTCCAGCAGCATCTGCTCCCGCGCCTCGTCCCGTGCGGAGCCGTACACCACCGCCCCGCCCGCCGGCACGGCCAGCAGCACCACCCCGAGACCGACCGCCACAACGGGCCGCCACGCCCCGCCCAGCGCCGAACGCCGAGCGATCCGGGCCCCGTCGGCGGCGGCGAGCACCAGCACCAGCAGATACCCGACGAGGACGCCCCCGGGCACCCCGTCCGGATCGGCCGGCAACGCCACCCACAACAGCACCGCCGTGGCCGCCCAGCACACCGCGGCCCGCACCCAGCGCCCCAACAGGGCGTACCCGAGCCCGAGCCCGGTCAGATTGAGCAGGGCGGCGCCCGCCGAGCGCAGGGGCGCACCGGGTGGCGGCGGCCCGACGGAGGGCGCACGGGAGGGTGGCGGCGGCACGGGTCCACCCCATGCGGCCCCGCCCGCTCCCTGTCCCGCTGCCCCGTACTGATTACCGGACTCCATAACGGTCCCCCCACCGTCGAGCCGTAAAAGTCACCCTGAACCTGCCCGGGAGCGGCACGTCCCACGCGCACCGGGCCGCGCATTCTGCCGCCGTGCGCCGGGTCGTTCGGCGGCCTATGTGGCGAAATGCCATAGCAGTTGCGGGAGTTGGCAGATGAGTTCCATGGAATTGCACCCGAACGAGTGAACTTGTTCGGATCTTCAGGTCGCTGTTCTATGCCATGATCGCTGAGCCGGAAGTTCGGCGTCCCACCCCTCAACCCGCACGGTTCAGAAGGAAGTTGTCACGCGCATGTGGAAAATTCTTCAGTGGATGTGGTGACCCCGCGCGGCCCCGGAGGCCGTGTCACCAGCGGTTGATCCGCACCGCCGACGTACGGTCCGGCGCCCGAGCGAACCTCAGGCGCCGGTTCCTCTCGTCCGCTCCAGCAGCAGCCGCCGCATCTTCTCCGCCTCGGCCTCGCAGCCCAGGCTCCGATACACCTCCTCGGCCCGCCTCGCGTACTCCTGGATCGCTTCGTCGCGCTGCTCGGCCAGTGCCGTACGCGCGAGCCCTTCCAGCGCCCGCGCCGCCGCCGGACGGGAGCCCGTGCGGTCGGACAGCAGTAGCGCCTGCCGGTAGGCCTCCGTGGCCGGTGCCGTCCGGGCCGCCGCCCGGTGCACATCGGCCACCCCGAGCAGGGCCCGAGTGCGCTCGTAGGGGCTGTCGATCCGCCGCGCGACCTCCTCCGCCAGCGTGAAGTGCAGCAGCGCCCCCTCGCCGTCGCCGTTCGCGGCCTGGGCCGCGCCGAGGCTGATCAGGGCGTTCGCCTCGCCCAGCGCGTCCCCCCGGGCGCGGTGACTCTCCAGCGACCGCCGGAACCCCGCCAGCGCCCGCGAAGTGTCCCCCATGGCCTGGTAAACCGTGCCCATGTTCGTCTCTAATATGGCGATTTCTCTTGCTCCGCTGTGCAGGCCGGCCAGCACCTTCGACCGTTCGAGGTGGTCGCGGGCGTGCTCGATGCGCCCCTGGATCTGGTGGATCTCCCCGATGTTGTTGTGCGCGCGGATCTGCCCCAGCAGGTCGCCCGTGCCCTCGTGGATGTGCAGCGTCCGGCGCGCCCGTCCCAGTGCCTCGTCGTACCGGCCCTCGTAGTACAGCGCCGCCCCCTCGACGTTGAGGCAGTCCGCCTCGCCGTGCGGATCGCCCAGGTCCCGGTAGAGCGCCAGGGCCCGCGCCACCATGCGCAGCGCCGGGCCGGTGTGTCCCGCGGCCAGATGCGCTCGGCTCGCCTGGAGCGAGCTGTCGGCGCACCCCGCGGGGTCCTTCAGGTCCTGGAACAGGGTCAGCGCCTCGCCCGCGCAGCTCAACGCCTCCCCGGGCCCTGTCTGCGCCAGCACCTCCGCCGCCTCCACCAGCGTCTGCGCCAGGAGTGCCGGGTCGCTCCGCGAGCGCAGCGCCTCCACCGCCGCGCCGTACAGCTCGTTGGTGATGTCCCAGCTGCCCCAGATCCTGAGCGAGGGGGCCAGCGCGTGCGGGAAGGACGCCGCGTACTCCGGGGCCTCCGCTGCCGCGGTGCGGGCGGCGGCCAGCAGGTTGGCCCGCTCGGCGCCCAGCCAGGCCGCCGCCTCCTGGGCGTCGCCGAACGAGACCGCGTACGCCGACGCCTGCACGGGCTCGATGGCCCTGCGGCGCGGATGGGTGAGGCGGTGGGCCCGGAACGCGGAGACGAGGCCGTACCCGAGGAGCCGGCCGACGGCCTCGCCGCGCGCTTCCTCCGGCTCCTCGGCGATGCCCATGCGCAGCGCGAACGCCCGCGTCAGATCGTGCAGTTGGTAGCGTCCGAGCGCCGGCTCGGTCAGCAGATGGCAGTCCAGCAGCTCCTCGATGCCGCGTTGCACGCCCCCGTCCCCGACGGGCCCGGGGGCGCTCCCCGACAGGGCGGCCGCGGCCGCCGCCGTGATGTCGGCCCCGGGGTGCAGCGCGAGCAGCCGCAGCAGGCGGCGCGTGCCGGGCGACAGCTCGGCGTACGAGAAGCGGAACGCCGAGACGAACACCTCCTCATCGGGTCCGTCCAGGGGACCGCCCGACTGCGCGAGGCGCTCCAGCAGATGGCGCAGGTCCCAGATCTCCCGGTGCCGGAAGCGGCCCGCGAGCAGCGTCGTGGCCAGCGGATGGCGGTCGCAGGCCTCCACCAGCAGCTCCAGCGCCGCCGGGTCGCGGGAGGTCCGGGCGGTCCCCGCGATCCGGGTGAACAGGGTTGCCGCCTCCCGGGCCGACAGCGCGTCCACCCGGACGGAGACGGCCCCGTCCAGCGCGGAGAGCCGGTTGCGGCTCGTCACGATCGCCAGGCAACCGGGCGACCCGGGCAGCAGCGGACCCACCTGGGCGGCGTCCCGGGCGTTGTCGAGCACGACCAGCACCCGGTGGTGCGCGGTCCACTCCCGCCACGCGGCCGCCCGCCCGTCGAGGGTGTCCGGCAGCGCCTCGCCGGTCCCGGCGGCCTGTAACAGGAAGGCCAGCGCCTCCGCCGGGTCGACGGGCCGCCGTCCGCTGAACCCGTGCAGATCGACGTACAGCTGACCGGCCGGGTAGTGCTCGGCCAACCGGTGCGACGCGTGCACGGCCAGAGCGGTCTTGCCGATACCGGGCATGCCGTGCAGCACGGCGAGCGGCAGCGCGTACCCGTCGGAGCCGGCGATCCCCTCGCGCAACAGCGCCAACTCGGCCGCCCGGCCGGTGAAGTCCCGGGTGTCGCGGGGCAGGTTGTTGCGGCCCGGGTGGCCGGAGGGGGGCTGCGCGGCCGGGGCGGCGCTGGGCGTCGGGGGAGTGGGCGCGGCGGGGACGGCGCCGGACGTCGGGGGAGTGGGCGTGGCCGGGGCGGGGGCCGGGGACCGGACGGTGGCGGCCTCCGTGCGGGGCCCCGTCAGACCCCGGTCCTGCTCCAGGATCCGCTGGTGGAGCGCCCGCAGGCCGGGCCCCGGCGCCATGCCCAGATCGTCCCGCAGACGGGCGTGCGTCATGCGGTACAGCTCCAGCGCCTCGCTGTGCCGGCCGCTGCGGTGGAGCGCCAGCATCAGGGAGCCGACCACCCCCTCCGACAGCGGGCTCTCCGCCGCCAGCTCCCGCAGCTCGCCGATGAGATCGGCGTGCCGCCCCAGCTTCAGCTCCAGCCGGATGCGTTCCTCCCGGACATGGCGGTGGTCCTCCACCAGCCGGGCGCGCACCGACGCCGCCCACTCGCCGGAGCTCTCCGTCAGCGGTTCGCCCCGCCACATGCTCTCGGCGGTCCGCAGCAGCCCGATCGCCCAGTCCGTACGCCCCTGTTCCGCCGCGACCGCCGCCTCGGAACGGAAGCGCTGGAAGCGGTTCAGGTCCAGATCGTTCTGATCGCGCATGCGCAGGCGGTACAGCCGGGGCTGCACGAGGTCCACCCGTACGAGCGGGCCCACGGCGTCGTCCAGATGGCGCCGCAGCTTGGAGAGGTAACTCTGGAGCGTGGTCGGCCCCTTGGGCGGGGGCTCGTCGCCCCAGACCCGCTCCATCAACGTGTCCACGGCGACCGGCTCCCCGCGCGCGTGCACCAGAACCGCGAGCACGCAGCGGTGTTTCACCGAACCGAGCGTGTGCTGCTGGTCTCCGTGCCATAGTTCCAGAGGTCCCAGAGCAAGAAGATTCATCGCGTCCCCCGACAGGTGCCCCACTTCCTGCCGCCACCGGCAGCCTCCGCACGTCTGTGCGGAACAGTCCACTGTTCCCTGAGCCATCGGTCAGGACCAGAGCGCACAGGGGGCGTGAGCAGGGCGCACAGCGCGGCGCACGGCCGCCCGCAGCCGGAAGGCAGGATTCCTGCAACCCCCCTGTCCACCTCGGGGGGCAGAAGCGTCCCGGGCCGCCGTCGACAGCGGCCCCCGCGGGCCCTCCGGTCCACGGCGACGGAATCGGGGACTGATTCGGATGAGCCTGACCATGCCGGACGCGCACCGGCTTCTTGTGCCGGTGCGCCTGGACGTCGAACGCTGGACCACCCGCCGCACCCGCAGGAAGGTCCTGGTCGTGGTGCACACCGTCACGGCGGGGCAGCGGCTGCTCGAAGCCGTGCGGCTGCTGGAGGGCGACACCCGGGTGCAGGTGTTCTTCACCCAGGCGCCCGATGTGTTCAGCCACGGGGTGGACCACTTCCTGGAACGGCTGGGCGGACTGGTGCTGCCCTGGCACCAGGCGATCCAGATGCCCTTCGACCTGGCCCTCGCGGCCGCCCACGGCGGACTCCCGGAACTGCACGCCCCGGTGATCGTGCTGCCGCACGGCGCCGGGCACAACAAGCTGGTCCCCGCCGGGCAGCGCGGCCGCCGGGTCGCCGCCCGCGGGACCTACGGACTCGACCGGCAATGGCTGGTCCAGGACGGCCGGTTGGTCCCCGAGTCGATCGTGCTGGCCCACCACGAGGACCTGACCCGCCTCGGCCGCGAATGCCCCGAGGCGCTGCCCGCCGCCGAGGTGGTCGGCGACCCCTGCTTCGACCGGATCATGGCAAGCCTTCCGCAGCGGGCCCTCTACCGCGCCGCCCTGGGCGTCGGGCCGCGGCAGCGACTGGTGACCGCCTGCTCCACCTGGGGACCGGGCTCCTTCCTGAGCCGGCAGTGGGAGCTGCTGGAACGGCTGGTCGACGAACTGCCCAGAGAGGACTTCCGGGTGGCCCTCCTGCTCCACCCGCACGTCTGGAACGCCCACGGCGAATGGCAGGTCCGCAGCTGGCTCGCGCGCCTCGCACGCTCCGGGCTCCAGGTGATCGGCCAGCACGCCGACTGGGTGGGGGCGCTGGTCGCCGCCGACCACATCGCGGGGGACCACGGCTCCGTCTCGCTGTACGGGGCGATGACCGGAGCCCCGGTCTTCCTGGGCGACGTCCCCGAAGGGGAGCTGGACCCCGGCTCACCCGCCGCGGAACTGGCCTCCTTCGCGCCGCGCCTGCACACCGACCGCCCTCTGGTGCGCCAACTCGCCCGTGCCGCCGCGGCCTATCCCGCGCGACGCTACGAACAGGTGGCGGCCCGGATCACCTCGGAGCCGGGGAGGTTCGCCGTCCGGATGCAGGCCCTGATCTACCGCAAGCTGCGGCTGCGCGCCCCCGCCGCGAGGCCGCGCACCGACCACGCGCCACTGCCGGTGACGGCACGTCACGACGAACGGGGAGCCGGCTGATGAACGCGACGACCGTACGGCTCACCGAGGACGTCCCGCAGCGCGGAGTCCGCCGGGCCCGCGCCGCCCTGTCGCACCCGGACCGCCCGCTGCCGGTCGTCGACGAGCACCTGCGCGTCCGGCTCCCGGCGCCGCACCCGATGCCGCTCCTGGCGGACGCCCTGGTGTCGGAGGCCGCGGCTCTCCCGCCGTACGAGGACCCCGCCCGGTACGCCGCCGAACTCGCCGACTGCCACCCCGGGGCCCTGGTGGTGGCCGTGTACCGAGGGCCGCGCTGCTGGCTGCGGCTCGGCTCCCGGCCCCGGCTGCTGGTCCGCGAACCGGGGTGGCCGGTGCAGCCCTGGGCCGTCTGGGCCTCGGTCGCGCACGTCTGGCTGGTGGCGGGTCTGGACCCGGCCGCGTTCGATCCGGCCGCCGTACGGGTCGTCAGGGCAGTGCGCGGCTACGCACCGGACCCGCCGGGGTCCTCCGCGTTCGATCCGGCCTCGGTACGGGTCGTCAGGGCAGTGCGCGGCTACGCACCGGACCCGCCGGGGTCCTCCCCGGACGAGCCCGCCCCTGGGGACGGGGCAGGCGGGGACTCCGCTCCCGACGGCTCCAGCGCGTCGAGCCGGGCCGCCGCCACGACCGCCTCCGCCGCCCCCGACCGGCCCAGCGACGCGTACCGGGACAGCGCCTCCCGGTAGTACTGCCGGGCCTGTCGTGGCTGCCCGCGCCGCTCGGAGAGCTGGGCCAGTCCTCCGAGCACGTGGGCCGCCTCGAACCCGGCCGCCTGGGCCCGCAGCGCGGACAGCGCCGCCGACAGCTCCGCCTCCGCCCGGTCGAGCCTGCCCAGCCCCACACAGGCCCGCCCGGTCAGGCCGGCCGCCCGCGCCGCGTTGTACGTGTCGCCCGCCGCCTCCAGGGCGAGGCGGGCGGCTTCGGCGTCGACGGCGGCGTCCGCGTACCGCCCCCGGGCCAGGGCGACGTCCGCCAGATTGAACCGGGCCAGCGCACCGGCCCGGAGGTCGCCGAGACCGGGCAGCTCGTCGGCCGCGCGGGCGAACAACTCGGCCGCGCTGTCCAGCCGCCCGAGCCGCCGGTGGGCCAGACCCCGGTAGTTCAGCGTCCGCGCGTGCCCGAGGGCGTCACCGCGCTCGGCGAAGGAGACGGCGGCCCGCTCGAACATGGCCAGTCCCTCGGCGGCTTCGCCCGTCTCCAGCCTTCCCAGGGCGCCGGAGGTCAGCATCCTGCGGAGCGCCTCACCGTTCCCCTCCTCCTCGGCGGCCCGCAGGCCCTCCTGGTGTGCCTCGATCCACTCGCGATACAGCCCGCGCCGCGGGAACAGCGGCCACAACGCGTCGGTCAGCTGCCAGGCCAGCTCCGGAGCGCCCATCGCGCGCGCGTGACGGACCACCGCCATCAGGTTGGGCAGCTCCCGCTCCAGCCAGTCCAGCGCCGCGTCGGCCGCCGTCTGCCCGGCGACCGGTTCCACGTCCTCCGCCACGACGGACTCCGGCTCGACCCCCCGGCCGAAGTCCCGCTCCAGGGAGGCGCGTCCGGGCTCGATGAGCTGCTCGGCCCGGCAGGCGCCGGCGAGGTAGTGATAGCCGATGCGCAGCAGCGCGTCGGCCCGCTCCTCGCCGCTGCCGTCCTGTGCGGCCCGCTCGGCGGCGTGCAGCCGCACCAGATCGTGGAACCGGTAGCGCTCGCCGCCCGACGCCTCGGCGACATCGACGAGGAGATTCGCGTCGTGCAGCGCGTCGAGCGCTTCGACCGCGTCCCCGCCCAGCAGCGTCCGCGCCAGCGGGACCCCGAACTCCCGGCCGGGGTGGAGCCCCAGCAGCCGGTAGAGGCGGGCCGCCGCAGGGGGCAGGCCCTGGTAGGAGAGGTCCAGCGCCGCCCGCACGTCGTGGTCCCCCTCTATCGCCAGTGCCTCCAGCCGCTCGCGCTCCTCGGACAGGGCCCGGACCATCGTGGTGATGCCCTGCCGAGGGCGGGCCGCCAGGCGCGCACCGGCGATGCGCACCGCGAGCGGCAGCCCCGCGCAGAGCACGACGAGCGCCCGCGCCTCCTCGGGCTGGGCGGTGACGCGGCCGTCGGCGAGGGTCGCGTCGAGCAGCTCGACCGCCGCGTCGGTGGACAGGGGCTCCAGGTGGATCACATGGCCCCCGTCGAGGCTCAGCCCCGGCATCCGCCGTCGACTGGTCACCGCCGTCACACACAGCCCGGCCGGTAACAGCGGCCGCACCTGGGCCGCGGTCGCCGCGTCGTCCAGCAGCACCACGAGCTGCCGGTCGGAGGTCAACGACCGGTAGAGCGCAACCCGTTCGCCCAACGCCGACGGCACCTGGCCGGCGGGGACGCCCAACGCCCGCAGGAACCGGGCCACCACCTCGCCGGGGTCGGCAGGACCGTCCGGAGCCTGCGCGCCCAGGTCGGCGTACAGCTGACCGCCGGGAAAGTGCGGGCGCAGCGTGTGCAGCCAGGCCAGCGCGACCGCGGTCTTCCCCACCCCGCCCAGCCCGCTCACCATGGCCAGCGTGGGATGCCCGTCCTCCCCGGCCCGGTGCCGGTGCGTCTCCAGGGCGTCGATCTCCTTCGTGCGGTCGGTGATCCGGACCGCGGGCGGTAACTGCCAGGGCGGCGGCATCTCCTCGCGCGCCGCGGGCCCGGAGACATGGATGCCGCCCTGCACGCTCCCCGCCTGCACCACGAAGCCGTGCACCGTTCCGCTCAGGTCGTTGGCGTTGGTGCTGTGCTCGTGCCCCCGCATGCGTCCCCCTCCGGACAGCCGAGTACCGGCTTTCACCAGACATCCTTTCCGTACAGGCGCTCGATACCCGGGCCCACGGCGACGGGCTGCGGACGGACCGGATCCCTTCCGACCGGATCCGTTCCTGGCATATGCCTGAGGTATAGACGCGCCTCTCGAAGCGACGGTACGTGGCCCCTACGCCGCCACGGCCCCTTCGCGCGTTCTTCGCCCGCCCAACCACCCCTTGTGTGGCCGCAGTTCGACCGGCGGTCCGCGTGTTCGGGCGGCCATGCGGGGAGAACTTCACGCGTCGGGCCACCGCTGCCCCCGGCCACCCCCTAAACTGCCGAACGCCGCGACTGGCGCGTGCCCCGGCAGGGGCGCTCCGTGGAACCGACCACGAGGAAGCGGCACACCCCGGGCCCGCCCGGGGCGTCATCTCCGGAGGGCCGTCCGCCTGGGCATCCGGGTCCACGCCGCGTAGCGGCCGACCCGGAAGGACTTCTTCCATGACCACCCGGCCCGTAACCGACACCGCCGCCACCCCCGCCACCACGCCGCGCCATCCGGCCCTCACCGCCTCCGACCCGGAGCTGGCCGCCCTGATCGGCGCGGAGGAACGGCTCCAGGCCGACACCCTGCGCCTGATCCCCAGCGAGAACTACGTCTCCGCCGCCGTGCTCGAGGCCTCCGGCACCGTGCTCCAGAACAAGTACTCCGAGGGCTACCCCGGCAAGCGGTACTACGAGGGCCAGCAGGTCATCGACCAGGTCGAGACGCTCGCCGTCCGCCGCGCCGAGGCCCTCTTCGGAATGGACCACGCCAACGTCCAGCCGTACTCCGGTTCCCCGGCCAACCTCGCCGCCTACCTGGCCTTCCTCCAGCCCGGGGACGCCGTCCTCGGCATGTCCCTCCCGATGGGCGGCCACCTCACGCACGGCTGGGACGTCTCGGCCACCGGCCGCTGGTTCCGCGGAGTCCGGTACGGGGTCCGCCGCGACACCGGCCGGATCGACCTGGACGAGGTCCGCGACCTGGCCCTCGCCGAGCGGCCCAAGCTCATCTTCTGCGGCGGCACGGCCGTGCCGCGCACGATCGACTTCGCCGGCTTCGCGGAGATCGCCGCGGAGACGGGCGCCGTCCTGGTCGCGGACATCGCCCACATCGCCGGCCTGATCGCGGGCGGCGCGCACCCTTCGCCGGCCGGACACGCGGACGTCGTCTCCACCACCACCCACAAGACCCTGCGCGGCCCGCGCGGCGCGATGCTGCTCAGCACGGCCGAGCACGCCCGTGCCATCGACCGCGCGGTCTTCCCCGGCCTCCAGGGCGGCCCGCACAACCAGACCACGGCCGCCATCGCGGTCGCGCTCGGCGAAGCGGCCACCGCCGGGTTCTGCTCGTACGCCCATCAGGTCGTGGCCAACGCCCGCATTCTGGGGGAGGAGTTGGCCGCCCGTGGCTTCGACCTGGTCTCCGGCGGCACCGACAACCACCTCCTGCTGATCGACCTCACGAACAAGGACATCCCCGGCAGGACCGCGGCCAAGGCCCTCGACCGTGCGGGCATCGTCGTCAACCACAACGCCGTCCCCTACGACCCCCGCAAGCCCTTCGACCCCTCCGGCATCCGCATCGGCACCCCCGCCCTCACCTCACGCGGCCTTCCCGCCTCCGCCATGGCCACGGTCGCCGCATGGATCGACGCGGCCGTCGAAGCGGCCCGCACGGGCGATGAACCCGCGCTCAAGAAGGTCCGGGGAGAGGTGAAGGACCTGATGGACGGGTATCCGGCACCGGGGTTGCCGGTGTTCTGACCCGCGGAAGCAGGAAGGGCCCGCCGGCCGTCCCGTCGGCGCCCCTTCGCCCGCGCCCGTCGACCCGTGAAGGGGGCTCCGCGGCCAGGTTCTTCCTCACGTCTCCCCGTACCCGAAGGTTCAGTCGACCCGATTCGTGAGCCTTACGGGTTCGCCGAGAGCCGAGGCCGCCCCGTCCAGATCCGCCATCCGGGCCGAGAGCGTGGCCTCAGCCAACCGAGGAGGGAGAGCCGCGTTGAACTTCAGCCCAAGGAGAGCACGGGGGTCCACTACCGGGAGGCACAGGCGCTCCCCTGCGTCGGACTTCGCCCGATGCCATTCCTGCGGCGTGAGATCTCCGCGGAGCCGTACATACATGTCGGTGGGCCGCTGAAGAGGGTCGGATACCGATGCGAGCGTGGCTGCCAGCGTCGCGTTCGCCTTGTATCCGGCCCAGGTCCACCAGCGAACGTTCGTGTCGCGGCCACCACGCAGCAGCAACGTGCCGGCGGGGTCCACCAGTTCCTCCCCCTTGGCGCGCAGCTGCCGCAGAGCGCCGTCCGCGCGGCGCGTGAACGCAACCCGTGGTGTCGCGCCGAGCATGACCTCTCGTGCCGCTCGGGTCAGCGCGTAGGACGACGTACGGGAGAGGCCCACGCCGCCCCAGCGTGCCTTTCCACCGCCGTCGGTCGGTTCGACGAAGCAGCGGCGGCGCGACCAGTCGATGTAGGTCACCTGCCAACTGCGCCCGGCGAGCAGGAGGCGACGTGGGCCCGCGACCCGCTCCGTCAGCAGGACAGGGTCCGTCGTACCGATCTCCGTGCGTCCGGTCAAGACGGTGAACTCCGGGGCGGCGGTGAAGACAGCGGTCAGGTCCATGAAGTGCCGATATCCGAAGCGCTGTTCCGCTTCGGGCCCGATGAACAACAGACCGGTGTCACGGTTCAGGAAACCGGCCTCCACCAGATGCCGTACAAGGGGCTCGGACGCGGGACCGAACAGGCCGAGCCCGCCCCACCACTCCTGCCACAGGCGGTCTCCCACCCGCTGTTCCTGAAGACAGAGCGCGAGGATCTGCTGGGCGACGATGTGCCGGGGTTCCGGCGGAGGGACAATGGGCTCGACCCAGCCGCGTGTCCACAGCAGCAGAAGGGCGGCCGCGGACAACAGTGCCGCCTCGTCGAGGGTCAGGAAGAGGCAGTTGCGCTGGGATCCGGGCCTGCGACCGGTACGACCGAGGCGTTGCAGGAAGGACGCCACCGTGCTCGGTGAGTCGATCTGGACGACGCGGTCGAGGTCTCCGACGTCGATCCCGAGTTCGAGTGTGCTCGTGGAGACGATCACGCAGTCGCGGGCGTCGCTGAAGGCCTCCTCCGCACGTCTGCGCTCGTCAGCGGAGAGCGAGGCGTGTGACAGAAAGGTGATGACACCCTTGGCGCGCAGACTCTGCCCGAGCTCTTCGACCTGTTTGCGCGACTCGCAGAACACCAGACGCTTCTCGCCCCGGTGCAACGCGGCGATCACCGTGGCCGCGTTGGCCAGGGAACCCACGTAGTCCAGTTGGACATCGCCGGCGGGGGCGGTCTCCGAAGGAGCGGATGAGGGTGTCACCGCGGAGGGTGCCTGGGGAGCGATCACCCGTGCACCCTGATCGTCCAGCTCGTCACGACCGCGTGCTCCTCGCAGCCACGTCAGCAACTGCTCCGGGTTTCCCACGGTCGCCGAAAGCCCCACGCGCTGGACAGGCCGGCCCGCTACGCGTTCCAGCCGTTCCAGCAGGGCGAGCAGGTGCCACCCCCTGTCGTCGCCGGCGAAGGCGTGCACCTCGTCCACCACGATGCCGCGCAGACCGGAGAAGAACGCAGTGTGGTCGACGTTGACACTGACCAGCATCGCCTCAAGTGACTCCGGGGTGGTCAGCAGCACGTCAGGACGTTCGCGAAGGATGCGCTTCCTGCGGGTCTGGGCCACGTCTCCGTGCCAGAGGGCCGCGGTGCGTCCCAGCCAAGAGGTGTAGGTCTCCAGTCGGGGCAGCAGGTTGTTCAAGAGGGCTTTGAGCGGACAGACGTAGAGAAGGGATGTGCCGGTCCACCTCTCCCGTTCCATGCGGGACAGCAGGGGAAAGCACGCCGCTTCGGTCTTGCCTCCGGCGGTGGGTGCGAGCAGCAGGGCGTCCGCGCCGCCGGTCAGCGGCCCGATGGCCTCCTCCTGGAGGGGCCGCAGCCCGGCCCAGCCAAGGGTGTTCACGATGTGATGGACGAGCCCGGGGTGAAGCAGATCGAGAGGATCGGTGGACTCGGCAGGTCCGGACGGCTCGCTCATGGAAGGTCCAGCTCGATCTCGTCGGCGTCGGCGGCCGCCGCGTTGCGCTCGATGTCGCTCATCTCGTTGGAACTCATGGTCAGCGCGTAGTGCTGACGCGGATCGAAGTCGTCGAACTGGTCGACCCGGTCCAGGACGTCACCGACGAGCTTCTTGAGGAACAGCCGGGGCGCGACGCCGACCCGGCCTCCGAGAGCCCCGCCCACCGCGGCGGCCAGCTCCGAGATGTACGCGTCGTCCACGACGGCCTTGACCCGTCCGGAATCGCCGGCGCCGTCCGCGTACAGGTCACGGATCGTGGTGCCGAGGCCCACCAGGGACGCGTGGGTGAAGCCGGGAAGCCGCACCTGCACGGCACGCGGGTTGTCGAAGCGGGGGTCGGTGGTGAAATCGGTGGCGAGCCGTTGCGCCAGCGGTGCCAGACGCTGCACACCCTGCTGGCCTTCGAAGAACGCGGGGGTCCCCGTGATCAGCAGGTACAGGCCGGGAAAGCGCCCTGAGTGCACCTCGTCGATGAGCTGGCGCAGAGCGTTGAGTGCCTTGTCCCGTGCGTCCGAGCGGACCCGCTGGAGTGTCTCCACCTCGTCCAGCACGACAAAGAGGCCCTTGTGCCCGGAGTCGCGCAACACGGTGAGCAGGCCCTGGAGGAAGCCGAAGGCCCCAAAGTGGTCGAGGTCGCCGCGGACTCCGACGGCCCTGCGGGCCGAGGCGGCCACATGCGGCTGGCCTCCCAGCCAGGCCAGCACGGCGGCCGCGGTTCCTTCGTCACCGGAGGTCAGTGCGGTGCGGTAGCCGCGGAGCGCGGTGGCGAAGGAGGGGGCGTGCCGGGACACCTCGCTGAGCCGGGCCGCCAGCAGCCGTTCCACCTCCCCCGCGAGATCCTCCTCGGCGGCGCCCGCGGACAGCGCGTCCTCCTCCAGCGCGTAGAACCAGGCGTCCACGACGGGGCGCAGCGCGCTCGGGGGAAAGCCGGAGGTCGTCAGGCGCTCGGTCAGACGGCGGTAGACGGTCTCCAGTTTATGCAGGGGCGTTTCGGTCTCCGAAACCTGGATCTCGGCCACGGCGAAGTTGCGGCGCTTGGCCCGCTCGCCGAGCCACCGGGTGAAGAAGGTCTTGCCGGACCCGTATTCACCCCGCACCGCCTTGAAGACCGAACCACCCGAGGCCGCTGTGTCCAGTTCGGCGTCGAGTGCCTCCTCGAACCTGCCGAGACCGGTGGCGAGCAGGTCGAGCCCGCTCTCGGGGACGGCGCCCCGGCGGAGGGCGTCGATCACCTCGCGGCGGCGGGCGGCACTGACGGAACCGGTGCGTTCGAGGCGGTCGTTACTCACCCTGCCAGTCTCGCATCCGACCGAGTTCGGCGAAGATGCGGCTGAAAATCGCCTCAGCGGATCATCGGGAGGGCCGAATGATTGACACCGGCGCTATTGCCTTGCTCCTATTATCAGTTGCATAGTTTCGGTCGAAGGTGGGGAATAGGCAGCGTGGCGCTCGACAATCCGGACCTCAAGGACGTACTCAAGGACGTCACATCCGGCGCACTTCAGTTGCCGGACTTCCAGCGGGAGTGGAAGTGGGACGACGAGCGGATCAGGGCGCTCATCGCGACGGTGACCCTGAAGTACCCGCTCGGCGTGGTGATGGCGCTGCACACCGGAGGCGCGCCCCAGTTCAAGGCCCGAGCACTCAAGGGTGCGGAGGACGGTGAGACACAGGTGCCGGATCTGCTGCTGCTGGACGGGCAACAGCGGCTCACCTCACTTTTCCAGGCGCTGCACCAGGACAAGCCGGTGGAAACCGTCGACGCTCGCGGCAAGAACCTCAAGCGGTGGTATTACGTCGACATCGAGAAGGCGGTAGGTCCCGCGGCGGACCGGGACGACGCGATCGTCTCGGTGCCCGAGGACCGCATTCTCAAAAGGGACTTCGCCCGTCGGCCGGGACGGGATCTCAGCTCCGTCGAGCTGGAGTGCGCAGCCGGCTTCTTTCCCCTCCACTACGTCTTCGACACGCAGCGGGTAGGCGCCTGGCAGCAGGAGTTCGTCAAGAATCCGGCCAACTGGCCCGTCTGGATGAAGTTCCAGGAGCAGGTACTGCACAACATGCTGTCGTTCGACGTACCGATGATCAAATTGTCCGCCACCACCACGATGGACGCCGTATGCGCGGTCTTCGAGCGCGTCAACACGGGCGGCGTGCCGCTCAACGTCTTCGAACTGCTCACCGCCACCTACGCGGGCAATCAGGCACATGCCGAGAAGCATGGCGACTACTACCGTCTCCCGGACGAGTGGCACGGGATCAAGAAGAAGCTCACCTCCGCCTATCCGGTCTTCGGCCGACCAGAGGCAGGGCCCGACGACGGCCTGAGCAGCAGCGACTTCCTCCAGGCCGTCGCCCTGGTCCGGACCTGGGAGGCCAAGCGGTCGGGCCGCAGCATCTCGGTGTCCTGCAAGCGCCGGGACCTGCTCGAACTGCCGCTGGAGGACTTCCGCCGGCTCGCACCGAGGGTGGCGGAGGCATTCGCCTGGGTGGGGGGTTTCCTGCGGCGCCAGTGCATCGTCCGCACAGCTGACCTCCCCTACCGCACACAGCTGGTGCCCCTCGCGGCCGTCCGGGCTCTCATCGGCGACGAGACGGACAGCCCGGGAGCGGACGACCGGATCACGCAGTGGTACTGGTGCGGCGTGATGGGGGAGATGTACGGCGGGTCGACCGAGAGCCGCTTCACCCGTGACGTTGAGCAGCTGGTCAGCTGTATCCGCGAGGACGGCAGCGTCCTGGTGCCCGACACCGTCGCCGAGGCCGCCTTCCTCTCCGACCGGCTGGACACGCTGACCACCCGCAACAGCGCTGCGTACAAGGGCATCTACGCCCTTCTCATCAAGCAGGGCGCGGTGGACTGGTACTTCACCGACGGGCCGCTGGTCCCCGACCGGCTGGTGGAGCACGCGGTGGACGTTCGGCCGATCTTCCCCAAGGAGTGGATCACGAAGAACCACCGGGGCCGCGCCGCGCAGGCCAACTCGATCGTCAACAAGACCCCCCTCTCCCTGCGTGCCAGCAAGAGCATGACGGGCCCCCCGCACGCCTACCTCAAGACGCTCACGCTGGAGTCGGGAGTGCGACCGGAGTGGTTCGGCGACGTCCTGGTCACGCATCTCGTCGATCTGACCGCGCTGGAGACCGACGACTTCGAGACGTTCTACGAGCACCGTGCCAAGCGGTTGCTCGCCCTGGTGGACTCGGCCATGGGCAAGCGGACCGTCTTCCGCGACGCACAGGACCGGTGAGCGCCGCCATGCCCCAGCACCCCACCGAGGCTGAACTCCGCGCTCTCAAGGGCCAGCAGATCCCTGTGCTGCGCCTCCTGGCGCTCTTCGGCGCCCGCCTGCGGAACGAGCTCACGGTCCCGCTCATCGAACAGGCACTCAAGGATGCCGGTCTGTCCACCCTCCCGGACTTCGCCACCTGCGGCAGCGGCGCTGACATCCAGATCGTGGCCCGCGCGGCGGTTCCGGATCCCCCCGAGCCATCCGAGGAGGAGCCGGAGGAACTGCCCGGCGGCGGGCTGCCGCAGAACCCCATCAGGATCGGCGACATCCCGGCCGCCGTGAGCGGTCTGTGCTCGGTGACGCCGGACAAGAAGCTCTCCGAGGTCACGTATCTCATGCGGAGCAGGAACTACTCGCAGATCCCCGTCATCGAGGCCGGCTCGATCCTGCACGGCGTCGTCACCTGGCGATCGGTGGTCAAGGCCTACGAGAAGGTGAACCACCCTGGCCTGCCGGAAGCGCTCATCGACCCTCCCGTCGTCGAGGCGCACCACGACTTCTTCTCTCTGCTCCCACGGGTGAGCGAGGAGGGATATCTGCTGGTCCGCGCCAACAACGGATCGTTCAGCGGCATCGTGACCGCGGCGGACATCACCGAGAGGTTCGGTGCGACCGCCTGGCCGTTCTTCGTCATCGGGGAGATCGAGTTCCGGCTGCGCAAGTGTCTCGGCGCGAAGATCGGCCCGGACGCGATCCGAGCCGTCCAGCCCAACCAGGCCCGGATGCAGACGGGCCTGATCACCGACCTGATGTTCAACGGCTACGTGAAGCTGCTGGACGGCGAGCAGCAGAATCCGGTGCTGCGCGCGAAGGCCGACGAGAACTGGAAAGCCCTCGACTGGCGCATGAACCGCATCCAGTTCGTGCGTCAGCTCGACCGCGTCCGGGTCATCCGTAACAGCATCGCGCATTTCGACGCCGAGCCGCTCACAGCGCGTCTGAGTGACGAACTGCGCGGCTTTCTCCGTATCCTGCGCGAACTCACCTGACGGACAGCGAGTGCCGGGCCGTGACGGCCCGGCACCCTGCCCCGGGTTACCGCAGCTCGAACTGCTCCCGCAGAAGCGCCTCGTCCAGTCGTAGCGTCCGGCCGTCCGGCAGCGCCTCCAGCACCTGCGCGCCGTCGAAGTTGAGCAACTGCCGCAACACGGCTCCGAAACCGTCCGCCCCACTGGCGCGCACACCCGCTCGCTGCGCCAGTGCTGTCACCGGCAACGTGCCTCCGGCGTCCAGCAGGGCCCGTATCGCCTTCTCCACCTGGAGCAGGTTGGGCTTGCGGGCCAGCACCGTGACCTGCGTGGCGAAGAGTTCGGACGCGAGCAGGTCGTCGACGAGGGCGTCCTTCGGCACCACCAGCCCGACCGAGAGCAGCGTGCCCCCTTCCGCGGGCGTGCTCGGGGTGAGCGCTACGTCGAACAGCGCGTCCGGGCCCTTGTCGGCCTGCGGCTGCGGCTTCCTGCGCTGGACCGGTTTGAGCGGAGGAGGAGCTACCGCTGACGTGCTCGTGGCCGGTCGCGGGTCGAGCGACCACCACGGCGGCTGCTGGCTGCCCAGCTCCCGCCAGCCGCCGGGCGGCTGGGCCCCGAACGGCAGGAACGCCAGTACCGGAATGGTGACCTCGGCCAGGGATGCGCCGCCGTGGTAGCCCGCCCGCCGGTCGGTGTAGCGGGAGTCGGCGTCCCACAACGCCACGATCGCACCCCCCGGTTCGGGTGCGAGGACCCGCGGTCCGGCCAGCCGGATCTCCGCGTCGCCCACCGGCCCCCCGGCCACTCGGTGCCGGGCCGAGAGCGGACTGTCCGCGTCGGTCCGCACTCCGTGCCGGTCCACGACGTGGCCGTGATCACTGGTGAGGATCACCGCGCGACCCTGCTCGGCGGCCAGCCGCAGCAACTGCCGCAGCTGCGCTATGTCGTTCAGTCGCCAGCTGCCGTCCCCCAGCTTCTGGTCACCGGCCAGCCTGTCGTCGACGGTGTTCAGCACCACCGCGACATGGGTACGTTCCCCGGCCAGCGCGTCACGCAGCCCCGCCCCGAGGGTGCTTCCGCTGCTCTCGCTCCGCAGATCGTCCTTGTGGAACACCGCGACATCCGCGCCGCCCCAGAAACGGTGGCCGGGGAACAGCCGCTTCTCGTCCGCCTGGGTGCCCGACATCAGCCGTGCGGCGAACAGGGAGGTCCGGGAGACCGACGTGACGGTCGGAAGCGCCGCGGCCATGCCCCGGCGCCGGGGCATGCCCTTCGCCCTGGGCAGCGGGTCGTACTCGACCCAGTGTTCGCGCAGTTCCTCACCCAGCTCGGAGGCGATCGCCGCGCTCATACCGTCCAGGACGAGCAGCAGGACACGGCGCTCCCCGGCCTTCACCACCGGCGCGACCACCGTCGGCAGGAACGTCTCGACGGTCAGCATCGTGCCGGGATCGGTGCCGTTGGCCGTCCAGGTGGCGAGGAGGCCGGCGAAGCGACGGTCGATCTCGCGCCGCTGTTCGCGTACCGCGCCACAGAGGGTGTTGTAGGCGGAGGTGAGCGAGGCGGCGGGGTCACCTCCGGCCTCGATGTGGTCCAGGGCGAGGTCGACCCAGCCGGTCTCCGCCATGTGGCGGCCGATCCCGGCTTCGACGTGCGGACTCTCCGGTTCCGGCCCGGTGGCCAGCCAACGGGTCAGCCGCTGGGCCATCACGACCCGCTGGATACGGGTCCGGGCGTCGGGATCAGCTGCCTGCCGGTGCTCCTCCAGCGCGGCCACGGCACCGCTGATGCCCTCGTGGCCACCGTCGGACAACGCCCGCCCCGCCGCGTCGAACAGCGCCTCCAGTCCCTCTGCGAGTACGGGACTCGTGCGGGCGGCCCGTTCCACACCGAACTGGCGAACCAGCGAGGAGGCCCGGTCGAGCGTGGAACCGGCCAGGCGGCGTGCCTGCGCCGCCGGGTCCGGGGCACCAGTGCGCCCGGTCAGCAGGAGCCCGGAGACGAACTCCTCGCAACACCGTCCGAAGGTCGCCGCCATCGAGTCCAGTGCCTCGCCCCGTACGGGCGGCTCCTCGCCGAACCAGCGTTCGGCCCGCCCACGGGCCCGGTAGTCCTCGGCCTCGGCCCCGGGGCTCGCCCACAGCGCGGCGCAGACCAGCCCGAACGCCACGGCGTCAGGCCCGTGTCCGGCGTCGACCAGAGTGATCAGGGCCTTCCCGGCAGACCCGGTCCGGTCATCCTTGCCCAGGAAGTCCGCCAGCCCGTCCCGTTCCGGTCTGCGCAGGGCCAGCAGCCGTTCGGGACCGCCGGGCGTCAGCGACCACCGGAGCAAGGTGTGCACATCGAGGGTGTCTACACCCGCGAGGGTATCCGGCGGACCCTCCGCGGCCGGATCGCCGCTGCCTTCCGGCTCGACCGACGCACCGGCGTCACCGTCGCCCGGGTCGCGGTCGGGGTCGTACCGACCGATGCCCAGCCTGCGCAGAGCGAGCGAGGTCAGAGCGGTGGAACGGGTGAGTATGCCGCCCCCGAGCTGCGGCCAGCCCCCCGGCGGGCTGGCATCCAGCAGCGCTTCGGCCGCCCAGTTGTCCTGTTCGAGACGCGGGTCCCTCCCCCTGGCGGCGAACGCCTCCCGCACGACGTCCCAGGTGTCGACCGCGTTCACCCGCTGCTTGTGCACCTTCGCCAGCAGGTCGGGCCCGAGCTCCGCCTCCTCCTGGTTGGTCAGGACCACCAGGACATCGGGCCCGGCGGCCGCCGGGCGCTGGTGGGCGAGGACCAGTTCGTACGCGGCCAGCGGAGAGGGGGCGCCCACCACCACGGCCCGGCGTTGCTCGCCCCAGGTCAGCGGGGACGGGCCGTCCCACACGGGCTCGGCCCGCAGCAGCACCGCCCGCCGCTTGCCCTGGGTCAGGCCCCCGGACTGCGAGGCCAGGTACTGGGTCACGGTCGCCGTGTTGAGCCGCACCGCGCCGGCCGCGGTGTTCGTCGCACCGGCCATGCCGGTCGTCGGCCGGGTCATTCCACCACCCGCCAGGTGATCTCGACCGTCGCGTCGGGCTCCGCCGCGGTCAGCCCCGCGAGTTCGGCCTGCAGTTCGGCGATGGCGCGGGCTGCCGTGGTCCGTCCTCCTCCCGACCGACGGGGAGCACGCCCCGGCAGCGGGTGGGTCGTCGGGACCGGAGGCCGGTTCGTTCCCGTGTTCAGGTCGATGTCGTTCGGTGTGGCGGGCCGGTCGGCCGCGGGGGCGGTGGTCGGAGGGGGAGCCACCGGTGTGGCCGGCTGGCTCCGGTCGATCACCGCCACGAGTGCGCTCCGAGCCTCGCCGAGCGCACCCTTCAGATCCGTGGTGCGCTGGTCGGCACGGGCTGCTCCACGCAGCGACTCCAGGACCGCCTCGCCCGCCGCACCGTAGTTCGGGGCGAGCCGCAGCATGTCCCAGGCAGCTCCTGCCAGAGCCGAGGCCACCGCCTCGGCCTGCTTGACCGACGCCCCGTACCGTCCCGCCGACACCTCACCGAGGTCGAAGCCGGCGAAGCCGGTGATGATCTGCTTGGCCCCCGCCGAGCCTCCGGCAGACTCCCGCTCCAGCGCCACCAGCGAGTCGAGCAGGTCCCGCGATCGGCGGGCCAGCGCGAGCCGGCCGCCTTCGTCCGCCTCGTCCAGGCCGAGCAGCACGGAGCGCTTCTCGAGCTCCCGTACGAGGTCGGCCGCGTGCGGCTGGTAGGTCCTGGCCTGGTGGCCGATCCGCCGGGCGAACAGGCCGACCATCCGTCCGCGCCGCAGCTTAGGCGGCTGCTCCCCGAAGATCTCCCAGAACCGTTGTCCGGCCTCTTCCCAGACAGCTTCGTCCGGGAGCGGCTGGGAGCGGAGTGCGTAGACCGGCTTGACGGCGGACGGCTCGGGCGCCGGGTCGAGCAGAGAACCGCTCTGCACCCACACCCGGTCGTCCATCTCCGCGTAAGCGGCGATGACCAGGTGCGCCAGCAGCGGATCGAGCCCCATGGGCGCCGGCCGGTCGATCCACTCGGTGAGCTGGACGACGCTCAGGTCACCCGGGCCGCCCTCGGTACGGGCCTGGAGGCCGAAGTGGTCCACCCACCGGTTGGAGAGCCGGAAGTACGCCTCCTTCTGCTGCCCGAGGCCGAGCGGCGTGCCGATCCGCCGCATCGCGGACCGGTCCTTGGCCGGAATCTCCGCCTGCCGGTCGCCGGCCTCCGTCGCCGCCCGGATGTGCCCGAAGACCGTGCGGACGTCGGAGGACCGCACCGCCGTACCGGTGTTCTCCGGGTCCAGGTCGGGGTGGGCGGGGAACTGGTGGGCCAGCAGCTTGTCCACGACATGGCGGATCCCGGCATGCAGCGACATCCCGATGGACACCCGCAGCCCGGAGACGTCCGGCAGCGGCTCGAAGTGCTCGTTGAACGACACGTCGACGTCGCTCGGCTTCTTGTCCGCACATCCGTAGGCCTGCTTGAACGCGGCCTTCACCGCCTTGGTGAGTGAGTCCCGCTGACCTTCGAGCAGCCCCTTGGCACGGGCCCGGTTGTCGGCGTTGAGGTGCCGCGCGTACACGGTGTCGAAGCGCCGCTGGTCCGCCAGCGCGTAGTCGATCACGACGAGCCGCTGGAAGTCCTTGAACCGGGCGGCGGACAGGTGGGTCGGAATCCAGGCGACGGTCCGGGGCCGGGCCCCGGGAAGGGTGCGCAGGGTGCCCATCCGGTTGGCGTCCTCGACGGGACCCGACTCGCCCTCGTGGTAGGGCAGGTCCAGGACGATCCGCCACAGCCCGTCCTGACCGGGCGAGAAATCGTGGTCGGGGAAGTCGTCGGCGTCCGCGATGTTGCCGAAAACCACCTCCGCCGTGCGCTCCGATCCTCGCCAGACGAGCTGCAACTCGTCCGCGACCAGACGTTCCTGGAGCGACAGCCCCAGCTCCTCGGCGAGCAGCCGCTTGGCGAGGGCCCGCCGGTTGGACGAGCTGTTGTTCACGTCGGCGTTGGCGATGACGGAGTCGACGTCCACCCCGGCCAGCTCCAGCCGCACACCGGGATTGGCGTCCGTGCCGGTCGCCTTGATCTCGGCGAACCGCGAGGCCCACTCGTCGACCTTCGTCCTGATCACCCCGACCTCCGCACCAGGGATGGGGGAGAGGACCGAGCCGTGGTTCAGGGCTCCGAGCCGCCGGATGGTCAGGTCCCGCAGGGCGGGCACGCTGGGCGCCAGCGCGGACAGCAGCAGCGTGCACATCAGCCGGTCGTCGCCGATGAAGCCCCTGCACCGGTTGGCCAGCTGCGGATCGGTGATGGTGTCACGACGGTGCCGGTAGCGCTCGATGTCTTCCTCGGTGATCTCGTACGTGGCCAGCAGGTGCGGGCGGAGCTTGGCGCGGTACAGCTTGTCGGCCGCCTGGAACTCCACCTTCAGACTGTCCACGAACGGCTTGTCCCCGCCGTCCGCGATCACGGGATACAGATCGCCGAGCGGGATCAGGTTGTCCAGGGTCGCGGAGTCGCGGTGCGCGGCCAGGAGCTGCCCCATCAGCTTCAGACCCGTACGGGACCGCTGAAGAGCCGAGGAGATGTGCACCAACGTGTCCATGAACGCGGGCGTGAAGGGATACGTCAGCCGGAACGACTCCTCGTCCGCGCCCGTCGTCCCCTCGTCCGACCCCAGCAGCACGTCCCACACCTGGGGCCCGACCCGCTTGATCTTGGCGAACGCCGCGTCCAGCTTCGCGGCTGCCTCCGGGTTCCTCGGCGACAGCAGCCGGGCATGGGCGACCTGGGGCAGGTTGCGGTCCTCCAGCGTGATCGTGTCGAAGCGCCCCGAGGCGAGTCGCAGACTGTCCTGGATCGCGGCCTCGGCAGCGCCGGAGATCTCCTCGCCGACCAGTTCTCGCAGGTCACGCTGGCGGGCGATGAACGACACGATCGGGACCGCGCGCCGGGAGTCCGCGCCCTCCACGAAGTTCGTGATCTTGTCCGCCTCACGGGAGACGAACTTCTGGTCGTGCACCCGGTTGGCGAGCCACAGAATCAGCTCGTCCATGAAGAGGATCAGCCCGTGGTAGCCGAGCGACTTGGCGTGCTCGGCGATCACCGCGAGGCCGGCGTCCAACGAGATGAAGCCGTGCTCGTCCTCGGCGGCGTTCCGGGTGAAACCGGGGAACCACGTGGCGCACGCGTCGTGCACGAGTTTGGCCCGCAGCTCGGCGGGGGTGCTCGGGTTGACCAGGTCGGGAGCGGCCTCGTCCCCGACCAGTTCAACGGCCGCGAGCGCGGTGGACAGCAGCTCGGGCGTCCACGCGAACTCGTCGCCCCAGTCATCCCCGTCGCCGTCTGAGCCCTCGGTCCCGGCTTCCGAGTCCGCCCCGGCGAGACCCCGGATGAAGGCCGCGTCACCCATCCGCTCCCGGTGGGAGTGGATGTCCTGGAAGAGGGCGTCGGTCCGGTACACCTGCGGGGTCGGGGCCTGCGGATGCAGCTTCTTGACGTGGCTGACGTACCCGCCGAGCACCCGCTGCTCCAGGGACTTGGCCCCGAGCATGTGGTAGGGCACGAGCAGGAACTTCTTGCGGTCGCCGCCCAGCCACTCGTGCTTGCCCAGGACCGGGTCGAAGTCCCTCCGCGCCCGTGCGGCCTCGTCCCCGCGCAGGAGCGCGTGCAGAACGGCCATGAAGTGTGACTTACCGGAACCGAACGAACCGTGCAGATACGCGGCCTTCGAGGTGTGCCCGTCCAGCGCGGCCTTGATCAGTCCGAGGGCCTCGTCGAAGTTCTCCAGCAGACGTTCGGTGACGACATAGTTCCCCAGCGCGTCCGCCGCACCGTCCTCGGTGACCGCCTCGGCGAGCTTGAGCACGTAGTCGGAGGTCGAGATGGATGTCTTGATGTGGAAGACATCCCGGAGGAGGGGGGCCGTGGCGGCTGTCGGGGCCATCTCTGTCTCGCTTCTCCTGGATTTCCTGCGTGTGCGGCGATCGGGCGTCCCGCCGCGGGCGGCTGCGCGCACGCCTGCGGGCCCGGCTCCGATCGTATCCGGCTGGGAGGACTGCGCGGCGGGGCGGGAGGGAGGGCTGAGGGGCCGGGGCCCGATGGCCTTCCGCCGCCCTCTCCGCCATGGCCTCGCAGCGAGCTACGGAGCCTTGCTCGCGGGTGGAGGCGTGATGGACGGTTCGATCGTCGACCGGACGTAGATCCGCGTGGTATCAGGTGTGAACTCGTGGGCGAAGAGGTCGACGCAGCGTTGGAGGTACTTGCCCTCCGGGGACGCGAGGTCGTCCGGGCACAGGTTGGCCTTCCGCAGGCCCTGGACGAACGTCTCCGGTTCGGGCAGTCCGAGGTGACCGAAGGCGGCTGCGGGCCGGTAGTCCTTCTCCTCGGGGTGAGAGTTCCCGATCATCTCGGTGCCGCTCCGGATGAGCCGGCCCGTGTACCGCTCCGCGTCCTCGCTCGGCAGGACGAACGAGAGCAGGCCGGTGTCGTAACGCTGCCCGGTCTTGTAGCCCGACCGTCGGTCCGAGGCTCCCTCCGGAATACGGATACCGAGCTGGCCGCTCATCCAGGCGGGCGTGGCTCCGTCCTCCCAGCAGCAGGTCATCTCCTGGTCCGTCAGGTCCGACGACACGTCGTCGGCGACCCAGGACATCACACCGATCGTGGCGGCGACGCAGGCGAGGAGCACCACAACGACGACGACTGCGACCGGCACACGACGGCGGCGCACGGGCTGCGTGTCGGCAGCGGTCTGGGGGGAGGTGTCCATCAATGATCCTCTATCGCGCTTCCTGCTGCTCACGACCCGGATCCGTCCGGTCGCCCTCGCGGCCGGGCTGGTCCGGCTGCGGCAGCGGGCCCTGGTTCGGGGCGGGTCCGCCCAGATCGTAGTGTTTGACGGAGCTGCTGCCCGCCATGTCGAATTCCTGGGCGATGCCCGTGGTGTGGAGGCGGGCCATCTGACCGTCCGGAATGCTCATGCCGCTGCCCCACGGGAGATCGATGGTCACGCCTTTGCTCTCGTCCCAGTTGTAGCGGTCCCAGGCGTTGGCCTGGTAGTCGAGACCGACCTTGGGCTGTCCGTTCTCGTCCGGTACGACCGTGACCACCCCGGTCACGTTCGACCGGGTGGACCCGACTGCGTAGAACCAGTTGTTGTCGACATCCGGTGTGAAGGCGAAGTCCCGGTTTCCGGTCTCCACCGGCATCGAGACGGGTTGTCCGCCATTGCGCCGGAACTCCGCGAGAGCGTCGTCGCGCCAAGCCGCCTGATGTTCCCTGATGCCGTCCTCGATGTGCGCGTTGAAGCCGGGCACGTCCGACATCATCTTGTCGATTGGCAGGTTCATGTCCGTCCCGCTGTTCCCGAGGTAGTGCGCCATGTGCCGCGCGGCGTCGTTGTCGCCCTTCCAGTCGGCAGCCTCGGCGATCAGGTTCATCTTCTCCCGGGTCCTGCGCTCCTCGGCTCCCGGATCTTCGACACCGTGAGGCCCGGAGCCCCGGTCGGGGGCGGCTTTTTTCACGGTCGGGGCGAGCAGTCCCGCCGCGAGAAGGTCGTCCTTGTGCCCGGTCCACAACTCCGCACGAGCCTGGGGGCTCAGCGATGTCCACAGCCGCCGCAGCTCGGCCCGCTGTGCCGTGTTTGCGTCGCCCCCGAGGGAGGCGAGCTTGGTGGCCCGAGGGAGTTGGTCCTCGTCGAGCGAGGTGTACGTCGCGTGCCCCGCGTTGTGCGGGTCACCGCCGTGGCTTCGCTTGAGGGCCCGGGTCACGGCGGCGTCGATCTCGGCCGCGTGCGCAACCAGACCCGTGAGGGTGTCGGCGTACCACTGCATCAGGTCCTTGGTCCGCTGGGACGTGCCTTCCACGCCGCAGAAGGCCTCCATGACCTTCACGGTGCCGTTGGGTCCGTCCGACACCAACAGCCCCGGATCGGGTCCCGCCGACCGGTCGGGATTGCCCTTGCGGGCTTCTGCGGAAAGCTCGCGAGCCCGCTTCTGCACGTGCGTCAGCTCGGCGTGACCGTCCCGGAGGACTGCCGCGATGCTCTGTGCCTCCATCTGGAGATCCGAGACCTCCTTGACCGTCTTGCGGACGAACTCCTTGGTTACGGAGGCGTTCAGCCCTGCCCAGTCGGCCCCGTCGGACAGCTGGAGGAGACCGCTGTAGACCTCGGTCCGCAGCTTCTTCAGGCCGGCCGCCGTCGAGGTCCAGTCATCGGCCGCCGAACTCAGTTTGCCCAGGTCGACTTCGACGAGATCCGTGTACGAGAACGCCCCCATGTTGTCCCGCTCCCCCTGATCACTTCACGTACTTCTGCAGTTCCGACACCGGTACAGCGGAGCCGTCCCGCCCTCTGAGCGTGGCGGCGATCTCCACCTCGTCGTTGGCGTGCGACTTCTTCGAGTAGTCCAGGTGGTTGGAGATGTGCGCGAACATCTGCAGGACCGTCTTCACCTGCGAAGTCCAGACTTCGAGCGTGGTGTACAACTCGCCACCCGCGCTGAGGTTCCGGCCCTGCAACTCCGCTGCGGCCCGAGCGGTGGTCCCCGCGCCGGCCTTGTCGGCACCGGCGCCCGCCACGTCGGCACGCTTCCGCAGCTCGCCGTGGATCCGGAAGGCCTCGTTGCCGACCGCGCCCAGCTCGTCCCGGTGCACTACGAGGTCGCGATTGGCACCGGATGCCGGAACACCGGGCTGGGCCCCAGCCGTGTTGAGGCTCATCTGCACCGACTGCCTGTCTCGCGCGTCGGATTTGAGTGCTGCCCACTCGTCGTCGAACGTCATGGGTCCCCCGCCCCTGATCGATGCCAACGGTTCACTCTAGCAACGGGGTTGCCGTTCGATCATGGGGTTTCGCCCCTCGTGGGACGGCCTGGGGGGCAGACAAGGTCACTGACGAAGGTGCGCCATGCGGCGTGGCCGAAGGCGAGGACGGGGCCGGTGGGGCGCTTGCTGTCCCGGACGGGGACTAGGCAAGGGTGGTTGGGGGCTACCTCGACGCAGTTCCCCTGTCCGCCGCTAAAGCTGCTGGTACGCCAATCCAAGTCCGTGGTGTTGGCCGATATTGGTGCTTCGTGCTTCATGACTCGTGCTCCTTGGCAATGCGACTGATCAGCGCAAGCGACTCCTTCTGCGGCAGCGCAACCGTGCGAGCGTCATCGAACAACGCGCGGTAGTGCGCTACCTCAACATCCCGCTCCAACCAGATGTTGCCGGTTGGCGTCTCCGAAAGCACCAAGTCCAGTGATGCCAGTTGCGGGAAGCTGAGCAGCAGGTAGGGGCCGAACATACCCGAGTGGGCTCCACGCGAGAACGGCAGCACTTGCACGGTGACGTTCGGGTGCTCTGCCATGGTGATCAGCTGTTCCAGTTGGGCGTGCATCGCTGCAGGGCCACCCACCACCTGGCGCAGTGCGCCTTCCGCGAGTACGGCCCAGAACTTCATGGGGGAGTCACCCACAAGGCGTTCTTGCCGTGCGAGCCGTACATCGACGAACTGGTCGACCTCTTCAGGAGTTTCCCAGGCGCGCGAGGCCACTGTTACAGCACGCCCATACTCTGCTGTCTGAAGAAGCCCAGGTACCAGTTGCACCTCGTATGTGCGAATGCTGTCGCAGATGGCCTCCATCTCAATCTGGTCGCGGTACGCGGCACCCAAGACAGAGTCGTACTTGTGCCACCAACCCTCACGTCGACGGCGGTTTGCCTGCCGGGCCAACGCGACGAGGCGGTCACGCGCCTGCGCGTCTTCCACTCCGTACGCACCCATGAGAGCGATGAGGTCTGGTGCACGCACTGGGACATGACCGTTCTCGATGCGGCTGATCTTCCCTTTGGTGCAGTCGAGAACCTCGGCCGCGGTGGCAGTCGACAGCCCCGCATGCTCGCGGAACTTGCGTAGCTCGTCGCCAAGTTGGCGGCCGAGCACAGTGGACGGATTGACGTTAGGCATAACGCACTCCCTATCAGAGTCTCAAGCGAAACACCGGCGACCTCCAGAAAGAGTGAATAAAGCGCCAGATATTCATTCAACGTTGCGTAAGTGGCTGTCGCACAGGCAGGCTACTGCCCCGCAGGGTCCAACGACACTGCAAATCACCGACCTAGTTCGACGCATGCCGAACAGGAGGGGACGTCATGGCAGAGCACCCAAGCATCCGCGATTCCACCTTCCAGCTCGTTCGTTGCCGCAGTAGCGCTTCCCGAGCGCGAGCTGCATTGCGTGCCAAGCTCGGCGAGTGGCGTGCAGATCAAACTGCTGCCGCAGACGCCGAGGTTGTGCTGTCGGAGCTGGTGACCAACGCGCTGAGGGTCAAGGTGCCCGGAGACCGGATGGTCGGCGTATGCATCGAGTGCCGGGAGCGCGGCGGGCTGCTGCGGCTGGAGGTGAGCGACGCGGGGGAGGGGCGGCCGGTGGTACGGCAGCCCAAGGGCCTGGACACGGCCGGGCGTGGGCTCCTGATCGTGCAGGCACTGGCTCATCGCTGGGGCGTGTGCGAGCGGCAGGCCGGCATCGGGAAGACGGTGTGGGCTGAGCTTCTGGCCCCGGGCATCGTTCCCGGAGAGGTGAGGAGGAGGTCGCGGCGGTGACCGTGCGGGTGGGCCAGAGCGTACGAGACGGAGAAGTCTGGCGAAGGGTCCACAGCGTACGGAGCGAGCAGTACGCGTCCGGCGGGCTCTTCTTCGTCGTCGGCCTGGAGGACGGCCCGACGCTGCGGCTGCAAGCCGGAGACGTGGTGACCGTGCGGACGGCCGGAGCGCATGGGGTGGACGATCTCCGAACCGCCGAGGTCCGACCCCGGCTTACGGTGGGCCCGGTGAACGCGCCGTGAGGTGGCTGTGGGAGAGGTTCGGACAGCGTCGGCGTTCCGTGGAGACTGTCGGACCCCGGTTCACCGGCACGCTGGTGCAGGTGATCGGAGGCCGCGCCGTCGTGGTCGGTGGGGCGGGTCGACGCGTGCCAACGTCAACACCGGCACGGTTCCTGATGGTCCGGGACGGGCGTGGTTCGCTGCGGGGACGTATCCGCATCTCGGCAACCTTCGACGACCCTCGTGTCAGCATCGCCGAAGCATTCGGGGTGCGTTGATGAGGCTTCTGCTCGATACCCGTGTCGTGTTGTGGTGGATGGCGGACGCCCCACACCTGCCCGCCCGCATCAAGGACCTGATCGACACCGAACTGGCAGTTCATGTCAGCGCGGTGTCGCCCTGGGAGGTCACCATCAAGCAGTTCCTCGGTGAGGTCGAAGGTCCGGGCGACCTCGCCGAACAGGTTCGGGACCTGCGATTCCCGAGTATCCCCGTCACCGCTGCCCACGGCGTGCGGGCGGGTCGGCTGCCGATACTGCACACCGACCCCTTCGACCGGATACTGGTCGCACAGGCGCAGGCCGAGGAGCTGGCCGTGGTCACCCGGAACATCTATATCCCGCAGTACGACGTATAGACCGTGCAGGCCTGACCACCTGTACGTCGCACCTCGGGAATCGGCTACGTCAGCGGCTGGTCGCACGCCTCCCGCGCGTGGCCGGGGCGGGGCGCCAGGTGCGCAGATCCTCGTCGGTCAGGCCGCGGTCGCCTTGTTGGGTGGCACGGTAACCGGCGAAGAAGGCGGCAGGGCTGCTGCCATACAGCGGGTCGAACTCGTTGTGCCACTGGTCGAGCCAGGGCTGGAGTTCCAGCACACCGGCGAGGAGAGGCGTCATCTCTTCCGTGGACAGGTCGTGCTCGTTGGTGAAGTACGTCGTCAGCGCCTGGGCCTGCTCGCGGTGGTCCCAGCCCATCCAGCCGAACAGCTCGGGGGTGCCGGAGATCGGGCCGGTGGCGTACGAGATGAACCGCTCCTTCGGCACGTCCAGCTTGCCGCGCGCCCGCCAGTAGGACGGCTTGAGGAAGTCGGCCGAGGTGTACTTCGGGGGTACGGGGATCGAGTCCCGGATCTTCCGCTTGGCCGGCTCGTCCGGGGCGGCGTCCTCAAGCCGCTGGAGGTCCCACACGCGTTCCCAGTCGGCGCGCTTCTTCAGGCCGGAGGGCTTGTGGCGCAGCGCGGCGAGGAAGGGCACGTGCTCCTCGGAGAGGAGATCGGCGACGACGGTCGTCAGCTCCTTGCGGGGGGCGTACAACTCGGCGACGGACATGAAGTCCTCGTCGAGGGAGAGCGCAGAGGTGAGCTGGGTGCGGGTGAGGACGGTCGGCTGGCCGTCCTGGAACCACAGGTCACGGTTCTCGATCCGGTCGAGCAGCCAGGACTTGAGGGCCCGCTCCTGGAGAACGTCCCACCCTTCGGTGGCCCAGCGCCGCTTGTACTCGGGCCGCTCGATCATGCCGATGGCCCTGGAGGTCTCGATGACGTCGATGCGCTTCTGGACGACGGCCTTGTAGGCGTCGGACCAGTGGTCGGGCATCTCGGTGATGGGTGTGGAGTTATGCCGCTTGAACCACTCGCCGGACGCCTCGCCCTTCTCGACCCGCCGCGCGAGGACGATCTCGAAGGCGCGCTCACCGAGGGCAAGTTCGGGGACCTCGGCTTCGGGGGCCCGGAGATCTTCGGAATGCAGCTTATAAAGAGAGTAGACCTGCCAGTCGAGTTCCTCTTGTAGGGCGATCATTCTAGCGCGGGCGGAGTGCCATTTGTCGCAATTTTGATTCAAAAGGTGCGAATTGGGGGCAGGTGATGACGGAGAGGTGAGTGCGTGCGGACTGCTTGCTGCACTATCCTGGGCATATCTCTGAAGCGAAACGGCAACCGTTGTTGGAATGTTTGCGGGGAGAGGGAAACGCGCAATGTTGCTGCCGTTGAACTGATAAAAGCGTTCCCACATTTCGGTTTTAATTCCCGATTGGTACCCTTCGCTTCCCTTGCTGTGGCACATCATTTTTAGCCAAAACCCGGCTGTGGAGCTGTTTAGTAGCGAGGATAGGTGGATGTGTGCTTCCTCCTCCGATCTCCTGTCCATCTTAATTACGGGAGCGGTTTGCTTGAAGACTTTTCCGCCTCTTTCCAAGGCGAAATGATTGTGTGTCGAGACTTCCGCGAAGGTGATAGAGAGAGGGGTGCTGTAACGCTCTTTGAAAAACATGGAGTACTCAAACCATGTCAAACCTCTCTCGACCTGGCTCATGCCAAAAGCCACTCGGCTGCGCAATAGCTGGCGATTCGGCCAAAGGGACTGGGCGAGTAGAGGTGGGGCCTCTGGCTGAAGTGTTTCGCTTGAATAGGGCCAGATCGATGCAGTAGGGGTGCTGACGACGTAATCGCGGACGTCGGTGCCCTCGACTAGGGGGCGCTGATGATCTGCGTCGATCCTGTGGCGGCGCATGTAGGCGGCCCCAAGCATATAAGCACTGTCCTCCCGTGTGACAGCTCCCGTACCGACCTCCTGCACCTCCCGTGCGATCACGCTGTGTGAGTTTAGGCTAATCTCTTCAATCATCTCGAGGCCGCCATCGGCAAGAATCCACGGCTGCTTACCGAAGTAGCGTTTCCGGTCAACGTTGCCGACCGACACCCACGGACTGGCCGACCCGGGGGAATCGACTAGCGCTGTGATGGATTCCCAGACTAGCCCCGCTGCTGGATTTGCTGGAGCGGAAGGCTCTCCTTGAATGCTGCGAACAGTCCGCACCGTGTCTGCTCTGCCAGCTCCCCCACGCCGACGGCCTACCAGGATCACAGTGGGTGTGCCGTGTCCTGGAATGTAGGCCCCGGATGTATCGATTACCTCTGTGAGCTCGACTTTATGTGCGAAGTATTCCTCGATGAGCTTTGCGCCGAACTCGCGCTTCATGAACGAGTTTGCTGTGATTTGACCGGTCATGCCGTACCCGTGTCCATCTTCTCTCCCCGTCTTGGCGAGTTGGAAGAATCGCTCTGCGAATGGCACGGACAATGCATATGATCCGGAGCATGATGCGTACAAAGTTCGGTACAAGGCGTTGAGCTTCTTATCTTTGACAGTGATGTATGGAGGATTACCCACCACCACGTCATACCGCCCCCGCTCCAAAATCCCCGGATAGTCATCCAGGTCCTCCGTCGCATAGGAGAAGTCTGCCAACCGCTTACCCGTATCCGGATCGACGAGATCGAACTCCTGCTGCCGGTCCTCGATCAACGAGTCGCCCACCGCCAAGTGCACCGGCCAGTCGTACCGACCCGCCTCCGCCAGCGTCCGCACATTCGCCGCCGCCATCGCCGCCAGCAGCAGCCGAAACCGGGCGATGGCCACCGCGAACGGGTTGATGTCCACCCCGTGCACGGAGTTCAGCGCGTCCCGCACCCGCTCGTGCACATCCCGGCCCGGCTGCCGTTCCGCCCACAGCTTCACCATCCGCCGGAACGCGCCCAACACGAAGTGCCCCGACCCGCACGTCGGGTCGATCATCTTCAGTTCGCCGAACCGGCCGCCCATCTCCCGCACCACCGGGCTCATCGTCCGGTCGAGGATGAACTCCTCCACGAACTCAGGCGTCTGGAGCAGCGCGTACGTCTTCCGAGCCGCCTCCGACAGGTCCTGGTACAGGTCCCCCAGGAAGCGGGTGTCCCAGCCCTTCGTGCCGTCCTCGTTCAGCGGGTCCGTGAAGTCGTGGACCAGCGGTGGAAGGGCCCCCTCCGCACCAGTGGCGTCTGCCGCGCCGGACCCATCCGCGTCACCGGACGCGCGCTCCCGCCAGAACTCCACCAGCGCGCGGGCCCCGTCGTGCGAGATCGGGATCTGGTAGAGCGGGTTGCGCTCCCGGTCGAACAGGAGCCTGCCGGCCTGGCCCTCGCCCAGTTCCGCGAACGCCCTCTCCAGCCACCCCCGGTACGTGGGGTTCTCGATCGCCTCGTCCTCCACGTACTGGGCGAACCGGGCCTCCGCCAGGTCGCGACGCTCCGCGTCCGGACCCGTGATGTAGGGCTCCGGGACGAGCCGGTTGTCCTCGCAGAACCGGACGAAGACCGTGCCCAGCACCCACGCCACCGCCACCTGCGTGACCCGCTCGCCCAGCCACGCGCTCCAGGTCGCAGCCGTGCGCCCCAGCTTCCGGGCCTCCTCGTGCTCCGCCCGCAATCGGCCCGCGACCGCGTCCGCGTTCCGTACGGCCTCCGCGCGCTCGGGGGACAGTTCCGCGACGCGCTCCTCCAGCCAGGTGTTCCACTTCGGGGCCTGGGCGGGGACGGCGAAGGTCGCGCAGGCCTTCCCGTGCTCCGTACGCAGCGGCTTGAGGATTTTGTCGCCCTCCGCCACCTGCTGGTCGAGATCGTTCTCGACCGCCTTCACCTGCTTGATCAGGTCGGTCAGCAGTGCCTTGCCCTCGCGGTCGATCACTTCTGTACGTCTCCCGTCGTCCCGTTCGCGTTCACTGCCGACGTACTCCGTACGCCGCCGCCCTCTTGTTCGTCGCCGCGGTGGACGTTCAGCGCCCAGCCGTCCGGCAGCGGGATCCACTCGCCCAGCCCCGCCTGGTGCGGGACCGCCGTCCGTCCCAGCCGCGGTGGCCGCGCCGGATCGCTCTGCGGGCAGAGCAGCCACAGCCCGGCCCGGCCGTCCCGCGCCTGCTCCGCCAGCCGGTCGAGCACGCCCATCGCGTCGTAGCGCGCGAGCACCCCGGCATCCGTGAGGAGGACAGGGGACAGGGAACCCGCCACGGACAGCAGCTCGCCCACACGCGGCTCGACCGCCGCCCACGCGGTACGCGCGTACTCCGCGAACTTCATCGCGCCCTTCGAACCCGGCGGAGCCACATCCGCCCGCAGGATCGTCTCCCAGGTCGGCTTGGGGCGGGCATCGACCAGGTCGTGCAGGGCATTCAGGAACAGTTCGGTCACCGATATCGGCCGGGCACCGAAGCGGTCGCTCGTCAACTCCCGTACGGCATCCCGTGTGAGTGCTGTACGCACAGTCAACACGCGGAAGCCGTCCCGCCTCGCCGATGCCAGCAGACGTTCCTCGGCCGCCCAGGCGCCGGCGTTCTCCGCGTCGTCGGAGTAGCGCCGCGCGGAGATGGTGGCGGTCGCCTGTCGGCGGCCCTCCGAGGAGAGGAAGCTGGAGGCGATATCGGACCGACGAGGCAGGTAGCGCAGGGTGCCGGTGCTCTGGCGGGTGGACAGCACCAGGTCGAACCCGGCGTCGCGCAGAGCCTTGGTCAGCCGACCGCCGCTCAACAGCGTGCGTTCGCCCCGCTCGTTGAGCAGCTCCGGGAAGCGGGCCCGTACCCGCTCCTGGACCTCGGAGGGAGGCAGGCCCGGCTGGTCGGAGTCCGGCACACCCGGAATCCAGCGGACCAACCCCGCCTGGGTCAGACGCAGCGCCCGCACCAGGGGCAGATCGCGCGGGTAGACCTCCAGCCGGGGCGTCGCGCCCGCGTTCCGGGACGCGGCCGCCGCGACGACGACGAGTCGGCGTTCGTCCCACTCGACCGTCTCGCTCGGAGGGGGGACCGCCGTCAGCTCCGTGAGGACGGTCGTCGCGGTCGGCAGGGTGTCCAGCTTCGCCAGCCGGTCCGCGACCCGCCCCAGCTGCTGCGCGTAGTAGAGGAGTCCGGGTGCGGACGGTGTCTGGGGCGCGTCGTTCTCGCCGACCTCCAGGGCCAGCAGGCCCGCGGCCATGGCCTCGTCTGCCGCGTCCCGGTTCGGTGCGTGCCGGAACTCGCTCTCCTGCGGCAGGAGTTGCTCGGCCTCCACCACGGCGCGGACTGCCGCCAGGGCCAGCGCGCGGCGCTGCTCGCGTTCCAGGAGCGTGGTGCCCCGGCGGACCGCCAGGGCGTCCGCGACCTCCGCCGCCGATGCCAGCCGGCCCGAGGTGTGCAGCAGCTCCAGGATCTCCGCACGCAGCGCCCGTACCGTGGGATGCCTCTTCCACCGGGTGCGCTGCGTCTTCAGCATCTGCGGGATACGGCCCGCCGACAGGCCCAGCGCCTCCGCGACGTCCTTCTGCTTCGGCCAGACGCCGACCTCGGACGGCAGCTCACCGCGCTCGTTCGGCAGCCGCAACAGCAGCCGGACCATCTCGCACTCGTTGCGGTTCGAGCCGTCCTTCTTCAGCTCCGGTACGAAGATCGTGGCCAGGGCGTCCAGGCTGACTCCGCGCAGCGCGCGCTGCGGCAGCGAATCCGGGTCCGTCGCCCCGGCATTGGCCAGCTCGCCCGCCACCGCCTCCTCGGCTGCCGACAGCTCGGCCCTTGCCTCCTTGCGGCCCTGCGGGGTGAGCGGGGCGGCCGGCAGCTCGGCGAGACGCCGACGCCACTCCTTGATCCGGCCCAGCACCTCCCTGCGGGTCTTGGCACCGAGCCCCGGTGCGTTCACCAACTGCCGCTGGCTGTAGTCCAGCAGCTCACCGACCGTGTTCACCTTCAGCCCGTACACGAAGGACACCGCCGCCGGGCCGAGGCCCGACGCCGAGACGGCCGTGGTGCGGTCCGCCTGCGCGGCCTGCCGGTCACGCAACCGCTCCGCACTGTCCTCCTCGGCGTCCGCGATCCCCGCCTCGGGTGTACGCGGACGGGCCGATGTCTGTTCATCGGCCTCCGGGGCCGGCCGGGAGCGGCGGGTGGACGGCTTGGCCTCGTCCATGGCGAGGAAGATCTTCTTCCAGGCGTCCCGCATCGGCTTGAGATCGCGGAAGCGCTGCGAGGCGTCGCGGTGGAGTGCCGTACGAAAGAAGGCGACCAGCCCGTCCTTGACCGCCGGGTCGAACGCGTCCCCCGCGATGGTCGGGTACGGCTCCCGCTTCGGGTCGGTCTGCCGGGCGGACACCTTGCCGTCGCCCCACAGTGGCAGCTCGCGCGATGCCATCTCGTGGAGCGTCACCGCCAGGGCGTACCGCTCGGCGTGCGCGTCGTACACCGAGCGGTCGGTGAGCGTACCGATGAACGGGTCGAGATAGCCGTCGGTACCCGCGCCGGTCTCGTGCACCGGATAGCCGGCGAGCGAGAAGTCGATCAGCACCAGCTCACGCGTGCGGTTCGGGCGGATCCGGATCGCGATGTTGTCCGGCTTGATGTCCCGGTGCCAGACCCCCTCGCCCTCCAGGAAGTCCACCGCCCCGAAGAGATAGTCCCCGTACGCTTCCAGCTGGTCCACCGACAGACGGCCGGAGTCGCGCAGCTGACGGGCCACGGTCTCCTCGCGGCGCCTGGCCCGGGTCGAGCCCGGCGCGGCGGCGGTGTCCGGGTCGGCGGCGCGCTCGTCGCCCACGTACTCCATGACCAGCACCGTGCGGTGGGCGATGCGCTGAGGCTCCGGCTCGACGAGACGGATGATCCGGGAGTCGGCGCGCAGCCGCCCCATGACCTCGGCCTCGCGCACCAGCACCTCGGCGCGGCTGTCGGACAGCGCCACCTTCAGGACGGCCAGCGACTTGGAGAACCGCACCTCCGGCCCGGCGAGCAGGTCCCGCACCAGGAAGGCGCGGCTCGTCGACCCCGTACCCAGCCGGCGCCGGACCTCCCAGCGCCCCGCCAGCACGTCGCCCGCCACCGCGTCCAGCGGATCCTTCTCCGGTACGGGGGCCTGCGGGGCGGTGGTCGGGGGCGGCGGTGCGACCGGATCGGCCGACACGGGCTCGGTGAGGTCCTCCTCGACGACCTCCAGCATCTCCAGGAACTCGTCCACCGACGACAGCCGGGCGTCCACCTCATACGCGGTGGCTGCCTGCACCAGCTCGTCGATGTACCCCGACAGGCCGTCCACGACCGCGCTGGGGCGCAGCCCCTCGCCCGCCTCGAACCGGGCCAGCAGCTCGGCCTGGCTGGCGGCCGGGGCCCTGAGCGTGGCCAGCAGGTAGGTCAGCACCCCGAGCCCGTACACGTCCAGGCCGACCGGATCGGGCTTCAACGCGGTCAGCTCAGGCGCCAGATAGGGGTCCGCGCCCTCGGCGAGGTGCGCGCCCGCGCGGGAGAGCGTCGTGGGCGCGAGACGGTCGCCACCGCCGGGGCCACCCTGCTCGGAGCCGCGCTGGACGGCGATCTGCCAGTCGGAGATCTGAAGGAACGGGCTGAGCCACCCCGCGTCCTCGCCGTCCGAGCCGTTCGGATCCCGGGGGCGCGGCATCAGATGGATCGCACGCGCCGCGAGACTGCGGTGGTAGATCCGTCGGCCGTGCGCCGAACGCACCGTCTCGGCGAGCTGGCGTACCAGTGCCATGCGGCTCAGGATGTCCAGCTTGGCTCCGTGCTGGAGCAGATACTCGTCCAGCCGCAGAGTCCGAGGGTCGTAGTCGAAGATCAGCGCGGGGCCCGCGGAGTGCCCGGACGGGTCGTACTGCTTCAGCTGCACGACTCCCGGGTGCCGGAAACGCCGCAGCACCGCGGCCTCCCGCCGTGCCGCGTGCTCCACCGAGGCCCGCAGACCGGCGTCCGAGCCGCGTTCGCGCAGATACACCCGTACCCGTGCGGCCTCGGGGAGATCAGTGTGCTTGGCCAGGTAGTCGGCCCAGGTGGGGCCCGAATCGAAGGACTTGCGGTTCAGGAGGTAGGGGCCGACCTTGTACTCGGCGTCGCTGGGGGCGATACCGATCTTCTTCAGCGCCGCGGCCACGGCACGCGAACGCACCGCGTCGATCCGGCGCTGGTCGTAGGCCGGTGGCTCCTTCAGCATCGCGACGAGCTGCGGGACGGTGTGGACGCCGTGCCGGTCGTGGGCCGGGAGACGGTTCCTCAGCGCGGAGTCGGTGAAGCACACCGCCTCCGAGACCCACACCCGTACGCCCTGGCTCTCCAGCAGACCTGCCAGCTCCTTGGCCTTCCGGTTCGCCAGGTGCAGGGGGTTGCCGTGCGAGACCGCCCGGCCGCCGGGCCGGGTCTGCAACCAGGAGCCGTTGCGGGACTCGACCGAGCCGTGCCAGTCCTTCAGTTCGATCAGGTGCACACCACCCGGAGCGATGACCAGGAGGTCCACCTCGCGGACGTGCCCGGTGTTGGCGGTGAAGGTGAAGTTCGACCAGGCACGCCAGGGATCGTTGTCCGGCAACTCGGCGCGGATGGCCTCCAGGCCCCGCCGCTCGTGCGGGAACTCGGATTCCGTGACCGTTTCCCAGCGGCCTTCCCGCATACGCCGTCCCCGCTCCGCTTCCGTGATGTCCGGGGATCCGCGGCCTTCCAGCCGCGGAGAAATCCCCCGACCGATCGTATCGGCTGGCCGCGATTGCCCGTGCCTGTCATGGGAGCTTCGGAATCCGTTAGGCGGCGCTTCGCAGGGCATCGTCGAAGTACCGAGTCGGGTATCGCGGCATTGATTCCTGCCGGACGAGGGGCCTGAGGCGGAATCATGACGCCCGAAGCCACTCCCAACGGACTGCTGCACGTATCCCAAACGGACTGCTGCATGCGGTACGATAGTGAGGTAGCTGGCTGAGGGATACGCCTTCACGTCTGCTTTGTGGTCATTCAGTGATGTCTGGATCAACGGGAGGGCAGATGGAAGAGCGGAAGGCCCGGGCGAAGTCCGCCGTGGCGCTGGGGATGATCTGTGCGCTGGCGGCTGCGTTCTGGCAGTTGGCCCGTACTGGCAGCGTGGACCAGGGGCTGGAGGCCGGTGGGATGGTGTTCCTCGCCGTGGTCAGCCTGGCCTTCATCGTCCTGACCTACGTGGGGTCCGACTGAGCACCGACAGGCATGATGGGGCGAACCCGGCACACGTACGTCGGTGGCACGAGAAGGACAGGAGCCGAAGGTGGAGAAAGCGTCGAATGTGTCGCTGTCGCGCGCGCTGGAGGCTGTGCGCGGCGCGTTGCCCCAACCGGACGCCGTTCACTTCGTCATGCTCCTGGCCCTCCTGCGCCACGAGGCGGAGTGCGACGACTTGATGGAGAGGTCGCAGGCGGAGCACGCCTGGAGCGGAGTTCTGGGCCGGGGCCTGTGGACGCGGGACGGCCGGGATGTCGTGTCGGAGGTCGTGCGCGGCCTGTGGGAGTGGCAGGCGCGCCACGTTGAACTGCGGGACCTGCCGCCTGATCTCACGGACGTTCGAGGGGCCGACCTGGAGCCGCTCGTGCGCTGCGTGTCCACGGCTCCGGACCTTGCGGCGTTGTTCGAGGACTGCCTGGAACACGTCCAGAGGTCGGCCAAGGGGGGCGCCTACTACACCCCTACGGACCTGGCCGGACTCGTGGTCGGCCTGATGGAACCTCGTCAGGGTGAGAGTGTCTACGACCCGGCATGCGGCTCCGGCGGCTTCCTGCTCAAGGCCGATGAGTACGCTCGTGCGCGGGACGGGCAGGCCGGCGATCCGGCTCTGTACGGACAGGACTCCAACCGGGCCGCGCTCGAAACGGCTGCGATCAACCTGGCGGTGCACGACGTTCCGGGCTTTCTGCACGGGCCGGCGTCCAGCTTGACCGACGGTGGGTTCCAGGGCCTGACCTTCGACGTGGTCGTCGCCAACCCGCCCTTCAACCAGACCGCGTGGTCTCAGCAGGCCCGGGGAATCCACCCCGACTGGCGTTATGGGTTCCCGCCGGCAGGAAACGCGAACTTCGCCTGGGCGCAGCACGTGGTGGGCAGGATGTCGCCCAAGGGGCCCGGCCGCGGAGCACTGCTTCTGCCCACCGGCGCTGCATCCACCACAAGGTCCGCGGAACTCCAGATCCGTGCGGGCCTCGTCGAGGACGATGCCCTCAGCTGCGTGATCGAGCTTCCTGCGGGTCTGCTCCCGCACGTACGCAACCCGGTGACGTTGTGGCTCTTCAACAGCAGCAAGAAGGGCCGCACCCCCTGGGGGGCGAGTGACCGGTCCGGGCACACCCTGCTGATCGACGCCAGTGGTACCGCGGTCAAGGTCGCGCGCGGACGCCGGGTTCTGCCGGGCGACGCCAGAAACCGCATCACGGCCACCTTCGCATCCTGGCGCGGTGCGCAGGACCAGGAACCCTACGAGGACGTGCCCAGTTGGTGCAGATCGCTGACGATCGAGGAAATCGCAGCTCAGGAATACGACGTACTGCCTTCCCGTCGTGTCGGCGCTCCCGTAGCGGAATCCGGACACGGCGACGACAGGGAGAGGGTGGGCGACTTGACCCAGGAGCTGTACGGCCTCTTCGACAGGTCCCACCGGCTGGAGGCCGAGCTGAGTGATCTTCTGGAGCAGTGGTGAGCCCGGACCCCCTGGAGGAGCGGCTGAGCCGACTGCCCCGAGGCTGGCGAGCAGCCCCCCTGGAGCGGCTGCCATGGGTTCTGGACATCCGCTACGGCATCACACGGCCCGGCGCCCACGAGGACGACGGCGTGGGGATGGTCCGAGCCTCCGACATCCAGGAGGGCCGCCTCCACAGCGAGGATCCGAGGAGGGTCAATCCCCTCATCCACAAGGCGAACGCCCGCAGCGAGGTGAGGGTCGGGGATGTACTCGTCGTGCTCGTGGGGAGAGTCGGTGAGGCAGCTCTGGTCACGGAGGCGCA
This sequence comes from Streptomyces sp. NPDC020884, assembly GCF_044333935.1. Classification (NCBI taxonomy): domain Bacteria; kingdom Bacillati; phylum Actinomycetota; class Actinomycetes; order Kitasatosporales; family Streptomycetaceae; genus Streptomyces; species Streptomyces sp. NPDC020884. The sequence continues at coordinate 492,080 of NZ_JBIRRY010000002.1, read as the reverse complement.
CGAGGGATGGAACGTGGCCCGCACGGTCGCGCTGGTGCGCACGACGGGCCCGGACCAGGCAGCCTGGCTCAGACTGTGGCTGGGGTCGTCATATGTACGGGACTGGTGCGACAGGCACGTCAGAGGCTCCACGCTGCAACGCACTCTCAATCTGAAAGAGCTGCGCGGGCTCCCCGTGCCGCTGCCGCCCGCAGGAGCGGGGGCGGCACTCCTCCGCACGGTGAGGGCAGCAGAGGGAAAGATGTCGGTGAACCGGCGCATCGCGGAATGCGCCATGTTGCTGAGCGACGCGCTGTTCGCCGTCGAGGTGCGTGACAGGGAAGCCTGGCCCGAACGATCCTTCGGCGCGGTGACGCACCTGCGCATGGGGCAGGCGGCGCGCCCCCGAGAAGATGCCTCTCGCTCGACAGAGCTGCTTCTGGAAGGCAGTGTGCCTTTCCTCGCGCCCGCGGACGTACTGCGCAAGGGCCTTCCGTACGTCTCGCGGACCGAGACCTGGCTGGTACCCCCTGGCAGGGACTCCGTCTGCGCTCCCCAGTCACTCCTCCTCGCGACCAGGGAGGACGGCGTGCATGCTGTCCTGAACGACGTGCCGGTAGTGCCGGGGCGAGGCGTGCTGACCCTGCGTGCCGAGACGTTGGCCGACGCGTACTGGCTCCTGCACGAAGTCCGATCCCGAAGCAGGGAACTCACCGCAGCGGCCCAAGGGCCGGGGGGGCGCGAGCTGAGCCGCAACGCGTTGGCTTCTTCTGTGCTCCATTGGCCCACGTCTCCCCAGCGTGAGCGTTTCGCAGAGGTTGTCGGCAGGCTTCACGCGCGCGCGAGAGACACGCAGACGGAGAACGCGGTTCTCAGTAGGTTGCCGAACGTTCTCTTGGACAACTTCCTCGACGGAGCGGCCGTTTGACGAGGGCTGGAGGAGCGCCCGGCGTCACATCCCATGGCTCACGCCGCGACCGTCCGGCGCCTGCGAGCCCAGGTCGGCGTACAGCTGACTGTCGAGGAAGTGCGGGCGCAGGGTGTGCAGCCAGGCCAGCACGACCGCGGTCTTCCCCACCCCGCCCAGCCCGCTCACCATGGCCAGCGTGGGATGCCCGTCCTCCCCGGCCCGGTGCCGGTGCGCCTTCAGGGCGCGGAGCTCGTCCGAGCGGTCGGTGATCCGGACCGAGGGCGGTAACTGCCGAGGCGGCGGCACCTTCTCCCGCGCCCCGGCCCCGGGCACATGGATGCGCAGAGGCCCTTTCCGCGCAGGCGCTTGATGCCCGGGCCCACGGTGCCCAGCCCCCGAACGGCGGTGCGCCTTCTTCACACGTTCTCCGCCCTCCGCCCCGTGCGCTGTGGCACCGTGGATCAACTGATGACTCGGATGTCCGAGCGTCCGCGTAGGGGGACCTTCATGCGATTTCGTACCGGCGCGGTCGCGGCCGCGCTCGTCCTGTGCGCCGCGACGGGCCTGGCGGCCTGTTCGTCCTCGTCCGACACCGCAGACGCCACCCGGCCCGCCGGTGGCCCCGCCGTCCCGACGACGGCCGGCCCCGCGGACGACCTGACGGGCCACATCGAGACGGGCAAGCGGCAGGCGGGCCCACCCGAGATGGACGGGCAGCACGCGACGGGCTCCGCGCAGTGCGCGACGTCCGCCGCCGAGATCCCGGCGGAGTGCGCGCTGGATCTCTCGTTCTCCGGCATCACCGAGGGGGAGCGGGCCGCGGAGCCTCCCGTGCGTTGAACAACGGCATGACAGGAGGGGCGGGGGCCCCCCCCGGGGGGCCCCCCCCCCGGGAGGCGCGGGCGCCGGGGCCCGGGGCCCCCCCGCACCCCCCCCGCCCCCAAACCCCCATAAAAAAAACACGCGGAAGACT
>NZ_JBIRRY010000002.1:0-490208 GCF_044333935.1 Streptomyces sp. NPDC020884 | reverse complement strand
GGGGGGTGGCCGGCGTTAATCTCTCTTTCGCCGCCACCCCGGGGGGGGGGGGGGCGGGGCCCCCCCCGGGGGTTTCAAAACGGCATTCCCGGGGGGGGGGCCCCCCCCCGGGGGCCCCGCCCCTCCTGTCATGCCGTCGACGAGTGCACCGTGCGCACCAGGGAACCCCTGCGTCACAGAAGCCTCTTCCATCCATCACGGCGATCTCTTAGTCTCACATCCTGTTCACATGTGGTAATTGATGATCTCGCAACAGAGGTCAGGCGCGGGGGTAGTGAAGTATGAGTGAAAACTGGCGCTCGAAGCTGAGTGTTCTCGCCGGGGCGTCGGCACTCGCCCTCTCGGCCGTCACCGCGACGCCGGCGCTGGCCGACGACGCGCCGGTGAGCCCCCAGGAGGTGCAGATGCCGGCGGACCTGAGGATCGTCGAAGGCGTCGCCCCGGCGCCCGGGACCACGGTCCCCTCCCCGGCGGAATCGGCAGGGGAGACGGAGCCGGCCGGGTCGGCCGAAGCGGTGGCGGCGGCCAAGGCCGCCTCGCCGTCCAACACCTGCCTCGGTTCGACCTCCGTCTACGGCTCCAGCGGGTGCTTCCAGCACAACGGAGACATCGTCTGGGCGGGCGACACGAAGAAGGACGGCATGTCCGCGGCCGTCGGCGTCTACACCGACTACGGCCGCGCCGAGGAGGTCTGCGTCAACAAGCTCGGTGTGAACACCTGGGCGACCTGCAACAAGGACTACCGCGAGAACGGGAAGGTACGCCTCCGCGTCCTGCGCTACGACGGCGACACCGGCAAGTTCTACCAGCCCGAGACCTGGTCCGGCTGGATCCCGGTCGACGGAAAGTACTGATCCGCCCGCTTCCGGGGCGAGCCGGCAAAGACGGCACCGGACCGGTCGACAGCGGCGAACCGACTCACTTGGCCTGGACGAGAAGCACACTCGGGGGTGGCACGACGACGCCCGTTTTCTACGCGACAGCTTCCTGGCCTTCGACGAGGGGAGCCAGGCCGTCGAGGAGTGCCTTGAGCCCGGATTCGAAGAGCGCGTCGAGACGCAGGTCATAGCCGTCGTCGAAGGCTCCGACCACCTTGGCGAAGGTGGGGAAGCGGCCTGATTCCGCCAGTTCCTGCAGGGCTTGGGCTCGGCTGTCCATCCACTGGTCCTCAGATTGGCCTGTGGAGGCTTCCGCCTGCGCCTCCCACTCCAGGTGCACTGCCAGGCCCTGAACGTGGCTGTAGATCAGTACGTGAATGTCGAACAGGGTGGTGGGGTCGAGGCCGTGGCAGTCGAGGGCACTCAGCATCCATTCGCCGTGGGCCATCAGATTGGGCACGAGCAACGGGCGGGTGAGGGAACCGAGCTGGGCCAGCCACGGGTGCCTGCGGTACAGGGTCCACAGGGTTCGAGCGCCCAGCTCGATGCGGGAGCGCCATCCTTCGGGTGCGTCGGCGGGGTAGGTCTCCTCGCCGAACGCGGCGTCTGCTACGAGCAGGACGAGGTCGTCCTTGCTGGGGACGTACCGGTAGGGGGACATGGCGGCTACGCCGAGCCGAGCCGCGACGCCGCGCATGGAGAGCGCTGACAGCCCTTCCGTATCGGCGATGTCGATGGCTGTGCGGACGATCCGGTCGAGGGTCAGCTCCTGCTCGGCAGGTGGGGCGGGTGGCGCGTGCCTGCGGGGCGGCGTGACGGGGACGGCTCCGGCGACGACGGTGCCGATCCGGGGGCGGGTCTCGACAAGGCCCTCGAAGCGCAGGGTGGTCAGGGCCTTGGTGGCGGTGGCGAGCGCAACACCCCATTCCCTGGCGATCTGACGGGTCGAGGGAACCGGGTCCCCGGGGCCCAGTTCACCGTCGATGATGCGTCGGCGTACCTCGGCGACTATCCGCTGGTAGGGCGGCTGAACGGATGCACCTGTGGGCTTCGTCACGTCCTGCCACCTTTCCGGCCTGTACTAGTGCAGAAGGTAGCAGCAGGGAACGCCGAATGGAGGCTGGCTGCCCTAGTACAGAGGGCTTTTTGGCCAGTTGAAGGCCCTGCGCGTACATCGTACGTTCAGTGCGCGTACAGCGTACTGAAGGAGTTTCCCATGCAGACTGTTCTCATCTCCGGCGGCGGAATCGCCGGGCCGGTGCTCGCCTACTGGCTCTGCCGCCACGGCTTCGGGGTCACCGTCGTCGAACGCGCCCCGAGTCCGCGCCCCGGCGGCCAGGCCGTGGACGTCCGTGGTGTCGCGCTCGACGTCGCCGAGCGAATGGGCCTACTGGAACAGGCACGACGCGTGCGCACCCGGATGCGTGGCATGTCGATCCTCGACCCCGAGGGCCGGGAGGTCGATCGCTCCACCGAGGCGACCTTCAGCAGCGGCCGGCTCGACAGCGACGACATCGAGTTGCTGCGCGAGGACCTGGTGCGGATGTTGCACGAACACACGCGCGCAGACGTCGAGTACCTCTTCGGTGACAGCGTCACCGCGCTCGATGAGCACGAGACCGGCGTGCGCGTCGACTTCGCCCACGGAGCGTCCCGCGGCTTCGACCTGGTGATCGGGGCCGACGGCCTGCACTCGACCGTACGACGCCTGGCCTTCGGCCCCGAGGACCGCTTCGCCCATCACCTGGGCAGTTACCTCTCCGTGTTCAGCGCGGACAACTTCCTCGCACTGGACGACTGGCAGGTGTGGCTACGGGATGGCGACGCGGGCTTCGGCATCATGCCCGTGCGCGACAACACCGAGCTCAGGATCGCCTTCGGCTTCCAGTCCGCGCCTCTGGCCCACGATCTTCGCGGCGGCACCGCCCTTCGGGAACTCGTCGCCGACAAGCTCGCTTCCCTGAGATGGGAAGGGCCCCGCCTGGCTGAGGCCGCCCGGAACGCGCCCGATTTCTACTGCGATGCCATCGCCCACATCCGGATGGACCACTGGTCGCGCGGCAGGGTGGCCCTGCTCGGAGACGCCGGCTATTGCCCTTCCCCGCTCTCGGGGCAAGGCACCAGCTTGGCCCTCGTGGGTGCTCACGTGCTGGCTGACTGCCTCGCCCAGGCGCACGGCGATCACCGCGCCGCGTACTCCCGCTACGAGCAGCGGATGCGTCCCTTCGTCACCCTCAACCAAGCCCTGGCCACCGAGAATCCCGGCGGACCCGCCTCCGAGGCATCCCTCACGCAGGCCAAGAACGCCCTGTCACTGGACAGGTGAACCCGCGCGGACGTGAGTTCAGGGCAAACGCGGCGCACAGTGCCTGGTCGGAGAGCTGACACCGCTCATCGCGCGCGGACCTTCAGGCCGGTGCTGTTCTGGAACGAACAAAAAAGGCGCTGACCCGCATTTCTGCTGGTCAGCGCCTTGATCCGGAGTGCCCCCGGCAGGATTCGAACCTGCGCACCCGGCTCCGGAGGCCGATGCTCTATCCCCTGAGCTACGGGGGCGTATCGCGGTGTTGCTCTGCGACGGGTGAAACACTACCAGCTCCCACCGTGTGTCCGTGAACAGGTATTCCGCCGTGCCGCGACCCCCGTTCTCCTCGCCGGGAGGGCGGTGAGGGCGGGGTCCACCCGTCCGGGGCGGAAGTGGACAAAACCCGGACGCGGCCCCTCCGGCCGACCTACTCTCGAAGAGTGTCAGGGGCGTACGGCCGCGTGCTTGTTGTCGACGACAACAAGGTCATCCGGCAGCTGATCAGGGTCAATCTCGAGCTGGAGGGCTTCGAGGTCGTGACCGCGGCCGATGGTGTCGAGTGCCTGGACCTGGTCGAGCGGGTCCGCCCCGACGCGATCACCCTCGACGTGGTGATGCCCCGGATGGACGGTCTGGAGACCGCCACCCGCCTGCGCTCCGATCCCCGGACCCGCCGCCTCCCCATCGCCGTCATCAGCGCCTGTACGCCCTACGAGGTCGACGCGGGCGTGGCGGCCGGGGTCGACGCGTTCCTGGCGAAGCCGTTCGAGCCGAGCGAGCTGGTGCGGATCATGCGCCGGCTGGTGACCGGGGAGGAAGCACCCTCGGTGGACGGGCGGCGCGGCGCCGGGCGGGCGGGGAGCGCCGCCGGCTGACCGGGCGGCGAAACCGGGGCGGCGCATTCGGGTCCGGCTGACCGGATGGCGAAACAGGGTCGCGAAGTGCCCCCCTCTCTCACCTACGCTTGACCCGTGACCCCCGCCGACCTCTCCTCGACCGTGCTGCACGCCGTGCGCCGCGCGGTCGCCGAGGATGCGTTGCCCGCGCCCGTGCCCGCGCGCGTGCGGGTGGAGAGGACACGGCCCGGCGGCAGCGGTGACTACGCCTGCGCCGTCGCGCTCCAGCTCGCCGGACCCGCGGCGCTGCCCGCCCTGGAGGTCGCGCGCATCCTGCGGGAACGCGTCGCCGCCGAGCCCGGCATCGGGCGGGTCGAGATCACCGGACCGGGGTTCCTGAGCTTCACCCTCGACACCCCGGCCGAGAGCGACCGGGCCGTGCTCGACGCCGTACGGCACCAGGGCATCGCGTACGGGCACGGGGACGCGCTCCGGGACGAGATCCTCCAGTTCCACCACGCGCGGGAGGTGCGCGCCGCCGTCACCGCGCATGCCGTGCGCCGGCTCGTCATCGCCCAGGGCGCCCGGGTCCGGACCAGCTGCGAGGAGGCGGCCGACCCGGACTGGGCCCGCCTCGGCGTCACCGTCGACGCGCACGGGACGCCCCCCGTGCCGCTCACCGGGATCCGGCCCGTCCCCGCCGGGGCCACCGCGGCGGAGCTGCTGGAGCGGCTCGGCCCCGACGCGGCCCGCTGGGGGCTGCTGCGGCCCGCCGGGCACGACCGCGCCGCCCTCGGCCCCGAACTGCTCGTCCAGGGCGAGGCCAACCCGCTCTTCCTGGTCCGTCACGCCCATGCCAGGGCCCGCGCCCTCACCCGCGGGGCCGCACTCCTCGGCTTCACCGCCGAGCCCGCCGCGCCCACCGGGGCCGCCACGCCGCCCGCGTACGAAGGCGGCGCCCGCCCCCTCCTCGACCTCATCGCCGACCACCCCGGCATCCTGCTCGCCGGGGCCCGTCACCGTGCGCCCGACCGGGTCGCCCGGCAGCTGGAAGCCGTCGCGCACGCGTTCTTCGACTTCCACGACTCCTGCCCGTCCCTGCCCGCCGGTGACGAGAAACCCTCGGCCGCCCACCGTGCCCGGCTCGCCCTCGCCGAAGCCGCCGGGACGGTGCTGGCAGGCGGCCTGTCCCTGCTCGGCATCCGTGCGCCCGAACACCTCTGACGCGATTCAGAAGCGACCCGAAAGAACCATCACGATGAGCCGCTCCGCACACCCCGCAGGACCCCGCCACGCCGACGTCCTCACCGAGGGCCACTACTCCGCGCCCGCCGCCGACCTCAACGTCCTGGACGAGAAGGTCTGGTCGCGTACCGTCACCCGCGACGCCGACGGCGCGCTCACCGTCGGCGGGATCGCCGTCGCCCGGCTCGCGGAGGAGTTCGGCACCCCCGCGTACTTCCTCGACGAGAGCGACTTCCGGGCCCGCTGCCGCGCCTGGTCCGACGCCTTCGGTCCGGACGCCGACGTCTTCTACGCCGGAAAGGCCTTCCTCTCCCGCGCCGTGGTGCGCTGGCTCCAGGAGGAGGGGCTGAACCTGGACGTCTGTTCCGGTGGGGAGCTGGCCACGGCCCTCGACGCGGGCATGCCCGCCGAGCGCATCGCCTTCCACGGCAACAACAAGACCGTCGCGGAGCTCGAGCGGGCCGTCGAGGCGGGGGTCGGGCGGATCGTGCTCGACTCCTTTCAGGAGATCGTCCGCGTCGCCCACATCGCCCAGCGCCGGGGCGTCCGCCAGCGCGTGCAGATCCGCGTCACCGTCGGCGTCGAGGCCCACACCCACGAGTTCATCGCCACCGCGCACGAGGACCAGAAGTTCGGGATCGCGCTCGCCGGCGGGCAGGCCGCCGAGGCGGTGCGCCGCGCGCTCACCCTCGACGGGCTCGAACTCATCGGCGTCCACTCGCACATCGGCTCGCAGATCTTCGACATGGCCGGCTTCGAGGTCTCCGCCCGGCGCGTGGTGCAGCTGCTCGCCGAGATCCGCGACGAGCACGGCGTCGAACTGCCCGAGATCGACCTCGGCGGCGGCCTCGGCATCGCGTACACCTCCGAGGACGACCCCCGCGAGCCGCACGAGATCGCCAAGGCGCTCAGCGACATCGTCACCCGCGAGTGCGAGTCCGCGAAGCTGCGCACCCCCCGGATCTCCGTCGAGCCGGGCCGCGCCATCGTCGGACCCACCGCGTTCACGCTGTACGAGGTCGGCACGATCAAGCCCCTGGAGGGGCTGCGGACGTACGTCAGCGTCGACGGCGGCATGTCGGACAACATCCGCACCGCGCTGTACGACGCCGAATACAGCGTCGCGCTCGTCTCGCGCACCTCGGACGCCGAGCCGATGCTCGTCCGGGTCGTCGGCAAGCACTGCGAGAGCGGTGACATCGTGGTCAAGGACGCTTTCCTGCCCGCCGACCTGGCGCCCGGCGACCTGATCGCCGTCCCCGCCACCGGCGCGTACTGCCGTTCCATGGCGAGCAACTACAACCACGCGCTGCGCCCGCCGGTGGTCGCGGTGCGCGACGGAGAGGCACGCGTCATCGTCCGGCGCGAGACGGAGGAAGATCTCCTGCGTCTCGATGTCGGCTGATGAAATAGTCGTCTCAGGATCCGGACGGGGGTCAGAATCCCCCGTCCGGTGAGTGAGACTGGTCCACACATGAGCATGACCCTCCGGCGATGGGAGGGTGGGAGAAGGAGCGGGGCTGGGTGCGTGCCCGGCACCGCGGCGCCGCCCCCGTCGCCGGAGGGTCTAGGTATGAGAAACGAGGTCGGATGATGCGTACGCGTCCGCTGAAGGTGGCGCTGCTGGGCTGTGGAGTGGTCGGCTCAGAGGTGGCGCGCATCATGACGACGCACGCCGACGACCTCGCGGCGCGCATCGGCGCGCCCGTCGAGCTCGCCGGCGTCGCCGTCCGCCGGCCCTCGAAGGTGCGTGAGGGCATCGACCCCGCACTGATCACCACCGACGCCACCGCGCTCGTGCAGCGCGGCGACATCGACGTCGTCATCGAGGTCATCGGGGGCATCGAGCCGGCCCGCGCGCTCATCACCACCGCCTTCGAGAACGGCGCGAGCGTCGTCTCCGCGAACAAGGCGCTGCTCGCCGAGGACGGTGCGGCCCTGCACGCCGCCGCCGAGAAGTACGGCCGTGACCTCTACTACGAGGCCGCCGTCGCCGGAGCCATCCCGCTGGTGCGGCCGCTGCGCGAGTCGCTCGCCGGCGACAAGGTCAACCGGGTGCTCGGCATCGTCAACGGCACGACCAACTTCATCCTCGACAAGATGGACACCAGCGGCGCCGGCTACTCCGAGGCGCTCGACGAGGCCACCGCCCTCGGGTACGCCGAGGCCGACCCGACCGCCGACGTCGAGGGCTTCGACGCCGCGGCGAAGGCCGCGATCCTCGCCGGGATCGCCTTCCACACGCGGGTGAAGATCGGCGACGTGCACCGCGAGGGCATCACCGAGGTCACCGCATCCGACATCGCCTCCGCCCGCCGGATGGGCTGCACGGTCAAGCTGCTGGCCATCTGCGAGCGCGCCGCCGACGGGCAGTCCGTGACCGCCCGCGTGCACCCCGCGATGATCCCGCTCAGCCATCCGCTGGCCTCGGTCCGCGAGGCGTACAACGCGGTCTTCATCGAGGCCGACGCCGCCGGGCAGCTGATGTTCTACGGGCCCGGCGCCGGCGGCTCGCCGACCGCCTCCGCGGTCCTCGGCGACCTCGTCGCGGTCTGCCGCAACAAACTGGGCGAGGCCACCGGCCCTGGCGAGTCCGCCTACACCCGCCTGCCGGTCAGCCCCATGGGCGAGGTCGTCACGCGGTACCACATCAGCCTCGACGTGGCCGACAAGCCGGGCGTCCTCGCCCAGGTGGCGACGGTCTTCGCCGAGCAGGGCGTATCCATCGACACGGTGCGCCAGCAGGGACGTCCAGACGGAGGCGGCGAGGCATCCCTCGTCGTCGTCACCCACCGCGCGCCCGACGCCGCCCTCTCCGGGACCGTCGAAGCGCTGCGCAAGCTCGACACCGTGCGCGGTGTCGCCAGCATCATGCGTGTTGAAGGGGAGTAAAGGACCCATGACCAGCAAGGGCACCCACCAGTGGCGCGGCATCATCGAGGAGTACCGGGACCGGCTTCCGGTCACGAGCACGACGCCCGTCGTCACGCTTCGTGAGGGCGGTACGCCGCTCGTTCCGGCGCAGGTCCTCTCCGAGCGCACGGGCTGCGAGGTGCACCTCAAGGTCGAGGGCGCCAACCCCACCGGTTCGTTCAAGGACCGCGGCATGACCATGGCCATCACCCGGGCCAAGGAGGAGGGCGCGAAGGCCGTCATCTGCGCCTCCACCGGCAACACCTCGGCCTCCGCCGCGGCGTACGCGGTGCGCGCGGGCATGGTCTGCGCCGTCCTCGTACCGCAGGGCAAGATCGCGCTCGGCAAGATGGGCCAGGCGCTCGTGCACGGCGCCAAGATCCTCCAGGTCGACGGCAACTTCGACGACTGCCTGACCCTGGCCCGCTCGCTCTCGGACAACTATCCGGTGGCGCTGGTCAATTCGGTCAACCCGGTCCGCATCGAGGGCCAGAAGACCGCCGCGTTCGAGATCGTCGACGCGCTCGGCGACGCCCCCGACATCCATGTCCTGCCGGTCGGCAACGCGGGCAACATCACCGCGTACTGGAAGGGATACACCGAGTACGCCGGCGACGGGGTCTCGACCCGCTCCCCGCGCATGTGGGGCTTCCAGGCCTCGGGCTCCGCGCCCATCGTGCGCGGCGAGGTCGTCAAGGACCCGTCCACCATCGCCACCGCGATCCGCATCGGCAACCCGGCCTCCTGGAACTACGCACTCGCCGCACGCGACGAGTCGGGCGGCTTCATCGACGAGGTGACGGACCGGCAGATCCTGTCCGCCTACCGGCTGTTGGCTTCCCAGGAGGGCGTCTTCGTGGAGCCCGCGTCGGCCGCGTCCGTCGCCGGTCTGCTCAAGGCCGCCGAGGAGGGCAAGGTCGACCCCGGCCAGCGGATCGTCTGCACGGTCACCGGAAACGGCCTCAAGGACCCCGACTGGGCCGTCGCGGGCGCACCGCAGCCGGTCACGGTCCCGGTCGACGCGGCCACCGCCGCGGAGAAGCTCGGACTCGTCTGACCCGCACGGTCGACCACGACAACCCAGCTCAACCGCCTTCTTTTCGGGGCGGAGAGCGCATAGGAGGCGGGCGACACGCATCGTGCGCCTCCTGTGCGCCCTATGTCGCGACAGAACCTTCCTTCGATAAGCTGTACCCCATCCGCCCGACATCCGCCCGACGGTCCGCCGCGCGGTGCGGCATACGTCGTGACGGCGAACGCGGGGCGGGCCACCGGATCCCCTACCGCCCGGTGCACACTCCGCACCGCCCCCATCCCCGCAGACCCCCGCCGCCGCAGAGCCACCCGCACTGCATCCCCACCGCCTTACAAGGAGTCGTCCGACCGATGGCCGGTCCCGCGTTCCGAGCCGCCGCCGTCAGGGTGCGCGTCCCCGCAACCAGCGCCAATCTGGGTCCGGGTTTCGACGCCCTGGGCCTCTCGCTGGGGCTGTACGACGACGTCGTCGTCCGGGTCGCCGACTCCGGGCTCCACATCGACATCGCAGGTGAGGGCAGTCAGACGCTGCCCCGCGACGAGAGCCACCTGCTCGTGCGCTCCCTGCGCACCGCGTTCGACCTGCTCGGCGGGCAGCCCCGCGGGCTGGAGATCGTCTGCGCCAACCGCATCCCGCACGGCCGCGGCCTCGGCTCCTCCTCCGCCGCCATCTGCGCCGGAATCGTCGCCGCCCGCGCCGTGACGACCGGCGGCGACGCCCGCCTCGACGACACGGCCCTGCTGGAGCTGGCCACCGAGATCGAGGGGCACCCCGACAACGTCGCGGCCTGTCTGCTCGGCGGGTTCACGCTCGCCTGGATGGACGGCGGAGCGGCCAGGGCGATCAGGATGGACCCCGCCGACTCCGTCGTTCCGGTGGTCTTCGTGCCCGGACGCCCGGTGCTCACGGAGACGGCGCGCGGCCTGCTCCCGCGCACCGTCCCGCACGTCGACGCGGCCCTCAACGCGGGCCGGGCGGCCCTGCTCGTCGAGGCCCTGACCCGCCGCCCCGAGCTGCTGCTCGCCGCGACCGAGGACCGGATCCACCAGGAGTACCGGGGCCCCGCGATGCCCGAGAGCGTCGAGCTGGTGCACCGGCTGCGCGCCGACGGCGTGCCCGCGGTCATCTCCGGTGCGGGGCCCACGGTCCTCGCGCTGACGGAGGCGGGATCGGCCGACAAGGTCGCCCGACTGGCCGGGGAGGGCTGGGCGGCGAACCGGCTGGCCCTGGACGCGACGGGCGCCGGCGTACTGCCGCTGGCCGCGTAACCGCATGTGATTACCGGTGAGCGAGAGGGGGAATGTTTGTTGGAGCCGGTAGTGTTAACCTCAAGTCTGCAACCGACGTCTTTGAGGCGCGTTGCTTCGTGTCCCCCTCCGGGACCACCATTCTTCCGGGAGCCTCCCCAACTGCCTGAGCAGCCTGCCTGAGCAGTTTCGAGCACGCTCCGGAACCGGCACGACACCCCTCGCTCGTCCAGGAGTGGGCCGAGCAGGGGGATCTCGCGCCGGACCCCGCACGTTCATCTCTCCGCCGTACCCGGCGGACCACCGCCCCGGCAAGGTCCGCGATCCAGCAAGATCAACAGACCGCAGTCGGACAGCACAACCGGTCGCCGAGCCAGAAGGCCGACGTCCGCTCCAGGGAAGGACCCTTCGTGAGCGACACCACCGATCTGATGGGCGTGACTGCCGACAAGAACGTCGACAGCGCCGCGCCCGCCGAAGGTGCTGCCACTGGCACCACCGCACGGCGCCGCCGCTCCGGCACCGGCCTCGAGGGCATGGTCCTGGCCGAGCTGCAGCAGGTCGCGTCCGGCCTCGGCATCAGGGGCACTGCGCGGATGCGCAAGAGCCAGCTGATCGAGGTCATCAAGGAGGCGCAGGCGGGTGGCGGATCCGCCGCCCCCAAGACCTCCTCCAAGCCCGCAGAGGCCCCCGCCGAGGCGGAGAGCAAGCCGAAGCGCCGCGCGACCTCCAAGGCGCGCACCGGGGACGAGGCCGCCGCTGCCGAGAAGGACGCGGCCCAGCAGCAGATCGACATCCCCGGTCAGCCGGCCAGCGACGAGCAGCCCGCGGGCGAGCGTCGCCGCCGCCGTGCGACCGCGCAGGCGGGCAGCCCCGACACCAAGACCGAGGCGAAGACCGAGGTCAAGGCCAAGGCGGAGCCCCAGGCCGAGCAGAAGTCCGAGGAGCGGGGCGAGCCCAAGGGCGACGCCAAGGCCGAGGCCGCCGCAGACACGGCCGAAGGCCGTCGTGGCGACCGCCGTGAGCGTGGCGACCGCGGTGAGCGTGGGGACCGGGGCGAGCGTCGCGAGCGTCAGCGCGACCGCCGGGGCAAGGGCGACGACCAGGGCCAGCAGGGCGGTGGCGGGCAGCGCCCGCAGCGCCAGGGCCAGGGGCAGAGCCAGGGCCAGGGCCAGCAGAACCGTGACAACGGTCCGCAGGACGACTTCGACGACGAGGCGGGCGGCCGTCGCGGCCGTCGTGGCCGCTACCGCGACCGCCGTGGCCGCCGTGGCCGCGACGACTTCGCCAGCGACGTGCAGGTGGCCGACGACGATGTGCTGATCCCCGTCGCGGGCATCCTGGACATCCTCGACAACTACGCGTTCATCCGTACCTCCGGCTACCTGCCGGGCCCGAACGACGTGTACGTCTCGCTCGCCCAGGTCCGCAAGAACGGCCTGCGCAAGGGCGACCACGTCACCGGCGCGGTGCGCCAGCCCAAGGACGGCGAGCGGCGCGAGAAGTTCAACGCGCTGGTCCGCCTCGACTCGGTCAACGGCATGGCGCCGGAATCCGGCCGCGGCCGCCCCGAGTTCCAGAAGCTGACCCCGCTCTACCCGCAGGACCGGCTCCGTCTGGAGACCGACTCCAACATCCTGACGACGCGGATCATCGACCTGGTGGCCCCGATCGGCAAGGGCCAGCGCGGGCTGATCGTGGCCCCGCCGAAGACCGGCAAGACCATGATCCTGCAGGCCATCGCCAACGCGATCACGGTCAACAGCCCCGAGTGCCACCTGATGGTCGTCCTGGTCGACGAGCGTCCGGAAGAGGTCACCGACATGCAGCGGTCGGTGAAGGGCGAGGTCATCTCCTCGACCTTCGACCGTCCCGCCGAGGACCACACCACCGTCGCCGAGCTGGCCATCGAGCGCGCCAAGCGTCTCGTGGAGCTGGGTCACGACGTGGTCGTCCTGCTCGACTCGATCACCCGCCTGGGCCGCGCGTACAACCTCGCGGCGCCGGCCTCCGGCCGCATCCTCTCCGGTGGTGTCGACTCGACCGCGCTGTACCCCCCGAAGCGCTTCTTCGGCGCCGCGCGCAACATCGAGGACGGCGGCTCGCTGACCATCCTGGCCACCGCGCTCGTCGAGACCGGCTCGCGCATGGACGAGGTGATCTTCGAGGAGTTCAAGGGCACCGGCAACATGGAGCTCAAGCTCGACCGGAAGCTCTCGGACAAGCGCATCTTCCCGGCGGTGGACGTCGACGCGTCCTCCACCCGTAAGGAAGAGATCCTGCTCGGCACCGACGAGCTGGCGGTCGTCTGGAAGCTGCGCCGGGTGCTCCACGCGCTCGACCAGCAGCAGGCGATCGAGCTCCTCCTGGACCGGATGAAGAAGACCCAGTCCAACGCGGAGTTCCTGCTCCAGATCCAGAAGACGACGCCGGGCAGCGGAAACAACGACTGACCGACCGCGCGTCGGGCCGGTCAGGTCTCCACGGACCCGGTCAGCTCTTCAAGGACTCCGCCCTCTCACTTCGGTGAGGGGCGGAGTCCTTTTTCGTCCCTTGTGGTTCCCTTTTCTTCTTCTTTTCTTTCTCCACACATTCCCCTTCTGTTGTTGCTCACGTAAAATCTGGGCCAGTTGAGGTGGGGGGCCATCGAGGCGGAACGGCAGAGGCGTGAGCCCTGCGGCGTTCCGCCCTGCGTCGCAGCCAGTTCGTGCACCCCCGCCGTTTCGCGACCGGCGGGGCTTCTCCTGTGCCGCCGGTTCCTATCCGAAGGATCACCGCGTGCATATACGCACCACGGGGGGCCGGCACGCGCGCCGGCTCAGACTCGCCGTTCCGGCGGCGGCCGTCACCGTCCTCGCCCTTGTCGGCACCGGGCTGACGATGTCCACGTCCCAGGCCGGGGAGCCCGCGCCCGCGTTGCCGACGGCCGCGCCCGAACGCCCCGTCGCCCCGCCGGAGTCGGAGCTGCGCGAGCGCGTGGCCGACTCGGCGGTGGCGGACCGCGAGGTCCTCCCGCCCGCCAAGTTCGCCGGGGACGACCCGGGCACCGCCGCCCCGATGGTCATCGGCGGCACGCAGACCCCCATCAGCGGCGCCCCGTGGATGGCGCAGCTCTGGTACTACGACGACCGGGGAACCCCGGGCGACGAGACCGACGACACCGGCTTCTTCTGCGGCGGCGTCGTCATCGCGCCCACGAAGATCGCCACGGCCGCGCACTGCGTCAAGGGCTTCGACTGGAACGCCAACGGCGTGGTCGTCACCGGCAGCACCTCCACCGAGCCGAACAGCAGCGGCACCGTGTCCTGGCCCTACCGGCAGTGGAACAGCCCGCTCTACAAGGACGTACAGGGAGCCGCCGACAACGACGTCGCGGTCCTCACCCTCTTCGACCCGGTCGCGGCCAAGCCCCTCCCGGTGATGGCGAACACGGACACGGGCCTGTACGCGCCGGGCACCCAGGCCAAGGTCTACGGCTGGGGCCGCACCACGTCCACCAACGACGACATCTCCACGACCCTGCGCTCGGCGACGCTGCCGATCGTCTCGGACGCGGCGTGCCGCGGTTCGTACGGAAGCTCCTTCGTGGCGGGCCACATGGTCTGCGCGGGCAAGACCGGCGCGACCGACGCGGAGACCGTCGGGGCCTGCAACGGCGACTCCGGCGGTCCGCTGGTGATCGGCGGCAAGCTGGCCGGCATCGTGTCATGGGGCATCCAGGACTGCGTCGGAGAGGGCGCGTACAGCGTCTTCGCCAAGGTGAGCACCTATGTGCCCGCCATCAACGCGCGGGCCTACGACACCAACATGACCTGGGACCACCGTGCGGACCTGATGGCCCGTAACGCGTCCAACAAGACGATGTACCAGTTCAAGTCGACCGGCACCGGCATGACGAAGGCCACGTACAGCAGCGGCTGGGGCGACATCAACGTCCTGCTCCAGACGGACCTGAACCGGGACGACAACCAGGACCTGCTCGTCCGCGGCACGGACGGCAACCTGTACTGGCAGTGGTACAACACGGCGGTCGACGCATGGGAGACCAAGCGGCTGGCCACCGGCTGGGGCACCCGCAAGCAGATCCTGGCGCCCGGCGACCTGACGAGCGACGGCCACCCCGACATCGTCTCGACCGACTCCTCCGGCGGCTTCTGGCTGTACCCGGGCAAGGGCGACGGCAACTTCGCCGCCCGGATCAAGATCGGCGGCGGCGGCCTGAACTACAACATGGTCCGCGGCAGCGGTGACTTCACCAACGACGGCAAGGCCGACATCGTCGCCCGGGGCAGCGGCGGGAAGATGTACCTCTTCAAGGGCACCGGCAAGGCGAGCGCCCCGTTCGCTCCCAAGGTCCTCGTCCGCACCTGGGACGTGGCCACGGCCCTGGTCACCACCGGCGACTTCACCGGTGACGGCCACGCGGACATCATCGTCAGGGTGAAGTCCGGGGAGCTGTACCTCTACCCGGGCACCGGCAAGGCCGGCAGCGGCATGTTCGGCGCCCGCAAGCTGCTGGGCACCGGAGCCAACAACTACAACCTCTTCGGCTGACCCGGGCCCTGCCCGAGACCTTGGCCACACCGGCGACGGCCGGGGAGCAGCTCGCACGACGGCTGCGCCGCATACGAAACCCCAGGTGAACGCCGTCTCACGGCACGTTCTCCCGAAAGCCCGGTGGCCCCCGTCGTCCGACGGGGGCCACCGGCGCGTATGCAACCCTTCTTGGTGCTTCGGCCGTCCTACAGGAGAGGCCGACCGCGCGTGGACCACCACGTCAGGGGGCAGACGGGCAACAGGAGTGACGAGGGAGACGCGTGAGCGAGCAGAGCAGGAGCACGGGCCACATACGCGGCACCGGCAGCCGACGGAGGAAGCCCTCCCGCAGGCACCGCGCCAAGGTCGTCACGGCCTGGACGGTGGCGGGGGTCGTGGTCGTCGGCGGGGCCGGGCTCGGATACGCGTACATGAAGCTCGACGGCAACCTCTCCAGCATCGACATCGACGCCAAGCTGGGCGCCGACCGTCCCGACGACGTGGACAACGGCTCGCAGGACATCCTGGTGCTGGGGTCCGACTCGCGCTCCGGTGACAACGGGAAGTACGGCGCCGACGAGGGTGCGGCCCGTTCCGACACGGCGATGGTCGTGCACGTCGACAAGGGCCACAGGACCGCGAGCGTCGTCTCGATCCCGCGCGACACCCTGATAGAGCGCCCCGCCTGCGTCAGCGACACGACGGGCGACCCCGTCGGCGCCGAGCACCGGGCGATGTTCAACACCGCCTACGAGGTCGGCGGACCCGCCTGCGCGGTGAAGACCGTCGAGTCGATGTCCGGCATCCGCATGGACCACTACCTGGAAGTCGACTTCACCGGCTTCAAGAAGCTCATCGACGAGCTCGGCGGCGTCGAGATCACCACGAAGACCGCGATCGACGACTCCAAGAGCCATCTGGACCTCGAGCCGGGCACCCACACCCTGAACGGCGAGCAGTCCCTCGGCCTCGTCCGCACCCGCAAGAGCGTCGGCGACGGCAGCGACCTGGGACGCATCCAGCTCCAGCAGGCGTTCATCAAGGCGCTGATGCAACAGGCCAGGAGCGTCGGGGTGTTCTCCAGCCCCGCGAAGCTGTACGGCCTCGCGGACGCCGCCACCAAGGCCGTCACCACCGACTCCGGGCTCGGCTCGGTCAAGAAGCTCACCGGCTTCGCCAACGGCCTCAAGGGGCTGAACGCGAAGAACGTCCACATGGTGACCCTGCCCGTGGAGTACGACCCGGCCGACCCGAACCGCGTCCTCCCGCAGGAGAAGGCCGGCCGGCAGGTCTGGACCGCCCTCAAGAACGACCGGCCGATCCCCGCCGCCGCCACCGAGAAGTCGGCCGGCGACAAGGGCGACGCCGGAAAGGTCGTCGGGTAACCCCCACCGGTCACGCTCCGTGCGCGGGCCGTCGGGGAATACCTGCGGTCCGCCCCCGGTTTTGGGAGATACGGCCGGTCCTGGCAGACTGGTACGTCGGCCCCGGTTCACGGCCGCGCAATCCGCGCGGACGACCCGGCGCCCTCCCGAAACTAGGAGACACCTTGAAGCGCGACATCCACCCCGAGTACGTCGAGACCCAGGTCAGCTGCACCTGCGGTGCGTCGTTCACCACCCGGAGCACCCTCGACAACGGCGCCATCCGCGCCGACGTCTGCTCCGAGTGCCACCCGTTCTACACGGGTAAGCAGAAGATCCTCGACACCGGCGGCCGCGTGGCCCGCTTCGAGGCCCGCTTCGGCAAGGCTGCCGGCTCCGCCAGCAAGTAGCGAGCCACTGCGCCGGTTCTCGGCGCCCTCTTCCCGGGGGCGTCGGAGCCGGCGTTTTTCCGGTCGGGCGTCCGGGGGAACCCCCACCGGACGCCCCACCGGGCAGTACGCCCTCCAGCAGGCCCGCAGACGTAACCCACCAGGAGCCCCCGCATGTTCGAGGCGGTCGAGGAACTGATCGGTGAACACACCGGTCTCGAGACGAAGCTCGCCGACCCGTCGGTCCACGCCGACCAGGCCAACGCGCGCAAGCTCAACAAGCGCTACGCGGAGCTGACCCCGATCGTCTCCACGTACCGGGCCTGGAAGCGGACCGGCGAGGACATCGAGACCGCGCGCGAGTTCGCCGCGGACGATCCCGACTTCGCCGCCGAGGTCAAGGACCTGGAGAAGCAGCGCGACGAGCTCACCGAGAAGCTCCGCCTTCTCCTCGTCCCGCGCGACCCCAGCGACGACAAGGACGTGCTCCTGGAGATCAAGGCGGGCGCGGGCGGCGACGAGTCCGCCCTGTTCGCCGGCGACCTGCTGCGCATGTATCTGCGCTACGCCGAGCGCGTCGGCTGGAAGACCGAGATCATCGACTCCACCGAGTCCGAGCTCGGCGGCTACAAGGACGTCCAGGTCGCCGTGAAGACCAAGGGCGGCAACGGCGCCACCGAGCCCGGCCAGGGCGTCTGGGCCCGGATGAAGTACGAGGGCGGCGTGCACCGCGTCCAGCGGGTGCCCTCCACCGAGTCCCAGGGCCGCATCCACACCTCCGCCGCGGGCGTGCTCGTCACCCCCGAGGCCGAGGAGGTCGACGTCGAGATCCACGCCAACGACCTGCGCATCGACGTCTACCGCTCCTCGGGACCCGGCGGGCAGTCCGTCAACACGACCGACTCCGCCGTCCGCATCACGCACCTGCCGACCGGCGTCGTCGCCTCCTGCCAGAACGAGAAGAGCCAGCTCCAGAACAAGGAGCAGGCCATGCGCATCCTGCGCTCCCGGCTGCTGGCCGCCGCCCAGGAGGCCGCCGAGCAGGAGGCCTCCGACGTCCGCCGCAGCCAGGTCCGCACCGTCGACCGCTCCGAGAAGATCCGTACGTACAACTTCCCGGAAAACCGCATCTCCGACCACCGCGTCGGCTTCAAGGCGTACAACTTGGACCAGGTGCTCGACGGAGAGCTCGACGCCGTCATCCAGGCGTGCGTCGACGCCGACTCCGCCGCCAAGCTCGCCAACGCGTAAGCGACCCGCCCGCCCCGCACACCCGTAACCCGTACGGAGAACCGCGATGAACCTGCTGCTCGCCGAGGTGGCCCAGGCCACCCAGCGGCTGGCCGACGCCGGTGTCCCCTCACCGCGATTCGACGCCGAGGAACTCGCGGCCTTCGTCCACGGGGTGAAGCGGGGCGCGCTGCACACGGTGCCCGACACCGACTTCGACGCCCGGTACTGGGAGACGATCGCCCGCCGCGAGGCCCGCGAACCCCTCCAGCACATCACCGGCCGCGCCTTCTTCCGCTACCTGGAACTCCAGGTCGGACCCGGTGTCTTCGTGCCCCGGCCCGAGACCGAGTCGGTCGTCGGCTGGGCGATAGACGCCGTGCGCGCCATGGACGTCGTCGAGCCCGTCGTCGTCGACCTGTGCACCGGATCGGGCGCCATCGCGCTCGCCATGGCACAGGAGGTCCCCCGCTCCAAGGTGCACGCCGTGGAGCTCTCCGAGGACGCCCTCAGGTGGACGCGGAAGAACGCCGAGGGGTCCAGGGTCACCGTCCACCGCGGAGACGCCCTGAGCGCCCTTCCCGAGCTCGACGGCCAGGTCGACCTGGTGATCTCCAACCCGCCCTACATCCCGCTCACCGAGTGGGAGTACGTCGCCCCCGAGGCCCGCGACCACGACCCGGAGATGGCCCTGTTCTCCGGCGAGGACGGCCTCGACACCATCCGCGGCATCGAGCGCACCGCCCACCGCCTGCTGCGCCCCGGCGGCCTCGTCGTCATCGAGCACGCCGACACCCAGGGCGGCCAGGTGCCGTGGATCTTCACCGAGGAGCGGGGCTGGGCGGACGCCGCCGACCACCCCGACCTGAACAAGCGGCCCCGGTTCGCCACCGCCCGCAAGGCCATGCCGTGACCGGCCCCCGGCACCACCACCCGTACCCGCACCTGTCCGAGGAGGCCGGCTGATGGCTCGGCGATACGACTGCAACGACGCCACCGACCGGACCACGGGCCTGCGCGAGGCAGCATCCGCCGTCCGCCGGGGCGAACTGGTCGTGCTGCCCACCGACACCGTGTACGGGATCGGTGCGGACGCCTTCACCTCGGAGGCCGTCGCCGACCTGCTGGACGCCAAGGGCCGGGGCCGCAACATGCCCACCCCCGTCCTCATCGGCTCGCCGAACACGCTGCACGGCCTGGTCACCGACTTCTCCGAGGAGGCCTGGGAGCTCGTCGACGCCTTCTGGCCCGGCGCCCTCACCCTCGTCGCCCGGCACCAGCCCTCGCTCCAGTGGGACCTCGGCGACACCCGGGGCACCGTCGCCATCCGGATGCCGCTGCACCCGGTCGCCATCGAGCTCCTCACCGAGGTCGGCCCGATGGCCGTCTCCAGCGCCAACCTCACCGGACACCCCTCGCCCGAGGACTGCGACGCGGCCCAGGGCATGCTCGGCGACTCCGTCTCCGTCTACCTCGACGGCGGCCCGACGCCCGGCATCGTGCCGTCCTCGATCGTCGACGTCACCGGCGCCACCCCGGTCCTGCTGCGCGCCGGCGCCCTCTCCGCGGAGGAGCTGCGCAAGGTGGTCCCCGACCTCGAGGTGGCCAATTGACCGCCCCCGAGGGGCGTGGCATAGCGGGGCGGACCGACACCTTCCGCATCCTCCACGTCAGCACCGGCAACGTCTGCCGCTCGCCGATCACCGAGCGGCTGACCCGCCATGCCCTGGTGGACCGCCTCGGCGACCCGCTCAGCGGCGGCCTGATCGTGGAGAGCGCCGGCACCTGGGGCCATGAAGGCGCGCCCATGGAGGCGAACGCCGAGGTCGTCCTCGCCGACTTCGGTGCGGACGCCAGCGGCTTCGTCGGCCGCGAGCTCCTGGACGAGCACGTGATCCGCGCCGACCTGGTCCTGACCGCCACCCGCGACCACCGCGCCCAGGTCATCTCCATGGGCCACTCCGCGGGCCTGCGGACCTTCACGCTCAAGGAGTTCACCCGGCTGGTGCGGGCCATAGACCCGGCCACCCTGCCCGACCCCCGCGACGAGGGCGTCGTCGAGCGCGCCCGCGCCCTGGTGCGCGCCGCCGCCGCACTGCGCGGCTGGCTGCTGGCCCCGACCGCCGAGGCGGACGAGGTGTACGACCCCTACGGCGCCCCCATCACCTTCTTCCGCTCCATCGGCGACGAGATCAACCAGGCCCTCGACCCGGTCGTCACCGCGCTCACCGGCGTCCGCGCCCCGCACTGAGCGGCGCACCCGCTCCGTACCGAGGGCCGGTGCGCCGACCGGCGTACAGCGCCCCGCGACAGCGGGCACAGCGCACCGCCCCGGCGTACGTTGGAGCTGACACCGGCACCCCTCGCCGGCGCACCCACCTCCAGGCCCGGAGCCGTCCCATGCCGGTCACCTCTCCCGCCGCACCCGCAGCCGTGTCGCCCGCGCCCGACGCCCTGCCCCAGGACTTCGGCGCCCTGCTCCGCCAGGACCCGGAGGTCGCCGGGGTCCTGCTCGCGGAGACCGGCAGACAGGCCGACACCCTCCAGCTGATCGCCGCCGAGAACTTCACCTCGCCCGCGGTCCTCGCCGCCCTCGGCTCCCCCCTCGCCAACAAGTACGCCGAGGGGTACCCGGGCGCCCGCCACCACGGCGGCTGCGAGCACGCGGACGCCGCCGAACGCATCGCGGTCCGCCGGGCCACCGCCCTCTTCGGCGCCGAACACGCCAACGTCCAGCCGCACTCCGGCTCCTCCGCCGTCCTCGCCGCCTACGCCGCGCTGCTGCGACCCGGGGACACGGTCCTGGCGATGGGACTGCCGTACGGGGGCCACCTCACCCACGGGGCGCCGGGCAACTTCTCCGGCCGCTGGTTCGACTTCGTCGGCTACGGGGTGGACCCGGAGAGCGGGCTCATCGACTACACCCGGCTCCGTGCACTGGCCCGCGCCCGCCGTCCCAAGGCCATCGTCTGCGGCTCGATCTCCTACCCCCGCCACCCCGACTACGAGCTGTTCCGGGAGATCGCCGACGAGGTCGGCGCCTATCTGATCGCGGACGCCGCCCACCCGATGGGCCTGATCGCCGGGGGAGCGGCGCCGAGCCCGGTCCCGTACGCCGATGTGGTCTGCGCCACCACGCACAAGGTGCTGCGCGGGCCGCGCGGCGGCATGATCCTGTGCGGCGCGGAGCTGGCCGAGCGGGTCGACCGGGCGGTGTTCCCGTTCACCCAGGGCGGCGCGCAGATGCATACGGTGGCGGCGAAGGCGGTCGCGTTCGGGGAGGCGGAGACACCGGCGTACACGCTCTACGCGCACCAGGTCGTCGCCCACGCCCGGGTGCTCGCCGCGGGCCTGGAGGCGGAGGGCTTCGAGGTCACCACGGGCGGCACCGACACCCACCTCGTGGTCGCGGACCCGGCCCCGCTCGGCGTCGACGGCCACACCGCCCGCGAACGCCTGGCGGCGGCCGGTGTGGTCCTGGACACCTGCGCGCTGCCGTACGGGGACGCCCGGGGCATCCGCCTGGGCACCGCCGCCGTCACCACCCAGGGGATGGACGACGGGGACATGGCCCGGATCGCGGCCCTGTTCGGAGCGGCCGTGCGGGAGCCGGGCGATGTGAGCCCGATCGCGGCGGAGGTCCGTGAACTGGTCCTGCGCAATCCTCCCTACCCGGGGTAGTCGAGGGTGGTGCAACCATCTCCCGTACCGTGGAGTCCTTGTTCCAGGGACTAGGGTGTGGGGCTCAGATGGCCGGCGAATTCTGTGGGGCAGCCCGTGCGTGATTACCTGCTGACGCTCTGTGTCACGGCGGCGGTGACCTATCTGCTGACCGGACCGGTGCGGAAGTTCGCCATCGCGGTCGGGGCGATGCCCGCGATCCGTGCGCGCGACGTCCACCGGGAGCCGACACCGCGGCTCGGTGGGATCGCGATGTTCGGCGGGCTGTGCGCGGGGCTGATCGTGGCCGACCACCTCTTCAACCTGAAGGGCGTCTTCGAGCTCTCCAACGAGCCGCGGGCGTTGCTCTCCGGCGCCGCCCTGATCTGGCTGATCGGCGTCCTCGACGACAAGTTCGAGATCGACGCCCTGATCAAGCTCGGCGGCCAGATGATCGCCGCCGCCGTCATGGTCATCCAGGGGCTCACGATCCTGTGGCTGCCGATCCCCGGCGTCGGCACGGTCGCCCTCACCCAGTGGCAGGGCACGCTGCTCACGGTGGCGCTGGTCGTCATCACGATCAACGCGGTCAACTTCGTCGACGGCCTGGACGGGCTGGCGGCGGGCATGGTGTGCATCGCCTCGACGGCGTTCTTCCTGTACGCCTACCGCCTCTGGATGGGGTACGGGATCGAGGCGGCGGCCCCCGCGACGCTCTTCGCGGCGATCCTGATGGGCATGTGCCTGGGCTTCCTGCCGCACAACATGCACCCGGCGCGGATCTTCATGGGCGACTCGGGCTCGATGCTGATCGGCCTGGTGCTGGCGGCGGGCGCGATCTCGGTCACCGGCCAGGTCGACCCGGACAACATGAAGATCTTCTTCGAGGGCAGCGAGCGCGGGGCCACCCACGCGATGCTCCCGGTCTTCATCCCGCTGGTACTGCCGCTGACGATCATCGCGATCCCAGCCGCCGACCTGATCCTCGCCATCGTCCGGCGCACCTGGAACGGCCAGTCGCCGTTCGCCGCCGACCGGGGCCACCTGCACCACCGGCTGCTGGAGATCGGCCACTCGCACAGCCGGGCCGTGCTGATCATGTACTTCTGGTCGGCCCTCATCGCCTTCGGCGCCGTCGGCTACTCGGTGCACTCGGCCTCGATGTGGATCGTCTTCGTCATCATCGCGGCCAGCGCGGTGGGCCTCGTCCTGCTGCTGATGCCGCGCTTCACCCCGCGCGCCCCGCACTGGGCCAACCGCTTCGTGCCGCCGCGCTACCGCCGCGGCGAGGTGAGCGCGGACACGGAGCCGGAGTCGCCCGCGTCCGCTCAGGGCAAGGAGCCGGCCCTTGCCGCCTCCGGGGCCCAACAGGGCACGGAGGGCGCTCAGATGGGCGAGGAGGCCGCCGAACGGGCCCCTGTGG
Organism: Streptomyces sp. NPDC020884; assembly: GCF_044333935.1. Lineage (NCBI taxonomy): Bacteria > Bacillati > Actinomycetota > Actinomycetes > Kitasatosporales > Streptomycetaceae > Streptomyces > Streptomyces sp. NPDC020884. Next base: position 467,146 of record NZ_JBIRRY010000002.1, on the reverse strand, counting down.
CGGTCGGGGTGTCCGGCGTCAACGGCGCGACCGCGATCGGCGCCCGATCGCGGTTCCCGGATCGCCGCTCGATCGACTCCTCGCGTTGACGATTCGGAACTCACGGTGCATTACCAGACATTGCGCCGCCTTGTCGTGCACACACGCGCGGAGTAACTCTCATGTGTGACAGTTGGCACACTTTCCAGGTAAAGACCTCATCAAATAGTTTGTGATACCGTTCACGAGACCCGGTGACGGAGCCGAAGGACCCTAGTAGGACGGTCCATTGGCCCGAAAATCCGCCTCGCGGACCGGGCCTACGCTCGTCCATGACGACGCCCCATTCCTCCCCTCAGACCAGTGGAGCCTCCGCCATGCAGTCCGACATGCGCGAACTACTGCGCATCGCCACGCCCACCGCCGCGGTGGGAGCCATCGCCACGCTTGTCGGCGGTCTGCTCGCCGGTGGCGAGGGGGCGATCGGTGCTGTGGTCGGGTGCCTGGTGGTCATCCTGTTCATGGCCCTCGGGCAGCTGGCGCTGCAGTGGGTCGCCAAGGCCATGCCTCACCTCTTCCAGGGCATGGGGCTGATGGTTTACTCGGCCCAGCTCGTGCTCCTGCTCGTCCTCATCATGGGCATCAGGAACACGACGCTCTTCGACCTCCAGGTCTTCGCTCTCTCGCTGGTCGCCTCGGTGATCGCATGGATCATCACGCAGACCGTCCTGCACGCCAGGAGCAAGACCCTGTACGTCGATCCGGAGGCGGAGACCCGGAAAGCCCCGGGCGGAGCTGAGGGGAAGCATGACCAGTAGGGCCGGGATAAAGCCCTGTTCGACATGCTGCTATCGTCCGGTCTCGGTTGCGGTACTGCGGGCGCGGACAACACGGCTGTCGCCTGATTCATCGCGAGGCTTCGGGCCCGGCCGCCGCCTCCTCACCGTAAGAATCCAGTCCGGTGCCGACCTGCGGCTGCCAGCCGCTCCGATACAACGAGGTAGCCGTATCCATGCGCCATGCAGAAGGAGCTCCTGGTGACTGCTGACGCCCAGACGCTCGCCTTCGAGGTTGACTGCCACCTGTTCCAGGGCTCGTGCGGATTCCCAGCCCCGAGCGCGTGGTCGTTCATCTTCGACCCGATTTTCACTATCGGTCCGGTCGAGTTCAACAAGCCGATGCTGCTGGCGATCATCGGAACGATCGCCATCCTGAGCCTGTTCTGGGCCGGCTTCTCCAAGCCCAAGGTCGTTCCGGGCAAGCTGCAGCTGGTTGCCGAAGCCCTTTACGACTTCGTCCACCGGGGCATTGCCAAGGAAATCATCGGCAAGAAGGGCGAGCCGTTCGTCCCGCTGCTGGTGTCGCTGTTCTTCTTCGTCTGGATGATGAACCTCTGGGCGATCATTCCGCTGGCCCAGTTCCCGGTGTCATCGCTCATCGCCTACCCGGTCGGACTGGCACTGCTCGTCTGGGTCGTCTACATGTCGGTGACCTTCCGGAACCACGGTCTCGTCGGCGGAATCCGTAACCTGTGTGTGCCGAGTGGTCTGCCCAAGCCGATCTACGTGATCCTGACGCCGATCGAGTTCGTCTCGAACATCTTCGTGCGCCCCTTCACGCTGGCGGTCCGACTCTTCGCGAACATGTTCGCGGGTCACATCCTCATTCTGGTCTTCACGATCGCGACCTGGTACATGCTCGGCAGCGTGCTCGGCACGGTGTACGCCACCGCGTCGTTCGCCGTGACACTCGCCCTGACCGTCTTCGAGATGTTCATCCAGGCGCTCCAGGCATACGTGTTCACCGTGCTGACCGCCACGTACTTGTCCCAGGCGCTCGAAGAAGCGCACTGAGGACACCGGGCCACCACCCGGACACACCCCCTAGACGTTCGGTGGATGCACTCTCCACCGGCCACTCAAGAGAAGGAATCACAGATCAATGTCTGAGACTCTCGCAGCCGTCACGGGCAACATCGGCACCATCGGTTACGGCCTCGCGGCGATCGGCCCCGGCGTCGGCATCGGCATCATCTTCGGTAACGGCGTGCAGGCCATCGCCCGCCAGCCCGAGGCTGCCGGCCTCATCCGCCAGAACATGCTGCTCGGCTTCGCCGTCATCGAGGCCCTGGCCCTGATCGGCTTCGTCGCGCCCTTCATCTACCCGAAGTAGTCCAGGCGACCTGACGATACGTTTTCGACGAAAGGTCCACCATGTTGCATCTGGCAGCTGAGGAGCCGCAGTCACCGCTGTTTCCGGTCTGGCCCGAGATTGTCATCGGCCTGATCTGCTTCAGCATTGTCTTCTTCGTCTTCTACAAGAAGCTCCTCCCGGCCATCAACAAGGCCCTGGACGAGCGTCGCGAGGCGATCGAAGGTGGCATCGAGAAGGCCGAAGCGGCTCAGACCGAGGCCCAGAGCGTTCTTGAGCAGTACAAGGCTCAGCTCGCCGAGGCCCGCCACGAGGCCGCCCGTCTGCGCCAGGAGGCGCAGGAGCAGGGTGCCGTCATCATCCAGGAGATGAAGGCGGAAGGTCAGCGGCAGCGCGAAGAGATCATCGCCGCCGGCCACACCCAGATCGAGGCCGACCGCAAGGCCGCGGCCTCGGCGCTGCGTCAGGACGTGGGCACGCTCGCCACCACCCTGGCCGGCAAGCTCGTCGGCGAGTCCCTCGAGGACCACGCCCGGCAGAGCGGCACCGTCGACCGTTTCCTCGACGAGCTCGAGGCGAAGGCCGAGGCCGTCCGATGAACGGTGCGAGCCGCGAAGCGCTGGCCGCCGCACGCGAGCGTCTCGACGCGCTGACCGACAACACGTCGGTCGACGCGGCGAAGCTCGCCGAGGAGCTGGCATCGGTCACCGCGCTGCTCCACCGCGAAGTATCGCTGCGCCGGGTCCTCACCGACCCGGCCCAGAGCGGCGAGAGCAAGGCCGAGCTGGCCACCCGCCTGCTCAGCGGCCAGGTGGGCGGCGAGACCGTCGACCTGGTCTCCGGACTGGTCCGGTCCCGCTGGTCGCAGTCGCGTGACCTGGTGGACTCGGTCGAGGAGCTGGCGAACACCGCAGACCTCACCGCGGCCCAGCGCGGCGACGTCCTCGACGACGTCGAGGACGAGCTGTTCCGGTTCGGCCGGATCGTCGGCTCCGACCCGGAGCTGCGTTCCGCGCTCACCAGCCGTACGGCCACGGCGTCCGCCAAGGGCGAGCTGCTCCGCAGCCTGCTCGGCGGCAAGGCGCAGCCGGTCACCGAGCGGATCATCGTCCGCCTGGTCACCCAGCCCCGTGGACGTAGCCTGGAAGCAGGGCTGGACTCGCTGTCCAAGCTCGCCGCGGAGCGCCGGGACCGGATGGTCGCCGTCGTCACCTCGGCGGTGCCGCTCAGCGACCGGCAGAAGCAGCGTCTGGGCGATGCCCTGGCGAAGCTCTACGGCCGGCAGATGCACCTGAACCTGGACGTGGACCCCGCGGTCCTCGGCGGGATCTCGGTGCGCGTCGGTGACGAGATCATCAACGGCACCGTCGCGGAGCGCCTCGAAGAGGCGACCCGGCGCATGGCCGGCTGACCTCAGCGCAACAGAACAAGCAAGACCAGCGGCCCGGTTGGGCCGTGCAGAAATTGCAGAAGATTCCTGGGGGTCGGCCCCCAGACCCCCTTAAGAAACTTCGGGCCCAACAAGGAGAGCAGGGAACCCAGATGGCGGAGCTCACGATCCGGCCGGAGGAGATCCGGGATGCGCTGGAGAACTTTGTCCAGTCGTACAAGCCGGACGCGGCCTCGCGCGAGGAGGTCGGTACGGTCAGCGTGGCCGGCGACGGCATCGCGAAGGTGGAGGGCCTGCCCTCCGCCATGGCTAACGAGCTGCTGAAGTTCGAGGACGGCACCCTCGGTCTCGCCCTCAACCTCGAGGAGCGCGAGATCGGTGCCATCGTCCTCGGCGAGTTCAGCGGCATCGAGGAGGGCCAGCCGGTGCAGCGCACCGGTGAGGTGCTCTCCGTCGGCGTCGGCGAGGGTTACCTCGGCCGCGTCGTCGACCCGCTCGGCCAGCCGATCGACGGTCTCGGCGAGATCGCGACCGACAGCCGCCGCGCCCTCGAGCTGCAGGCCCCTGGCGTCATGGTCCGCAAGTCGGTGCACGAGCCGATGCAGACCGGCTACAAGGCCGTCGACGCCATGGTGCCGATCGGCCGCGGCCAGCGTCAGCTGATCATCGGCGACCGTCAGACGGGTAAGACCGCTCTGGCCGTCGACACGATCATCAACCAGCGCGACAACTGGCGCTCGGGCGACGTGAACAAGCAGGTGCGCTGCATCTACGTCGCCATCGGTCAGAAGGGTTCCACCATCGCCTCCGTGCGTGGTGCGCTCGAAGAGGCCGGTGCGCTGGAGTACACGACCATCGTCGCCGCCCCGGCGTCCGACCCGGCCGGCTTCAAGTACCTGGCGCCGTACACCGGTTCGGCCATCGGCCAGCACTGGATGTACCAGGGCAAGCACGTCCTGATCATCTTCGACGACCTCTCGAAGCAGGCCGACGCCTACCGCGCGGTGTCCCTGCTGCTGCGCCGCCCGCCGGGCCGTGAGGCCTACCCGGGTGACGTCTTCTACCTGCACTCGCGTCTGCTGGAGCGCTGCGCCAAGCTCTCCGACGACATGGGCGCCGGTTCGATGACGGGCCTCCCGATCGTCGAGACCAAGGCGAACGACGTGTCGGCGTTCATTCCGACCAACGTCATCTCCATCACCGACGGCCAGTGCTTCCTGGAGTCCGACCTGTTCAACGCGGGTCAGCGTCCGGCGCTCAACGTCGGTATCTCGGTCTCCCGTGTCGGTGGCTCCGCCCAGCACAAGGCCATGAAGCAGGTCTCCGGCCGGCTTCGCGTGGACCTCGCCCAGTACCGCGAGCTGGAGGCGTTCGCCGCCTTCGGTTCCGACCTGGACGCGGCCTCGAAGGCCTCCCTGGAGCGCGGTAAGCGCATGGTCGAGCTGCTGAAGCAGCCGCAGTACGCCCCGTTCCCGATGGAGGAGCAGGTCGTCTCGGTCTGGGCCGGCACCACGGGCAAGATGGACGAGGTCCCGGTCGAGGACATCCGCCGCTTCGAGGGCGAGCTGCTGGAGTACCTGCGCCGTGAGCGCAAGGACCTCCTGACCAGCATCGCCGAGGGCGGCAAGATGTCCGACGACACGCTGCAGTCGATCGCCGACGCGATTGCCGCCTTCAAGCAGCAGTTCGAGACCTCGGACGGCAAGCTTCTGGGCGAGGGCTGATCGATGGGCGCTCAGCTTCGCGTTTACAAGCGCCGCATCCAAGCCGTCACCGCGACCAAGAAGATCACCAAGGCGATGGAAATGATCGCCGCCTCGCGTATCGTCAAGGCGCAGCGCAAGGTGGCGGCATCCAAGCCGTACGCGACCGAGCTCACCCGTGCGGTGACCGCGGTGGCGACCGGCTCCGACGCCAAGCACCCGCTCACCACCGAGGTCGAAGCCCCGACCCGCGCCGCGGTCCTGCTCGTCACGAGCGACCGCGGTCTGGCCGGCGGCTACTCCTCCAACGCCATCAAGGCCGCGGAGCGACTGCGGGAGCGCCTTGCCTCCGAGGGCAAGGAGGTCGACACGTACATCGTCGGCCGCAAGGGTGTCGCGTACTACGGCTTCCGCGAGCGCAAGGTCGAGGACTCCTGGACCGGCTTCACCGACAACCCGGCGTACGCCGATGCCAAGAGCGTCGCCGGTCCGTTGATCGAGGCCCTTCAGAAGGACACGGCCGAGGGCGGCGTCGACGAGCTGCACATCGTCTTCACGGAATTCGTGTCGATGATGACGCAGAACGCGGTCGACGCCCGGATGCTGCCGCTTTCGCTCGACGAGGTGGCCGAGGAGAGCACCCGCAAGGGTGAGATCCTGCCGCTGTTCGACTTCGAGCCGTCGGCCGAGGACGTCCTCGACGCCCTTCTGCCGCGCTACGTCGAGAGCCGCATCTACAACGCACTGCTGCAGGCAGCCGCTTCCGAGCACGCTGCCCGCCGTCGCGCGATGAAGTCGGCCACCGACAACGCCGGGGACCTCATCAAGAGCCTGTCCCGGCTTGCCAACGCGGCCCGCCAGGCCGAAATCACCCAGGAAATCAGCGAGATCGTCGGCGGTGCCAGTGCTCTGGCCGACGCGACCGCGGGGAGTGACAAGTAATGACCACCGCTGTTGAGACGGCCGCTGCCACGGGCCGCGTCGCCCGGGTCATCGGCCCGGTCGTCGACGTGGAGTTCCCCGTCGACGCGATGCCGGAGATCTACAACGCCCTCCACGTCGAGGTCGCCGACCCCGCCGAGGACGGCGCCCGCAAGACGCTGACCCTCGAGGTCGCCCAGCACCTGGGTGACGGCGTGGTCCGCGCGATCTCGATGCAGCCCACCGACGGTCTGGTCCGCCAGGCCGCGGTGACCGACACGGGCGCGGGCATCACCGTTCCCGTCGGTGACATCACCAAGGGCAAGGTGTTCAACACCCTCGGTCAGATCCTGAACGAGCCGGAGGCCGAGGCGCAGATCACCGAGCGCTGGCCGATCCACCGCAAGGCCCCGGCCTTCGACCAGCTCGAGTCCAAGACCGAGATGTTCGAGACCGGCCTGAAGGTCGTCGACCTGCTGACCCCGTACGTCAAGGGCGGCAAGATCGGTCTGTTCGGTGGTGCGGGCGTCGGCAAGACGGTCCTCATCCAGGAAATGATCATGCGTGTGGCGAAGCTGCACGACGGTGTGTCGGTGTTCGCCGGTGTCGGCGAGCGCACCCGTGAGGGCAACGACCTCATCGACGAGATGACCGAGTCGGGCGTTCTGGAGAAGACCGCGCTCGTCTTCGGCCAGATGGACGAGCCGCCGGGCACGCGTCTGCGCGTGGCCCTGTCCGCCCTGACCATGGCGGAGTACTTCCGCGATGTGCAGAAGCAGGACGTGCTGCTCTTCATCGACAACATCTTCCGCTTCACGCAGGCCGGCTCCGAGGTCTCCACGCTGCTCGGCCGCATGCCGTCCGCGGTGGGTTACCAGCCGACCCTGGCCGACGAGATGGGTGTGCTCCAGGAGCGCATCACCTCGACGCGTGGTCACTCGATCACCTCGATGCAGGCGATCTACGTCCCCGCGGACGACCTGACCGACCCGGCCCCGGCCACCACGTTCGCCCACCTCGACGCGACGACGGTTCTCTCCCGTCCGATCTCCGAGAAGGGCATCTACCCGGCCGTGGACCCGCTGGACTCGACGTCCCGCATCCTGGACCCGCGTTACATCACGCAGGAGCACTACGACACGGCCAGCCGCGTCAAGGGGATCCTGCAGAAGTACAAGGACCTCCAGGACATCATCGCGATCCTCGGTATCGACGAGCTGGGCGAGGAGGACAAGCTCGTTGTCCACCGTGCCCGTCGCGTCGAGCGCTTCCTGTCGCAGAACACCCACGCCGCCAAGCAGTTCACCGGCCTGGACGGTTCGGACGTGCCGCTCGACGAGTCGATCTCCGCGTTCAACGCGATCTGCGACGGGGACTACGACCACTTCCCCGAGCAGGCGTTCTTCATGTGCGGTGGCATTGAGGACCTCAAGGCCAACGCCAAGGAGCTCGGCGTCTCCTGAGCCTCCGGCTCACCGAGGGGGGTGGGTGTGTCCCGCCCCCCTCACCACGCCCCGTAGAATTGACCCAACACCCGGCCGGGCGGCCGGGTGGTGACCCGAGGAGCCACCCTTGGCTGCTGAGCTGCATGTCGAGCTGGTCGCCGCTGACCGAAGTGTCTGGTCCGGCGAGGCCACCCTGGTCGTCGCGCGCACCACGTCCGGCGACATCGGCGTCATGCCCGGTCACCAGCCGCTTCTCGGTGTGCTGGAATCGGGCCCGGTGACGATCCGCACGAGTGAGGGCGGCACCGTGATCGCCGCCGTGCACGGCGGATTCATCTCGTTCGCGGACGACAAGCTGTCGCTGCTGGCCGAGATCGCCGAGCTGGCCGACGAGATCGATGTCGAGCGCGCCGAGCGGGCGCTGGAGCTCGCGAAGTCGGACGTGGACGCCGCTGCCCAGCGGCGCGCCGACGTACGACTGCGTGCGGTGGCGGTGCGCTAGCACCCCCACTGACAGATGTTTTTACTCAGCCGCGGCCCGAGCTGGAGCAATCCAGCCGTGTCGCGGCTGAGGCGATGCAGGTGCAATACGGTTTCGGTGTTCGTTACTCGACGATGCGAGGAGGTCGGTGGAGATGGTCCTCGCGTTGTGGGTGGGCGCGTCCGTCATCGTCACGGTCCTGTTGGGACTGTTCGTCTTCGGCCTGCGCAGGCGGCTGATCCAGCGGTCCGGAGGGACCTTCGACTGCAGCCTGCGCTGGGACGTGTCGGAGGAACCCGATGCTCTCGGCAAAGGCTGGGTGTACGGGGTCGCCCGCTACAGCGGTGACCGCGTCGACTGGTTCCGGGTCTTCTCCTACGCTCCTCGCCCCCGCCGGGGCCTGGAGCGTTCTGCGATCGAGGTGATCGCCCGCCGGCTGCCGGAGGGCGAGGAGGAGCTGGCGCTCCTGTCCGACTCCGTCGTGCTCGGCTGTCTCCACCGGGGGACGCGCCTGGAGCTGGCGATGAGCGAGGACGCCCTGACCGGCTTCCTCGCCTGGCTGGAGGCGGCGCCGCCCGGCCAGAGGGTCAACGTCGCGTAGCGGAGCGCGTACACGGCGCGAACGTACGCGTACACAGCGAAAAACCGGGGAGACGGGGGGCGGACCCGTCTCCCCGGTGCTTTTCCGGGGTGGTGCGGTGTTACGGCGGCGTGGGGACTACTGGAGACCGCTGTTGATCGCGCTCACCAGTTCGCCGTTGGTGGTGTCACCGGAGAACTCCCAGAAGAACGCGCCTCCCAGGCCCTGGTTCTTCGCCCAGGTCATCTTGGAGCCGATGGTGGCCGGGGTGTCGTAGCTCCACCAGTTGGTGCCGCAGTGGGCGTACGCGGTGCCGGCGATGGTGCCGGTGGCCGGGCAGGAGCTCTTGAGGACCTTGTAGTCCTCGATGCCCGCCTCGTACGTGCCCGGGGCCGCGCCGGTCGCCGTGCCGCCGGGGGCGGACTGGGTGACGCCGGTCCAGCCGCGGCCGTAGAAGCCGATGCCCAGGAGCAGCTTCTTGGCCGGGACGCCCTGCGCCTTCAGCTTGGCGATGGCGTCGGCGGAGGTGAAGCCGTCCTGCGGGATGCCCGTGTAGGGGTTCAGCGGTGAGTGCGGGGCGGTCGGGCCCTGGGCCGCCCAGGCGCCGAAGAAGTCGTACGTCATCACGTTGTACCAGTCCATGGACTGGGCGGCGCCCGCGTAGTCGGCGGCGTCGATCTTGCCGCCGGCCGAGCCGTCCGCGGTGATGGCGGCGGTGACCAGGTTGTTCGCGCCGAACTTCGCCCGCATGGCGGAGGCCATGTTCTTCAGCGCGGCCGGTCCGCTGGTGTCACAGGTGAGACCGCAGGCGTTGGGGTACTCCCAGTCGAGGTCGATGCCGTCGAAGACATCGGCCCAGCGGGGGTCCTCGACCAGGTCGTAGCAGGACTGGGCGAAGGCGGCGGGGTTCTGCGCGGCCTGGGGGAATCCGCCGGACCAGGTCCAGCCGCCGAACGACCAGAGGACCTTGATGTGCGGGTACTTGGCCTTCAGCTTGCGCAGCTGGTTGAAGTTGCCGCGCAGCGGCTGGTCCCAGGTGTCGGCGACGCCGTCGACGGACTGGTCGGCGGTGTACGCCTTGTCGTAGTCGGCGTACGAGTCGCCGATGGTGCACTTGCCGTTCTGCACGTTGCCGAAGGCGTAGTTGATGTGCGTGATCTTCGCGGCCGAGCCGGACGTCACCAGGTTCTTGACGTGGTAGTTGCGCCCGTAGACGCCCCAGTTGGTGAAGTAGCCCAGGTTGATCTTCTCACCGACGGGCGGCTCGCCGCCGCCACCGGTGGTGCGCACGGAGACGGAGCCGGACACCGGGCCGGTCTGGTCGGCGGTGTCCCGGGCCTGCACGGCGTAGGAGTAGTCGGTGCCCGCGGTCAGGCCGGTGTTGGTGTACGTGGTGCCGGTGACCGTGGCGACCTTCGCGCCGTCCCGCAGGACGTCGTAGTTCTTGACGCCGTTGTCGTCCGTCGCGGCGCTCCAGCTGAGCTTCACCGAGGTGTCGGTGACACCGCTGGTGGTGGGGGCGCCGGGAGCGGAGGGCGGGTTGTCGCCCGGCACGCTGCCGCCGTCACAGGAGGCGCCGTTCAGCTTGCAGCCCGAGGGGGAGCCGGAGCCGGTGCCGTTGAAGCCGAAGCTGATGCTGGCGCCGGGGGCCACGGTCCCGTTCCAGGACAGGTTCTTGGCGGTCCAGTGGTTGCCGCTGCTGGTGACGGTGGCGTCCCATGCGGAGCCGGCCGAGGTGCCCGAGGGGAAGTCCCACTCGATGGTCCAGGAGGAGAGCGCGGTGGTGCCGGTGTTCTTCACCGTCCACTGGCCCTCGAAGCCGGTGCCCCAGTCCGACTTCTTGGTGTACGTGGCGGTGGCCGACGCGGCCGCCGATGCGGGGGAGGCGAGCGTGACCATCGCGGCCAGTGGCACGACGAGCGCGGTCAGGGCCGCGACGACCTTGGATCTGCCGCTCGGGGTGGGGATCCATCTGAATCTGGAACGGCGTCTGGGGGATTCAGTGCTCAACGGTGCTCCTCGGGTGAGGTCCAACAAACGGGGGTAATTCGTGGACTGCAAACCCTGCGCCGCCCTGAGTACGGGTGCTCTCGTACTCACCGCAGTGTGTGTTCGGTGACAGTAGAAAGGTCTGGACCAACCGTCAAGAGGTCTGGACCAAAGATCGGGTACCCGATCAGATCCCCAACTCCTGGGCCAGAACGGCCGCCTGGACCCGGCTGCGCAGCTCCAGCTTCCCCAGCAGCCTGCTGACATGGGTCTTCACCGTGGCCTCGGCCATCGAGAGGCGCAGCGCGATCTCCGCGTTCGACAACCCCTCGCCCAGACACCCCAGCACCTCGCGTTCGCGCCGGGTGAGCGCGTCCAGCACCGCCGGATCGGCGGCCCCCCGGCCGCGTACGGATGTCGCCCCGGCGAACTCCGCGATCAGCCGGCGGGTCACGGCCGGGGCGATCAGCCCCTCGCCGCGCGCCACCGTCCGTACCGCCTCCAGCAGATCGCGGGCGTCGGTGTTCTTCAGCAGGAAGCCGGACGCCCCCGCGCGCAGCGCCCCGAAGACGTACTCGTCCAGGTCGAACGTGGTCAGCACGAGGACGTCCGCGAGCTCCTCGGCGACCACCTGCCGGGTCGCCGCGACCCCGTCCAGCCGGGGCATCTGCACATCCATCAGCACCAGGTCCGGGCGGAGTTCACGTGCCAGGCGCACCGCCGCCTCACCGTCCCCCGCCTCTGCGACGACCTCGATGTCCGGCGCGCTGCCGAGGATCAGCACCAGCCCCGCGCGCACTGCCGACTGGTCCTCCGCGACCAGTACCCGGATCGTCATTCCCGCATCGTCCTCTCCGTCACGGGCAGTTCGGCCCGCACCCGCCAGATCTTGTGGTCGTCGCCGTCCGGCTCGGCCGCGGCCCGAAACGTCCCGCCGAGCAGCGCGACCCGCTCCCGCATGCCCACCAGGCCCGCCCCGGAACCCGGCGCCGTGGGCCCCGGACGGCTCCCGAACACGCTGGTCACCTCCACTCTCAGCGCCCCCTCCGGGTGGGCGAGCCGTACGGTGACCGGGCCCGGCGCCGCGTGCTTGAGGGCATTGGTCAAGGACTCCTGCACGATCCGGTACGCGGCCAGCTCGACGGGCGTCGGCAGCGCGTCGGCCCCCGGGGCCCGGGTGTCCTCCAGGGTGCAGACGAGGCCGCTGGAAGCCCCGTTGACGTTCGTCTGCTCGACCAGGGCGTCCAGGGACGCGAGCGTCGGGGCCGCTGCCGGGGCGTCGTCCTCGCCGCCCTCCCGCAGCAGCCCGATCAGCCGGCGCATCTCCGCGAGCCCCTCGACGCTGTTCTCCCGGATCACCTTCAGCGCGTTCCGCGAGGTGTCCGGGTCGTCGATGGACAGGGCCGCCGTGGAGTGGATCGCCACGGCGGAGAGGTGGTTGGCCACCATGTCGTGCAGCTCCCGGGCCATCCGGGCGCGCTCGGCGACCACCGCCTGCGTCCGGTCCATCTCGGCGAGCCGCGCGGTCTGGCGGGCTGCCAGCCGGGCGGCCTCGGCGGCGACGCGGTGGTTGCGCACGACGACGCCGGTGATGGCGGGCAGGAAGGAGATCAGCCCCGTGACGACGCCGATCAGCAGCGCCTCGGGTCTGCGGAACCAGGCCAGGAAGCCGATCGTGCTCGCGACGGTGACCAGGAGCGTGGTCACCGGGATCCGGCGGGCCGCGGCCGGGGTCCCGTAGAGCACGGCCGCGTACATGACGTCCGTGAACATCAGGATGGTCGCCAGGCTGCCGCGGGTGAACTGGTCCGCGACCACCGCGAGGGTGCCGACGACCAGGGCCGTCTGCGGGGCGCTGCGGCGCAGCAGCTCCATCGCGGCCATCACCGTCAGCGGTACGAGGGCCATCCAGGGTGCGGCGAAGGGGCGGCCGACCTGGGTGTGCAGGCCGAGCAGCCACAGGAGCAGCCCCCCGAGCAGCCCGGAGGCGGCGAGGGCGACGTCGTCGCGGTGGGGGCGGAGGGCGGTGAGCACCCCTCCATCCAACACGCAGCACCGCCGCCGGGCCTCCCTTCAGGGGCCGATGCGCGGCTACATCGAAGGATGCAGTCCCGTTTCGTCACTGCCGACGACGTTTCGACGCGCGACGGCCGGGAGGCTGGAGGACAACGGGAGGAGAGACACTGTGATCGCGCTACTGGTCGTGCTCTGTGAGGTCGCGTTCTGGGTGCTGCTGGCCGCCGGGCTCGCGCTGCGGTACGTCGCGAGGAAGCCGAGGCTCGGCGCGGCCGTGCTGCTGTGCGAACCGCTGCTGGAGGTCGTGCTGCTGGTGGTGACGGCGATCGACCTGAGGAACGGGGCCGAGCCGGACTGGAAGCACGGCCTGGCCGCCGTCTACATCGGCTTCACGGTGGGCCTGGGCCACTCCACCATCACGTGGGTGGACGCGCGCGTCGCCCACCGCTGGTTCGGCGGCCCGCCGCCGGTGAAGCCGCCGAAGTACGGCATGGCGCGCGCCGTCCACGAGTGGCGCACCGCCGCCCGCTGGATCCTGGCCGCGGTGGTCGCGCTGGGCCTGCTCCAGGCGGCGGTCTGGTACGTCGGCGGGGGAGGGGACACCGGTTCGCTGCGGATGTGGCAGCAGAAGATGGGCTGGGTGATCGGCATCAACCTGATCATCGCGGGGGGCTACACGGTGTTCCCCAAGCAGGCCCCGAAGGGCGTTGCCGAGCGGGAGCCCGTCGACCGCTAGGGCCTCGCGACGAACTCCCGCCGGGCGGTGTCAGCGCTCGCCGCCCGGCACCCACAGCACGTCCCCGACCTCCTTGTTCGCGCTCCGCGCCAGGATGAACAGGAGGTCGGAGAGGCGGTTGAGGTAGGTGGCGGTCAGGGTGTTCATGGAGTCGCCGTGCACCTCCAGGGCCGCCCAGGTGGACCGCTCCGCCCGCCGGACCACGGTGCATGCCTGGTGCAGCAGGGCGGCCCCCGGCGTACCTCCCGGGAGGATGAAGCTGCGGAGCTTCTCCAGCTCCTCCAGGAAGCGGTCGCAGTCCTTCTCCAGCTTGTCGATGTAGGACTGCTCCACCCGCAGCGGCGGGTACTCCGGGTTCTCGACCACCGGGGTGCACAGGTCCGCGCCCACGTCGAAGAGGTCGTTCTGGACGCGTAGCAGGACCTTCGCCAGGTCCTCGGGCAGCTGACCGAGCGCGATGGCCGCGCCGATCGCGGCGTTGGCCTCGTTGGCGTCCGCGTACGCCGAGATCCGCAGATCGGTCTTGGCGGTGCGGCTCATGTCGCCGAGGGCCGTGGTGCCCCGGTCGCCGGTCCGGGTGTAGATGCGCGTCAGATTGACCATGGGGCCAGCCTAGTTATGCTCCGGCCCGCCGGAAGACCCGTGTGCCCACCGTCACGGCCGCGGCGGCGAAGCCCACGGCGACCAGGGCCCCGTAGAGCATGTGCGCCGTGGCGTACGAGCCCAGGTAGGCGTCCCGCACCGCGTCCACCAGATAGCGGAACGGCGTGAAGTGCGAGAGCACGTCCAGCCAGCCGGGGCCGAGGGTGATCGGCAGCATCAGACCGGAGAGCAGCATGGCCGGCATCGTCAGCGCGTTGATCACCGGCCCGAACTCCTGCGGGGTGCTGACCCGCAGGGCCAGGGCGTACGAGAGGGAGGCCAGCGAGAGCGCCAGCAGACCGGTGAACGCGAAGCCGATCAGGACGCCCGCCAGCGGTGCGCGCAGCCCCATGAGCAGCGCGGCGAGCACCAGCAGGACGGCCTGGAAGGTGAAGAGCAGCGCATCGCGCAGCACCCGCCCCAGCAGCAGGGCCAGTCGGCTGACCGGGGTCACCCGCATCCGCTCCACCACCCCCGTCGACTTCTCGACGATGATCGCGAAGCCGGCGAAGGACGCGCCGAACAGGCTGAGTTGGAGGAGCAGGCCGGGCACCAGGATCTGCCAGGAGTCGGCGGCGGAGCCGAGCGGCAGATCCTGGAGCAGCGGGCCGAAGAAGAGGAGGTAGAGCAGCGGCATCAGCATGCCGAAGAAGATCTGGAAGCGGGAGCGCAGGGTCTGCCGGGCGTACCGCCCGAAGATGATCGCGGTGTCGTGGAAGAGCACGGGAGGGTTCCTATACGGCTGCGGGGGCGGGGTCGGCAGGGGTGACGGGACGGCCGGTGGCGGCCAGGAACGCGTCCTCGAGGGGGGCGTCGGGGGAGCCGGCGTACCGGCTCTTCAGCTCGGCCGGGGTCCCCTCCGCGACCACCGTGCCGCCGTCGATCAGGATCAGCCGGTCCGCCAGCGCGTCGGCCTCGTCGAGGTAGTGGGTGGTCAGGACGACGGTGGTGCCGTGCTCGTCGCGCAGGCTCCGCACCAGGTCCCACAGGTCGGTCCGGCTGCCCGGGTCCAGGCCCGTGGTGGGCTCGTCCAGGAAGAGCACGGCCGGGCGGTGGGTGAGCGCCATGGCGATGTCGAGCCGCCGCCGCTGGCCCCCGGAGAGGCTCGCCGCCTTCCGGTCGAGCAGCCCTTCGAGGCCGAGCAGGGCGGCCAGCTCGTCGGTGCGCGCGACGGCCGCCACCCGGCTCAGCCGGTACAGACGGCCCTGGGTCACGAGCTCCTCCCGGACGGTCAGATACGGGTCGACGCCACCGGACTGGGCGACGTACCCGCAGACCTCGCGGACGGCCGCGGGATCGGCGAGCAGGTCGTGGCCGGCCACGGTGGCCGCGCCGCCGGTCGGGGTGAGCAGCGTGGTGAGCATGCGCAGGGTGGTCGTCTTGCCCGCGCCGTTGGGGCCGAGGAGGCCGACGATCTCTCCCGCGCGGATGGTCAGGTCGATGGAGCGGACGGCTTCCACCGGGCCGCTCGGGGTCGTGAAGGTCCGGGCGAGCCCGGACGTGCTGATGACGGTCATGGGGCCAGAAAAACAGAGCCACTCCAAAATTGCAATGCCACCAAAATTTCATCGACATCATGATCGCCCGGCGCGTCCTACGATGGAGGCATGGCTGAGGGACTCAGGGAACGCAAGAAGCGCCAGGCCAGGCAGCGCATCTCGGACATGGCGACCGGGCTGTTCCTCCAGCACGGCTTCGTCACGGTGACCGTCGCCGAGATCGCCGATCTGGCCGAGGTCTCCGTCAACACCGTCTACAACTACTTCCCGGCCAAGGAAGACCTCTTCCTCGACCGGATGAAGGGCGTCACCCAGCGCGTCGCCCGGTACGTCCGCGCCCGCGACAAGGGCGAGTCGGCCGCCGAGGCCGTCCTGCGCGAGGTGCGCGCCGCCGTCGTCGCCGTCTCGCCGGAGTTCGGGCTGATGGACGGCTTCGCCG
This sequence comes from Streptomyces sp. NPDC020884, assembly GCF_044333935.1. Classification (NCBI taxonomy): domain Bacteria; kingdom Bacillati; phylum Actinomycetota; class Actinomycetes; order Kitasatosporales; family Streptomycetaceae; genus Streptomyces; species Streptomyces sp. NPDC020884. The sequence goes on along the minus strand of NZ_JBIRRY010000002.1, from coordinate 451,175 downwards.
ACTTCATGCGCGTCATCGAGGACGCCCCCACCCTCAAGGCCCGCCTCTGGTACCTCCAGCAGGAGGTGCTCCAGTCCGTCGTCGACACCCTGCGCGAGGACACCGGCGCGAGCGGGGACGACCCGCTGCCGCTCCTCGTCGGCGGCCAGATCGCCTGGATCGAACACGCCCTCGTCGGCTATGTCAGCCAGGAGATGCTGAAGGGCCGCAAGGCCGTCGAGGTCTCCCGGGACGCCCTCGGCGTCCTCGACGACATCGAGGGGCTGCTCGGCGATCAGGTCCTCAACTACGCGCGGCGCGGAGCCGAATGACGCGTCCCGGTGTGATGTCCGTCATCTGAGACGTGACGCGCATCTCTTCACCGCCCCAGCGCGCCCGACGGGTACTAACCTCCGCCGAAGAGCATGTGAACCGCCGTGAACGAATGCGCACGGGCGAAGAGAGACCAAGGGGTGCGAACGTGGCCAGGAAGCTCGCCGTCATCGGGGCCGGACTCATGGGGTCCGGCATCGCGCAGGTCTCCGCACAGGCGGGCTGGGACGTCGTGCTGCGGGACGTCACCGACGCCGCGCTGACCCGGGGCCGTGACGGCATCAAGGCCTCGTACGACAAGTTCGTCGCCAAGGGCAAGCTGGACGCGGCCGACGCCGGGGCCGCGCTCGCCCGCATCACCACGACCACCGACCTGGACGCCGTGGCCGACGCGGACATCGTCGTGGAAGCCGTCTTCGAGAAGCTGGAAGTCAAGCACGAGATCTTCCGCACCCTGGACAAGGTCGTCGGCGAGCACACCGTCCTGGCGTCCAACACCTCCGCCATCCCGATCACCAAGATCGCGGCCGTGACGGAGCGTCCGGAACGCGTCGTGGGCGTGCACTTCTTCTCGCCGGTCCCGATGATGCAGCTCTGCGAGCTGGTGCGCGGCTACAAGACCAGCGACGAAACCCTCGCCACCGCAAGGGAGTTCGCCGAGTCGGTCGGCAAGACCTGCATCGTCGTCAACCGTGACGTGGCGGGCTTCGTCACCACCCGGCTGATCTCGGCGCTCGTCGTCGAGGCCGCCAAGCTGTACGAGTCGGGCGTCGCCTCGGCCGAGGACATCGACACCGCCTGCAAGCTGGGCTTCGGCCACGCCATGGGTCCGCTCGCCACCGCGGACCTGACCGGCGTCGACATCCTGCTGCACGCCACCGGCAACATCTACACCGAGTCGCAGGACGAGAAGTTCGCCGCCCCGGAACTGATGCGCCGGATGGTCGACGCAGGTGACATCGGGCGCAAGAGCGGGCAGGGGTTCTACACGTACTGACCGGACCCACCCCCTTCCGGACGCCGGCCCGCCGCCGTCCGGGCCGGGGGAGCCGGGGATTGTACCCGGCAGGGACCGGTCGCCGACGAACCGGAGTCACTCCACCGAGTGAATTCGGTATCGGTTCGCTTACAGACGGCAACTTCCCTGTCGTCGCGGCAGTCAGTTGTGGCAGAGACAAGGCCGACGACAGAACAGACAGACGGACCTTCTACGGAGCATGACCGGGGAGCGCATATGTACATCAGGGGCGACCACGCCGAGCTGGTCGTCGGGGGCCGCCTCGACGTCCGAAGCGCGGCGGACGCCCGTACGGTCCTGCACTCGGCCGTGGACGACGGAGTCGGCGATCTCGTGCTGGACCTGACCGAGCTGGACTCCTGGGACGCCACCGGACTCGGCGTCATCATGGGGGCCCACCGCCGGGCCGGACGGGCCGGACGCCGCCTGGTGCTGCGCGGCGTGCCGCCGCAGATGCAGCGCCTCCTGGTGGCCACCCGGCTGCACCGCATCCTGGCGATCGAGGGCGGCATCGCCGCGGAGTCGCTGCCGCGCGTCTGAGGACCTGGCGCGGGTGCGGGGTGTGCGGGGGGCCGAGGGCCTGCCGTGCGTCCGGGGGCCCGGGGGCCTCCCACCGGGATCCGGACGGCCGGACGGACCGTACCCGGCGGCAGAAGCCACGCAATCCTCATCGGAACGTGACGTCCTGGACGGCGCGGCACCCCGGCGGTTTATGGATACTGTGCCAAGGTCTAAGGTTCGGCCCGTCCGCCGATCGACGACGAACCCATGGGCGGACACCGGACCGGAAGCGACAGCGGGGCGTGTGAGGCCGGGAGGGGCAACCGCGCACCACGCGTCTGGGGGACTTTGCGATGGACCCGACACACCGGGCACCGGAAGAGTACGGGCAGGGCCACGACCGCTCCGGCGGCGACCCCGGCCACCGCCGGCCGTCCCGTGAATCCGGCGCCGCCGACTTCGGCCAGCAGACACCGCAGCAGATCCGCGTCGTCCAGCTGACCGCGGGCGACCTGCTGCTCACGGTCAATCCCGTCGACGGCAGCGAGGTCGAGGCCTGCCCGCCCGGCCGGGGCCCCGACGCCCCGGCCCGCCGCACCCCCGCCGAACGCGCCGACCACGAACGCGCCGGCGCACCCCCCGTGCCCACCGGCCCGCCCGCTCCGCAGCTGCCCCTCATGGAGCGCCAGGAGGAGCGCGAGCGCCTGGTCGGCCTGCTGGCCCGCGGCCGCAGCGTACGGCTCACCGGCCAGGCCGGCTCCGGCCGCACCGCGCTGCTGGACGCCGTCGCCGGCGACTGCGCGGACCTGGCCCCCGACGGGGTCGTCCGGCTCAACGGCCGGGGCCGCACCGGCGCCGACCTGCTGCACGCCCTCTTCGACACCGTCTACAAGGCCCCGGGCCACCGCCCCGACCGCGACGAACTGCTCGCCCTCCTCCGGGGTGTCGGCGCCGTCGTCACCATCGACGACCTGGAGATCGGCGCAGCGGCCCTCGATGAACTCCTCGCCGCCACCCCCGAGTGCGCCTTCCTGCTCGCCGCCACCCCCGACGCCACCCACCCCGGCGTCGATGCCCACCTGGAGGAGGTGCTCCTCGCCGGGCTCGGCCGCGGCGCCTCGCTGGCCCTGCTCGAGAAGGTCGTCGAGCGCCCCCTCACCGAGGAGGAGCGCAACTGGGCGGGCGACCTCTGGTTCGAGTCCGAGGGCCTGCCGCTCCGCTTCGTCCAGGCCGGGTCCCTCCTCGTCCAGCGCGACCGGCTGCGCGTCGACCCCGAAGCCTTCGACGAGTACGACTACTTCGAGCCACGCCCGGACGACGCGCCTCCGGCCCCCGGAGCACCCGCCGCCGAAGCCCTCGACGTCCCCCTGCCGAGCCTCGGCGAGGGCGCCGCGCCCGCCGTGCTGCTCGCCTCCCGGCTCAGCGAGGCGGCCCGCGAGACCCTGCGCTTCGCCGTCGCCCTCGGCGGCGAGGTGCCCCACCAGGCCCATCTGCCGGCCCTCGTGGGCGACACCCACGCGGACGCCGCGCTCGGCGAACTCGCGGGCTGCGGCCTGCTCTCCCCGGCCGGCCCCCGCTACCGCCTCGCCGCAGGAGTCCTCGCCCAGCTGGCGGCGGCCGGCTACGAGGACACCGCCGCCGCCCACGCCCGTACCGCCGCCCAGCACTACGCCTGGTGGACCTCGCACCCCTCGGTCACCCCGCAGCGGGCCGTCGCCGAGGCCGACGCGATCGTCGCCTCGCTGGCCCGGCTGGTCCCGGGCGACGAGGTGGGAGCGGCCAGCGCGGCCGTCCTGCTGGCCCGCAGCGCCTCCCCGGCCTTCGCCGCGGGCCTGGGCTGGGGAGCCTGGGAGCGGGCCCTCAGGATCGGCCAGGAGGCCGCCAGGATCGCCGGCGAGGTCGCCGAGGAGGCCTACTTCCACCACGAGTTGGGCGTCCTCGCACTCTGCTGCGGCAACCCGGACCGGGCCCGGACCGAGCTGGAGACCTCGATCGGGATGCGCGGCGCGCTCGCCGACAAGTCCGGGGCCGTCGCCGGACGCCGCGCCCTCGCCCTGGTCGCGGACCGCTCCGGCGACTTCGCACCGCTGGGCCGCGCCTCCTCGGGCGACGAGGTGCCCGTCGTACGCCAGGACGCCCCGGGCACGCCGCCCGGCGGGATCCCGGGTGCGCCGCTGTTCATCCGGCACACCGCCGAGGAGGAGCCCACGGTCATCTCCTCGCTGCCGCCCGGTCACGCCGCGCGCAGGACCGGCGGCCGTGCCGTCCTGGGCGGCGCCCGGCGCAACCTGGCCGCCGCGGGCGCGGGCGCCCTGCTGATCGCGGTGCTCGGCACCGTGGTCACGCTCGGCGTCACCTCGGGCGACGGCGACGAGCCGGACAGCCGCCACGTCACCACCGAGCAGACGGCCACCGAGGACGCGACCGACGACGGCCTGCCCGCGGACGAGCCCACGGGCGGCTCCGCCCCGGCCGGGGAGACGACCGGCGGCGAGACGTCCGCGACCCCCGGCCCCTCGGGCTCGGCCAGCCCGGGGACGTCCGGCTCCCCGTCCCCGAGCGCCTCCACCACGGGCGGTACGCCGCCGGGTTCGGACGGGCCGACGGACGACGGGAGCAGCTCGCCCGGTGAGCCGTCGCCGACCGGAAAGCCGACCAAGCCCACCAAGCCGCCGACGACCCCGCCCACCACGCCGCCGACGACTCCGCCGACCGAGACGCCGACGACCCCGCCGACCGAGACGCCCACCGACGACCCGGAGCCGCCCCCGGCCGAGGGCTCCTCGTCGGCCGGCGGCCCCGCCGAGTCGGCGAGCGCCCCGGAGTCCGACGCGGCCACCGACGACCCGGCGGCCTGAGGGCGCCGGGGCACAGGACGGGAAAGGGCCGGGCCGCCCACGCCGATGCGTGGGCGGCCCGGCCGCTGTCTCCAGCCGTCGGTCAGAACAGCCGCAGCTTGTCGTCCTCGATGCCCCGCATCGCGTCGTAGTCCAGGACCACACAGCCGATGCCGCGGTCCGTCGCCAGCACCCGGGCCTGCGGCTTGATCTCCTGCGCGGCGAAGACGCCCCGGACCGGCGCGAGGTGCGGGTCGCGGTTCAGCAGCTCCAGATAGCGCGTCAGCTGCTCCACGCCGTCGATGTCACCGCGCCGCTTCAGCTCCACGGCCACCGTCTGCCCCTTCGCGTCCCGGCACAGGATGTCCACCGGCCCGATCGCGGTGGGGTATTCACGGCGGATCAGGGTGTGACCCTCGCCGAGGATCTCGATCCGGTCCGCGAGCAGCTCCTGGAGGTGCGCTTCCACGCCGTCCTTGATGAGCCCCGGGTCGACGCCCAACTCGTACGACGAGTCGTGGAGGACTTCCTCCATCGTGATGATCAGTTTTTCGCCCGCCTTGTTCACCACCGTCCAGATGCCTTCGTCACCGTCGGCGCCCTCCTTCAGGGTGCACGGCGGGGACATCCAGTTGAGCGGTTTGTACGCCCGGTCGTCGGCGTGGATGGAGACGCTTCCGTCCGCCTTCACCAGGATCAGTCGGGGGGCGGAGGGCAGGTGGGCTGTGAGCCGGCCCGCGTAGTCCACGGAGCAACGGGCGATGACGAGACGCATGGTCGGCAACGCTACTCGACGACGGGGGCCCGACGCGATTTCCCCACCCGTGGCCTCCTGTCACTCGGTGCGCGCGGCGTCACGGCCGAGCGGGCTTGCCCCTCTTTGCGCCCCTTCGTTATTGGCCGGTTGTGTTCCCAATCTCCTGGTGCGGCCCGGACTGCGCGCTTAACGTGGAAGCAGGAGGTCGCCGTCCGTGCACGCTGCGTCGTCGCCCCCCTTCCCTGCCCGTAAGGCCCCGGCCACTGCCCGGGGTCGCGAGAGGAGAACCCATGTCGCTCGACGTCTCACCGGCGCTGTTGGAACAGGCCGAGCGAGGCGAGGTCGACGAAGCCGACTTCGTCGACTGCGTCCGGACCTCCCTGCCCTTCGCATGGGAGATGATCAGCTCGCTGGTGGCTCAACTGAAGGTCGACGGCGGACAGTTCGCCGACAACCAGACGCCGCCGCCGGACGAGCAGGCACGTGGTCAGCTGCTGCGCGCGCTCGCGAGTGATGCGATACGCGGCGCGCTGCAGCGGCACTTCGGAGTGCGTCTCGCATTCCAGAACTGCCACCGCGTCGCGGTGTTCCCGATGGACGCCTCGGTCGACGACCGCCTGGCCAAGTTCACCTCGGTGAGGGGCCAGTTGCTCAACCAGTCGCCCGAACTACGGGACTGCTGACGCTTCTGCTGCCGTCCCGTGCCGCGGGAGGTGCAACTGGCTCCGGGGCGGCAGCTCCCGTACCACCGCACCACATGTCCCACTGATGTCCCCGAGGGAATACCGGCATGCGCAGGTCAGGTGAGCAGCGGCAGCACATCGGCGCCCAGCCGCCGGACGTTCTCCTCGGTCGCCGTGAGATCGCCCGACCCCTCCACCAGGAGGGCGAAGCGCGTGATCCCGGTCCGCTCGGCGGTGGCCGCGAGCCGGTCGGCGGCCAGCCGCGGCGGGCCCACCGGATGCAGCCCGCACAGCAGTTCCGTGTACGCGACCGGGTCCCGCATCACGCGGTGCCGGCCGTCGACCGTGACATGGGCGTCGAGCCCCTGGCGCAGCCAGCCGGGCATCGCCTTCACCAGCGTCTCCGTGGCGTCCCGGGCGCCGTCCGCGATCTGGGCCACCCCGGCGGACACATGTGCGGCCCCCTCCACCACCTCGGGCGGATGGCCGGCCTCCCGGGCGGCCGTACGCCACAGGGCGACCATCTCCGCCTTCTCCTCGTCCCCGCAGTGCATGCCCAGCAGCATCGGGAGCGCCTGCCGGGCCGCCAGCCGCACGCTCTTCGGCGAGGTGCACGCCACGACGACCTCGGGCCCCGAGGCGCCCGGACCCGCGTCGGCCGCCCCCTCCAGCAGCTCGTCCGCGCGCGGCACCACCGCCACCTCGCGGAACCCGAACCGCTCGCCGCGCCCCGCGACGCGCGCCTCCCGCAACCAGTCGAGCACCAGGTCGAGCGCCTCGGGGAAGCCGTTCTCGTACGCGTCGAGACCGCCTCCGAACACCTCCAGGTCCACCCACGGACCGCCCCGGCCCACCCCGAGCGAGAAGCGTCCGCCGCTGGTCAGGTGCAGCAGTGCGGCCTGCTCGGCGAGGGCGACCGGGTGGTGGTTGGGCAGCACGCTGACCGCCGTGCCGACCCGGATTCTGCGGGTGCGGCCCAGCAGCAGCGCGGCCAGCGTGGTCGCGGACGGACAGACCCCGTACGGCACGAAGTGGTGCTCCGCCAGCCAGACCGAGTCGAGCCCGCTCTCCTCCGCGGCCTCGGCGGACCGGACGGCCCGGTGCAGGGCCTCACCCGGCCCCTGACCCGGGAACTGGGCTGCCAGAACGAACGTTCCGATGCGCATCGCCTATTGCCTCCTTGCGGCCCGACGCGTTTCTCCCCCACTGGCAACAACGTCTGACACGTGCCAAAGGCACGGTCCAGGCGGAAGTTGTTGCGATTTTCCGCTAACTCACCCCACTGCCGGATCGGACCGCCCGGGACACCCGGCGACCGCCCCCGACACCAGGCTCTAGGCTGGGACGAACCGTGCCCGATCCGCCCCCGTGAGGTGTCCTGTGTCCCCGCGCCGTAACCGCCCCCGTGGCGGCGAGAGTCCCGACGAACACCCCGGCACGGCGCCCGGCAGGTACGGCGGGGGAGGGGCCAGCGAGAGCTGGCAGGGCGAGGAGTGGTCGGTGCGCCCGGTCAGCGGCGCGAGCGCCCAGGGCAAGCGGTACCGCTGCCCCGGCTGCGACCAGGAGATCCCCTCCGGGGTCCCGCACCTCGTCGCCTGGCCCGAGTTCGGCGGCATCGACGACCGCAGGCACTGGCACAAGGCCTGCTGGAACGCGAGAGACCGCCGCACCACCCGGGTGCAGCGGTCCCGCAACGCGCCGCGCCACTGAGCGCACCCGGCTCCGCAGGTGTGCACGAGGGCCCTCGGACGTCGCCCGGCCCCTCAGACGTCGCGCCGGTTCAGTATCGCGACCGCCCCGCCCAGAACCACGGCGGCCACGGCCAGCATCAGCAGCAGCGGCTCCCAGCCGGACGGGCCGGTACTGGTCATCGTCGTGCCGTACAGCCCGCCGATCTGGTTGGGGATCGAGTAGTCGATCAGGAAGCGCTGAAGGCCCCGCAGGTTGTCGGCGAACATGAACAGCGCGAGGACCAGGGGCAGCAGCACCACGCCGATCATGATGGTGATCGCGCCCGCCGAGTGCCGCACGATCGCGCCGATCCCGAGCGACAGCAGGCCGAGAGCCGCGATGTAGAGCCCGATCCCGATCGTGGCGCGCAGCCAGTCGTCCCCCGTGGCGGTGGCGCCGTCCAGGGTGAGGGTCTGGAGCCCCGCCACGAAGGTGGCGGTCACCGTCGTGACGACGAAGGTCAGCGAGAAGAAGACGATCGCCTTCGCCACGAGCACCCGGCCCCGGCTCGGGCAGGCCGTCAGCGTCGTACGGATCATGCCGGTGCTGTACTCGGATCCGATGGTCAGTACCCCGAGCGTGATCACACAGATCGAGCCCAGCAGCACCCCGAAGAAGCCCAGGCCCAGCACCGGCTCGTTGGCCAGGCTGCCGCCGTCCGCCGCGATCAGCAGCGCGGTGCCGAGCCCGATCGTCAGCATCAGCACGATCATCACGCCGAGCGTCCAGACCGTGGCCCGCACGGAACGGATCTTGGTCCACTCCGAGGCGACCGCGTCGCCGAGGGTGGCGGGCCGGATCGGGATCGGCGACTGGTAGGAACCCAGCAGGCCGGTGTCCGGCGCCTGCTGATGGGCCTGCGGGGTGGCCGGCGTCGTCATCGGAGGTCCTTGCTGGTCTGCTCCCGGGCCGGAGCGGTGGAAGAGGGCTCGGCGGCGGCGGGTGCGGGTGCGGGTGCGGGGGAGAGCCCGGGGAGCCCGGGGGCCTGGCCGGGAACGGGCGGCGGCGGGGCGTACCAGCCCTCCTGCGGCACTTCCAGCGTCTCGGGGAGCGGCGGGCCGCCGGCGCCGAGAACGTTGCCGTACGCGTCCTGGGGTGGTGGTTCCACCAGGCCCGCCTTGGCGTCGTCCGTCGAGCGGTAGTCCACCATGCCCTGCGTCAGCCGCATGTACGCCTCCTCCAGGGAGGCCTGGTGCGGCGACAGCTCCCAGAGCCGTACGTCGCTCGCGTGGGCCAGGTCGCTGATCCTCGGCAGCGGCAGCCCGGTGACCCGCAGCGCCCCGCCCGGCTCCGACATGACCCGGCCGCCCGCCTCGATGAGCGAGGCCGTCAGCTTCTGCCGCTCCTCGGGACCGTCGTCCGGCACCCGGACCCGGGCGAAGTCGGCGGAGTTCGCGGAGATGAAGTCCGTGACGCTCATGTCGGAGAGCAGCCGGCCGCGCCCGATCACGATCAGGTGGTCGGCGGTCAGCGCCATCTCGCTCATCAGGTGGGACGAGACGAAGACCGTGCGGCCCTCGGCGGCCAGCGTCTTCATCAGATTGCGGACCCAGTGGATGCCCTCCGGGTCGAGACCGTTGACCGGCTCGTCGAACAGCAGCACCTGCGGATCGCCGAGCAGCGCGGCCGCGATCCCGAGCCGCTGCCCCATCCCGAGCGAGAAGCCGCTGGAACGCCGCTTGGCGACGTCCCGGAGACCGACGACGCCCAGCACCTCATCCACCCGCGCCGCCGGGATGCCGGCCAGCTGGGCCAGGGACAGCAGGTGGTTGCGGGCGGTGCGTCCGCCGTGCACGCCCTTGGCGTCCAGCAGCGCGCCCACCTGGCGCGGTGCGTTCGGCAGGCTGCGGTAGGGATGGCCGCCGATCGTGACGTGGCCTGCGGTGGGGCGGTCCAGACCGAGGATCATGCGCATGGTCGTGGACTTGCCCGACCCGTTGGGACCGAGGAAGCCGGTGACGGCCCCCGGCCGCACCTGGAAGGACAGGTCGTCCACGGCCGTCTTCGCGCCGTAGCGCTTGGTCAGGCCGATTGCCTCGATCATTCTCCAGCCCCATCGACTCACTCTGTCGTTCGGGGCTCGGGCCACCCGGCCGCACACCCCCGTAAGAGTTAGGAGGATAACCAGGTGCTGATGGTTCCGGCCAAGTTGCGCACAGCGTGCGACCGGGCCGTCACGCCGACCGGGGCGCCTCCTACGCGTCCCGGTTCTTCAGGACCAGGAATCCGCCGAGCACGGCCGCCAGGACCCAGAGCACCATGATCCCGAGCCCCGCCCAGGCGCCGTACGGGGCCGGATCGCTGCCCATCGCGTCCGGGACGACCTGCATGATCTTCGACCCGGCCTGGTCGGGGAAGTACCGGGCGACGCTCTTGGCCCCCGGCACCGCCGCCAGGATCTGCGAGACCAGGAAGAAGAACGGCATCAGGATGCCGAGCGACAGCATGGAACTGCGCAGCATCGCCGCCACCCCCATGGAGAAGATCGCGATCAGCCCCATGTAGAGCCCGCCGCCGACGACCGCGCGCAACACGTTCTCCGCGCCGAGGTCGGTGCCCCGGTCGCCGAGCATCGCCTGGCCCAGGAAGAACGAGACGAAGCTGGTGAGCAGCCCCACGCCGAGGGCCAGCGCACCGGCCACCGTGATCTTGCTGAGGAGGAACGTCGCGCGCTGCGGCACCGCCGCCAGCGAGGTGCGGATCATGCCGGAGCTGTACTCCGTACCGACCACGAGCACCCCGAACACCACCATCGCCAGCTGGCCGAGAATCGTCCCGGAGAAGCTGACGAAGGTCGGGTCGAAGGTGGCCTGCTCGGCCTCGGAGAGGTCGTCGAACTGGGCGTTCAGCAGGGCGGCGAGCGCCGCGCCCATCACGACCGTGACGAGGAACGCCGAGATGAGGGTCCAGGTGGTCGAGGAGACCGACCGGATCTTGGTCCATTCCGAGGTGAGAACCGCGGGTACCGATGCCATGGTCGTCAGGCCCCCTTGCCGTCGGCGTCGTCGCGCGGGGCTGCGCCCGGCTGATTCCAGTTCTCGCCCCAGCCGGCTCCCACCGCGGGTGGTTCGACCGGGTCCCGTTCGGAATGGGCGTGGTACTCCACCGAGCCCGCCGTCATCTGCATGAACGCCTCCTCCAGGGAGGCCCGCTGGGAACTCAGCTCATGCAGCGTCACCTGGTGCCGGGCCGCCAGCTCGCCCAGCTCCTCGGTGCTCGCGCCGTCGATCTCCAGGGTGCCGCCCGCCGTCTCGACGGCGGTGAAGCCCTCCTGGTGCAGCACATCGCGCAGCCGCTCCTGCTGCGGGGAGCGCAGCCGCGTGTAGCTGCGGGAGTTCTCGTGGATGAAGTCCGCCATCGAGGTGTCGGCGAGCAGTTTGCCCTGGCCGATCACGATCAGATGGTCGGCGGTCAGCGCCATCTCGCTCATCAGGTGGGACGAGACGAAGATCGTCCGGCCCTCCGAGGCGAGCGCCTTCATCAGATTGCGGATCCAGTGGATGCCCTCGGGGTCCAGTCCGTTGACCGGCTCGTCGAACATCAGGATCTCGGGATCGCCCAGCAGCGCGGACGCGATGCCGAGCCGCTGTCCCATGCCCAGGGAGAACCCCTTGGACTTCTTCTTCGCCACCGCGCTCAGGCCGACCATGTCGAGGACCTCGTCGACCCGGCTGCTCGGGATGCGGTTGCTCTGGGCCAGGCACAGCAGGTTGTTGTACGCGCTGCGGCCGCCGTGCATCGCCTTGGCGTCGAGGAGCGCCCCGATGTACTTCAGCGGTTCCTGGAGTTCGCGGTAGTGCTTGCCGTCGATGAGCACCGTACCGCTGGTCGCGTGGTCGAGATCGAGCATCATCCGCATCGTGGTGGACTTGCCCGCCCCGTTCGGGCCGAGGAAGCCGGTCACGATACCCGGCCTGACCTGACACGTCAGATGATCGACGGCGATCTTGCTGCCGAAACGTTTGGTGAGTCCCTCGAGCTCGATCATGCGCACACGCTAGAACGCCCGAGCGCCCGGCGCCACCACAAGGGCGGAACCGGGCGCACACGGGGTACGGAACGTGCCGGGGGTCAGCGGGTCTGCTGGGCCGGAACACCGCGGGGAGCGGGCTCGTCCTCCGCCGGGGAGCCGGCGGCGGCCACGGCGGCGCCGGTCAGCGTCGCCAGCATCTCGCGGACGTTGGTCAGCTGCGCGTTGATCGAGTCGCGGCGGTTGGTGAGCGCCGCCAGCTCGCGCTCCGATTCGCTGCGGATCCGGTCGGCCTTGGCGTTGGCGTCGGCGACGATGTCCTCGGCCTGGCGCTGCGCGGTCTCCACCGTCTGGCGGGCCCGGCGCTCGGCGTCCGTGCGGAGCTTCTCGGCCTCCAGGCGGAGCTGCTCGGCGCGGTGCTCGATCTCGGCGAGACGCTTCTCGGCCTTGGCCTGGCGGGACGCGAGGTCGCGCTCCGACTGCTCGCGGCGCTTGGCGAGGTTGGTCTCGAAGTCGGCCGCTGCCTGGGCGGCCTTGGCGCGGGTCTCCTCGAAGAGGGCGTCGGCCTCCTCGCGCTTCTGCTGGGCGTCCTTCTGGGCGTCGGAGCGCAGGGTGGTCGCCTCGCCCTGAGCCTTCTCGACGATGCGGACGCCCTCGTCCTCGGCCTTCGCCTTGCGCTCGGAGGCGAACGACTCGGCGTCGTTGCGCACCTGCTGGGCCGCCGACTCGGCGAGCTCGCGGTGCTGCTCGGCCGCGCGACGGGCCTCCTCGCGCAGGTCCTTGGCCTCCTCCTCGGCGAGGCGGAGAATCTTCTCGACACGGGCGCCGAGGCCGGCGTACGACGGCTCGGCGTCGTTTACCTGGGCCTGTGCGTTCTGCGTCTCGAGGTGCAGCTCCTCGATGCGCTTTTCCAGAGAGGTGATTCGGGCCAGGGCACTATCACGGTCGGCGACGAGCTTGGTAATGCGGTCGTCCACCTGACCGCGGTCGTAGCCACGGCGCACGAGCTCGAAGCCGAAGGGGGAGGAAGGGTCACTCATGGGGTTCCTGTCGAATGAGACCGGTGAGGTGATAGGGGGAATCCTAGGGGCCATAGCGGCGTGTCAGCGTGCAGATGCCGGTTTGATCTGGAGAATGACACCCCTTTTGAGTGGCTGACCCCCGGAGTGCTTGCCACTCGAAGGGTTGAACGTCCATGGCGAGGCACGGCAGACCCCGGATGCGCTACCGCCCGGACGACTTGCCCCCTGATCGAGTGCCCGCCGCCGCCGGGGCCTTGACGCCCCCCGCGGGACCGCCGGCCGGTTTCCCGCCCCCGGTCGGAGCCTCGAAAGACTCCAACGCTTCGAGCACGTCCTGGACACGGGAGATCTCCGCATTGATGTCCTCGCGTCTGCGCACCAGGACGTCCAGCTCGCGCTTGCCCTCGTCGACCGTCTGCTTCGCCTCCGCCTCGGCGTCGGCGCGCAGCTTCTCGGCCTCGCGGATCAGCCCGGCCTTCTTGGTCTCGGCCTCCTTCAGCAGCGACTCGGCCCGTTTCACCGCGGCGATACGGACCTTGCTCGCCTCCGAATTGGCCTCCGCCATCAGCTCCTTGGCCTTCGCCTCGGCCTCGTCGCGCTGCTCGGTCGCCGCCTTCATCAGGTTGTCGACGCGCTCGCCGGCGGTCTTCATCTGCTCGGACGTCTCCCGGCGGGCCCGCTCGTGCAGCTCCTCGATCTCGCTCTCCAGCCGGACCCGCAACTCCTCGGCCCGCTCCCGGATCTGGGTCGCGTCGCGCCGGGCGCCGACCAGCAGCTCGTCGGCGTCCGTACGGGCCCGCTCCACCAGGGTGTTGCCCTCGACGGTCGCCTCCGAGGTGATGCGCAGGGCCTCCGTGCGGGCCGCGCCGACCATCGTGTCGGACTGCCCCTCGGCCTCGGTGGCCGTACGCAGCGCCTCTTCCCGCGCCTTGTTGATGAGCTGGTCCGCCTGCTCGGCCGCGTCCGCCCGGCGTTTGGCCGCCGCCTCGCGCGCCTCGTCCAGCACCCGGTCCGCCTCCTGGCGGGCCTCCGAGCGCAGCTCCTCGGACGCCGACTCCGCGTCCGCGCGCAGCCGTGTCGCCTCCTCGAGGGTGCGGGCCGCGTGCTCCTGCGCGGAGCCGAGCCGCTCCGCCGCCTCGCCGCGCAGCCGCTCGGACTCGCCGGTCGCCTCGGCCAGCATCCGGTCCGCCCGCTCGGTGGACTCGGCACGGCGGCGGTTGGCCTCCGTGGTGGCCTCGACGACGAGCTGCTCCGAGGCCTGGGCCGCCTCGGTGCGGATGCGTTCGCTCTCGGTGGTCGACTCGCCGATCAGCAGGTCCGACTGGGCCGCCGCCTCCGAACGGATCCGGTTGGCGTCCTGACGGGCCTCGGCACGGGCCTTCGACGCGTCCTGCTCCGCCGATGTGAGGGCGTCGGACGCCTCCGTGCGCACCCGCTGGCTGTACTCCGAGGTGTCCGAGCGCAGCCGTTCGGACTCGGTGATCGCGTCGGAGACCGTACGTTCGGCCAGCGCCTTGGCGGCCTCGGTCTCCTCGTGGGCCTCCTGACGGAGCCGGGTCGCCTCCTCGTTCGCCTCGCGGCGCAGCCGGACCGCGTCCTCGGACGCACGCTCCCGCTCCGCGTGCGCGTCGGCGCGGACCCGGTCCGCCTCCTCCTGCGCCTCGCCCCGGGTGCGCTCCGCGACATGCTCCGCGGTCGACCGCAGCCCGGCGATCTCCTCCTCGGCCTGCCCGTGCAGCCCCGCGACGGAGTCCCGTACCTGCTGGGCGGTCTGCTCGGCGGTCGAGACCAGCTCGGTCGCCCGGGTGTCCGCCTCCTCGACCAGCCGGTGCGCCTCGGCCTGCGCGTCCTCGACCCGCTTGCGGGCGGTGGCGAGCAGTTCCTCGCTCTGCTCGCGGGCCCGCTCGCGCTCCTGCTCCGCCTCGGTCCGGGCCGCGCCGAGGATCTCCTCGGCCTCCCGGCGGCGGCGCGTGGCCTCCTCCTGGGCGGCGTCCAGCGCCTCGGCGGCCTCGGCGGCGACCCGCTCGGCGGCGGCTGCCGCCTCCGCGCGCACCCGGTCGGCGCTCTCCTGCGCCTCGGATTTGAGCCGCTCCGCCTCGGTGGCGGCCTCGCTCCGCAGCCGTACGGCGACGCTCTCGCCCTCGGCACGGGACTGGGCGGCGTCGGCGGCGGCCTCGTCGCGCAGCCGCTCGGCCTCCGTCCCGGCCTGCTCGGTCAGCACCCGCAGCCGCTCGGCGGCCTCCTGGCGCAGCCGCTCCGACTCCTCGTTCGTCTCGCGGCGGATCCGCTCGGCCTCGGCACGGGCCTCGCCCAGCGCCTCCTCGGCGGCGGCGAGCCGGGTCTCGGCCTCGGTGTGCAGCCGGGTCAACTCGTCGGCGGCCTCGGCCTGCCGGGCGGCGACGCCGCGCTCGGTCTCCTCGCGCAGCTCGGCCGCGGCCCGCTCGGCCGCCTCCGTGGCGGCCGCGGCCTGCTCCTCGGCCTCGGCCCGCAGGGTGTCGGCCTCGGTCCGGGTGCGCTCCAGCGTCTCCTCGGCCTGCTTGCGCAGGGTCGCGGCCCGCTCGGCGGCCTCGGTGCGGATGCGCTCGCTCTCGCCGTTCGCCTTGGTGCGCAGCTCGTCCGCGTCGGAGCGTGCCCTGGTCAGCAGCTCCTCGGCGGTGCGGGCGCCCTCCTCCAGCTGCTGGACCGCCTCGCGGCGGGCCTCGCCCCGGATCCGCTCGCCCTCGGCGACCGCCTCGGAGCGCAACTGCTCGGCCTCGCCGCGCAGCCGGCGGGCCTCCTCCTGGAGCTCGACCGTCTTGGCCCGGTACTCCTTGGTGTCGTCCTTGGCCGCGCCCTTGAGCTCGTCGGCCTGCTCGGCGGCCTCGCCGCGCAGCCGGTCCGCCTCGGTCTCCGCCTCGCGGCGGATCCGCTCGGCCTCCTCGCTCGCCGCCTTCGTCGTCGACCGGGCGTCCTCGGAGGCCTTGGTGAGCACCTCCTCGGCGCTGCGGGCCGCCTTCGCCAGCTGGGCGGCGGAGTCCTCGGCGGCGACCGTGCGGGCCTTCTCGCCCGCCTCGGCGACCAGCCGCTCCGCCTCGGCACGGGCGTCGACGAGAGCCTGCTCGGCCTCTTCCTTCAGCGCCTCGGTGCTCTTGGTGGCCTCGCCGACCAGCCGGGCGATCTCCGACTTGGCCGTACGGGTGCGCTGTTCGTTCTGCGACTCGGCGGCGGCCAGCTGCTTGGCGACGGCCTCCTTCGCCTCGGAGAGGACCTTCTCGGCCTCCAGGCGGGACTCGCGCAGCCGGGTCTCGGCCTCCGAGAGGCGCTGTTCGGCGGACCGGTTCAGCTCGGCGGTCTGCTGGCGGGCCTGGTCGGTCTCCGTGGTCGTGCTGGAGCGCAGCTGCTCCGCGTGGCTGGTGGCCTCCTGGGCCTGCGCGGAGGCGGCTCCCAGGAGGCGCTCGGCGTCCTTGCGGGCGCGCAGCAGGATCGCCTCGGCCTCGGCCCTGGCCGTCTCGGTCTCCGAGCCGGCCCGCTGGCGGGTCTCCTCGGCCAGCCGGGCGGACTCGTTGCGGGCGGCGGCCAGCGCCTGCTCGGCCTCCGCGCGCGACTCGTCCAGCAGCCGGCGGGCCTGCGACTCGGTGCGGGCGCGCAGTTGCTCGGCCCAGGCGACGTTCTCGTTGACGTGCGACTCGACGGTCTGGCGGCGCTCCGCCAGCTCCTGGTCGAGCCGCTGCCTGCGCTGGACGGCCTCGGTGTGCAACTCGGCCTGAAGGCGCGCCTGGTGCTCGGCGTGCTCCTGGAGGATCCGCTGCGTCTGGGCACGGGCATCGCGCAGCTCGCGCTCGGCGTCGCTGCGCATCTGCTCGGCCTGGACCTGCGCGTTCCGCAGCGCCTGCTCGGCCTGGTAGCCGATGTCCGCGCTGTCGTAGGCGGGACGGGTCGCGAGATTGCGCCGAGCCTCGTGCAGCTTGGCGCGCAAGACCTCGACCTGGTAACCGAGGTCCTCGGCGTGCTGGACGGCCTTCTCCCGGTCGGTCTTCAGCCGGTCCATCTCGGCTTCGAACCGCGAGAGATGGTCGTCTTCAGCTCGGTGGCTCTCCTGGCGTTCGTAGCCCCGCACTGCGCGGTCCCATCCTTCCCCGAGCTCTCAACTTCTTCCCCGAGCTCTCAACGTTGTTCGAGCCGGGGAGACCTCACTGAGCAGGGGAGACCCCAACCCTGGTCGAAACTCTCCACACGAGCAGGGCTCGCCGGAGCGTTGTCCCCCGGGGAATGGTGACAGACAAACGACGAGGACGCGGTACGGCCCCGACCCGGCCCCGGCCCGGAACCGCCCACTCTACCGGGCCGGGTATCGCGGGGTCAGTGCTCCGTCCGGCTCGTGACCAGTTCGGTGAGGACGCCGTGGCAGTCCTTGGGGTGCAGGAACGTGATCCGGGACCCCATCGAACCCGTCCTGGGCTCGTCGTACAGCACCCGGACGCCCTTCTCGCGGATGTCCGCGGCGTCCCCGTCCACATCTTCCGTGCCGAAGGCGATGTGGTGCACACCCTCCCCGTTCTTGGCCAGCCACTTGCCCACGGCCGAGTCCTCCCGGGTCGGCTCCAGCAGCTGAAGGTACGAAGCGCCGCCGTCCGAGGTCTCGTTGATCTTCAGCATGGCCTCCCGGACGCCCTGCTCCTCGTTGATCTCGGAGTGGAACACCTCGAACCCGTACGTGGCACGGTAGAACTCGACCGTCCTGTCCAGGTCGAAACAGGCGATCCCGATGTGGTCGATTCGCGTCAGCATGGATCCAGTGCAGCGCTACCGCCGTGGTTACGCAACGTGCGCGCCATCACACCGGCTGCCGGATGACGGGCGCGGTACCGCTCAGTACATTCAGGTAAACCCTCGTTCACATCCGATCCCAAGGGGCCGTGCCCATGCCAGCAACGACCGGTACCACCACCTCAGTGATCGTCGCGGGCGCCCGGACGCCCATGGGCCGCCTCCTCGGCTCCCTGAAGAGCTTCTCCGCCGCCGAGCTCGGCGGCTTCGCGATCAAGGCGGCCCTGGACCGGGCCGGCATCGGCGGCGACCAGGTCCAGTACGTGATCATGGGCCAGGTGCTCACGGCCGGCGCGGGCCAGATTCCCGCCCGGCAGGCCGCGATCAAGGCCGGCATCCCGATGAACATCCCCGCGCTCACCGTCAACAAGGTGTGTCTGTCCGGGCTCGACGCCATCGCCCTGGCCGACCAGCTCATCCGCGCCGGGGAGTTCGACGTGGTGGTCGCGGGCGGCCAGGAGTCGATGACCAACGCCCCGCATCTGCTGCCCAAGTCCCGCGAGGGCTACAAGTACGGCGCGATCGAGATGCTGGACTCGATGGCGTACGACGGTCTCACCGACGCCTACGAGAACATCCCGATGGGAGAGTCGACCGAGAAGCACAACGGCCGTCTCGGTCTCGACCGCGCCGCCCAGGACGAGATCGGCGCGCTGTCCCACCAGCGGGCCGCCGCCGCCCAGAAGAACGGTCTCTTCGAGGCCGAGATCACCCCGGTGGAGATCCCGCAGCGCAAGGGCGACCCGGTCCTGTTCGCCAAGGACGAGGGCATCCGCGCCGAGACGACCGTGGAGACCCTCGGCAAGCTGCGCCCCGCCTTCGCCAAGGACGGCACGATCACCGCGGGCACCTCCTCGCAGATCTCCGACGGCGCGGCCGCGGTCGTCGTGATGAGCAAGGCCAGGGCCGAGGAGCTGGGCCTCGACTGGATCGCCGAGATCGGCGCCCACGGAAACGTCGCGGGCCCCGACAACTCCCTCCAGTCGCAGCCGTCCAACGCCATCCGGCACGCCCTGAAGAAGGAGGGCCTGGCCGTCGGGGATCTCGACCTGATCGAGATCAACGAGGCGTTCGCCGCGGTCGCCGTCCAGTCCATGAAGGACCTGGGCGTCACCTCGGACCAGGTCAACGTCAACGGCGGCGCGATCGCGCTCGGCCACCCCATCGGGATGTCCGGCGCCCGGGTCGTCCTGCACCTGGCCCTGGAGCTGAAGCGGCGCGGCGGCGGCACCGGCGCGGCGGCCCTGTGCGGCGGCGGCGGTCAGGGCGACGCGTTGATCATCCGCGTCCCGGGCAAGTAGTACCCGTAACGGTCACGAGGGCAAGGGATACGGAGCGGTGAACGTGGACGTGGACGTCCCCACGCTGGTCGAACAGGCGCGAGCAGGCAGGCCGCGTGCGGTGGCCCGGCTGATCTCGCTGGTGGAGGGGGCGTCCCCGCAGCTGCGGGAGGTGATGGCCGCGCTGGCGCCGCTGGCGGGCCACGCCTACGTGGTCGGCCTCACGGGGTCGCCGGGCGTGGGCAAGTCCACCTCCACCTCGGCCCTCGTGTCGGCCTACCGCCGGGCGGGCAAGCGGGTCGGCGTGCTGGCCGTCGACCCGTCCTCGCCGTTCTCCGGCGGGGCGCTGCTCGGCGACCGGATCCGGATGGCGGACCACGTCTCCGACCCGGGCGTCTACATCCGCTCCATGGCGACCCGGGGCCATCTGGGCGGCCTCGCCTGGTCCGCGCCGCAGGCCATCCGGGTGCTGGACGCGGCGGGCTGCGACGTGGTCCTCGTCGAGACCGTCGGCGTCGGCCAGTCCGAGGTGGAGATCGCGTCCCAGGCCGACACCTCCGTCGTGCTGCTCGCCCCGGGCATGGGCGACGGCATCCAGGCGGCCAAGGCCGGGATCCTGGAGATCGGCGACGTCTACGTGGTCAACAAGGCCGACCGGGACGGCGCGGACGCCACGGCCCGCGAGCTGAACCACATGCTGAGCCTGGGGGAGTCCCGGGGCCCCGGCGACTGGCGCCCGCCGATCGTGAAGACGGTCGCCGCCCGGGGCCAGGGCACGGACGAGGTCGTCGAGGCCCTGGAGAAGCACCGGGCCTGGATGGAGGAGCACGGCGTCCTGGCCGAGCGCCGCACCGCCCGCGCGGCCCACGAGGTCGAGACGATCGCGGTCACCGCCCTCCGCGAGAGGATCGCGGACCTGCGCGGCGACCGCCGCCTGAACGCCCTGGCGGAGCGCATCGTGGCGGGGAGCCTGGACCCGTACGCGGCGGCGGACGAGCTGGTGGCGGGGCTGACGGGAAGCGCCTGAGGACCCGGTGAAGGCCTCCGGGAGCGATGTGCCGCTCCCGGAGGCCTTCGGCTGTCCGTACGCGCCGTCCGTCCGCGCTGCCGTACGCGCCGGGCTTCCGTCAGCCGTCGTCGCCGTCCCGGTCATCGCGGTCGTCCCGGTCGTCGCCGTGGTCGTCACGGTCGTCGTTCCGGTCGTCCGCGCGGTCGTCCCGGTCGTCGTCACCGTCGTCGTCGCGGTCCACGGTGACCTTGCCGGTCTTCGCGTCCACGCGCAGTTCGTGCTGCTTGCCGTCCTTGCCCACGATGTCGATGTCCCAGCGCAGGACGTCGCCCCGGCGGCCGTCGTCGTCATCGTCGTCGTCCAGGTCGATCGACGTGACGCTGCCCGGAGCCTTCTTCAGGGCCGCGTCCACCGCCGCGTTCAGGGTGACGGCGGAGGAGCGGGGCGCGTTGCGGTCGCGGTCGTCGTTGTCGTCGTCGCGGGTCTTGAGGACCTTGCCGTTCCCGGCGTCCACGCGCACGTCGTGCCAGCCCTTGTCGGAGCCGTACACGTCCAGCTCCCAGACCGCGCGGCCGTGGTCGTCGTCGTCATCGTCCAGCTCGGCCTCGGTGACCGTGCCCGGGACGCTCTTCAGGGCGGCGGCGACGGCCTGGTCGAGGGTGATCCGGGTGTTCTTCGCGCCGCCGTCCGTCCGGGGGGTCTCCGCGTCGGCGTAGGACCGGTCGTCGTCGCGGTCCGTGCCGGCCCGCTGCTGCGTCGACGTGCCGTCCCGGCGGTCGCCGTCGTCCGCGAAGGCGACGGTGGCGGCGGTGGTGCCGCCGATGAGAACGGCCGCGGTGATCGCTGCGATGGTGACGTTGCGCTTCATGAGGTTCCTCCCCGAGAGCTGCTGTGCTGTTCGACGTGACCCACACTGCCGGGGCGATGCTGAACGCAGCCTGAAGCCACCTGAAGCCTTCTTCAGGTGGAGTTTGCGAGGCTGTGCGCATGCGCCTGTTGATCGTGGAGGACGAGAAGCGCCTCGCGGTGTCCCTGGCCAGGGGACTCACCGCCGAGGGCTTCGCCGTGGATGTCGTGCACGACGGGCTGGAGGGGCTGCACCGGGCGAGCGAGGGCGGCTACGACCTGGTGATCCTCGACATCATGCTGCCCGGTATGAACGGCTACCGCGTCTGCTCGAACCTGCGCGCCGCCGGACACGAGGTGCCGATCCTCATGCTGACCGCCAAGGACGGTGAGTACGACGAGGCCGAGGGCCTGGACACCGGCGCCGACGACTATCTGACCAAGCCCTTCAGCTACGTCGTCCTCGTCGCCCGGGTCCGTGCCCTGCTGCGCCGTCGCGGCGGCGGCCGGGCCGCTCCGGTCCTGACCGTCGGGGGCCTGCGCATCGACACCGCCGCCCGCCGGGTCCACCGGGGCGAGGACGAATACGCGCTCACCGCGAAGGAGTTCGCCGTGCTGGAGCAGCTCGCCCTGCGCGCGGGCCAGGTCGTCAGCAAGGCGGAGATCCTGGAGCACGTCTGGGACTTCGCCTACGACGGTGACCCGAACATCGTCGAGGTCTACATCTCCACCCTGCGCCGCAAGCTCGGCGCGGCCGCCATCCGCACCGTGCGCGGCGCGGGCTACCGGCTGGAGGCGCGTTGAGGTCCGTACGGGCCAGGGCCGCCCTCGGGGCCACCCTGGTCGTCGCCGTCGCCCTGGTCGCGGCCGGCCTGGCCGTGCTCCTGGTCCTGCGGGCCAACCTGATCGACCAGGCGGACCTCCAGGCCGAGGTGGCGGCCCGTGAGGTGGCCGGACAGCTGGCCACGGACACCCCGTACGACGAACTGGAACTGGACGACGAGGAGGACCACCCGGTCCAGGTGACCGACGAGGAGGGCCGCGTGGTCATCGTCTCCCAGGACCTGCGGGCCGTCACCGGCACCGGCACGAGCGGCGTCACCCCGGTGCCCTCGGCCTCGGCGGGGGCCTCCCCGTCGCCCGGCGACGACGGGGACGACGACGCCGACGACTCCGACGACGGGGACGACGACAGCCGCCCCGGCCGCGGTCAGGTGTCCTCCGACGACCCGGACTTCTCCGACGGCACCGCCACCGTCGACCGCACCACCGCCGACTACCGCTTCGCCGCCGTCGAGGCGACCACCCCCGACGGGGTCACCCTCACCGTGTACGCGGGCGCGCCGCTCGCCGCCGAGCAGGAGGCGGTCGGCACGGTCCGCGGGGCGATGCTCACCGGGCTGCCGCTGCTCCTGGTGGTCGTCGCGGGGGTGACCTGGCTGGTGACCCGGCGGGCGCTGCGGCCGGTCGAGGGCATCCGCCGCGAGATGGCGGCGATCACCGCGTCGGAGGACCTGGCCCGCCGGGTGCCGGAGCCCGATTCGCGGGACGAGATCGCCCGGCTGGCCCGGACGACGAACGAGACGCTCACCGTCCTGGAGGCGTCCGTGGAGCGGCAGCGGCGGTTCGTCGCGGACGCCTCGCACGAGCTGCGCTCCCCGATCGCCTCGCTGCGCACCCAGCTGGAGGTGGCCGAGGCCCACCCGGAGCTGCTGGACCTTCCGGGCGCGGTCGCCGACACCGTACGACTCCAGGTGCTGGCGGCGGACCTGCTGCTGCTGGCCCGGCTGGACGCGGGGGAGAAGCCCGGGAACGCGACGGTGGAGCTGGGCGCGCTGGTCCGGGAGGAGGTGTCGCAGCGCACCGGGGACCGGATCGCGGTGGGCGTTCAGGTCCCGGAGGGCGGCGCGTTCGAGGTGAGCGGGTCGCGCGGGCAGCTGTCCCGGGTGATCGGCAACCTGCTGGACAACGCGCAGCGGCACGCCGGGGGGAGCGTCGCGGTGTCGGTGGCGGCCGACGGGCGCGGCGTACGGGTGGAGGTCCGGGACGACGGGGCCGGCGTTCCCGAGGACGAGCGGGAGCGGATCTTCGAACGGTTCGTCCGGCTCGACGACGCCCGTGGCCGGGACGACGGTGGCGCCGGTCTCGGCCTGGCCATCGCCCGGGACGTGGCCGCGCGGCACGGCGGGACGCTGACGGTGCACAGTGCGGCCGAGGGCGGTGCGGCCTTCCGGCTGTGGCTGCCCCGCCCGGCCTGATCGGGTCTCTCTTGCGGCGGCCTGGTCCGGACGACGGCCCTACAGCTTGCCGCGCTTGCCGCGCAGGTGTTCCGCGATCGGGGTCAGCGCCGCGTGCAGGTCGACGAGCGCCTCGGGGGACAGCAGGTCCATGAAGTGCTGCCGCACCGAGGCGACGTGGTGCGGGGCGACCTTGCGCATGATCTCGGCCCCGTGCTCGGTGAGGACCGCGAACAGTCCGCGCCGGTCCGACTCGCAGTGGGTGCGGCGGACCAGTCCGGCGGTCTCCATGCGGGTGATCTGGTGCGAGAGCCGGCTCTTGGACTGGAGGGTGGCTGCGGCGAGGTCGCTCATCCGCATCCGCTGTTCGTCCGATTCGGAGAGGTTGACCAGGATCTCGTAGTCGTTCATGGTCAGGCCGAACGGCTGGAGGTCCTTCTCCAGTTGGTGCATCAGCAGCCTGCTGACGTCCAGGTGGGTGCGCCAGGCGCACTGCTCCGTGTCGCTCAGCCAGCGGGTGGCCGTCTCGGTCTCCATATATGGATTCTACCTAAGAAGTTGAAAGCCGGACGAAATGGGGATGTGACGACCGGCACCCCCGACCCGCAGGAGTGCCGACAGGCCCGTCGGCAAGGACCGACGGCTGGGCGCAGACGTTCGACGTCACACTCCGCAGACTACCGCTCACAACCCGAAGCGACGCTGGAGGTCCCCCAGCTGGCCGGGCATGCGCGGTGCGGATCCGTGTTGACCCCCGCCGCCCGGAACACCCGGCTCGTCCCGCACCGCACCCACCGGTTGCTCCGCCATCAGCGCCTCGGACGACTGGAGCAGTACCGTACCCGCTCCGACGAACTCGAACTGGTGCTCCTCGCCCGACGTCCCGCCGATCCCCGTGAGCGACCGGATGCCGCCCAGCACGCCCGACATATAGCCGTGGTCGTAGTGGTGGCACGGGGAGGGGCAGTCGGCCCACCCCACCAGCGCCTGCGGGTCCACCCGGAGCGGCGGCTCCATGAACACCACCGGGCCGTTCGACGCGGCCACGAACTTCCCCGTCCCGATCAGCGTCACGAACCCCGGCACGATCGACTGCTTCAGTGCCATCGTCGGCTGGTACGCCAGCAGGTTGCCGGACCGGATGGTGAGGTTGCCGTCCTCCAGATCGAAGGAGTTCACATCGAACGCCCGGTCCGCCAGCAGCATCTTCCCGCTGCCCTCGGCCACCACCCAGTCGCTCGCGTGCAGCGGTGAGTGGAAGCTGGAGCGCACCAGCCGCTCGAACCGGCCGTGCCCGATGCCGTCGAACTGGATCTGCCCGTAATAGGCGATCATCTTGCCCTTCTGCAGGAACCACCGGCTCCCCTTGAGCTCCACGCAGAAGGTGTAGGAGTTGACGTTGTCGTCCGACGGCAGCGTCATCGGGTCGAAGACCACGGGCGTGCTCACAGCTTCTCCTCCGAGGCCTGGACGTACACCGCACCGCTGCCGCTCAGCTCCAGCTGGAACGCCTCGCCGGAGCCCCGCCCCACCATGTCCCGCCAGCCGACCGCGGTCGACAGCTTGTTCCGGACCTCGCCGTGGTGGGCGACGTAGGCCTGCGGGTCCACATGGACCTCCCGGCCCGGGGTGATCGGCAGCTCGATCACCCCGCCGTGCGCCATCACCGCGACCGCGCCGTGCCCCTTGAGGGTGGTGGTGAACAGGCCCTGGCCGGTCACCTGGCCGCGCACCATGCCCATCACCCCGCCCTGCGAGCCCATGAACATCGTGCCCTGCTGGAGCGTCCCGTCGAACGCGAGCAGCCGGTCGGCCTCCACGTACAGGGTGTCGCCCGCCAGATTGATCACCTGGATGTGGTGGCCGCCGTGGCCGAACAGCACTGTGCCCGCGCCCTCGACCGTCATCAGCGGCGTCGACTCGCCCGCCACCCGGCGGCCGAGCATCGACGCGACGCCGCCCTGGCCGCCCTGGATGTTCGGGGTGAAGGACACCTCGCCCCGGTAGGCCAGCATCGCGCCGCGCTGGCTGAACAGCTTCTGGCCCGGGGCCAGGGTGGCCTCGACCATCTTGGAGTTGATCTCCCGGAACGGCATCAGACATCGCCCCCGACGGTGTTGCGCTCGCTGGGCTGCACGTAGACCAGGCCGTCGCCCTCGAAGCGGATCTGGAACGCCTCGCCGGAGCCCTCGCCCATCAGCGTCCGGAAGTTCACCCCCGCCTGGAAGTTCTGCTGGAGCCGCCCCTGGTGGGCGATGTACGCGCCGGGGTCGACCGTCAGCGGATACTGCGGGGACACCCGCAGCAGCACCGCCGCGCCGTCCGACATGATCGCCGCCTGTCCGGTGCCCTCCACCGTGGTGGTGAACAGGCCGTTGCCGCTCGCTCCGCCGCGCAGCCCGGTGAACGTCGTCCCCGTGCGCAGCCCGGCATCGGTGGCCAGCAGATTGCTCGCCTCCACGTACAGCGTGTCGCCGTGCAGCGCGACCAGGTTGATCTCGCTCGCCCGGTCGGCGAAATAGCACGTGCCCTGCCCGGACACCTCCATCACCGTCATCTGCTCGCCGGTCAGCCGGCGGGTCACCATGCCGCGGAGCCCCTCACCGCCGCCGGACATCTTCTTGAAGGTCATCCGGCCGTCGTACGCGACCATCGAGCCGTTCTTCGCCTTGACGGCGTCGCCGGTCAGGTCGACGGCGAGCGTCTTGCTGCCTTGGAGTCGGAACATCGCCACGCGACGAAGGTAGCCCGCCGCCCCACGTCGCGGCCAGGGTCCGCTGAACCGTTATGCCCCGACGCTCCCCTGATGCGTACCCGGCTCGGCCCTGATATGCGGCGATACGCGCACCCGTGCGCGCGGCGGCCCCCGGCGGCCGGGGCCGACCGGCGCGATGCCACAATGGGGGCGGCTTGTGCCTGGGTTCACAAGCCGCCGCGACCCTCCCACCGAAGGTGCCCCTGTGGACATCAAGACCGCTTCCGCCCTGCACCGGCTGCGCCTCATCTCGATTCCCGAGGCGCTGTCCTTCCCCGCCCTGATCCTCTTCGGCTCGGTGCTCAGCCGCGTCTCGGACATCGACTTCCTGATGATGCCGCTCGGCATGATCCACGGCGTGCTCTTCGTGATCTACGCCGTGTTCCTGCTCGACGTCTGGACGAAGGCGAAGTGGCCGCTCAAGCGGGTCGCCCTCTTCTTCGTCCTGTCCCTGATCCCCTTCGGCGGCCTCTACGGCGACAAGCTCCTCAAGGGGTACGAGGCCGACGGCGTCATCGCCGCCCGCGCCCGCCGCGAGGGCACGGTCAGCGCATGATCGTCGCGTTCTCGGTCTCCCCGCTCGGTGTCGGCGAGGACGTCGGTGAGTACGTCGCCGACGCCGTGCGGGTCGTCCGCGCGTCCGGGCTGCCCAACCGCACCGACGCCATGTTCACCTCCATCGAGGGGGAGTGGGACGAGGTCATGGACGTCGTCAAGCGCGCCGTGGCCGCCGTCGAGGCCCGCGCCGGGCGCGTCTCCCTGGTGCTGAAGGCCGACATCCGGCCCGGTGTCACCGACGGTCTGACCTCCAAGGTCGACACCGTGGAGCGCCACCTCGCCCCCTGACGCACCGTCGCGCGGACCCCTCCGCGTTCACCCGATAAGCCCCCGGCGCCACACGGCCGGGGGCTTTTCCGGTCCCGGATCAAAAACCCCTCACTCGGACCTGCCAAGTCGACACGCCGTTAGCCGTCCCCTTCTGTGGGGATATCAACCCGTTCGACAGTGGGAGGCACGGTGCGGTCGGAGGGCTACGACTACGACACCTACAGCCGGCTCGCGGGTCCGCTCACCGAGCCGGATCCGACGGGGTACCGGGTGCGGTACAAGAGCCTGCTCTCGACGGAGAAGCACCGAATAAGGGCCGTCCTGCTGATGACCCTCGCCCCGGTGCTCACCGGCATCCTGCTGCTGTACCTGGTCTGGCCCACGCACTGGACCGAGCGTGAGAACGGGGAGCGCTGGCTGGTCGTCGCCGACAGCGTGATGCTGGCGTCGATCGCCCTGATCGAGCTCTTCATGCTGGTCAACGTGGTCTCCATCGCACACGCCACGCTCGTCGCGCGGGACCCCGTCCCGGTCACGCCCGAGCCCGGCACCAAGGTCGCCTTCCTGACCACGTACGTCCCCGGCAAGGAACCGCTCTCCATGGTCCGCGCCACCCTCAAGGGGGCCGTGCTCCTGGAGCACTCCGGCCCGCTGGACGTCTGGCTGCTCGACGAGGGCGACGACCCCGGGGCCCGGATGCTCTGCGCCGAACTGGGCGTCCACCACTTCACCCGGCGCGGGGTCCCCGAATGGAACCGCGACAAGGGCGTCCACAAGGCGAAGACGAAGCACGGCAACTACAACGCCTGGATCGCCCTGCACGGCGGCGACTACGACTTCTTCGCCTCCGTCGACACCGACCACGTGCCCATGCCCAACTTCCTGGAGCGGATGATGGGCTACTTCCGCGACCCGGACGTCGCCTTCGTCGTCGGACCGCAGGTGTACGGGAACTACGACTCGGCCGTCACCAAGGCCGCCGAGTCGCAGCAGTTCCTCTTCCACGCCCTGATCCAGCGCGCGGGCAACCGCTACGGCGCCCCGATGTTCGTCGGCACCAACAACGTCGTGCGCATCGCCGCGCTGCGACAGGTCGGCGGCCTGTACGACTCGATCACCGAGGACATGGCCACCGGCTTCGAGATCCACCGCCGCCGCAACCCGCGCACCGGGCACTACTGGCGCTCCGTCTACACCCCCGACGTGCTCGCGGTCGGCGAGGGGCCCGCCTCCTGGACGGACTTCTTCACCCAGCAGCTGCGCTGGTCCCGGGGGACGTACGAGACGCTGTTCAAGCAGTACGGCAAGGCGCTGTTCCGGGTGCCCCCCGGCCGGCTCCTCAGCTACACGCTGATGCTCGTCTACTACCCGATGACCGCCGTCAACTGGCTCCTCGGTGTGCTCAGTTGTGTGCTGTTCCTCTGGTTCGGCGCGTCCGGTACCCAGGTCGCCGCCTCCATCTGGCTGATGCTCTACAGCGATGCCGCCGCCCTCCAGATCGGGCTCTACCTCTGGAACCGCCGGCACAACGTCTCGCCGCACGAGCCCGAGGGCTCCGGCGGACTCGCCGGGATGGCCATGTCCGCGCTCTCCGCGCCGATCTACCTGAAGTCGCTGGGCTCGGCCGTGCTGCGCACCGACGGCCGGTTCGTCGTCACGCCCAAGGGCGGCCAGGCCTCCCCGGACCGGCTGCTCACCTTC
Organism: Streptomyces sp. NPDC020884; assembly: GCF_044333935.1. Lineage (NCBI taxonomy): Bacteria > Bacillati > Actinomycetota > Actinomycetes > Kitasatosporales > Streptomycetaceae > Streptomyces > Streptomyces sp. NPDC020884. The sequence continues at coordinate 422,882 of NZ_JBIRRY010000002.1, read as the reverse complement.
CGTATCCACCTCTTCTGGGCGGCGGTCCTGCTGTCCTCGCTCGCCGCGTCCGTCTACCTCGACCACACCCACGTCGCGATGCGGACCTGGGCGACGCTGGGCCTGGCGATCTCCCTCTCCCCGGTCGCGGTGTGGGCCTGGACCGCTCGGCAGGACAGGCGCGCCGAGCGCGCGAGCGCCGCCCCGGTCCCGGCGCCCCCGCTGCCCGAACCGGTGTACGCCACCACCGCCACCACCCCCGCCCCGTCGGCGACCACCACCGCGACGGCCGGCACCACCGCCACCACCACCGCAGGAGGGAACTGAGCCATGGCCTACCGGCCCTCGAAGAAGATGAGGAAGACACTCCTGGGCGGCGGCGCGGTGGTGCTGCTCGCCGGGCTCAACGCACCCGCGGCCCTGTCCTTCGCCGAGGACAGGTACCACGCGTACAAGATCGACCAGCCGGCGTACAAGGCGGAGTACGGCTCCTGGGAGCGGGTGAACATCCCGAAGGAGTACCGGACCAACGCGATCCACGCGGCGCTCCTGCACACCGGGAAGGTGCTGATCGTCGCGGGCTCCGGCAACGACGAGAAGAACTTCGACGCGGGCACCTTCGACACCGTGCTGTGGGACCCGGCCGAGAACACCTTCCAGAAGATCCCCACCCCCGAGGACTTCTTCTGCGGCGGCCACGCCCAGCTCCCGGACGGACGCCTCCTGATCGCGGGCGGCACCGCCCGCTACGAGGTGCTCGACGACAAGGTGGATCGGGCCGGCGGCGGCATGCGGGTCAAGAACGAGAACCCGGACAAGCCGCTGACGCTCAAGAAGGGCACGGTCTTCCGCTCGCCCTCCGGGGCCGAGTACACCGCCAAGTTCGACGTCACCGTCCCCAAGGCCAAGCGCGAGTTCGAGGTCAAGTACTTCAAGAACGGCCAGATGAAGCCGTGGAAGACCAAGGTCACCGCCGCCGAGCAGCGGGTCTTCGTCGAGGCGGTGGAGGACGGCCCCCAGGCGGTGGCGACGGACGCCGCCCAGTACGAGATCGTCGGGCTGAAGGGCAAGGCCGCCGACAACTCCTACGGCCTCGCCGAGAAGATCACCATGGACAAGCAGGACTTCCAGGGGATCCGGGCCGCCTACGAGTTCGACCCGACGGCCGAGAAGTACATCAAGGTCGACCCGATGAAGGAGGCCCGCTGGTATCCGACGCTCGTCGGCCTGGAGGACGGCAAGGTGCTCGCCGTCTCCGGTCTCGACGACGTCGGCGCGATCCTCCCGGGCGACAACGAGATCTACGACCCGAAGACCAAGAAGTGGTCCAAGGGGCCCTTCCACTACTTCCCGACCTACCCCGCGCTCTTCCTCACCAAGGGCGGCAAGCTGTTCTACCCGGGCGCCAACGCCGGTTACGGTCCGGCGGACAAGGGGCGCGAGCCCGGGATCTGGGACATCAAGAAGAACACCTTCACCAAGGTCCCCGGGTTGAGCGACACCGACGAGCTGGAGACGGCGGCCTCGCTGTTGCTGCCGCCCGTGCAGGACCAGAAGGTGATGGTGCTGGGCGGCGGCGGGGTCGGCGAGTCCAAGAAGTCCACGGCCCGCACGGCGGTCATCGACCTCAAGCAGGACAGCCCGGCCTTCGAGCCGGGGCCCGACCTGCCGCAGGGCACGCGCTACCTCAACAGCGTGATCATGCCGGACGACACCGTCTTCACCAGCGGCGGTTCGGAGGACTACCGGGGCCGCGGCAACAGCAACATCCTCAAGGCGCAGTCCTACGACCCGAAGACCAACACCTTCAAGGAGGCGGCCGAGCCGACGGTGGGCCGCAACTACCACTCCGAGGCGCTGCTGCTGCCCGACGGCCGGGTCGCCACCTTCGGGTCCGACCCGCTCTACGGGGACAAGGACAACACCAAGCTCGGCAAGTTCGAGCAGCGCATGGAGGTCTACACCCCGCCCGCCCTGCACCGCGGCAAGGACAAGCGTCCGGTGATCGGGGACGGCCCCGAGGACACCGAGCGCGGCGCGACGGTGACCTACGGGAGCGCCGACGCGGACCGGGTCGCCACGGCCCGGCTGATGCGGCCGAGCTCCGTCACCCACACCACCGACGTGGAGCAGCGCTCCATCGAGCTGGGCCTCGAGAAGAGCGAAGGCAAGCTGAGCGTGACCGTGCCGGACGACCCCACGCTGGTGCCGTCCGGCTGGTACATGCTCTTCGTCACCGACACCGACGGCATCTCCTCCGAGGCGAAGTGGGTCAAGGTCGGCTGAGCGGCGGGGGCGTCCCGCCGGTGGCTCAGGAGGCGGCGCGCCGGGCGAGGCCGAGCGCGTACTCCGGCCACCAGTCGCCGGCCGGCGGGCCGCCCCGGCAGGTGCCGTCGGAGTCGCCGGGCCGCTTGATCCACAGATAGGCGTCGAGCCGCTCGTCGCCGGTGTCGGTGGTCGGCGGGGTGCCGAGCCCCCGGCCCGGCGGATTGCACCAGGCCTCCTCACGGCCCCCGGACAGGGGGCCGTTGGCGTTGCGGCTGGTGTCGATCACGAAGTGCGAGCCGCCGACGGCGTCGGAGAGCCGGTCGGCGTACGTCTTCACGCTCCCGTTCGACTGGAAGTTGGAGACGTTCAGCGAGAAGCCGTCGGCCCGGTCGATGCCGGCCTGCCGCAGCGGCTGCGCCATCTTGGACGGCTCGTCGATCCAGTCCGGGTTGCCCGCGTCCAGGTAGACCTTGGTGTTCGGCCGGGCCTTGAGCGTGTCCACCGCCTCCGAGAGGAGCTGGTAGCGCTCGGCGTGGTGCTCGGGCGGGGTGCAGCCGTCCGTGATGTGGGGGAGGGCGTCCGGTTCCAGGATCACGGTCGCGGGCGCGTTCCCGATGGCGTCGGAGAACTCCCCGATCCAGGACCGGTAGGCGTCCGCGTCCTTCGCGCCGCCCGCGGAGTAGAGCCCGCAGTCGCGGTGCGGGATGTTGTACGCCACGAGCAGGATGGTCTTCTTCGTGCGGGCGGCGGACTTCGCCGCGGCCCGGATCCCCGGCGCCGGGTCGTCCCACGCGGGCCAGTCGGCCACCGGCCGGCCGGAGATCCGCCGCAGGATCTTGGCTTCCGTCTCGCGCCCCTGCTTCTCCCAGGTGCGCACCTGCCGGGCGGCGTCGCTGTTGGGGTCGACCCAGTACGGCGAGGCCGCGCTCGGGGCGGGTTCCCCCCGGACGAGTTCGTTCTGCTCCTCGCCGCCCCGCGCGGGGTCCGACGAGGAGCAGCCCGCCGTGAGGGCGGCCGCCAGGAGGGCTGCCGACAGGGCGGGGACGGCGCGGGGAAGGGCGCGGGGCGCTGTGCGCGGGACGGCACGGGCGAAGGCGCGGGGGACGATTCTGCGGCCGGACATCCAGACCCCTCGGACGGCGGTGGCTCACGGACACGGGAAACGTGGGCAATCGTGACATATCGGTCACCGAGAGTGGCGGTGCGACACTGTCGGTGACCCGGGCGCCCTGATGTCCCGACGCCCTCAGTCCGAGGCGGCCAGCGCGATTCCCAGCGGCGTGCGCTCGTACAGCACTTGATGTCCGTAGCGCCGCGAGACCAGCAGCCCCGCCCCGCGCAGCACGGACAGATGGGCCGACACCGACGAGGGGGCGAGGCCCAGCCGGTGCGCCAGGGCGCTGGTCCCGGCCGGTTCGTCCAGCGCGCACAGCACGTCGGCCCGGACCCGCCCCAGCAGCCGGCCGAGCGCCTCGGGCGTCCGGTCACCGGCCCGGGACCAGAGCCCGCCGATGCCGCGCGCCGGATAGATCAGACCGGGCTGCCACGGCTCCTCGTGGCCGCCCACCACCTCCGGCCAGACGAAGACGCTCGGCATCAGCACCAGCCCCTGACCGCCCAGCACCCGCTGGTGGTCGCCCCGGGTCCCGGCCAGGGTGAGCGTCGAGCCGTTCCAGCTCAGCCGCGGACTCACCTCGCCCAGCAGCTGTTCCAGGCCGCTGTCCGCGAGCCGCCGGGAGTGGTGGGCGATGTCCGCCTCCAGCAGGGCCCGCAGCCGGGGCCAGTACGGCTCGATCAGCGCCTGCCAGGTCCGCTCCAGCAGATCGGCGAGCTCGAGCACGGCCCGTGCCGGATCGGCCAGCAGCCGCCGCCCGGTCGCCGACTCGCGCCCGCCCGGCCGGTCCGCCAGCGCCAGCGCCATGTCCGCCCGCGCCACCTCGGGATCGACCGCCCTGACCGCCGCGATCTCCTCCTCGAACGTGGCGAGCGGACCGATCGGGGGCGGGCAGATGAAGTCCGGGTTGTGGCCGTTGTCCGGCATCAGCAGCCACAGCGGCTCCAGGTCCAGGCCCGCGGCCGCCTCCCGGATCAGCCGGAGCCAGGGCAGGTGGTAGCCGTGGCGGTAGGGGCGGGACAGGGTGCGCACGGCCTCCTGGGTCTCGAAGAGCGGTGACAGGGCGAACCGGCAGCGCAGCAGATCGCTCTCGCCGAAGTGCAACTGGAACGGCACGCCTCCGTCACCTCCAGGACCGTGGACATTCGCCTCGGGCCGAAAGTCTACGGAGGAGCCGCGACCGGCCCCAGGCTCGTCCCATGCCGAACGACAGCCCTGCCCCGGCGGGCACACCCCGCACCCCGCCCGCCTCCGCGGCGCAGGTCCCGGCTCCGCCCCCGGAGCGTGCCGCCCACCGTGACCCGAGCCCCGGGCCCACGCTCCGGGAGCCCGACGTCGCGATGCCCGCTGGGGCGATGCCCACCGCCCCGATGCCCGCCGCCGGGCCCGGCTACGGCGCGGTGTTCGCCGTCACCGAGTTCCGGGCCGTCTTCGCCGCGCACCTGCTCTCGCTGCTCGGCGTCGTGGTCAGCGAACTCGCGCTCACCGTGCTCGTCTACGACCTCACCGGCTCCCCGCTGCTCAGCGCGCTGACCTTCGCGCTCGGACTGCTCCCGTACATCGTGGGCGGCACCCTGTTCGCCGGGGTCGCCGACCGCTATCCGGCCCGCCGGGTCCTGGTCGTCTGCGACCTGCTCTGCGCGGCCTGCGTCGCCGTGATGCTGGTGCCCGCCACCCCGGTCGCCGGACTCCTCGCCCTGCGCTGTCTGGTCGCCGCGATCGCGCCCGTCTTCACCGGGACCCGGATGGCGGCCCTCACCGACATCCTCGGCGAGGGCGACCTCTACGTACTGGGCCGCTCGCTGCTGCGGATCGTCTCGCAGAGCGCGATGCTCATCGGGTTCGGCGCCGGCGGCGTGCTGCTCACCGTGCTGTCCCCGCGCGGCGCGATCACCGTCACCGTGGTGACCTTCCTCTGCTCGGCCGCCCTGCTCCGCTTCGGCACCCGTGACCGCCCCGCCCGCGCCGCCACCGGTGACGGCGGCGGGACCCTTCTCAAGGAGTCGCTCGCCGGGGCCCGGCTGGTGCTGGGCGACCGCCGCATCCGGGGGCTGCTGCTGCTGTTCTGGCTGCCCGCGATGTTCGTCGTGGCCCCGGAGGCGCTCGCCGCCCCGTACGCCGACGCGATCGGGGCCCCGCCCGCCGCGCTCGGGCTGCTGCTCTGCGCGATGGCCGTCGGGCACATCGGGGCCGAACTGTTCGTGGGGTCCGCGCTCAGCCCCCGTACCCGCTCCCGGATCGTCCTGCCGGTCGCCGCCGTCGGCCTGCTGCCGCTGCTCGTGTACGCGGTCCGCCCCGGGCTGCCGCTCGCCCTGGCCGCCCTCGCGCTGGCCGGCGCGGGCGCCGCGTATGTGATCGGGCTCGACCAGTGGTTCGTCGACGCCGTTCCCCAGGAGCTGCGCGGCCGGGCCATGACGCTGCTCACCGCCGGGCTCATGACCGTCCAGGGCCTCGGGATGGCGCTGGCGGGGCTCGCGGCCGAGTTCTTCCCGGTGCACCGGGTGGTCGCCGGATCGGGAGTCATCGGGACCGTCTGCACGCTCCTGCTCGTCGCCGAGGTCCGCAGGACAGCCCCCGGACGGATGTCCGATACCGAAGGCCGAGACGGGGCTGACCGGCATGTGGCCAATCGGTAAGGTCGACGACGTGCCGAAGCCGCTCAGCCTTCCCTTCGATCCCATCGCCCGCGCCGACGAGCTCTGGCAGCAGCGCTGGGGACCCGTGCCCTCGATGGGGGCGATCACCTCGATCATGCGGGCCCAGCAGATCCTCCTCTCCGAGGTCGACGCCGTCGTCAAGCCGTACGGACTGACCTTCGCCCGGTACGAGGCGCTGGTGCTGCTCACCTTCTCCAAGGCCGGTGAGCTGCCGATGTCCAAGATCGGGGAGCGGTTGATGGTGCATCCCACCTCGGTCACCAACACCGTGGACCGGCTGGTGAAGTCCGGTCTGGTCGGCAAGCGGCCGAACCCCAACGACGGCCGCGGAACGCTCGCCTCCATCACCGACAAGGGGCGCGAGGTCGTCGAGGCGGCCACCCGGGACCTGGTCGCCGTCGACTTCGGACTCGGCGTGTACGACTCCGAGGAGTGCGCCGAGATCTTCGCCATGCTGCGGCCGCTGCGGGTGGCGGCCCAGGACTTCGACGAGGGGTGAGGCCGGCCCCGGTGAGGCCGGGGCCGCGCGAAGATCGCCCCGGACTGCCCGTTACGCTCGTAGCCATGAAACAGAACGTGCTCACCCGCTACCGGGTGATGGCCTACGTCACCGCGGTCTGGCTGCTCGTCTTCACCGCGGCGATCATCGCGAAGTACGGGTTCGAGACCGGCGACACCATGCTGATCTCCCAGATCCACGGCGTGCTGTTCATCGTCTACGTCGTCTTTGCCTTCGATCTCGGCTCCAAGGCGAAGTGGCCCTTCGGCAAGCTCCTGTGGGTGCTGGCCGCGGGCTGCATCCCCTTCGCCTCGTTCTTCGTCGAGCCGAAGGTCAGCCGCGAGGCCCGCGCCCTGGTCACCGCCCCCGTGCCGGCGCCCGCGAAGGCCTGAGCCGACCGCCCCGCGCGAAAGCGCCGGGCGGTTTGCCATCGACATTTACTAGGACGTCCTAGTAAATTCGAGGGATGGACGCTGACGCGATCGAGGAAGGCCGCCTCCGCTGGCAGGCCCGTTACGACAAGGCCCGCAAGCGTGACGCGGACTTCACCACGCTCTCCGGGGACCCGGTGGAGCCCGCGTACGGGCCCCGCCCCGGCGACACGTACGAGGGATTCGAGCGGATCGGCTGGCCGGGGGAGTACCCCTTCACCCGCGGGCTGCACCCCACCGGCTACCGGGGCCGCACCTGGACCATCCGCCAGTTCGCCGGCTTCGGCAACGCCCAGCAGACCAACGAGCGCTACAAGATGATCCTCGCGGCGGGCGGCGGCGGACTGAGCGTCGCCTTCGACATGCCGACGCTGATGGGCCGCGACTCCGACGACCCGCGCGCGCTCGGCGAGGTGGGCCACTGCGGGGTCGCCATCGACTCCGCCGCCGACATGGAGATCCTCTTCGGTGACATCCCTCTGGGCGATGTCACCACCTCGATGACGATCAGCGGCCCGGCCGTCCCCGTCTTCTGCATGTACCTGGTCGCCGCCGAGCGGCAGGGCGTCGACCCGGGGGTGCTCAACGGCACGCTCCAGACCGACATCTTCAAGGAGTACATCGCGCAGAAGGAGTGGCTCTTCCAGCCCGAGCCCCACCTGCGCCTCATCGGCGACCTGATGGAGCACTGCGCCCGCGACATCCCCGCCTACAAGCCGCTCTCCGTCTCCGGCTACCACATCCGCGAGGCCGGGGCGACGGCCGCGCAGGAGCTGGCGTACACCCTGGCCGACGGCTTCGGCTACGTGGAGCTCGGCCTCTCCCGCGGGATGGACGTCGACACCTTCGCCCCCGGCCTCTCCTTCTTCTTCGACGCGCACCTCGACTTCTTCGAGGAGATCGCCAAGTTCCGCGCCGCCCGCCGGATCTGGGCCCGCTGGATGAAGGAGACGTACGGAGCCAAGACCGACAAGGCGCAGTGGCTGCGCTTCCACACCCAGACCGCCGGGGTCTCGCTCACCGCGCAGCAGCCGTACAACAACGTCGTGCGCACCGCCGTCGAGGCGCTCTCCGCCGTGCTCGGCGGGACGAACTCGCTCCACACGAACGCCCTCGACGAGACCCTCGCCCTGCCCTCCGAGCAGGCCGCCGAGATCGCCCTGCGCACCCAGCAGGTGCTGATGGAGGAGACCGGCGTCGCCAATGTGGCCGACCCGCTGGGCGGCTCCTGGTACGTCGAGCAGCTCACCGACCGCATCGAGGCCGAGGCCGAGAAGATCTTCGACCAGATCAAGGAGCGCGGCACCCGGGCCCACCCGGACGGTCAGCACCCCATCGGGCCGATCACCTCCGGCATCCTGCGCGGCATCGAGGACGGCTGGTTCACCGGCGAGATCGCCGAGTCCGCCTTCCAGTACCAGCGGGCCCTGGAGAAGGGCGACAAGCGGGTCGTCGGCGTCAACGTCCACCACGGCTCGGTCACCGGCGACCTGGAGATCCTCCGGGTCAGTCACGAGGTCGAGCGCGACCAGGTCAGCCAGCTCGCCGACCGCAAGTCCAACCGCGACGACGCCAAGGTGACCGCCGCCCTCGACGCGATGCTCGCCTCCGCCCGCGACGGCTCCAACATGATCGCGCCGATGCTGGACGCGGTACGGGCCGAGGCCACGCTCGGCGAGATCTGCGGGGTGCTGCGCGAGGAGTGGGGCACCTACACGGAGCCGCCGGGCTTCTGATCCCGCGGTGACGGGGAGGGCCCGCCGCTCCGAGGGCCCTCCCCGAACGTCAGCGTGAACAGCGCCCCGCCGCCGGGCGCCGCCCCCGCCGTCAGCTCCGCTCCGTGCGCGCGGGCGATCTGCCGGGCCATCGCCAGACCCAGCCCGGAGCCGGGCAGGGCACGTGCCGCCTCGGCGCGGTAGAAACGGTCGAAGACATACGGGAGATCCTCCGCCGGGATCCCCGGCCCGTGGTCCCGGACCGTCAGCCCGAGCCCGTCCGCGAACCCGCGCCCGGTCCCGTACGCGCTCAGCACCACCTCCACCGGAGTGCCCGGCGGGCTGAACTTGGCCGCGTTGTCCAGCAGGTTCGTCAGCAGCCGGGCCAGCCGCGCCGGGACGCCGGGCCGGGTCGCCTCCGCCGCGTCCGGCCCCACCTCCAGCAGAAAACGGGTCCGCGGCCAGTGCGTCCGGGCCGTGGCCACCGCGTGCTCCGCCACCGCCGCGATCCGCACCTCCTCCACCAGAGGCAGCGGCTCCTCGTCCCGGGCCAGCTCGATCAGGTCGTTCACCAGCCCGGTCACCTCCCGGATCCCCCGCCCCAGCGCCCCCGACGCCCGCTCGCGCTGCGCGGGCGTCAGCCGGTCCACGCGGGCCAGCAACTCCGCGTTGGCGCGCAGCGCGGTCAGCGGGGTCCGCAGCTCGTGCGAGGCGTCCGCGACCAGCCGGCGCTGCGAGCTCACCGACTGCTCCAGCTCGCCGAGCATCGTGTTGAAGCTGGCGGCCAGCCGCGTCACCTCGTCCCGCCGCCCGGCCGGGCCCGGCGGCAGCTCGATGCGGTGGCGCGGGTCCCGGGTCGCCGCGATCCGCTCGGCGGTCGAGGTCAGCCGGGCCACCGGGGCCAGCCCGGTGCGCGAGACCGCGTACCCGAGCAGCCCCGCCAGCAGCACCCCCGCCCCGCCGACCGCCGCGAGCAGCACCGCCGCCTGCCGCACGCCCTTCTCCACCGGGTCCGCCCGCAGCGCCACCTGGAGCGCCCGCCCGTCCCCGAACCGGGTGGTCAGCATCCGCAGCGGCTTCCCGAAGCGGGTGACGTTGCTGTAGTACGGGGCCCGCGTCCCCGCCGCCACCTCGCGTACGGGGGCGGAGACGGGCAGCGGATAGGGCTCGCCCGGGTCCGCCGAGGGGGCGGCCGGGACGATCTGGGCGCAGGCGGGCGCGGACAGATAGCGGCACTCGCCCGCCACGGTCTGCGGACCCCCGCCCCGGTTCTCCTGGATCACCCGGGTCGCCGACTGCGTGAGGGACAGGTCCAGTTGGTGCAGCAGCTCGTAGCGGATGACGAAGAACGCCGCCGCGCACACCCCGACCGCGACCAGCGCCACCGCGGCCGAGGCCGCCAGCGCCAGCCGGGTCCGCAACGGCCGCCGGCGCCGCCAGCGGGCGCCCAGCCGGCGCACCCCGCTCACGCCGTGTCCAGCCGGTAGCCGAGCCCGTGCACGGTGTGGACGAGCCTCGGCTCGCCGCCCGCCTCCAGCTTCCGCCGCAGATAACCCACGTACACCGCGAGCGAGTTGGAGTCGGGCCCGAAGTCCTGGCCCCAGACCCGCTCCAGGATCACCTCGCGGGCCAGCACCTGCCCCGGGTGGCGCAGGAGCAGCTCCAGCAGGGCGGCCTCGGTACGGGAGAACTCCACCGGCCGGCCGCCGCGCCGCCCGGTCCGGGTCGCCGGGTCCAGCGTCAGATCCGCGAAGGCGAGGTCCCCGTCCGTCGCCGGCGGTGCGGCCCGCCGCAGCAACGCCCGTACTCTCGCGACCAGTTCGTCCAGTGCGAACGGCTTCACCAGATAGTCGTCGGCCCCGGCCTCCAGACCGTCCACCCGCTCGCTCACCGACGACAGCGCGGTCAGGACCAGCACCGGCGTCCGGTCCTCCACCGCCCGCAGCCTCCGGCACACCGCGAGCCCGTCCAGCACCGGCATCATCACGTCCAGGACCAGCGCGTCCGGCTCCCAGGCGGCCACCGCCGACAGCGCGGCCAGACCGTCCCCGACCCCCCGGACCTCATACCCCTCGACGCTCAGCCCGTCCTCGACGGCGGCCCGCACGTCCGGCTCGTCCTCGGCCACCAGAATCCTGCTCGTACCCCGCATGCCGCTCATGCCGTTCATACCCGAAGACTGCCAAACAGGACTCTTAGAACCCTCTTAGGCCGCCCGCCGAGAGTGGCGGCCATGCGCACACCACTCTCCGTCGTGATCGGTGCGGGCGGCACCGGCGGCCACATCTACCCCGGTCTCGCCCTCGCCGAGGCCCTGCGCCGCGCCGACCCGGACGCGGTCATCTCCTTCGTCGGCACCGAACGCGGGCTGGAGACGACCCTGATCCCGGCGGCCGGATACCGGCTGCACACCGTCGACATGATCCCCTTCGACCCCGCGCTCGGCGCGAAGCGCTTTCTGCTCCCGGCAGCCCTCCTGCGCTCCGGCGCCCAGGCCCGCTCGATCCTGCGCACCCAGAAGGCCCAGGTCGTCGTCGGCATGGGCGGCTACCCGAGCGCCCCGGCGATCGTCGGCGCGAGGATGGCCGGACTGCCCAGCGTGATCCACGAGTCCAACGCGGTCCCCGGCCGGGCCAACCAGTTCGCCGCCCGGCTCACCGAACACCTCACCGTCGCCTTCGACGGCAGCCGCGCCCATCTGTCGGGCGGCGAGCGGGCCCTGACCGTCGGGATGCCGATCGCCGCCTCCCTGGCCGCCCTGGACCGGCCCGCCCTGCGCGAGGAGGCCCGGCGCGCCTTCGGCATACCCGACGGGGCGCGGGTCGTCCTCTTCAACGGCGGCAGCCTCGGCGCGGCCCGGCTCACCACAGCCGCCGTGGGCCTCGCCGCCCGCTGGCGGGGGCGCGCGGACGTCCACCTCCTGATCAAGACGGGCCCGGCCGCGCTCGCGGAGACCCGGCGGAAGCTGGCCGAGGCCGGCGCCGGCGCCGACGCCGGTGCGGGGCCGGTGGCTCGGGCGGGGCGCGACGCCGACGCGGGGCCCGTCGCGCAGGCGGTGCCCTACCTGGACCGGATGGACCTCGCCTACGCGGTGGCGGACCTGGTGGTCTGCCGGGCCGGGTCCGCCACCATCGCCGAACTCGCCACGACCGGGGTGCCCGCCGTGCTCGTGCCGTACCCGCACGCCCCCGGCGACCACCAGACCCACAACGCCCGGGTCCTCTCCGACGCCGGAGCCGCCCACCTCGTCCCCGACGCCGAGGCCACCGCCGACCGGCTGGCCGAACTGCTCGCACCGCTGCTCGCCGACCCGGCCCGGCTCGCCGTCATGGGGCGCGCGGCCGACCCGGGAAACCACGCCCGCGCCGCGGACCTGCTCGCCGAGACGGTCACCCGCCTCGCCGTACGACCTTCCATCGCACAGGAGTTCACCTCATGACCAACACGTTCGGCAGCGCCATCGACCGCGCTCCCGCCGGCACCGTCGACTGGAACGGCCGCACGGTCCTCGTCACCGGCGCCGAGGGCTTCATCGGCTCCACCCTCGTCGACCTGCTCGTCCGGCGCGGCGCCCGCGTCAGGGCGTTCGTCCACTACAAGCCGTACGCCGACAAAGGGCACCTCGCCCGCTACCTCGACGACCCGCACGGTCCCGTCGAGATGATCGCCGGGGACGTCGGCGACGCGGGCCGGGTGATGGACGCGGTCGAGGGCTGCGACACGGTCTTCCACCTCGCCGCGCTCATCGGCATCCCCTACAGCTACGACTCCCCGGGCGCGTACGTCCGCACCAACGTCGTCGGCACCGAGAACATCGCCGAGGCCTGCCGCCGCCACTCCGTGCGTCGCCTCCTGCACACCTCCACCAGCGAGGTGTACGGGAGCGCGCTGACGGCCCCGATCAGCGAGGACCACCCGCTCCAGCCGCAGTCCCCGTACTCCGCCTCGAAGATCGGCGCGGACATGATGGCCCTGTCCCACTGGCACGCCTTCGAGCTGCCGGTGACGGTGGTGCGGCCGTTCAACACCTACGGGCCCCGCCAGTCGGCCCGCGCGGTGATCCCCACGATCCTGGCCCAACTGCACGCCGGGGCACGGGAGATCCGCCTCGGCTCGCTGACCCCCACCCGCGACTTCACCTACGTCACCGACACCGCGGCCGGGTTCCTGGCGCTGGCCGGCTGCGACCGGGCCCTGGGGGAGAGCGTCAACCTCGGTACCGGCCGGGAGATTTCGGTCGGGGACCTCGCCAAGGCCCTCATCACCGCCTCCGGCCGGGACGCCGAGATCGTCGTGGACCCGGCGCGGCTGCGCCCCTCGGGCAGCGAGGTGCACCGGCTGCTCTCCGACAACACCCGCGCCCGCGACTGGGCGGGCTGGGAGCCCGAAGTCGGCCTGGAGGAAGGCCTGGAGCGCACCTCGGCCTGGGTGGCGGAGCATCTGCACCTCTTCGCGCCGGGCCGCTACCAGGTCTGAGCCCGGTCAGACCGCCTGCGCGCCGGCCAGCCCGAGCAGCAGCAGGGCGGTGAAGCCCCTCGCCCACTCGGCGTCCACCGGCTCGGCGCTCACCAGCGCCCGGTGCACGACCGCCCCGGCGATCACGTCGAAGATCAGGTCCGCGTTGCGGGCGGCCGTCGAGGCGTCGTCCTCGTACCGCAGCTCGCCGCGGGCCTGGGCGCGTTCCCGGCCCACGAGTACCAGCCGCTTCTGCCGGTCGACGATGGCCGCGCGGATCCGGTGGCGCAGCGAGTCGTCGCGGGTGGACTCGGCGACCACCGCCATCAGGGCGGTCCGGGTCTCCGGCCGCTCCAGCAGGGCCGCGAACTGGAGCACCACGCCCTGCACATCGGCGGCCAGGCTGCCCCGGTCGGGCAGCTCCAGCTCGTCGAAGAGAACGGCGACCGCGTCCACGACCAGCTCGTTCTTGCCCGCCCAGCGCCGGTAGAGGGTCGTCTTGGCGACGCCGGCCCGGGTCGCCACATCGCCCATCGTCAGCTTCGACCAGCCGAGATCGACCAGGGACGCCCGCGTCGCTTCGAGGATCGCGGCATCGGCCGCGGGGCTCCGCGGACGTCCTGTTCGGGTGGCTCGGGGGTCGCAGTCGCTCATGATGCGGCGACCATACCGGCCGGTAGGGAGAACCGTTGTGCCCCGGTGTCCGTGAGACAGATCACCGGGATTCCCTGTGCCGCCCGGGTGATCGGCAGTTACGCTACGGGTCGTAGCGTAAGGAAGGCGGCCAGCCCGCCCCCGGTACGCCACGGCATGAGCGACAGCCACCGGGGTCTTCACGAAGACCCCAGGCGCCGGGTGGGGACCCGGAGCCGCACGGACCGGCCGGATGGGGATCCGGAAGGTCCACCCGGGCCCTTTCGGGGGTCCGGCGCCGTACCGGCCCGCCTGCCCCCGCACACCGGTGGGGGCTGCGGTCCGGTCCGGTTCTCGCACTCGCTTTTCGGAACGGTGCGCTCAGGGGGGAGGATGTACGCATGCAGCCTAGGAACATGTCCATGAGCGGCGTTGTCGACCTCGCCGCCGTCAAGGCGGCCGGTGAGGCCAAGGCCAAGGCGGAGCAGGCCCGTGCAGAGGCCTCCCGTACCGGGGGCGCCGGCGCCGTCGCGCCCGCCGCCCTGGTGATCGACGTCGATGAAGCCGGTTTCGAGCACGATGTCCTCCAGCGTTCCGCCGAGGTCCCCGTCGTCATCGACTTCTGGGCCGAGTGGTGCGAGCCGTGCAAGCAGCTGGGCCCCCTGCTGGAGCGCCTGGCCGTCGAGTACAACGGCCGCTTCCTGCTGGCCAAGGTCGACGTCGACGCCAACCAGATGCTGATGCAGCAGTTCGGCATCCAGGGCATTCCGGCGGTCTTCGCCGTCGTCGCCGGACAGGCCCTCCCGCTCTTCCAGGGCGCGGCCCCCGAGGCTCAGATCCGCGAGACGCTGGACCAGCTGATCCAGGTCGGCGAGGAGCGCTTCGGGCTGACCGGGATCGTCGTCGACCCGGACGCCGCCCCGGCGGACGCCGTCCCGGCCGAGGTGCCGGCCGGCCCGTACGACGCCGTGCTGGAGGCCGCCGCCTCGGCCCTCGACGCCAACGACTTCGGCGGGGCGGTCCGGGCGTACGAGAACGTCCTCGCGGACGACCCGGGCAACCCGGAGGCCAAGCTCGGTCTGGCCCAGGCGGAGCTGCTCGGCCGCGTCCAGAGCATGGACCCGCAGGCGGTCCGCAAGGAAGCCGCGGAGAACCCCGGCGATGTGAAGGCCCAGATCGCCGCCGCCGATCTGGATCTGGTCGGCGGACACGTCGAGGACGCCTTCGGCCGGCTCGTCGAAGCGGTCCGCCGCACCGCGGGCGACGACCGCAACGCCGCCCGGGTGCGGCTGCTGGAGCTGTTCGAGGTGATCGGTCCGGAGGACCCCAGGGTCACGGCCGCGCGCACCGCCCTGGCCCGCGTCCTGTTCTGACGCCGGCCCGCCGTCCGCTCCGGACGAGTCCGATTGTTCCGATGTGACAAGGACGGCCGCACCGCCCCCGGGCGGCGCGGCCGTTTTGCCGTTCTGACGCCAAAGAAGGGCGCGAGGGATTTTCGCTTTGCCAAATCTTGACAAAGATGCAAGCTGTTACTCGCAGTAAGGCGGACTGGTTGTTCTGTCCCGTTTCCAGGAAGTTTTCCGCCATTCCGATGTCCCTTTCGTGCCACCCTGCGTTGCCGCTCGATGCCGCCCTGTCGCATGGAGGTTATCGGGCCGTTACTAGCCAGTAACGATCCCTCTTGTGTCGGGGCCGTGAATGCACCACGATCGGCCACGCTCGGTCCAATACCTCCAGCCCGGTCTCCAGCCGGTGCCTGAGGGTCTGTTGGGTCCCCACCGGGTGGGTCGGCGGCAGTGGCGCCGACCGCGGACAGGGGGGTTCCCGCTCACCGGCGGGGCCTGTCCGGCCGGCCGCGCGGAACGCGTGGCCAGTGGTTGTCGCTCGGGGGTGAACGCCGGTGGATCGGATGCGGGACACGTCTCCGATACGGGCGCTCTCCTTCCCGAGGACGTAGCACTTCTCCCATCCCAGGACGGGCACGATGCCCGGCCGGAGATGTACGTCCGAGAAGAAGGAGCAAGTATGAGTTCCCAGGTTCGCGGTGGGACGAGATGGAAGCGGTTCGCTCTGGTCATGGTGCCGAGCGTCGCCGCGACGGCCGCGGTGGGCATAGGCCTGGCGCAGGGCGCGCTGGCAGCGTCGTTCAGCGTGTCCGGCCAGGAGTTCAAGGTCAAGGCCACTGAACTCCACGGCTACGACTTCGTGCAGTACGGCAGCGTGGCCTCGGGCAAGACGCTGGACGGCAAGGAAATGAACGCGCCTGTCGCGGTGTCGGGCTTCAGCGAGGCCTACATCACGAACATGTGCCAGTCGGTGGTCACCCCGAACCTCCCGTTCGGTCTGGGCAACGTCACCCTGAGGCTGGAGGCGGGTGGCAAGGGACACGACCGTGTCTATGCCAAGGACCTCTACCTCGACGTGTCGCAGCTCGACGCCGACGCCAAGTTCAAGAACATCGACATCGGCGTCGCGGCGGGTTCGCTCAAGGACTACCCGGGTGGCAAGAAGGGGTCGACGGGCATCCAGCCCAACACCCAGGCCAACCCCAACGGCTTCTCGCAGCGAGCCGAGGAAGCCCTGCTGTCGAACGTCGAGCAGAAGGCGTGGGCCACGACGGCGGGCACCTTCAACCTCAGCGGTCTGAAGTTGCGCCTCCACAAGGGCACCGACAAGGAGTGCTACTAAGCACCCGTTCGGGTGGCCGGAGCCCGGGTTTCGCCGGCTTCCGGTCACCCACCCCTTCTCTTCTCACGGCAGTACCGGTTCCAGGGAGCTGTTTTCCATGAGCCCCGAGTCCACAGGGCAGAACGAGCACTACATCCGCGTCACTCGGCGACGCTTCCGCGCCTGGCGGGGTCACCGGCCGTTCTGGGCCGGACTGTTCACCATGGCCGGTGGCGTCCCCATCGCCTACTTCCCGTACGCCAACATGCACCTCGGCAACGTGACGCTGGCCATGTCCACCACGGCCGGCGCCGGATCCCTCATCATCGGGGTCCTGCTGATCACGCTCGGCCTGACGATGTGGTTCCACAGCATCGTCCGGGTCTTCGCCGGTGTCGCCGCCATCCTGCTGGCGCTGATCTCCATACCCGTCGCCAACATCGGCGGCTTCGTGATCGGATTCCTGCTCTCCCTCGTCGGCGGAGCCCTGTCCATCTCCTGGGCCCCCGGCGAGCCGAAGAGCGACGACGAGCAGCTCGACGAGCAGGACCCCCGGCGCGCGTCGCCGGAGAAGGACCTGCCGTACGAGGAGCGCTTCGAGGACGCCCTGCACGGCGCGGCCGTGCCCCAGCAATCGGGTGCCGGGTCGGACCTGGCAGCAGACGCCGACGGCGGGAGGCATCGTGCGGGGTGACGACGGACAGCAGATGAACGCCTACCCCGGCGACGAGCTCCACGAGCGCAGGGGTCCCCGGCACGCGGCCCCCAGGAAGTCGCTGCTGACCAAGCTCCACCTGCCCAGCGGCAAGCGGGCGCTGGCGCTCGCGGCGATGCCGACGGCGGTCTTCGTGGGCATGGGTCTGACGCCCAAGCTGGCCCTGGCCGACGACCGCGCCGACATCCCGTTCGCGCCGGGCCCCTGTGTCACCCGGTCCGACGAGCCGAGCGAGTCCGAGTCGCCCAAGGCCACCCCGTCCCCGTCGGCCACGGCGAAGGACGAGAAGGACGGCGCGGCCGGCCGGGACGACGCGGCGACGCCGAAGCCCTCGGCGAGCGGTTCCGCCGCGGACGAGGACCCGGCGGCCGGTGCGAAGCCCGACGCCGGTGCGGACGCCGCGGACCGGTCCGCGGGGGAGAAGCCCTCCGAGGCGCCCTCCGCGACCCCGACGCCGACCAAGTCGAAGAACCCGCTCGACCCGCTCGGCCTCGGCGACGCCCTCAAGGACCTCTTCGACGGGCCGGACAAGACCGAGGAGCCGGCGAGCCCGTCCCCGAGCCCCACGACCGGATCCCCGACCCCGTCCGACCAGCCGGCGGACCCGGCGAAGGACCCGTCGAAGGACCCGGCCAAGAGCGCGGCCGAGAAGGCGAAGGAGACGGCCGACAAGACGGCCGACGCCATCCGCGAGGCGGCCGGGAAGGCCGGCGAGGACGTCGAGGAGCTCGACGAGGACGTCAAGGGACTCGACCCCAAGAAGGACGAGGACATCCCGGACGGCGCCAAGCCCCGCTTCCCGTGCCCCGAGGCGGACCCGGACGCGCTGGCCGCGGCCGAACTGGAGCCCGGCATCCCGCTGCTCCCGTCCGACCCGTGGGTCCTGGAGTCGACGCTGCTCACGCTCACGGGCCTGGACTACCACGGCATCGTCGAGGTGAAGAAGGCGGACGGCAGCATCAAGAAGGTGCTGAAGTTCACCGCCAACTCCGTCGACATCAAGGACCTGCACCAGCTGACCGTCGGGCCCCGGGGAACGACCGGTCATGTGAAGTCGCGGCCCGGCTCCACGTCGACGATCCGCGACGGCGAGGTGACGATGTACACGGAGGAGCTGAAGGGCAACCTCTTCGGCCTCATCCCGATCACCTTCAGTCCGGAGACCCCGCCGCCGCTCAACGTCCCCTTCGCCTTCTTCACCAAGGTGAAGGTGATCCAGGCCGGCCAGTTCGGCGGCACGCTCACCGTCCCGGGACTGCAGAACTTCCTCGACGGCGGCAAGAGCTAGCCGACAGCCGCCCCCGAACCCGTCCGGGAGCCGCACAGAACCGTGGGCCGTACTCCTCACCAGGAGTACGGCCCACGGTCATGCGGTGGTGCGGGTGCGGGTCAGTCCCGCTCGCCGCCGCCCAGGTGGTGCACCCGGACCATGTTGGTGGTGCCGGGGACGCCGGGGGGCGAGCCGGCGGTGATGACCATCGTGTCGCCGTCGCTGTAGCGGTTCAGCTTCAGCAGCTCCGCGTCGACCAGGTCGACCATCGCGTCGGTGTTGTCCACGTGCGGGACCACGTACGACTCGACGCCCCAGCTCAGGGCGAGCTGGTTGCGGGTGGCCTCGTCCGTGGTGAAGGCCAGGATCGGCTGGGCCGTGCGGTAGCGGGAGAGACGGCGGGCGGTGTCGCCGGACTGGGTGAAGGCGACCAGGGCCTTGCCGTTGAGGAAGTCCGCGATCTCGCAGGCCGCGCGGGCCACCGAACCGCCCTGCGTACGGGGCTTCTTGCCCGGGACCAGCGGCTGGAGGCCCTTGGACAGCAGCTCCTCCTCGGCGGCCACGACGATCTTCGACATGGTCTTGACCGTCTCGATCGGATACGCGCCCACCGACGACTCGGCCGACAGCATGACCGCGTCCGCGCCGTCCAGGATCGCGTTCGCGACGTCGGAGGCCTCGGCGCGGGTCGGCCGCGAGTTGGTGATCATCGACTCCATCATCTGGGTCGCCACGATCACCGGCTTGGCGTTGCGCCGGCACAGCTCCACCAGGCGCTTCTGCACCATCGGGACCTTCTCCAGCGGGTACTCGACGGCCAGGTCGCCGCGGGCCACCATCACACCGTCGAACGCCGCGACGACGCCCTCCATGTGCTCGACCGCCTGCGGCTTCTCCACCTTGGCGATGACGGGGACCCGGCGGCCCTCCTCGTCCATCACCTTGTGCACGTCCTTGACGTCGTCGGCGTCCCGGACGAAGGAGAGGGCGACCAGGTCGCAGCCCATCCGCAGGGCGAAGCGCAGGTCCTCGACGTCCTTCCCGGACAGGGCCGGGACGTTGACCGCCGCGCCGGGCAGGTTGATGCCCTTGTGGTCGGAGATGACACCGCCCTCGATGACGATGGTCTTCACCCGGGGGCCCTCGACCGCGACGACCTTCAGCTCGACGTTGCCGTCGTTGATCAGGATCGGGTCGCCCTTGGTGACGTCGCCGGGCAGACCCTTGTAGGTCGTGCCGCAGATCGACTTGTCGCCGGGGACGTCCTCGGAGGTGATGGTGAACTCGTCCCCGCGGACCAGCTCGACCGGGCCCTCGGCGAACTTGGCCAGCCGGATCTTGGGGCCCTGGAGGTCGGCGAGCACGCCCACCGCGTGGCCGGTCTCGGCGGCCGCCTTGCGGACACGGTCGTAACGGCCCTGGTGTTCCTCGTGGGTACCGTGGCTGAAGTTGAAACGGGCCACGCTCATGCCGGCCTCGATCAGAGCGACGAGCTGCTCATGGGAGTCGACGGCGGGACCGAGGGTGCAGACGATTTTGGAACGGCGCATGAGGCGGATCCTATCGGTTTGTTTCGCTGCGGAATATTCCGTCTGGTGGAAGATACAAAGGGGCGCGGGGGTGCTCAGTTGTCGACCTGTCCGAACCGTGGACTACGGCCCCTCGACGAGCGCGAACGTCTGGTCGGCGATCTCCAGCTCCTCGTCCGTCGGCACCACGGCGACCGCCACCCGGGCGTACTCCGGAGAGATCAGCCGCGGCTCCCCGGACCGTACGGCGTTGAGCGAGGCGTCCACCGCCATGCCCAGCTCCTCCAGCCCGGCGATGGCAGCTTCCCGCACCGGAGCCGCGTTCTCCCCGACCCCCGCCGTGAACGCCACCGCGTCCACCCGGCCGAGCACCGCCGTATAGGCGCCGATGTACTTCTTCAGCCGGTGGACGTAGATGTCGAAGGCCAGCGCGGCCCGCTCGTCGCCCTCGTCGATCCGGCGGCGGATCTCCCGCATGTCGTTGTCGCCGCACAGGCCGACCAGCCCGCTCTTCTTGTTCAGCAGGACGTCGATGTCGTCGGCCGACATGCCCGCCACCCGCTTCAGGTGGAAGGTGACCGCCGGGTCGATGTCCCCCGAGCGGGTCCCCATCACGAGCCCCTCCAGGGGCGTCAGCCCCATCGAGGTCTCCACGCACCGCCCGCCCGCGACCGCCGAGGCGGACGCCCCGTTGCCCAGGTGCAGCACGATGATGTTCACGTCCTCCGGCGCCCGCCCCAGCAGCTCGGCCGTCTTCCGGGAGACGTACGCGTGCGAGGTGCCGTGGAAGCCGTAGCGGCGGATCCGGTGCGCGTCGGCGGTCTCCACGTCGATCGCGTACCGCGCGGCGGCCTCCGGCATCGTCGTGTGGAACGCCGTGTCGAACACCGCGACCTGCGGCAGGTCCGGCCGCAGCGCCTGCGCCGTGACGATGCCGGTGATGTTGGCCGGGTTGTGCAGCGGCGCCACCGGCACGAGACGCTCGATCTCCCGCAGCACCTCGTCGGTGATCACGGTCGGCGCGCTGAACCTCAGCCCGCCGTGCACCACCCGGTGCCCGATCGCGGCGAGTTCGGGGGAGTCGAGGCCGAGGCCGTCCGCCGCCAGCTCCTCGGCCGCCGCCTCCAGCGCCGCCCGGTGGTCCGCGATCCGGCCCGTGCGCTCACGGGGCTCCGCGCCGCCGCCGGTCAGCGGCGTGTGCACGAGGCGCGAGGTCTCCTCGCCGATCCGCTCGACCAGGCCCGAGGCGAGCCGGGAGCGGTCGCGCATGTCCAGGAGCTGGTACTTCACCGACGAGGAGCCGGAGTTGAGGACGAGTACGCGGTGCGGTTCCACAGGGGCTGCCGTGCCTTCGTTTCCGGGGGGAGTGGTCGTGGTCATGCGGGACGCTCCTCGCCCTGGGCCTGGATCGCCGTGATCGCCACGGTGTTGACGATGTCCTGCACCAGCGCGCCGCGCGACAGGTCGTTGACGGGCTTGCGCAGCCCCTGGAGCACCGGGCCGACCGCCACCGCGCCCGCCGAGCGCTGCACGGCCTTGTAGGTGTTGTTGCCGGTGTTCAGGTCGGGGAAGATCAGGACGGTGGCCTGTCCGGCCACCTCCGACCCGGGCAGCTTCGTCGCCGCGACGGACGGCTCGACCGCCGCGTCGTACTGGATCGGCCCCTCCACCCGCAGCTCGGGCCGCTCCGCCCGCACCCGCTCGGTGGCCTCGCGCACCTTGTCGACGTCCGCGCCCGAGCCCGAGGTCCCGGTGGAGTACGACAGCATCGCGATCCGGGGCTCCACGCCGAAGCGGGCCGCGGTCACCGCCGACTGCATCGCGATGTCCGCGAGCTGCTCGGCGTTCGGGTCCGGGTTGACCGCGCAGTCCCCGTACACGAGCACCTTGTCGGCCAGGCACATGAAGAAGACCGACGAGACGATGGCGGCGTCCGGCTTGGTCTTGATGATCTCGAAGGCCGGGCGGATGGTGGCGGCGGTGGAGTGGACCGACCCGGACACCATCCCGTCGGCCAGCCCCTCCTGCACCATCAGCGTGCCGAAGTAGTTCACGTCCGCCACCACGTCGTGCGCCAGCTCCACCGTCACCCCGCGGTGCGCGCGCAGTTCGGCGTACCGCTCGGCGAAGGCCTGGCGCAGCTCCGAGGTGTGCGGGTCGATCAGCTGGGTGTCCGCGAGGTCGATGCCGAGGTCGGCGGCCTTCTTGCGGATCACGTCCACGTCGCCGAGCAGCGTGAGGTCGCAGACGTCCCGGCGCAGCAGCACGTCGGCGGCGCGCAGCACCCGCTCCTCGGCGCCCTCAGGCAGCACCACGCGCTTGCGGTCGGAGCGGGCCTGCTCCAGCAGCTCGTGCTCGAACATCATCGGCGTCACCCGTCCGCTGCGGGCCACCGAGATCCGCTCCAGCAGCGCGCCGGTGTCGACATGACGCTCGAACAGGCCGAGGGCGGTCTCCGCCTTACGGGGTGTGGCGGCGTTCAACTTGCCTTCGAGGGTCAGGAGTTCGGTCGCGGTGGGGAAGGAGCCGCCGGCCACCGACACCACCGGGGTCCCCGGTGCGAGCCGCGCGGCCAGCGTGAGTATCTCCTCGCCGGGGCGCTCGTTCAGGGTCAGCAGCACACCGGCGATCGGCGGGGTGCCCGCGCTGTGCGCGGCGAGGGAGCCCACCACCAGGTCGGCCCGGTCCCCGGGGGTGACGACCATGCAGCCGGGGGTCAGCGCGTTCAGGAGGTTCGGCAGCATCGCCCCGCCGAACACGAAGTCCAGCGCGTCGCGCGCGAGCCCCGAGTCGTCGCCGAGCAGCACCGTGCCGTCCAGCGCCGCGGTGATCTGGGCGACCGTGGGGGCCGAGAGCGCCGGGTCGTCCGGCAGCACCGAGACGGGGACCGGCAGCCGGGCCGAGAGCCGCTCCGCGATCACCGCGCGGTCCTCGGACGCCACCCGGTTCACCACCATGGCCAGCACGTCGCAGCCGAGGCCCGCGTAGGCGCGGTAGGCGTTACGGGTCTCGGCGCGCACGGACTCCGCGGTCTGGCCCTTGCCGCCGACCACCGCGATCACCGAGGCCCCGAACTCGTTGGCCAGCCGGGCGTTCAGCGCCAGCTCGTCGGGGAGCTGGGTGGCGGCGAAGTCGCTCCCGAGGACGAGCACCACCTCGTACTCCCTGGCCACCTGATGGAAGCGCTCGACGAGCCGCGAGACCAGCTCGTCGGTACCCTTCTCCGCCTGCACGGCGGAGGCCTCGTGGTAGTCCAGGCCGTAGACGGAGGCCGGGCTCTGGGAGAGCCGGTAGCGGGCCCGCAGCAGCTCGTAGAGCCGGTCGGGTCCGTCATGGACCAGCGGGCGGAAGACGCCGACCCGGTCCACCTGACGCGTCAGTAGCTCCATGACTCCCAGCTCGACGACCTGTCGGCCGTCCCCCCGGTCGATCCCGGTCACGTACACGCTGCGCGCCACGCGTGGTCTCCCGTCCATGTTCGGTGCCGCGACCCGCGGGGCGTCCGGACGTACGGTGATGCCCCCGTGCCCGCCCGGTGTTCGCCGGTTGCGGCGTTGGCCTGCATTGCCTCTTGACGATACCTGCGGGGGCCGCTATACCGCCCGCCGGAGGTCCCGTCGGGACCGGGCGGAAGGCCCCCGATCCCCGGGGCCTTCCGCCCGCCCGCACCCCCCGGGCCCGGCCGAAAGCGCGGGGTCGGCGCCGGGCGTGGGACAATCGTCCTGGTTCAGGGCACGGGGACCGCCTCGGTCGGTCCCCCGGAAAGCGCGGTTACTCACGAGCAGGAGACACACCTCGATGCGCATCGGAATTCTCACCGCGGGCGGCGACTGCCCCGGCCTGAACGCAGTGATCCGGTCGGTCGTGCACCGGGCCGTCGTCGGCCACGGCGACGAGGTCATCGGCTTCGAGGACGGCTTCAAGGGGCTGCTCGACGGCCACTTCCGCCCCCTGGACCTCAACGCGGTCAGCGGCATCCTCGCCCGCGGCGGCACCATCCTCGGCTCGGCCCGCCTGGAGCGCGACCGGCTGCGCGAGGCCGCCGAGAACTGCGAGGAGCTGGCCCGCCGTTACGGCATCGACGCGCTCATCCCGATCGGCGGCGAGGGCACGCTCACCGCGGCCCGGATGCTCTCCGACGCGGGCATGCCGGTCGTCGGCGTCCCGAAGACCATCGACAACGACATCTCCGCCACCGACCGGACCTTCGGGTTCGACACGGCGGTGGGCGTCGCGACCGAGGCCATAGACCGCCTCAAGACCACCGCCGAGTCCCACCAGCGCGTGATGGTCGTCGAGGTCATGGGCCGGCACGCGGGCTGGATCGCGCTGGAGTCCGGGATGGCCGGCGGCGCCCACGGCATCTGCCTGCCCGAGCGCCCCTTCGAGGTCGACGACCTCGTCAAGATGGTCGAGGAGCGCTTCGCCCGCGGCAAGAAGTTCGCCGTCATCTGCGTCGCCGAGGGCGCGCACCCGGCCGAGGGCTCCATGCCGTACGCCAAGGGCGCGATCGACCAGTTCGGCCACGAGCGCTTCCAGGGCATCGGCAACCGCCTGGCCGTCGAGCTGGAGACCCGGCTCGGCAAGGAGGCCAGGCCCGTCATCCTCGGCCACGTCCAGCGCGGCGGCACGCCGACCGCCTACGACCGGGTGCTCGCCACCCGCTTCGGCTGGAACGCCGTGGAGGCCGTGCACCGCGGCGACTTCGGCCGGATGACCGCGCTGCGCGGCAACGACATCGCCATGGTCCCGCTCGCCGACGCCGTCACCCAGCTGAAGAGGGTGCCCACCGAGCGGATGTACGAGGCCGAGTCGGTCTTCTAGGGCCGGTCGCGGGGGTTCACACCCCGGCGGTCCGCCAGAACTGCTCCACCACCCGGGCCAGGAACGCCCGGCCCGCGTCGCCCGTCGACCCGGAGCGTTCCTGGCCCGTGCTGCTCCAGCTCAGGGTGGAGACCATCAGGGCCTGGTAGTCGGTGTGCAGCTGTTCCAGCACGTCCTGGATCAGCACCCGGTCCAGCGGGACGATCTTGGCCACCGGGCGGACGTACGCCTGCCAGCGCGTGGTGACCGCGCTGCTCAGCAGCTCCGCCAGCTCCTCGTCGCGCCCCGTCGCGGTGAGGAACTGCGCCGCCGACAGATCCAGCGCCCGGCACAGCGCCGCCGACTGCCTCTCGTTGCCCCGCCAGCGCCCCGACTCCTCCATCCGGAGGTACGAGGCGCCGGTCATCCCCAGCAGCCGGGCCAGGTCGTCCACGGCCACATCCCGGGTCATCCGGTGCTCGCGCAAGGTGGCGGCAGCCGCCAGCAGCTCTCCCGGGGCGCACCAGAGGACGCCGGCGAGGGCGGTCAGCTCACGCTCCCCGGGCGTCGCGAGGCCGCGCTCCCAGGCGATGACGGTCTCTGCGCTGATCCGGAGTCCGTACTGGGCGGCGAGCCCGTAGGCGACATGGCCGGGAGCCATCCCCAGAGCCTCGCGGAGACGGCGCGCGGCAGGGGCGTTGAATGGCGGGGTGGGGTGCACGGGCCCACCGTAGAAGTCCATTTCGGCCCTGGCTACGGTACGTTCCCCAAAGAACACGCTTCGTAGGAACCTCCAGCTGCGAACCGCGCGGGCGGTACGCGAACACCGTCCCACCAGCGCTTTCTTTTCCACCTCCGCCGGACCCCGCCGAGGCCCCGAAACCGACCGGCAAGCGCTTGTCGGCCCACCGGCCCCATCCGGTCAGCGCCCCGCGGCCCGCCAGCTGTAGTGCAGCTCCGGTCGGCCGACCTGCCCATAATGCGGACGCCGCGCGGCGCTGCCCACGGTCACCAGATGCTCCAGGTACCGCCGGGCCGTGATCCGCGAGATGCCCAGCCGCTCCCCGGCGGCGGCCGCCGTCACCCCCTCCGGCGACTCCTTCAGGACCCGGGTCACCCCCTCCAGCGTCGGGCCGCTCAGCCCCTTGGGCAGCGCGGCCGGATGCGCGACCCGCAGCGCGCCCAGCGCCCGGTCCACCTCCTCCTGCCCGCTCGCCTCCCCGGCGGCGCCCCGGAACTCCGCGTACCGCACCAGCCGGTCCCGCAGCGTCGGGTAGGTGAACGGCTTCAGCACGTACTGCACGACGCCGAGCGACACCCCTTCCCGCACCACCGCGAGATCCCGAGCCGAGGTCACCGCGATCACGTCCGCCCCGTGCCCGGACGCCCGCAGCGAGCGCAGCAGCCCGAGCCCGTGCCCGTCCGGCAGGTAGAGATCGAGGAGCAGCAGATCCACCGGCGTCCGCTCCAGCGCCCGCACCGCCGCCGCGCGGGTGTGCGCCACCGCCGTCACCGTGAAGCCCTCCACCCGCTCCACGTACATCTGGTGGGCGTCGGCGGCCACCGGATCGTCCTCCACCACCAGCACCCGGATCATGCCGTGACCTCCTCGGACGCGGACGCGGACGCGGACCCGGACGGCGAACCGGCCGTCCGGGCGGGGAGCGGCAGCCGTACGGTGAACCGCGCGCCGCTGTCCGGACCCGTGTCCAGCTCCACCGTGCCCCCGTTGCGGTGGGCGGCCTGCCGCACCAGCGCCAGACCGAGGCCGCGCCCCGCCCCGTGCGTCGACCAGCCGCGCCGGAACACCTCGTCCGCCGCCTCGGGGCCGATGCCCGCCCCGGTGTCCGCGACCCGCAGCAGCAGTTCCCGCTCGTCCGCGAGCGCGGTGACCGTGACCACCCTGGCACGCCCGGCCGGGCCCCCGGCCGTACGGGGCGCGGGCATGACCGCCCCGGCGTCCTCCGCGTCCCCGGGGCTCTCCGAGGCGGCGTCCACCGCGTTGTCGATCAGATTGCCCAGGATCGTCACCAGGTCGCGCTGGGCCAGCGAGGGCGGCAGCGCCCCGTCGTCGATCAGGCTGTCCTCCGCGAGCACCAGCTCCACGCCCCGCTCGTTGGCCTGGGCCGCCTTGCCGAGCAGCAGAGCGGCCAGCACCGGTTCCTCCACCGCCCCCACCACCCGGTCGGTCAGCACCTGGGCCAGCTCCAGTTCCGCCGTCGCGAAGTCCACCGCCTCCTCCACCCGGCCCAGCTCGATCAGCGACACCACGGTGTGCAGCCGGTTCGCCGCCTCGTGGGCCTGCGAACGCAGCGCCTGCGTGAAACCGCGCTCGGAGTCGAGCTCACCGGAGAGCGCCTGGAGCTCGGTGTGGTCCCGCAGGGTCACCACCGTGCCGCGCTGCTCACCGCCCACCACCGGACGGGTGTTGACCACGACGACCCGCTCCGCCGTCAGGTGCAGCTCGTCCACCCGCGCCTCCGACGCCAGCAGCGCGCCGGTCAGCGGCGCGGGCAGGGCCAGCTCGGCGACCGTGCGGCCGACCGCCTCCGCGGCCGGGTCCAGGCCCAGCAGCTCCCGCCCCGCGTCGTTGATCAGCGCGATCCGCCGCCGCCCGTCCAGCATCAGCAGCCCCTCGCGCACCGCGTGCAGGGTGGCCTGGTGGTAGTCGTGCAGCCGGCTCAGCTCGGCCGCGTTCATCCCGTGGGTGTGCCGCCGCAGCCGGGCGTTGACCACGTACGTGCCGATCCCGCCGAGCGCCAGCGCCCCGCCCGCCGCGAGCGCGAGGGCGCCGAGCTGCTCCCGCACCTGCGAGGAGACCCGGTCCACGGTGATGCCCGCGCTGACCAGGCCGACGATCCGCCCGTCGTCGTGGATCGGGGTCACCACCCGTATCGAGGGGCCCAGCGTGCCGGTGTACGTCTCGGTGAAGGTCTGCCCGAGCAGGGCCTTCGCGGTGTTCCCGAGGAAGGTGTCCCCGATCTGCGCCGTGTCCGGGTGCGTCCAGCGGACCCGCTCGGTGTTCATGATCGTGACGAAGGCGATCCCGGTGTCCTCGCGCACCCGCTCCGCGTACGGCTGGAGTACGGCGGACGGGTCCGGGGTACGGATGGCCTCCCGTACGGAGGGGGAATCGGCCACGGCGAGGGCCGCGACCCGCACCTGCCGGGCGGCCGTCTCCTCGGCCTGCGCGCTGCCCGAGACATACGCGAAGACGGCGCACCCGGCCACCACCGCGGCGATGAGCACGACCTGCATGGCGAAGAGCTGGCCCGCCAGGCTGCGAGGAAGGGTACGGGGGAGGCGCATACCTCACAGTCTGCCTGGCCCGGCCGGGCATCTCCCGGATGGCCGGAATACGACCGTGAACGATATGAACGCAAGGGTGACCGGGGTCACAGGGCGGTGGATAGTCGCCGGAGCCCCCAGGGACGGGGGCGCATGACCGAGCCGAGGAGCCAGCCGTGGCAGTGGCAGCCAAACAGCGGGACCGAACCCACTATCTGTACATCGCCGTCATCGGTGCCGTCGCGCTCGGCATCCTCGTCGGCTTCGCCGCCCCCGGGGTGGCCGTCGAGCTGAAGCCCATCGGCGCCGGCTTCGTGAACCTGATCAAGATGATGATCTCGCCGATCATCTTCTGCACGATCGTCCTGGGCGTCGGCTCGGTGCGCAAGGCCGCGAAGGTCGGTGCGGTCGGCGGTCTGGCGCTCGGCTACTTCCTGGTCATGTCGACGGTGGCCCTCGCCATCGGCCTGCTGGTCGGCAACGTCCTGGAGCCCGGCTCCACCCTCCACATCACCGAGCAGGCGCGGGCCGCCGGCGAGGCGCAGGCTTCGGGTGCGAGCGAGTCCACCGCGGACTTCCTCCTCGGCATCATCCCGACCACGATCGTCTCCGCGTTCACCGCGGGCGAGGTCCTCCAGACCCTGCTCGTCGCGCTGCTCGCGGGCTTCGCGCTCCAGGCGATGGGGTCCACCGGTGAGCCGATCATCCGTGGCATCACCCACATCCAGCGCCTCGTCTTCCGCATCCTCGCCATGATCATGTGGGCCGCCCCGGTCGGCGCGTTCGGCGCGATCGCCGCGGTGGTCGGGGAGACGGGCCTCGACGCCCTGAAGTCCCTGGCGATCATCATGATCGGGTTCTACGTCACCTGCGCGTTGTTCGTCTTCGTGGTGCTCGGCGCGATCCTGCGGCTGGTCGCCGGGGTGAACCTGTTCTCGCTGCTGAAGTACCTGGGCCGCGAGTTCCTGCTCATCCTGTCCACCTCCTCCTCCGAGTCGGCCCTGCCGCGGCTGATCGCGAAGATGGAGCACCTGGGCGTCAGCAAGCCCGTCGTCGGCATCACCGTGCCGACCGGCTACTCCTTCAACCTCGACGGCACCGCGATCTACCTCACGATGTCCTCGCTGTTCATCGCCAACGCGATGGGTGACCCGCTGAGCGCGAGCGAGCAGATCTCGCTGCTGGTCTTCATGATCATCGCCTCGAAGGGCGCGGCCGGCGTGACCGGCGCGGGCCTGGCGACCCTGGCCGGCGGACTCCAGTCGCACCGCCCCGAACTCGTCGACGGCGTCGGCCTGATCGTCGGCATCGACCGCTTCATGAGCGAGGCCCGCGCACTCACCAACTTCGCCGGCAACGCGGTCGCCACGGTCCTGGTCGGCCACTGGACCAAGGAGATCGACAAGGACCGGGTGAACGAGGTGCTGGCCGGCCGGGTCCCGTTCGACGAGAAGACCCTCGTGGACGACCACGCCCCGGCAGGCGGCTCCGGCGAGGTCCCCGAGCAGCGGGAGACCGCCGACGAGCAGCCCGCCAAGGTCTGATCCGCGCCACCCTCCAGGACCGTCGCGGCACCCCCCACGGCCGCCGCGGACCCCCAAGGACACCCGTATCCCACGGTACGGGTGTCCTTGCGTTGCCTGTGCCCCTTCCTCACCCTTGTGGTCTTCGGACGGTCGTCGTGCACCCCGTGGCAGAGATCCGGGCGGCCGGTGCAACCCTCCTTGCCCGGCAAGGGTCTTGAGTGGTGAAGGACCGCAGTCCGCC
Organism: Streptomyces sp. NPDC020884; assembly: GCF_044333935.1. NCBI lineage: Bacteria > Bacillati > Actinomycetota > Actinomycetes > Kitasatosporales > Streptomycetaceae > Streptomyces > Streptomyces sp. NPDC020884. The sequence continues at coordinate 393,092 of NZ_JBIRRY010000002.1, read as the reverse complement.
CCACGCGCCCCACAACCGAAGGACTTCCATGCGCATCACCCCCTCCCGCCGCCGGACCCTCCGCGGCGGGACCGCCGCCATAGCCGCCGCCGCACTGGTGGCGCTGGGCGCCGCGCCGGCGCTCGCCGCCGAACCGGAGCCGGACCTCGGCGTCGGGACGATCGCGCCGATCAAGGGGGTTCAGCCCGGAGCCGCGTTCTCCACGCCCCTCACCTTCCTCAACAAGGGGACGGAGGCGGTCCCCGTCTCCTACGTGACGTACGCCGTCTCGCCCGGCCTGAAGGCGGACGAGATGCACAAGAACTGCAGCTACTACACGATCCCCTCCTACGACGAGATGCCCGACGCGCATGTCGCCGCCTGCCGGATCGACCAGCCGCTGGCGCCGGGCGTCGTCTACAGGACGGAGAAGCCCCTCTCCCTGAAGGCGCTCGACTCCGCGCTCTACGACAACCTGCGGGTGACGATCGGCGTCACCGAGCCGGACCCGGACGCGGGCGACAGCGGCTCCACGGACCCGGTGCAGGGCACCGGCGACCCGCTCACGCTGGTCGAGGGGGACCCGGCCACCGACGCCGACCGCGAGAACCACCCGGAGTCCGACGCCTCGGCCGACGTCACCGCGGCGAACACCGCCGACTTCGCGCTGACCGGCGCCGAGCTGAAGGGCGAGGTCGGCGACAAGGTCACTGCGACGGTGAAGTTCGCCAACAAGGGCCCCGCCCGGGTGCAGGGGACGATCGACCAGAGCGTGGCCACCGTCGACGTCCACATCCCCAAGGGCACGTCCGTCGTCAAGGCGCACGGATACTGCGACGCGGTCACCAAGACGCACTACCGCTGCGGAACCTCGCAGTCCTGGGTCGACGTGGACGGCGGCGAGAGCTACCCGTTCGTCCTGCGCATCGACAAGGCGGTGGGCCCCACCACGGGTGAGGTCTCCTTCGGCGGCGCCGACCGTCCCTTCGACCGGAACGCGGCCAACGACACCGCGCAGATCGTGCTCGACACCGGCAAGGGCTCGGACACCTCCGGATCCTCCGGCTCCACGGGCGGTTCCTCGTCCACCGGAGGCGGCTCCGGCACCACCGGTTCCACGGGCGGCACCGGCGGCTCGGGCGCCTCGGGCGGCTCCGCCGACACGGGCGGCTCGGCGACCGGCGGCGTCACCCCGCAGACGGCCGGCAGCGGAAACCTCGCGGCGACCGGCTCGGACTCCACCGTCCCGCTCGCGGGCATGGCCGCCGCGGCCGTGGCGGCGGGCGGCGGCATCGTCTGGGCCATGCGCCGGAGGTCGGCGGCCCGCGCGAGCTGACGGCGCGAGCCGGCGGCGCGGATCCCGGTGTGACGCCCGCGCCCAGGCCCACGCCCCTGCTCTGCCCTGCCTTGACGCCGACGCCGACGCCCTTGCCTTGACGTCGGCGTCAAGGAATACCGTCGTCCCATGCGAATCGGGGAGCTGGCCCAGCGGGCCGGGACGACGACGCGGACGCTCCGCTACTACGAGTCGCGCGGGCTGCTGCCCGCGCGGCGCGCGGAGAACGGCTACCGCAGCTACGACGAGGGGGACCTGGGTCTCCTCCAGCAGATCCGGACCCTGCAGGACTTCGGGTTCGACCTGGAGGAGACGAGGCCCTTCGTCGACTGCCTGCGCGCCGGCCACCCGGCCGGCGACTCCTGTCCCGCCTCGCTCGCCGTCTACCGGCGCAAGCTCGACGAGCTGGACGCGCTGATCGGTCAGCTCGCATCGGTGCGCGCCGAGGTCGGCGCGCAGCTCGCCCGAGCCGAACTGGAGGCGTCGGCCGACCTGCCCGGTGGTCCGGCGCCCCGCTGCGAACTGGGAGGACCATCATGATCCGGATCGAAGGCGTCACCGACGTCACCGAGGAGACCTTCGCGTCGGAGGTGCTGGAATCCGCACGGCCCGTGCTGGTCCAGTTCACCGCCGACTGGTGCGGCCCCTGCCGCCAACTGGCCCCGGTCCTGGGGGAGATCGCCCGCCAGGAGGCCGACCGGATGCGGATCGTCCAGCTCGACGTCGACCGCCAGACCGCGATCGCCGTCCGGTACGGCGTGCTGGCGACGCCGACCCTGATGGTCTTCCGGGCGGGCGAGCCGGTGAAGTCGATCGTCGGCGCGCGACCGAAGCGGAAACTGCTCCAGGAGCTGGCGGACGTCCTCGTCACGGACTGACGGACTGACGGGCCGGAGGGCTGCCGGGATGCGGCGAACCGATCCTGACCAGGCAGAACGCCCTGAGCTGGATCCTTTCCCGAAAGTGCGTATCTGACAGTCAAGTGGGTTCTGGGCAAGCCGCCTCCGCCCGCCCAGCATGGTCCCCATGACGCAAGCGAACACACCGAATCCCGCACCTGTCACCGTTCTCGGCCTCGGCGACATGGGCCGCGCCCTGGCCGGAGCCTTCCTGGCCGCCGGCCACCCCACCACCGTCTGGAACCGTTCCCCCGGCAAGGGCGAGGACCTCGTCGCCCGGGGCGCGGTGCGGGCCGCGTCCGCCGAGGAGGCCGTGCGGGCGAGCGGACTCGTCGTGGTCTGCCTCGTCGACTACGACGCATCCGACGCGGTCCTGGAGCCGCTGGCCGGGGCCCTGGAGGGGCGGGTCCTGGTCAACCTCACCTCGGACACCCCGGCGCGCTCGCGGCAGGCCGCCGCCTGGGCCGAGAAGCACTCCCTGGCCTACCTCGACGGGGCGATCATGGTGCCGGTCGACGTGGTCGGATCGGCGCAGGCGCTGGTGTTCCACTCCGGCGACCGGGCCGCGTTCGAGGCCCACGAGCCGGCCCTCAAGGCGCTCGGCGCGCCCGCCACCTTCCTCGGTGCGGACCACGGGCTGGCCGCCGCCTACGACATGGCGATGCTGGACTTCTTCTACGGGGCCATGGGCGGCCTCGTCCACGCCTTCGCGCTGGCCCGCGCGGAGGGCATCGACGGCGCGTCGCTCGCCCCGTACCTCAACACGATCGCGGGCATCCTGCCGCCGATCGCCGCGTACACGGCGACCGACATCGACACCCGCAGCTACGTCGGCGAGGGCGCGAACCTCGCCATGATGGCGGCGAGCGTCGAGCACATCCTGCACACCGCGAAGGACCGGGGCCTGGACGTCTCGCAGCTGGCGGGGCTCAAGTCCGTGACCGACCGGGCGATCGCCCGGGGGCACGGCGCCGCGTCCTGGTCGAGCATCGTCGAGGTGATCGCCGCCGGACACTGAGGCACGCCAGGAGCAGGGCCTGAACGGGGGAGGGGCCGGCGCCGCGTCAGGGGAGACGCGGCGCCGGCCCCGGCCGTTCACCGGCCCGTCCGGGCTACGCCGGACGGAACCACACCGTCGCCAGCGGCGGCAGCGTCAGCGAGATGCTGGAGGGCCGGCCGTGCGCGGGGACCGCCTCCGCCTTCAGCGGCTCCTCGTTGCGCACGTCGCCGCCGCCGTAGCGGGCCGCGTCGGTGTTCAGGACCTCCACCCAGCCCTCCGTGCCGGTCTCCGGCACCCCGAGGCGGTAGTCGCTCCGGACCGCCGGGGAGAAGTGCGAGACCGCCAGCAGCGGGGAGCCGTCCGCGTCGTACCGCAGGAACGCGAACACGTTGTCCTCGGCCGCGCCGCCGTCCACCCAGCTGAACCCCTCCGGCACGGTGTCCCGCTGCCACAGCGCGGGCACCGCCCCGTACACCGCGTTCAGGTCGCCGACCAGGGTCCGCACCCCGCGGTGGTCGTCGGACGCCCCGTAGGAGGGGTCCAGCAGCCACCAGTCCGGCCCGTGCCCCTCGGACCACTCCGCTCCCTGGGCGAACTCCTGCCCCATGAAGAGGAGTTGCTTGCCGGGGTGGGCCCACATGAAGCCCAGGTAGGCGCGGTGGTTGGCACGCTGCTGCCACCAGTCGCCGGGCATCTTCGACACCAGCGCCTGCTTGCCGTGCACCACCTCGTCGTGCGAGATCGGCAGCACGTAGTTCTCGCTGTAGGCGTACACCATCGAGAACGTCATCTCGTTGTGGTGGTACTTGCGGTGCACCGGCTCCTTCGCCACGTACTGCAGCGAGTCGTGCATCCAGCCCATGTTCCACTTCAGTCCGAAGCCCAGGCCGCCGCCGTCGGTGGGCCGGGTGACCCCGTCCCAGGCGGTGGACTCCTCGGCGATGGTGACGACGCCGGGGTTGCGGCGGTAGACGGTCGCGTTCATCTCCTGGAGGAACGCGACCGCGTCCAGGTTCTCCCGCCCGCCGGACTCGTTGGGCGACCACTGGCCGTCCTCGCGGGAGTAGTCGAGGTAGAGCATCGAGGCCACCGCGTCGACCCGCAGCCCGTCGATGTGGAACTCCTCGCACCAGTACGTGGCGTTGGCGACGAGGAAGTTGCGGACCTCGGTGCGGCCGTAGTCGAACTCCAGCGTCCCCCAGTCCGGGTGCGCGGCGCGCTGCGGGTCGGAGTGCTCGTACAGCGGCCGTCCGTCGAACTCCGCCAACGCCCAGTCGTCGCGCGGGAAGTGGGCCGGAACCCAGTCCATGATCACGCCGATGCCCGCCCGGTGCAGGGCGTCCACCAGGAAGCGGAAGTCGTCCGGGGTGCCCATCCGCGAGGTCGGTGCGTAGAACCCGGTGACCTGATAGCCCCAGGAGCCGCCGAAGGGATGCTCCGACACCGGCATCAGCTCGACATGCGTGAAGCCCAGATCCTTGACGTACGCCGGGAGCTGCTCCGCCAGTTGACGGTACGTCAAGCCCGGTCGCCAGGAAGCGAGATGGATCTCGTACACCGAGAACGGCGCCTCGTGGACCGGTCGGTCGCCGCGGTGCGCCATCCAGTCCGCGTCCTGCCACTCGTGGTGCGCGGCGGTGACGATCGAGGCGGTCGCGGGCGGGACCTCGGCGCGCCGGGCCATCGGGTCGGCCCGCACCGTGTGCGAACCGTCCGGGCGGCAGATGTCGTACTTGTACAGGGCGCCCTCGCCGACCCCGGGCACGAACAGCTCCCACACCCCGGTCGAGCCGAGCGAACGCATCGGGAAGCCCGTGCCGTCCCAGTAGTTGAAGTCACCGGTGATCCGCACGCCCCGCGCGTTCGGCGCCCACAGGGTGAACCGGGTGCCGGCCACTCCCTGGTGCTCCATCGGCTCCGTGCCGAGCGCCCGCCACAGCTCCTCGTGGCGGCCCTCGCCGATCAGATGCAGATCGAGTTCGCCGATCGCGGGCCAGAAGCGGTACGGGTCCTCCGCCTCGACGGTGTTGTCGTCGTAGACCACTTCGAACCGGTACGCGGGCGCCTCCGGCACCGGCAGCACGCCGGAGAAGAAGCCGTCGCCGTCGTCGTGCAGCTCGGCCCGCAGCCCGGTCGCCAGCACCGTGACGGACCGCGCGAACGGCCGCAGCGCCCGGACCAGCACCCCGCCCGGGACCGGGTGCGCGCCGAGCACGTCGTGCGGCGCGTGGTGGTCGCCGGCCAGCAGCCGGCCGCGGTCCGCGCCGTCCAGGGCCGGGGCGGGCCGTGCGCCCTGGCCGTCGCCGGCCTGCCGGGGGCGCGGCGGGCCCGCGTCCGCCCGCCGGGGCCGGACGCGCTTGGCCGGTGCGGCCTTCGTGGTGGTGGGAGCGGGCGCGGGCGTCGGCGCGGCCGCTACGTCCACGGCGGCTTCGACGGCGGCTTCGACGACGGTCTCGGCGGGGACTTCGGCGGTCTTGCGGGATGCCTTGCGGGACGGCTTGCGGGCGGTCACAGGGACTGCCTCCTCGGAGGGTGAGAGGGAAGCGCGGGCGGAGGGGAGCGGCGAGAGGAGAGGAGAGAGGGGAGAGCGGGGAGAGAAGGGAGGAGCGAGAAAGGAGCCCGGCTCAGGCGGCTGCGGACTGGGCCAGCCGTTGGATGGCCGCCATCGGAACCGGCAGCCAGTCGGGGCGGTGCCGGGCCTCGTACAGCACCTCGTACACGGCCTTGTCGGTCTCGTGGGCGCGCAGCAGCTCCGGTTCGCCGCGCGGATCGCTGCCCGACGCCTGTGCGTAGCCCTCGCAGTAGGCGGCACGGCAGCGGGCCGCCCACTCCGGGTTCCACGGGCGGTGCGAGCGGGCCGCGTAGTCGAAGGACCGCAGCATGCCCGCGACATCGCGCACCGGAGGCGCGGGCCTGCGGCGCTCGGGCAGCGGGCGGGCCGGTTCGCCCTCGAAGTCGATCAGCGACCAGAACCCGTCGGCGGAGCGCAGCGTCTGTCCGAGGTGGAGATCGCCGTGCACCCGCTGCTGGGCCCAGCCGCTGCCCCGGACCCCGAGATCCGTCACCGCCTCGAACGCGGCGCGCAGCCCGGGGACGTACGGCACGAGTGCCGGGACGGCCTGGGCGGCGGCCTCCAGACGCTGGGTCATCTGGGAGACGAGCTGCCGGGTCTGGGTGCCGCGCAGCGCCGGGGTCGGCAGTGCGGCGGCGAGCGCGGTGTGCACCTCGGCGGTGGCCCGGCCCAGCGCCCGCGCCTCCGGCAGGAAGTCGCGGCCCGCGGCGAGGGCTGCCAGCGCGAGCTGCCAGCCGTCGCGCGCTCCGTGCAGGAACGGCTGGAGGACTCCGAGGGTGAGCGGTTCGGCGCCCGGGGCCTCGAACCAGGCGACCGGGGCCGGTACCCGCTCGCACCCCTCGCCGGTGAGCGCGAGGGGCAGCTCCAGGTCCGGGTTGGTGCCCGGGAAGACGCGCCGGAAGATCTTGAGGATGAACGCGTCCCCGTAGACGAGCGAGGAGTTGGACTGCTCGGCGTCCAGCACCCGGGGCGCGAGACCGGCCGGGAGCGCGCCGGTCCGCTCGAAGCGCAGCGAGCCGAGGCTCCCGGGGCGGCGGAAGCGCTCCAGCAGCAGATCGGCCAGCCGCGGGTCGTGCAGCGCGTCGTAGACGGTCCGTCCGGCGAGCGGCCCCCGCTCCACCCGGCCGATCAGAGCTCCCGCGAGCAGCGGCGGCAGTGACGTTCTTGCACCCAGGAGCAGTTGGTAGCAGTCCTCGGCCGGATGCACCGGCACGGTGGACTGCTGGACGCGCAGCAGGAGATGGAGCAGTCCCGGACCCGCCGCGCCGTCCAGCGGCAGCATCTCGGTGGCCGAGACCAGGGAGAAGCCGGTGACCGGCCGGCCCTTGCCGGCGAACCACCGCTGTCGGGGCAGCCATTCATGGAGCAGCGGGGCGAGGGACGGGAGCAGGGCCCCGTCCGGCGTACCGCTGTGCGTTGCGCTGTTCCTCGTGCTCTTCGCCAGGGCGACGTGAGTGGATGCAGCCTCCGACATGGCATCGCGTCCTTTCCCCGGGCACACCACAGGATGCGAAGAGTGTCCCGGATTGCGGCAATGGCTGTCCGGCTGTGCGGGACGTGTCGGGAGAGGAAGGTCCGTACGGACTCGAACGGCGGAACCGTGACGGCCGAAGGCGCCGGAGCCGTGAAGGCCCGAGGCCTTTCTGGGGTCAGGGTGCCCCGTGCGGGACGGCGGAAACCGTCCCGCACGGGGCCGGCCGGGCATCAGGCCGGCGGCGCGTCCTTGCGCAGCCGGAACCAGTAGAAGCCGTGTCCCGCAAGGGTCAGCAGGTAGGGCCACTGACCGATGGCCGGGAAGCGTACCCCGCCGATCAATTCCACCGGATGACGTCCGTTGAACGATCGCAGGTCCAGTTCCGTCGGCTGGGCGAACCGCGAGAAGTTGTGCACGCACAGGACGAGGTCGTCCTTGTACTCGCGGGTGAACGCCAGCACCGCCGGGTTGGAGGACGGCAGTTCGGTGTACTCGCCGAGACCGAAGGCCGGATTCTGCTTCCGGATCTCGATCATCCGCCGGGTCCAGTGCAGCAGCGAGGACGGCGAGGCCATCGACGCCTCGACGTTGGTGACCTGGTAGCCGTAGACCGGGTCCATGATCGTGGGGAGGTAGAGCCGCCCCGGATCACTGGAGGAGAACCCGGCGTTGCGGTCGGGCGTCCACTGCATCGGGGTGCGCACCGCGTCCCGGTCGCCCAGCCAGATGTTGTCGCCCATCCCGATCTCGTCCCCGTAGTAGAGGATCGGGGAGCCGGGCAGCGACAGCAGCAGCGCGGTGAACAGCTCGATCTGGTTGCGGTCGTTGTCCAGCAGCGGGGCGAGGCGCCGGCGGATGCCGATGTTGGCGCGCATCCGCGGGTCCTTGGCGTACTCCGCGTACATGTAGTCGCGCTCTTCGTCCGTGACCATCTCGAGGGTGAGCTCGTCGTGGTTGCGCAGGAAGATGCCCCACTGGCAGTTCTTCGGGATCGCCGGGGTCTTCGCCAGGATCTCGGAGACCGGATAGCGGCTCTCGCGGCGCACCGCCATGAAGATCCGCGGCATCACGGGGAAGTGGAACGCCATGTGGCATTCGTCGCCGCCCTGCTCGTAGTCGCCGAAGTAGTCGACGACGTCCTCGGGCCACTGGTTGGCCTCGGCGAGCAGCACGGTGTCCGGGTAGTTGGCGTCGATCTCCTTGCGGACCCGCTTGAGGAAGTGGTGGGTCTCGGGGAGGTTCTCGCAGTTGGTGCCCTCGCGCTGGTAGAGGTAGGGCACCGCGTCGACCCGGAAGCCGTCGATGCCCAGGTCAAGCCAGAAGCGCAGGGCGGCCATGATCTCTTCCTGCACGGCCGGGTTCTCGTAGTTGAGGTCCGGCTGGTGCGAGAAGAAGCGGTGCCAGTAGTACTGCTTGCGCACCGGGTCGAAGGTCCAGTTCGACGTCTCGGTGTCGACGAAGATGATCCGGGCGTCCTGGAACTGCTTGTCGTCGTCGGCCCAGACGTAGTAGTCGCCGTACGGCCCGTCCGGGTCGGTGCGGGACTGCTGGAACCACTCGTGCTGGTCGCTCGTGTGGTTCATGACGAAGTCGATGATGACGCGCATGCCCCGCTGGTGCGAGGCGTCCACGAACTCCACGAAGTCGGCGAGATCGCCGAACTCCGGCAGGACCGCGGTGTAGTCGGAGACGTCGTAGCCCCCGTCGCGCAGCGGCGACTTGAAGAACGGCGGCAGCCAGAGGCAGTCGACGCCGAGCCACTGGAGATAGTCCAGCTTGGCGGTGATGCCCTTGAGGTCGCCGATTCCGTCGCCGTTGGAGTCCTGGAAGGACCGGACGAGCACCTCGTAGAAGACGGCGCGCTTGAACCAGTCGGGATCGCGGTCCTTGGCGGGGGTGTCCTCGAACGTGTCGTGGACGGGCTCATTGACGATCATGGTGTGGGTGACCCTCCGGTCGGCGGGGACGGTCGCAGGACGGCGATGTGCGCGGGCGTGATGCCCGGCTCTAGGCGCACATAGAAGGCCCTGCCCCAGTGATAGGTATCGCCGGTGAGCTCATCGCGCACCGGTACGCGCTCGTGCCATGAGAGGCCGAGCCGCTCCATGTCCAACGAGACCGTGGCCTCCTGGGTGTGGTGCGGGTCGAGGTTCACGACCACCAGCACGGTGTTCGTTCCGGAGCGCTTGCTGTAGGCGATCAGCGCTTCGTTGTCGGTGTGGTGGAAGTGGACGTCGCGCAGCTGCCGCAGAGCGGGGTTACGCCGGCGGATCCGGTTCAGCGAGGTGATCAGGGGCGTGAGCGTGCGGCCCTCGCGTTCCGCCGACTCCCAGTCCCTCGGGCGCAGTTCGTACTTCTCCGAGTGCAGGTACTCCTCGCTCCCCGGCGCCGCCGGAGTGTTCTCGCACAGCTCGAATCCCGCGTACACGCCCCAGGAGGGGACGAGCGTCGCGGCCAGGACCGCCCGTGCCTCGAAGGCCGGGCGGCCGCCCTCCTGGAGGTGTCCGGGAAGGATGTCGGGGGTGTTCACGAAGAAGTTGGGCCGCATGTACGAGGCGGCCTCGCCGGCCAGCTCCGTGACGTACTCCGTCAGCTCCTGCCGGGTGGTGCGCCAGGTGAAGTACGTGTACGACTGCTGGAAGCCGACCGCGCCCAGGGTGTGCATCATCGCCGGGCGGGTGAACGCCTCCGCCAGGAAGATCACATCGGGGTCGGCGCCGTTGATCTCCTCGATGACCTTCTCCCAGAAGACCACCGGCTTGGTGTGCGGGTTGTCGACCCGGAAGATACGCACTCCGTGGTCCATCCAGAAGCGCAGGATCCGTACGGTCTCCGCCACCAGACCGCGCATGTCCTTGTCGAAGGCGATCGGATAGATGTCCTGGTACTTCTTCGGCGGGTTCTCGGCGTACGCGATCGAACCGTCGGGGCGGTGGTGGAACCAGTCCGGGTGCTCCTTGACCCACGGGTGGTCCGGCGAGCACTGGAGCGCGAAGTCCAACGCGATCTCCATCCGCAGATTGCGGGCCACCGACACGAAGTGGTCGAAGTCCGCCAGGGTCCCCAGCTCCGGATGGACCGCGTCGTGCCCGCCGTCGGCCGAACCGATCGCCCACGGCACGCCCGGATCGTGCTCACCGGGCGTCAGGGAGTTGTCCGGCCCCTTGCGGTGGGTGGTCCCGATCGGGTGGACCGGGGGCAGATACACGACGTCGAACCCCATCGCGGCGACCGCGGGCAGCCGCTCGGCGGCCGTCCGGAAGGTGCCGCTGACCAGCCGGGTCTCCGCGTCCGGTGAGGTGTCCGCCGGGTCCACCGGCACCCGGCGCGCCCCCTCCGAGCGCGGGAACAGCTCGTACCACGACCCGAACAGCGCCCGCTCGCGCTCCACCCGCACCGCCAGCGGCTTGGAGCGGGTGACCAGTTCGCGCAGCGGATACCGGGCGAGGACCGCGTCGGCGGCCGGGGTCAGCGCCGCGGCCAGCCGGGCGGCCGGCGGGTGGGCGGTGTCGCGCAGCGCGTCCACGGCGGCCAGCACCGCCTCGCGGCCGTGCTTCTTCGGGACGCCCGCGGCGGCCCGCTCCAGCAGGGCCGCGCCCTCGGCCAGCACCAGGTCCGTGTCGATGCCCGCCGGGATCTTGATCGCGGCGGTGTGCCGCCAGGTGGTGACCGGATCGCTCCAGGCCTCCACCGTGTACGTCCAGCGGCCCTCGGACCCCGGGGTGACCTCGGCCCCCCACCGGTCCGTCCCCCGGGCCTGCTCGCGCATCGGCGTCCACGGCCCGACCCGTCCGCTCGGATCGCGCAGCACGACATTGGCGGCCACCGCGTCGTGGCCTTCGCGGAAGACGGTGGCGGTGACCTGGAAGGTCTCACCGACGACGGCCTTCGCCGCCCGTCTGCCGCAGTCGACGAGAGGACGGACGTCCAGGACGGGAATACGACCGATCATGGAATCACCTGGGGGCTGGAGGAGCTCGGCGTACACGGGGGACGGCACGGGCGCGGAGGACCGACCGCGCGTGCCGCGAAGACGGGGATCTGTCCTTTGTAGCTGCTCAGCTGTCCGCTGACGGGCTGTGGGCATGGCCGCTCCTGTCCGCGTTCACTCGAATGGCACTCGAATGGGTGGGTCGCGGGGGTTTCATGCATGTTTCGGAATGCACGGAGAACATCTGCGGGCCGGGTCGTGACGTGTACCGGGGAAGCCTTCCCCGCGTCCGCGGGTGGGAAATGCGGTGCCGTGTTAACTACTCGGTCGTAGCCGGCGGATCGGCCCCCGCCGTGCGCGGCGCGCACGCCTCCGGTGGGCGCAGGGGCCCGAGGCGCCTCCACGGATTCCGGATACCCGCTCTGCGGCGCCACACGGCAGCCTTCCCTGTGTCAGGGAGGTCCACAAGGCTGCGTACGGGGGTGATATCGGCCAAACCCCCAGGTGAGCGAAGTGACGAGAGGTCACGGACGGGGTGCGTGGTGCGGCTGTGAGGAGGCGCGCGGCGACCGGTCCCGGACCCCGCGCGCCGTCCGCGCGCCGTGGCAGGCGGCCACGGACGGCCGCTACCGTCAGGGGTGACGGAAGGGGCGCACACCGTGGTGCGTCCGCTCGGATGCGCAAGTCCCCTGTAAAGGTGGAGTACGTGAAGGCCATTCGTCGATTCACCGTGCGTCCTGTCCTCCCCGAACCCCTCCGACCCCTGCACGACCTCGCGCGCAATCTGCGCTGGTCGTGGCATAACGAGACCCGAGAGCTCTTCCGGTCCGCCGACCCCGAGGGCTGGCGGCCCGCGGACGCCGACCCCGTACGCCTGCTCGGCTCGCTGTCCGCCGGGCGGCTCAGCGAACTGGCCCGGGACGAGGAGTACCTCGGCCGCCTGGCCGCGGCCTCCGCCGACCTCGCCGAGTATCTGGACGGCACGCGCTGGTATCAGGAACAGCGGGCCGCCGGAGCCGAACTCCCCTCCGCCGTCGCCTACTTCTCACCGGAATTCGGCGTCACCGCGGCGCTGCCCCAGTACAGCGGCGGCCTCGGCATCCTGGCCGGCGACCACCTCAAGGCCGCCAGCGACCTCGGCGTCCCGCTCATCGGCGTCGGGCTGCTCTACCGGCACGGCTACTTCCGCCAGACCCTCTCGCGCGAGGGCTGGCAGCAGGAGCACTATCCCGTCCTGGACCCCAACGAGCTCCCGCTCGACCTGGTCCGCGAGGCCGACGGCACCCCCGCCCGGGTGGTGCTCGCCCTGCCCGGCGGACGCTCGCTGCACGCCTGCGTCTGGCTGGCCCGGGTCGGCCGTGTCCCCCTGCTCCTGCTCGACTCCGACGTCGAGGAGAACGCCCCCGGCGAACGCGACGTCACCGACCGGCTGTACGGCGGCGGCAGCGACCACCGCCTCCTCCAGGAGATGCTGCTCGGCATCGGCGGCGTGCGCGCGGTACGCACCTGGTGCCGGCTGACCGGCACCCCGGAGCCGGAGGTGTTCCACACCAACGAGGGCCACGCCGGCTTCCTCGGCCTGGAGCGCATCCGCGAACTGATCCCCACCGGCCTCGACTTCGACGCCGCCCTCGAGGTGGTCAGGGCCGGGACCGTCTTCACCACCCACACCCCGGTGCCCGCCGGGATAGACCGTTTCGACCGGGGGCTCGTCGCCCGCCACTTCGGCGACGACGGCGAGCTGCCCGGCGTCGGCGTCGAGAAGATCCTGCGGCTCGGCACCGAGACCTACCCCGGCGGCGAGCCGGAGCTGTTCAACATGGCGGTGATGGGCCTGCGCCTGGCCCAGCGCGCCAACGGCGTCTCCACCCTGCACGGGGCCGTCAGCCGGGAGATGTTCTCCGGGCTCTGGCCGGGCTTCGACCCCGCCGAGGTGCCGATCACCTCCGTCACCAACGGCGTCCACGCACCGACCTGGGTCGCCCCCGAGGTGTTCCGGCTCGGTGCGGGCCAGGTCGGCGAGGGCCGCGCCCACCAGGTGCTGGCGGGCGGTCCGGTGGCCGGCGAGGCCGACGGGGCCACCGGCACCCCCCGCCGCTGGGACGCGGTGACCGGCATCGGAGACCAGGAGATCTGGGACCTGCGCCGGGACCTGCGCGGACAGCTGGTGACCGAGGTCCGCCGCCGGCTCTACGCCTCCTGGCGGCGGCGCGGCGCGGGCACCGCCGAGCTCGGCTGGATCGACGGCGTCCTCGACCCGGACGTCCTGACGATCGGCTTCGCCCGGCGGGTCCCCTCGTACAAGCGGCTCACGCTGATGCTGCGCGACCGCGACCGGCTGCGGGAGCTGCTGCTGCACCCGACGCACCCGATCCAGATCGTCGTCGCGGGCAAGGCCCACCCCGCCGACGACGGCGGGAAGCGGCTGGTCCAGGAGCTGGTGCGGTTCGCGGACGACCCGCGGGTGCGCCACCGCATCGTCTTCCTCCCGGACTACGGCATGGGCATGGCGCAGAAGCTCTACCCGGGCTGCGACGTCTGGCTCAACAACCCGCTGCGTCCCCTGGAGGCCTGCGGCACGAGCGGGATGAAGGCGGCCCTGAACGGCTGTCTCAACCTGTCCGTGCGCGACGGCTGGTGGGACGAGTGGTTCGATCCGGACTTCGGCTGGGAGATCCCCACCGCCGACGGCTCGGCGGTCGACGAGGACCGCCGCGACGAGCTGGAGTCGAACGCCCTGTACGCCCTGATCGAGGACCGGGTCGCCCCGCGCTTCTACGACCGGGGGGCCGGGGCCCTGCCCGACCGCTGGATCGAGATGGTCCGCTCCACCCTGGTCAACCTCGGTCCGCGGGTGCTCGCGGGGCGGATGGTGCGCGAGTACGTGGAGCGTCTGTACGCCCCCGCCGCGCAGTCCCGGCGGGCCCTGGAGCCCGCGGTCGCGCGGGATCTCGCCCAGTGGAAGGCCAGGGTCCGGGCGGCCTGGCCGGAAGTCGCCGTCGACCATGTGGAGTCGGTCACCGACACCGCGGCGGGCGGCTCGGCCGAGCTCGGCGCCACCCTGGCGCTGCGGGTGCGGATCGCGCTGGGCGGCCTGGACCCGGACGACGTGGAGGTCCAGGTGGTCGCGGGCCGGGTCGACTCCGGCGACGCCATCGCCGATGCCCAGGTCTTCCCGCTGAAGCCGGCGGGCGGCCAGGACCTGGAGGACCGCTGGCTGTACGAGGGGCCGCTCGCCCTGGACCGGACGGGACCGTACGGCTACACCGTGCGCGTCCTGCCCGCCCACGCGCTGCTGGCCACCAGCGCCGAACTGGGCCTGGTCGCGCTGCCGACCGAGGCGACGGGGGAGGGCGCGGGCGTGCTGATGCGCTGAGCGCGCGTCACGGCGGACCCGAAGGGCCCGGCACCGCACCGGTGCCGGGCCCCTGCGCGGATGCCGGTGGGTTCCTTCGTGCAATGAACACAGAGTCTTGACGTGTCCATGGAATGGCTTTACGTTCCTGACTCATCGCAGGGTTCAGCATGCGGCCTGTTGTTCATATCCATGAACTCCCGCGTCGGGTCGGGCCGTTGAACCGCCACCGCACCGGAAGGCACCCCCACATGCGCACCGGCACCATTTCCCGCGTTCTCGGCACCGCCGCAGGCCTGGCCGCGCTGCTCACCACCGCTCTCGCCGCACCGGCCCTCGCGCAGCGGGCCACGGCGCCGCCCGAGGCTCCCGTCACGGCCGCCGCCCCGGCGAACTTCACCCACCCCGGCGTGCTCGTCAGCCGCCCGCAACTGGACTTCGTCCGGGGCCGGGTACAGGCGGGCGCGCAGCCCTGGAAGAGCGCCCACGACCAGATGATGGGAAGCAGGTACGCCTCGCTCTCCCGCACCGCCAAGCCGCGCGCGGTCGTCGAGTGCGGCTCCTACTCCAACCCCAACATCGGCTGCACGGACGAGCGCGAGGACGCCATCGCCGCGTACACGCTCTCCCTGGCCTGGTACATCACGCAGGACAGCAGGTACGCGCAGAAGGCCATCGAGATCATGGACGCCTGGTCGGCCGTGATCAAGGACCACACCAACAGCAACGCGCCGCTCCAGACCGGCTGGGCCGGCTCCTCCTGGCCGCGCGCCGCCGAGATCATCAAGCACACCTACAGCAGCTGGCCCAACTCCGGCCGCTTCGGCACGATGCTGCGCGACGTCTATCTGCCCGAGGTGACCAACGGCTCCCACTCCAACGGCAACTGGGAGCTGTCCATGACGGAGGCGGCGATCGGGATCGCGGTCTTCCTGGAGGACCGCGCCGCCTACGACAAGGCCGTCGGCAAGTTCCGCGGACGTGTCCCCGCGTACATCTATGTGACCGCCGACGGGTCGCTGCCCAAGGTCGCGCCGGGCAGCGGGCTCGACACGCGGGCCAAAGTCATCAACTACTGGCAGGGCCAGTCCACCTTCATGGACGGGCTCTCCCAGGAGACCTGCCGCGATCTGACCCACACCGGCTACGGCATCTCCGCCATCTCCCACATCGCCGAGACCAGCCGCATCCAGGGCCAGGACCTCTACCCGGAGATCGCCGACCGGCTGCGGCACGCGATGGGGCTGCACGCCAAGTACCAGCTGGGCGCGGCCGTGCCGTCCTCGCTGTGCGGCGGCTCGCTCAAGGACAGCCTCGGTCCCATCACGGAGGTCGGCTTCAACGCCCTGTCCAACCGGCTCGGTCACGCGATGACCAACACGCAGACGCTGACCGAGCGGCAGCGCCCCGCCGGATCCAACAACCTGTTCGTCGCCTGGGAGACACTGACCCACGCGAACAACCCCGCCTGACCCGGCGGCACGTGTGACGACGAACGGCCCGGGAGGGGGTGAACCCCTCCCGGGCCGTTCGTCGTCACGGGTGGATCAGAAGGTGAGCTTGAAGCTGTTGATCCGTCCGGTGTCCTGGCGTGCGACGTCCTGGACGCGGAGCTTCCAGACCCCGTTGGCCACCTCGGACGAGGCGTTGACCGTGTAGGTCGCCACCACGTTGTCCGCGGAGTCGCCGGAGGAGGAGTTCTTCAGCCGGTAGGCCGTGCCGTCCGGGGCCACCAGGTCGACGACCAGGTCACCGCGCCAGGTGTGCGTGATGTTCACGTCGGCCTTGAGGGTGCTCGGCGCGTTGCCGGTCACGCCGGAGACGGTGACCGAGCTGGTGACGGCCGCACCGGCGTCCGGGATGGTGACCGCGGTGGTGTTCTCGAACACCTTGCCGCCCGGGTCCGGGTCGCCGCCGCCGGGGCGGGCGCCCACGTTGATGCCGGCCCAGGCGTGGGCCACGGCCGCGTACTCGGGGCTGGTGGCCCCGTACAGCTCACTGGCGACCGCGAGCGTGCCGGTGCGGGCAGCGGCGTAGTTGGTCGTCGAGGTGAACTTGGTGGTGAGCGCCTTGAACCAGATC
Organism: Streptomyces sp. NPDC020884; assembly: GCF_044333935.1. NCBI lineage: Bacteria > Bacillati > Actinomycetota > Actinomycetes > Kitasatosporales > Streptomycetaceae > Streptomyces > Streptomyces sp. NPDC020884. The sequence continues at coordinate 376,464 of NZ_JBIRRY010000002.1, read as the reverse complement.
TGCAGCGCCTTGTCCCGGCCGATGCCGGTCACCGGGAGGCCGTCGGAGGTCGGCGAGTCGTAGTTGACGCCGTTGACGGTCTTGGCGCCGCTGCCCTCGGAGAGCAGGTAGAACCAGTGGTTCGCCGGACCCGAGGAGTAGTGGACGTCGACGTTGCCGATGCCCGAGTACCAGTAGTCCTTGGACGCGCCGTCCCTGGAGGGCTTGTCCATGTAGCGCAGCGGGGTGCCGTCGCCGTTGATGTCGATCTTCTCGCCGACCAGGTAGTCGCCCGGGTCCTGCGTGGTGTTGGAGTAGAACTCCACGCCCGCCGCGAAGATGTCGGAGGTGGCCTCGTTGAGGCCGCCGGACTCGCCGCTGTAGACCAGCCCGGCGGTGACCGAGGTCACGCCGTGCGACATCTCGTGCGCGGCCACGTCGAGCGAGGTCAGCGGCTTGACGTTGCCGCTGCCGTCGCCGTACGTCATGCAGAAGCAGCTGTCCTGCCAGAACGCGTTGACGTAGTTGTTGCCGTAGTGGACGCGGGAGTACGCGCCGACGCCGTCACCGCGGATGCCGGAGCGGCCGTGCACGTTCTTGAAGTAGTCCCACGTCTCGGCCGCGCCGTAGTGGGCGTCCGCGCCGGCCGTCTCGGCGTTCTGCGGAGTGCCGTCGCCCCAGACGTCGTCCGGGCCGGAGAACAGCGTGCCGGTGCCGGAGCTGCCCCGGTTCAGGTTGTACGTCTTGTGGTTGCCGCGCGTGGTGTCGGTCAGGGTGTACGAGGGCGCGGTGCCCAGGGTGACCTGGCCGTTGTACTGCGTGTTGCCCGTGCCGTTGTGGACGGCCTGCCACGTGTAGAGCTGCTCGCCGGAGGCGGCGTCGGTGACCACGTGCAGCTCGTTCGGGGTGCCGTCGTGCTGGAGCCCGCCGACCACGGTCTCGTACGCGAGCTGCGGGGAGCCGCTGCCCAGCCAGACCACCTTGCGCGGGGCCTCACTGGGCTTCTTCGCCTCGGACCCCTCGGCCTTCGCCGCGCCGAGCGCCTGCTTCTCGGCTGCGGCCGGGGCCACGTCGGCGGTGAGGCCGACGGCCTTCAGCTGCGCGCTGGTCGCCTTCGACGCCTTGCTGACGCTCTGGGTCGCCCCGGCCGCCGACTCCTTGACCACGAGGTCGCCGCCGAGGACGGGGAGCCCGTCCAGGGTGCGCTCGTAGCGGGTGTGCGTGGTGCCGTCGCGGTCCTGGACGACATCGCGGACCACGAGCTTCTCGGTGGACCCGAGGCCGAGCGACTTGGCGGTGGCCGCCTTGGTGGCGTTGGCCTCGCGGAGCAGCTCGGCGCGCTGGGCGGGGGAGAGCTTGGCGGGCAGGGCGCCCGGGTCGGCCTTGGTGCCGGCGGTGATGCCGCCGAGCGGGGCCGAGGCGGGAGCGGAGGTGGCGGTCGCGGCGCCGGACGGAATGGCGACGGCTATGAGGGCTGCTGCGGCTATCAGAGCGCCGGTCGCGGTGGCGCGACGGCTGGGCGTGGATCTCACGCGGACTCCTTCTGCGAGGGGGGTACCGGCGGCGCTGGACGGGCCGTCCGGACGGTGCAGGCGGTGCGCAGAACGGGGTGAAGAGTGTCAGCAGATGACCGTGTCTGTCAGGACCGCGTCAACAACTTGGCCGGTTTTCGTTCGTTGCCGGAAAGGTCATGTTCGTTAAGCGGACGTTTCACCGATCATTGCCACCGTGTTACCGGGCGTTGCAGAGCCCGGTATTCACAGGGTGGTCACAGGTTTCATGCGCGAAGGTCACCGGGTCCTCGCGGGCGGGAAGAGGTGTGATGACCGCCTGTTGAGACAGCGTCGGGTTCTGGCCAGATCCGCACATCGGAATGTGCCGGTCCGTCAGGATGCGGCAACGGGCCGGCCGGGATGTTCGGGCGCTCGCGTCCGTGCGCTCAGGAGGTTGCGTCCGGCGGGTACACCGCGTCCAGGAGGTCGCGCACGAAGCGGTCCGGGTCGTCCAGTCCCGCCGCCGCGAGCGTGCCGGGGCCGTTCGTCAGCAGATGCGGGATCGCCGCGTGCAGCGCGAGGGTGACGACGGCGGCCCGCTGCGGGGTGACGGGCAGTCCGGCGGCGCGCTGGGCCAGCTCGAAGCCCGCGAAGTCCCCGCTCGCCATCGGATCGAGGATGCCGGAGAGCCAGGGGCGCCGGGTCGCCTCCGCCTGGAGCTCCAGCACCGCCAGCAGTCGGGAGCGGCCCGGCCCCGCCACGTTCTCCAGGAGCGAGCGGAAGAGGGCCGTCAGCTCTTCGCGGTCCGCCGGCCCGGGAGTCGCGGCCAGCTGTCCGGTGAGCGCGAGGTACTGCTCCAGGCAGCGCTCCGCCACCGCGCGGAGCACCGCGTCCCGGGTCGGGAAGTAGTTCTTCGCGGTGCCCGGCGGCACCTCGGCGGCCCGGTCCACGGCCCGGTGGGTCAGCCCGCGCCCGCCGTCCCGGGCCAGCACCTCGATGGCCGCGTCCCGCAGCCGGTCCCGCCGGTCCGGATTCACCCGCGCTCCCCACTCCCGTACCGCTGCCGTCCCCGCTGTCCTTCCTTGCCGATGTTACCCCAGCTGTGGTACCACGGATGTGGTAGTCCCTTCATGGCCCGGCCCGTGCGGCCGGACGAGCTCCGGGAGTGCGACATGACAGGAACGGCGACCGTGGTCGGCGCGGGCATCGGCGGTCTGGCGACCGCGATCGGGCTCCGCCGCGCGGGCTGGAGCGTGACGGTGCTGGAGCGGCGCACCGAACTGGAGCGGTACGGTGCGGCCTTCGGCATCCACCCCACCGCACAGTCCGCGCTCGACCGGCTCGGCGTCGGCGACGCGCTGCGCGAGGACGCCGTCCCCTACCGCGACGCGCACATCCGCACCCCGGACGGCACGACCATCGCCCGCCTCCCGCTGGAGCGCATCGAACGCAGGGCGGGACGACCCGAACTCCTCATCTCCCGCCCCTACCTGCTCGACGCCCTGCTCGCCTCCATCGAGGCCTTCGGCGACGTCCCGCTCAAACTCGGCGAGCGGGTCACCGACGTGGACGCCCTCGCCGCCGGAGCGGACCTGGTGATCGGCGCCGACGGCATCCGCAGCGCCGTCCGCACCGCCCGCTTCGGCGACCGCAGCGGCCCGCGCCGGATCGGCACCGTCGCCTGGATCGGCATCGCCGACTTCGAGAGCCCGGTGCACGGCGAGACCTGGGGCAGCGGCCGCTTCTTCGGACTGACCCCGGTCGAGCCGGGCCGCACCAACTGGTACGCCACCGTGCCCGAGGCCACCACCGCCGAGGAACTGGGCGGCTTCTTCGCCGACTGGCACGACCCGATCCCCCGCATCCTGAACGAGAGCGACCCGGCCGGGTGGATCCGCTACGAGCTGCGCCACCTCCACCCGGCGCTGCCCTCGTTCGTCTCCACCGACGCCCGGCCCGCCTCCTCGTCCGCCACCGACGCCCGGCCCGCCCCCGTGGCCCTGGTCGGCGACGCGGCCCACGCCATGACGCCCAACCTGGGCCAGGGCGCCTGCACCGCGATCCTGGACGCGGACGCCCTGACCCGCGCGCTCGCCGCCGCGCCCCCGGGCCCGGCCGGCGTCGCCGGGGCCCTGCGCGCCTACGACCGCGAACGCCGCCGCAGCGCCCAGCGGACCGCGTTCGGCTCCCGGACCCTGCACCGCTTCATGAGCACCGAGCGCACCCGGCTGCGGGACGCGGCGGTGCGGCTGCTGCCGGGGTGAGCCGCACGGGGGGCCGGGGCCTTCGGCATCGCCTTCGGCCGTGCCCGTCGCCGAACCTCGGCCTTTCGGCCAAGGAGCCGACGCGACAGCGCTGTTGACGGGGACCTGAGAGACTTGGGCCATGGCGACGGGGGGCGGCGAAGCCGCGCGGCAGGATGTGTACCGGGAGATCGAGGAGAGCGCCCTCGCGCTGGTGGCCGACTTCCGGCGGGAGGACCCCGAACGGGGCGCCGCGGCCAGAACCCGCTTCGCCCAGGCGTTGGACGCACGTCCCCGGGAAAGCGGCGACCTCACCGGAACCTCCTGCGCGCTGCGTGCGGCGGTGCGACGGGTGGCCGACCCGGAGACCCGCAGAGTGACGCACAGGGGGCTCGCGAGCCTCATGCTCGTACTGACCCTGAGCTCAGGGGACGCCGAGGACATGAGCGGCCTGCTCGGCCTGTGGACGGACGTCCCGGTGGAGCCTGGGCAGGAGCAGCAGCGCGATCTGGGGACCGGCGTGGTCGCCGTCTGGCTGCCGCATGCCGGACGGTTCCTCCGCGACGACCGCTTCAGCCGACGTGAACTGTTTCTGATGATGGGGCTCCTGCTCCGGGCGTACCGGGAGGAGGGTGCTGCGTCCGGCCTCCGGCAGCAGGTCATCGACGTCTTCCCGGCCATGATGTCGGCCTGGTTCACCAGGGAGAGCGAGGTGACCGCGGACGAACTCACCGGAGCCATCGAGGTCCTGGCCGGCCTGGTCGAGGAGCTGCCCCCGGATGAGGAGTCGACGCACATCCTGATGATGTTGCTGAGCGCCTACCACGTGGAGCGCGGTCGGCGTTCGGGGCTCCGCGTCCATGCGGACCTCGCTGTCGACGGCTACGCGCACGTGGCCGCACGGTCGGGCCCCGGGCTGCGGGCCCACCTCCGGTTCAGCCTCGGGGCCGCCGAGTACGAGCGGTACCGGAGCTTCGGGGAACGCCCTGACCTGGATGCCTCCATCGAGCACCTCGCGCAGAGCCGTGCGGAGACCGGCGAGGAGGACCGGGAGCAGGGCGCCGACCATCTGCTGATCGCAGGGCTGTCGGAGCGGGCCCGCCTGGACGACAGCGCCGAGGACATCCTGGCCGCCCTGCGGATCTGGCCGGCGCCCGCGGCCGTCGACGTCGACGGGAGCGTGTTACCGGGCGCCGTGCTCGATGGACTGGCGTCCGACCTCACCTCTGCCGCGCAGGCAGTGGTGCTGAGCCTGGACCCGGAGCGCCCCGAGGACGTCACGACGCTGGGGCGGTTGTGGGACGCCGCGGCGGGCTGGATCGACCGGTCCGACGACAGAGTGGCGGGCCCGCTGCTGGGTCCGCTGCACTGGCAGGCGCGGATGGCCCACCACCAGTTCTCCCTTACGCACGCCCTGGCCGCCCTCGACCGCTGTGTCGCCGCGCTGCGGGCCGCGTCGGGGCGGAGCGAGGAGGGGTCCGCCAAGGCGCAGTTCCGGGGCGAGGCGGCAGTGGCGCACCTGGAGAGGTACGGGTACACGGGCCTGGCGAGCGACCTGGACGAGAGCATCGCGGCGCAGCACGACTATCTGGCAGCCCAGAACGACCCCCTGCGGCAGGCGAACGGGCTCTCCAACCTCTCCTCCGCGCTCATGCTGCGCGCCGAAGCCACCGGAAGCCATGAGGACCTGGACGCATCGGTCGCCGCCATGCGCGATGCGCTCGCCCTGGACAACGGCGACCAGCTCGGCGCGCACGGGCTGCACTTCGCCGACAACCTGGTGAGCAAGCTCATCGCCCGATGCGACCGGCTGGGCACCGTCTCGGACCTGGACGAAGCACTCACCTTGGGAGAGGCGGCCGTCGCCGGGTTGCGGGCCCTGGAAGGGGCCGCGGCAGCTGAGCGCCTCGGCGTGGCGCTCAGCAACCTCGGGGGTGCGCATCGCTACCGCTTCGAGGCTCTGCGCCGCGAAGCGGATCTGGACGCGGCGCTGGAGGCGCTGCGAGGTGCTGTGGCCGCCGTCCCGCCCGAGCACCCCCACCACACGCGGTACCTGTTCAACCTCGGTTCCTGCCTCACCATCGCCCATCGGCACGGCCGGGAGACGCTGGAGGAGGCGTTGGCCCACCACCGCGCCGCCGTGCGGGCCACCGCGGCAGATCACCCGGGCCGGGCTCGCCGCGTCGCCAGCCTGTCCAGCACCCTTCTGACGAGGTGGGCCCGGACCGGTGACGAGCAGCCGGCCGAGGAGGCGCTCTCTCTGCTGCGTCAGGTCCACGACGATCCGAGGAACTCGGCCGAAGGCCGTCTGGACGCTGCGCACGCACTGGCGGCCGCCCTTCGCGAGACCGGACTGCGCCATGCGGACGAGGCGGCGCTGCGCGAGGCCGTACGGCTCGATGCCGAGGTCGCCGGGGCGTCCACCGGAGCCGTGACCCGCCGCATCGTCGGGGCAGAGCGGAGCGCGCTGCTCACGGAGCGGCTCGACGGTCCCGCCGCCGCGCTGCCCGGGTGGGAGCGCACGGTCGAGCTGCTCTCACAGGTCGCCTGGCGCGGGTTGTCACGCATGGACCAGGAGCGTTCGCTCGTCGGCTGGAGCGGTGCCGGTCGCAGCGCCGCCGCGTGCGCCCTCGACGCGGGAGAAGGGAGGCGCGCCGTGGAGTTGCTGGAGCAGGGCAGGTCCGTGCTCTGGACCCAGTCGCTCGAATCCCGGGCCGAGGACACCCCGCTCGACCACGCCGATCCCGAGCTGGCGACGGAACTGAGGCAGGTGGGAGCAGCGCTGGAGGCTGCTACGGCGGGCCAGGCGTGGCACGGGCCCGAAGAACCGGCGCGGCAACCATCCGTGGACCAACAGGTCCTGCTCGGGCGGCGATGGGACGTTCTGGTCGAGCGGGCCACCGGGGTGCTGCGCGGGGAGAGCCCCTTTCACGGCGTCGGCTACGACGAGCTGGCCGAGGCCGCGGCCGACGGCCCCGTGATCCTGGTGAACCTCGCCCCGCGCCGCTGCGACGCGTTGATCGTCCGCCACGGCCGACGGGAACCACTGATCGTCCCTCTGGGGCTGATCCTGGCGGAGGCCGCGGAACGGGCCGAGGGGCTCCATGACGCCCTGCGCGCACTCGAAGCGGGCCGGAGCTCCGCGGAAGGCTATGTACACGCTCAGATGGTCCTCGCCGACACGCTCGACTGGCTCTGGGAGAGGGTGGTCCGTCCGGTGCTGGACGCCCTGGGGTTCGCGGAGCCGGTCGAGGACCCCGGGGCCGGGGCGGGGCCCGCGGAACGCCCGCGGGTGTGGTGGTGCCCCACGGGCCCGCTCACACTGCTGCCCCTGCACGCCGCCGCACCGGGAGGCGTCGGGACGGACGACGGCTCGCTGCGGCGCACGATCCCCTCCTACACGTCCACGGTCCGGGGGCTGCGACGTGCCCGCACGCGGGAGCCGGGACCGGCGGCCGAAGGGCAGCAGGAACGGGTGCTGACGGTGGCCACCCCCGCGACACCGGGCTATCCTCCGCTGGCGCATGCAGCCGAGGAGGCGACGGCCGCGGCGTCCGTTCTCGCGGACCGGCTCGGTCTGGGATCGACGACGCTCGTCGGTGAGGACGCTACGCGCCGACGGGTGAGGGAGGGGCTGGAGCGTTGCTCCAGGGCACACTTCGCCTGCCACGGCGGGCGGCAGGAGGGCCTGCCGTCCAGCAGTTCCCTCCAACTCCACGACGGGCCGCTGACGGTTCTCGACATCGCCCGACAGCGCCTGGCCCACGCGGATCTCGCGTTCCTCTCCGCCTGCAGCACGGCGGTGGGCGATGCCACGTTGCAGGACGAGGCGCTGCACGTGGCCGCAGGACTGCAACTGGCCGGCTTCCGCGAGGTGGTGGGCACCCTGTGGTCGGTGACGGACGATCACGCCGTGGACATCGCCCGGCAGTTCTACGGTGCGCTCGGCAACGGGACGGGTGCCGCCGAGGCGATCGTCGAGGCCGCCGAGCACATGCGTCGGCGCTTTCCGCTGGAGCCCGTCCGATGGGCCGGTTACCTGCATTTCGGTCCGTGAACGGCGATGCGCCGCGTCCGAACAGATCTCCCAGGGAGTGCCATGAACGACCCCAGCCCCTTCTTCGCACTGGTCGTCGACCCGACGGACCTGCGCCCCGCGGCCACCGTGGTCGAGCTGCCGTCGGGTGCGGCCCCCACCCAGGCGGCAGCTGTGCTCTCCGCCGTCATGGCAGCGTATCCGGCCCTGGACCGCGTGGTGGTGACGCTGGGCGGCGAACCGATCGGCAGTGCCGACCGCACGCGCCTCGCCGCGCTTCCCGGCAGCGGCGTCTCGCGCGACATGGGCGCCGCCGACCACGCGTCTCTCCCCGGCCGGTCCACCCGCTACGAACTGCTGCGCTTCCGGTGCTCCCGACAGGACTGCGCGCACACCGTGCTGAGGGTGCATGTCGACGAGGACGACCTGCCCTCCTGCCCGGCGCACGGACTCATGGAGTTGGAGCTGTCCGGATGAAGCCGGATGCCTTGGGCAAGAACGCCGCGGACGTCTTCTCCGGGCGCTTCTTCCTCGTCAGTTATGTACCCACGCTCGCCTTCGGGGTCTTCCTTCTCGTCCTGGTGTGGGCGGGCGCTCCCGGCGCGCAGGTGGACTTCTCCGCGGCATGGCGTACGGCAGCCAGGCTGCGCGCGGGGGAATGGCTTCTGCTCGTTCTCGGCATCACCTTGGCCGCTCTGCTGACCCACCCGCTTCAACTCGCCCTGGTGCGTGTGCTGGAGGGTCACTGGCCGGCTGCCGTACGCCTGCCGGCCGCGCTCGGGCTGCGGCGCCAGCGCCGGCGCCGTGCACGGCTGGCACGCGCCTCGGAGCCGGCGGGCGGGGCGCCGGACGACGCCCGGATCCAGGCCGCGGGCGTGGCGGGCGCGCGGCTGCGGGAGCTGTTCCCCCCGGCCGACCGGCTGCTTCCGACCGCCCTGGGAAACGTGCTCGCGGCCATGGAAGGCCGGGCGGGCAGCGGCTACGGCTGGGACGCGCCGGTGGCCTGGCCACGGCTGTACCCGGTGCTCGGCGAGCAGATGAAGGCGGTCGTGGACGACCGCCGCAACACCCTGGACGCCGCCGTCAGGCTCTCCGCCACAACCCTGTGGAGCGGTCTGGTCACCCTGATCCTGCTGGCGAGGGCGGGGTGGTGGCCGTTGCTGGCGCTCCTGCCGCTCACGGCCTCCTGGATCGCCTACCAAGGAGCGGTGCGCGCAGGGGTCGCCTATGGGGAGGCCATTACCGCCGCTTTCGACCTGCACCGTTTCGACCTGCTGACCTCCCTGCACCTGCCCCTGCCCGCAGACCGGGACGAGGAGCGCCGACAAGCCGCGGACCTGTGTGCGCACTGGCGGCAGGGGAAGCCTCTCGCGCTCGTGTACGACCACCCCGACAACGGGGGAGTTCCCGACGGACACCGCTGCTCCTGATCGCGGCGGTGGGACGCTTCCATGATCCTGGGCGGACTTCGCCCGCGCCGCCGCTCTCAGGCCAGGCTGTCCTTCCACGTCCGGTGCAGCCCCGCGAACCGCCCCGTCCCACCGATCAGTTCGGCGGGCGCGCCGTCCTCGACGATCCGGCCGTGCTCCATCACCAGCACCCGGTCCGCGATCTCCACCGTGGAGAGCCGGTGGGCGATCACCACCGCCGTGCGGCCGTGCAGCACCGTGTCCATGGCCCGTTGCACGGCCCGCTCGCCGGGGATGTCCAGGGAGCTGGTCGCCTCGTCCAGGATCAGCACCGCCGGGTTGGCCAGCAGGGCGCGGGCGAAGGCCACCAACTGCCGCTGGCCCGCCGAGATCCGCCCGCCCCGCTTGCGTACGTCGGTGTCGTAGCCGTCCGGCAGGGCCGCGATGAAGTCGTGCGCGCCGATCGCCTTCGCGGCGTGCTCGATCTCCTCGCGGGTGGCGTCCGGGCGGCCGATCGCGATGTTCTCCGCGACCGTCCCGGAGAACAGGAACGCCTCCTGCGTCACCATCACCACGCCCCGGCGCAGCTCGGCGGTGTCCAGGTCGCGCAGGTCCGTGCCGTCCAGCAGGACCCGGCCCTCGGTCGGGTCGTAGAACCGGGCCAGCAGCTTGGCGAGCGTCGACTTGCCCGCGCCCGTCGAGCCGACGACCGCCACCGTGCGGCCCGCCGGGATATGCAGGTCGAAGGTGGGCAGCACCTCGCCGCCCGTACGGTAGGCGAACCGCACCGCGTCGAACGTGACGTCCCGGCCCGGGAGTTCACCGGAGCGCGGCGGCAGTTCCCTGGGGCGGTCGGTCTCCGGGACGTTCGGCGTCTGGGCCAGCAGACCGGCGATCTTCGTCAGCGAGGCGGCCGCCGACTCGTAGGAGTTGAGGAACATCCCGAGCCGGTCGATCGGGTCGTACAGCCGGCGCAGATACAGCACCGCCGCCGCCAGCACCCCGAGCGCCAGCGTCCCCCCGGCCACCCGGTAGGCGCCCCACAGGACCATGCCGGCCACCGCCGTGTTCGCGATCAGCCGCGAGCCGACGACATAGCGGGCCATCTCCAGGATCGCGTCACCGTTCCGCCGCTCGTGGTGGCGGTTCAGCGCGCCGAACACGGCGTCGTTGCTCCGCTCCCGGCGGAACGCCTGGACCGGGCGGATGCCGTTCATCGTCTCCGCGAACTTCACGATCACCGCCGCGATGGCCGTCGACCGCGCCGTGAACGCGACGGACGCCCGCCGCCGGTACATCCGGACCATCAGATACAGCGGTACGAAGGAGAGCGTGGCGATCGCGCCGATCCCCAGGTCCAGCCAGAGCAGCACCAGCGAGATCGACACGAACGACAGGACCACGCCGATCAGTTCCTGGAGCCCCTCGCTCAGCAGCTCCCGCAGCGACTCCACATCCGTCGTGGAGCGCGAGATCAGCCGGCCCGAGGTGTAGCGCTCGTGGAAGTCGACGCTGAGCGCCTGCGCGTGCCGGAAGATCCGGCCGCGCAGATCGAGCAGCACGTCCTGATTGATCCGTGCGGAGGCCCGGATGAAGCCGTACTGGAGGATGCCCGCGCCGACGGAGCACAGCGCGTAGGCGACGGCGACCGCCATCAGCGGCCCGTAGTCGTGGTCCCGGAACGCCGGAACCCCGCTGTCGATCGCGTACGCCACCAGCAGCGGGCCCGCCTGCATCGCGATCTGCTGGACCAGCAGGAGCAGGGCCGCCCGCGCGACCCGGCCGCGCATCGGGGCCAGCAGGGAGAACAGCAGCGCCCGCGTCGCCCCGGGCGGCGCGGGAAGGTCGTCCTGGTCGAACGGGTCGTCGGCTAGCGGCCGTTCGGGCGCGGCCGTGCTCTTCGGCGGGCCGTCGTCGTCGGCCGTCGGGAGCGAGGCGTCGTCGGTGGTCGTGGTCATCGGGCACTGCCCTCCTCGGCGGGGACCTGCTGGACGGGGGCGCTCCCCGGTTCCGCGGGCGGCTTCCCGTCGTGTGCGGGACCGTGCCCGGCGCCCGACATCAGCCACGCGTACTCCGCGCTGTCGCGCAGCAGCTCCTGATGGGTGCCGACCGCGACGATCCGGCCCCCGGACAGCAGCGCCACCCGGTCGGCCAGCATCACGGTGGAGGGGCGGTGCGCCACGACCACCGCCGTCGTCCGCTCCAGGACCTGCCGCAGCGCGGCCTCCACCAGCGTCTCGGTGTGCACGTCCAGCGCGGAGAGCGGATCGTCCAGCACCAGGAAGCGCGGCTGTCCGACCACGGCGCGGGCCAGCGCCAGGCGCTGGCGCTGGCCGCCGGAGAGACTCAGGCCCTGCTCGCCGACCTCGGTGTCCAGACCCCGCGGCAGCCGGTGCACGAAGTCCGCCTGGGCCACCGACAGGGCCCGGCGGACCTGCTGCTCGTCCGCGTCCGCCGCGCCCATCGTCACGTTCTCGCCGACCGTCGCGGAGAACAGCGTCGGCTCCTCGAACGCCACCGACACCAGCTCCCGCAGCCGCGAGCGCTCCATCGTGGCGATGTCCTCGCCGTCCAGCGTGATCCGCCCGCCGGTCGCCTCGTGCAGCCGGGGCACCAGGGCGGTGAGCGTCGTCTTGCCCGACCCCGTGCCCCCGACGAGGGCCAGCGTCTCGCCGGGCCGGATGTGCAGATCGATCCCGGCGAGGACCGGCGGCGACGCCGGATCCGCGTCCGGGTAGCGGAACTCGACGCCCTCGAAGACCATGCCGGGGGCGGTGGCCGGCGCGTCCTTCCGGACGGCGAGGGCCCCGGGCTCCTCCGCCACGTCCATCACCTCGAAATACCGGTCGGTGGCGGTCGCCGACTCCTGGCTCATCGCCAGCAGGAAGCCGATCGACTCCACCGGCCAGCGCAGGGCGAGCGCCGTGGACAGGAACGCCACCAGCGTCCCCGCCGACAGCGACCCGTCCGCCACCTGGATGGTGCCGAGGACCAGCGCCGCGCCGATCGCCAGCTCCGGGATGGCGGTGATCAGCGCCCAGATCCCGGCCAGCAGCCGGGCCTTGCCCAGCTCCGTGGTGCGCAGCCGGTGCGACAGCGCCCGGAACGCCTGCGCCTGGCTGCGGTGCCGGCCGAAGCCCTTGACGATGCGGATGCCCAGCACGCTCTCCTCGACGACCGTGGTGAGATCGCCGACCTGGTCCTGGGCCCGCCGCGCGACCACCGAGTACTTCGTCTCGAACAGCGAGCACAGGACCACCAGCGGCACCGCGGGCGCCAGCAGCACCAGACCGAGCGTCCAGTCCTGGGCGAACAGGATGACGAACCCGACCAGGATCGTGGCCGTGTTGACGACCAGGAAGGTCAGCGGGAACGCCAGGAACATCCGCAGCAGCATCAGATCCGTCGTCCCGCGCGACAGCAGCTGACCCGAGGCCCAGCGGTCGTGGAAGGCGACCGGCAGCCGTTGCAGATGGCGGTACAGATCCGCCCGCATCGACGCCTCGACCCCGGCCAGCGGGCGCGCCACCAGCCACCGCCGGAACCCGAACAGCAGCGCCTCCGCGATGCCCAGCAGCAGCAGATACAGCGCCCCCAGCCACACCCCGCCCGGATCGCGGTCGGCGACGGGACCGTCCACCATCCACTTCAGGACCAGCGGGATCACCAGCCCCAGGCAGGACGCCAGGATCGCCACGAAGGCGGCGCTGAACAGGCGCACCCGTACAGGTCGGACATAGGGCCACAGGCGCAGGAGGGAGCGCACGGCGGACCGGTCCGTGCGCTCTGCAGGCTTTTCGGGCATCAGGGCCGACCCTACGGTTCACCACTGACATCGGTCCTCCCAATTTCGGCCGGACCGCCCCGCGTCCCCGACCGGCCGCCGGGGTCGTACCCCGGGTCAACCGATCGGCTGATGGGCCGTCGAGCGTGACGGCGGATACCGCCCGCGCCCGCCCGCCGGAACCCTGGGGGACATGGCAATCATCGAAGTCAACGGGGTGCGCAAGACCTACGCGGGCCGCGACGTCGTCGACGGCGTCTCCTTCTCCGTCGAGGAGGGGGAGATCTTCGGCATCCTCGGCCCCAACGGGGCGGGCAAGACCACCACCGTCGAATGCGTGGAGGGCTTGCGCATCCCCGACGCGGGCACGATCAGGGTCGCCGGGCTCGACCCCGTCGCCGACCACGACCGGGTGACACACCTGCTCGGCGCCCAGCTCCAGGAGAGCGAGCTCCAGGCCAAACTGACCGTACGGGAGGCGCTGGAGCTCTACACCGCCTTCTACCCGGCCCCCGCCGACTGGCGGCCGCTCGCGGACCGGCTCGGCCTGGCGGACCGGCTCAGCGCCCGTTTCGCCCAGCTCTCCGGTGGCCAGAAGCAGCGCCTGTTCATCGCGCTCGCCCTGATCGGCGATCCGAAGGTCGTCGTGCTCGACGAGCTGACCACCGGCCTCGACCCGCGCGCCCGCCGCGACACCTGGAAGCTCATCGAGGAGATCCGCGACGACGGGGTGACCGTCCTGCTCGTCACCCACTTCATGGAGGAGGCCCAGCGCCTCTGCGACCGGATCGCCGTCATCGACCGGGGCAAGGTCGTCGCCCTGGACACCCCGGCCGGCCTGATCCGGCAGGCCACCGGCTCCACCGTCATCTCCTTCGGGCCCTCCCGGCCGCTCACCGGCCCCGAGCTCACCCGGCTCACCGCGCTTCCCGGCGTCGCGTCCCTGACCCCGCCCGACCGCGAGGGGACGCTCGCGCTGCACGGCACCGACGAGACGGTCACCCCGTTCGTCGCCCTGCTCGCCGAACTCGGCGTCACCGCCCGGCGGCTGCGCATCACCGAGACCAGCCTCGACGAAGCCTTCCTCGACCTCACCGGACAGGACGCCTGACATGCGGACCGAGACCACCACCGCCGCCGCACCGGCCACCGCCCCCGGGCCCCGCACCGCCCGGCGGAGCGGTCCCGCGACCGCCGTCCTGATCGCCGAGACCAGGCTCTTCCTCCGCGAACCGGGCAGCCTGTTCTGGGTCTTCGCCTTCCCCTCCGTCCTCCTGGTGATCCTCGGCTTCGTGCCCGCCTTCGGCGAGGCCCGGGACGACCTCGGCGGCCGGCGGGTCATCGACCTGTACGTCCCCATCTCGATCCTGCTCGCCATGATCACGGCGGGGATCCAGGCGATGCCGCCGGTCCTCACCTCCTACCGCGAGCGCGGCATCCTGCGCCGGATGTCCGCCACCCCGGTGCGGCCCTCGGCCCTGCTCACCGCCCAGATCGTGCTGCACGGCACGGCCTGCCTCGGCTCCGCGCTCCTGGTCACCGTCATCGGCCGGATCGCCTACGGGGTCCCGCTGCCCGGACACCTCGCCGGCTTCGCGGTGGCGCTGCTGCTCGCCGTCGCCGCCGCGCTGACCCTGGGCGCCACGATCTGCGCCCTGTCCCGGACGGCGAAGGCGGCCACCGCGGTCGGCTCGGGCGCCTACCTCGTGATGATGTTCACCGCCGGGGTCTGGCTGCCCGTCCAGGCGATGCCCGACATCCTGCGCCGCATCGTGACGATCACCCCGTTCGGGGCCGCCACCCAGGCGCTGGAACAGGCCGCCTCCGGCCACTGGCCGAGCTGGGCGTACCTCGGGGTCGTCGCGCTGTGGACCGCGGTTCTGGGCACCGCCGCCGCTCGACTCTTCCGGTGGCAGTGACGGAGACTGCCGGCATGACGCCGCCGCCCCGCGCCCCGTACCCGTCGGGTGCGACGATGCCCCGCACGATCGAGGACCGCTGGGAGCAGTTCTACCGGTACGGGCCCTACGCCGTCCTCACGCTGTCCGCCCTCGTCGGGGGCGTCGCCGCCGACCTGGTCATGACCCGTACGGAGATGTACGCCGCCGGGGTCCTGACCGCGGCGGCATACGGGCTGCAGATCTGGTGGGGCCGGGCTCGCCCGCGTACCGCTCCGCGCGCCCCGGCCGGGGTGGCCTACTACACGGTGAGGACCGTCCTCGCCTTCGCCCTGACCTGGCTCAACCCGTTCTTCGCGATCTACGCGGCGCTCAACTACTTCGACGTCGAACCCCTGCTGCCCCGGCGCGCCGTCCGGATCGCGCTGCTCACCACCGCCGTCACGCTGGCCGGTTCGCAGAGCGGGGGCCTGCCGCCCGCCTCCTTGACGAACTGGGTCGCCTTCGGCGCGCTGTACGTCGTCAACGCCACCCTCGCCCTCTTCTTCTGGCACGTGGGGATGCGCGAGGAGGAGAAGGCCCGGATCCAGGTCGCGACCATCGCCGAGCTGGAGCGCACCAACCTCCGGCTGGAGGAGGCCGTGGCGGAGAACGCGGCCCTGCACACCCAGCTCCTCGTCCAGGCCCGCGAGGCCGGGGTCGACGACGAGCGGCGCCGGCTCGCGGCCGAGATCCACGACACCCTCGCCCAGGGTCTCACCGGGATCATCGCCCAGCTCCAGGTCGTCACCTCCGTCACGGAGCGCGACCCGGCCACCGCCCGCCTCCACCTGGAGCGGGCCGCCACGCTCGCCCGGCACAGCCTCGGCGAGGCCCGCCGCTCCGTGCACAACCTGGCCCCCGTCGCCCTGGAGCACGACGAACTGGCCGGGGCGCTGGAGAAGACGGTGGCCGGCTGGGCCGAACAGCACCGCGTCCGGGCCGACTTCACCGTCACCGGCACGGTCGAACCGGTCCACGACGAGATCGCCGCCACCCTGCTGCGGATCGCGGGCGAGGCCCTCGCCAACACCGGGCGGCACGCCGGGGCCTCGCGGGTCGGGGTGACGCTGTCCTTCATGGACGACGAACTGACCCTGGACGTACGCGACGACGGCCGCGGCTTCGACCCCGCGGCCGCCGCCCCGGCCGACCGCACGGGAGGGTTCGGCCTCGGCGGCATGCGGGCCCGCGCGGAGCGCATCGCGGGCGCGGTCGTGGTCGAGTCGGAACCGGGCGGCGGCACGGCGGTCTCGGCGCGGGTTCCCCTGGTCAAGCACCCGTGAACAGCCCCGCGGCGGCCGCTGGCCAGGCACCCGTGCGCCCCCGTACGGTGCCGTCATGACCGAGACCCGAGCCCGCCCCGTCAGCCTCGTCGTCGTCGACGACCACCCGGTCGTCCGCGACGGGCTGCGCGGCATGTTCGCCGCCGCCCCCGGATTCGAGGTCCTCGGCGAGGCGTCGAACGGCGTGGACGCGCTCGCGGTCGTCGAGCGCCTCGACCCCGACGTCGTCCTGATGGACCTGCGGATGCCCGGCGGCGGGGGAGTGGCGGCCATCGCGGAGCTGACCCGGCGCGGCGCGCGCTCGAGGGTCCTGGTGCTGACCACGTACGACACCGACTCCGACACGCTGCCCGCGATCGAGGCGGGCGCGACCGGCTATCTGCTGAAGGACGCCCCGCGCGAGGAGCTGTTCGCGGCCGTCCGGGCCGCCGCCGACGGGCGCAGCGTCCTGTCGCCCGCCGTCGCCTCCCGGCTGATGACCCGGGTCCGCACGCCCGCCGCCGATCCGGCCGGGGCCGCCCTGTCGGCCCGCGAGCGCGAGGTGCTGGCCCTGGTGGCGCGGGGCACCACCAACCGGGAGATCGCCGCCGAACTGTTCATCAGCGAGGCGACCGTGAAGACCCATCTCACCCATGTCTTCGCCAAGCTGGGCGCCAAGGACCGGGCCGCGGCCGTCGCCGTCGGCTACGACCGGGGCATCCTCGGCTGATCCCCGCGCCCCCGCTCAGGCCGCCACCCGCAGCAGCAGCACCGAGCGGGCCGGCACCGTCACCTCCGTTCCGCCGTCGAGGACCGTGCCGGGAGCCTCGGCCTGCTCCTCCAGCGAGGTGTCCAGGACCAGTTCGTAGCGGGCCGCCCACGGCGCTCCCGGCAGCGCGAAGGCGACCGGCTCCGCGCCCGCGTGCAGCACCGCCAGGAAGCTGTCGTCGGTCACCGGCTCGCCCCGCGCGTCCCGGCCCGGGATGTCCCGCCCGGAGAGGTAGAGGCCGAGGGTGGCGGCGGGGGCGTACCAGTCGCCCTCCGTCATCTCCCGTCCGTCCCGGGCGAACCACGCCAGGTCCCGCAGCCCGTCCGGGGCCTGCGCCCGGCCGGAGAAGAACGCCCGCCGGCGCAGCACCGGATGGGTCCGGCGCAGCGTCAGCACCCGGGCCGTCAGCTCGGTCAGCTCCCGCCACTCGGGCTGGTCGAGGAGCGACCAGTCCAGCCAGCCGGTCTCGTTGTCCTGGCAGTAGGCGTTGT
The DNA here is from genome assembly GCF_044333935.1 of Streptomyces sp. NPDC020884. Classification (NCBI taxonomy): domain Bacteria; kingdom Bacillati; phylum Actinomycetota; class Actinomycetes; order Kitasatosporales; family Streptomycetaceae; genus Streptomyces; species Streptomyces sp. NPDC020884. The sequence goes on along the minus strand of NZ_JBIRRY010000002.1, from coordinate 359,058 downwards.
TGTTGCCGCCCTGCGTCCGGCCCATCTCGTCGCCCGCCACCAGCATCGGCACCCCGGTGGACAGCAGCAGAGTGGTCAGCAGGTTACGGAGCTGACGGCGGCGCAGCGCGTTGATCTCCGGGTCGTCGCTCTCGCCCTCCGCCCCGCAGTTCCACGCCCGGTTGTCGCTCGTCCCGTCCCGGTTGCCCTCCCCGTTCGCCTCGTTGTGCTTCTGCTCGTAGCTGACCAGGTCGCGCAGCGTGAAGCCGTCGTGCGCGGTGACGAAGTTGACCGAGGCGTACGGGCGGCGGCCACCCCAGGCGTACAGGTCGCTGGAGCCGGTCAGCCGGTAGCCGAGATCCCGTACGTCGGGGAGCGCGCCGCGCCAGAAGTCGCGCACCGCGTCGCGGTAGCGGTCGTTCCACTCGGTCCACAGCGGCGGGAAGGCCCCGACCTGATAGCCGCCGTTGCCGACGTCCCACGGCTCGGCGATGAGCTTGACCCGGCGCAGCACCGGGTCCTGGGCGATCACCGCGAGGAACGGGGAGAGCATGTCGACGTCGTGCATCGAGCGGGCCAGCGCCGCCGCCAGGTCGAAGCGGAATCCGTCGACGCCCATCTCGGTGACCCAGTAGCGCAGCGAGTCGGTGAGGAGCCGCAGCACCTGGGGCTGCACCACGTGCAGGGTGTTGCCGCAGCCGGTGTAGTCGGCGTAGCGGCGGGGGTCGTTCTGGAGGCGGTAGTAGCCCCGGTTGTCGATACCGCGCAGCGACAGCATCGGGCCCAGCTCGCCCGCCTCCGCGGTGTGGTTGTAGACGACGTCGAGGATCACCTCGATCCCGGCGTCGTGCAGCGCGTGCACCATCCGCTTGAACTCGCCGACCTGCTGGCCCGCCGTGCCGGAGGCGGAGTAGTCGGCGTGCGGGGCGAAGTAGCCGATGGAGTTGTAGCCCCAGTGGTTGTGCAGCCCGCGCCGCAGCAGATGGTCCTCGTGGGCGAACTGGTGCACCGGGAGCAGCTCGACGGCGGTCACCCCGAGCCGCGTCAGATGCTCGATGGCGGCCGGGTGCGCGAGCCCGGCGTACGTGCCGCGCAGCTCGGGCGGGATGTCCGGGTGCAGCTTGGTGAAGCCGCGCACGTGCAGCTCGTAGATGACCGAGTCGGCCCACGGGGTCTTGGGGCGGCGGTCCTCCACCCAGTCGTCGTCATCGTTGACGACCACGCCCTTGGGCACGAAGGGCGCCGAGTCCCGGTCGTCGCGCACGGTGTCGGCGACATGCTGGTCCGGCCAGTCCCGTACATGGCCGTAGACCTCGGCCGGCAGACCGAAGGTCCCGTCGACCGCACGGGCGTACGGATCCAGCAGCAGCTTCGCCGCGTTCCAGCGGGCCCCCGTCCACGGGTCCCAGCGGCCGTGCACCCGGTAGCCGTAGCGCTGACCGGGCCGCACCCCGGGGACGAAGCCGTGCCAGATCTCATGGGTCAGCTCGGTCAGCGGGCAGCGGGTCTCCGCGCCCAGCTCGTCGAACAGGCACAGCTCGACGGCCTCGGCCCCGCCCGCCCACAGCGCGAAGTTGGTCCCGGCCACCCCGTCCGGGCCGACCCGGAAGCGGGCCCCCAGCGGCATCGGGGCCCCGGGCCACACGGCGGGAGCACCGGCCCGCGCCCGCACGGCCTCGGCGAGATCGGCCCGGCGCGTCCGGGCGACCTCCGCGCGCAAGGCGTCCTCGACGGCGGGTGGCCCGGCCGGTCCCGGTGGCTCCCCGGACCCCACCGCCGCCCCCGCCGGATCCTGTACTGCCTCCTGATCGGCTGCGCTCGACACCGTGTAGCCTCCCGCGGCTCGTGGGACGGGCACCGGAGAAGGGGCGCGCGGCGTCCCGGCCGCGGCCCGTTCCAGGTAGTCCTCCCCTCTGTTCTGCCCACCAGTGGCCCCGCACTCACGTTTCCCCCGACCGGCCCTGGTCGTTGGGGGAGCGTGAACCACACAGCGAAGAGCGCACGGGCCGTCCCGGCCGCCGTGCTGACCTGGGCAGGACTGCTGACCGTGCTGGCCCTCCTGACCGGCTGCACCGAGACGCGGGAGGCCGTGCTCAACGGCAAGGCGCGGTCCTCCGGCGACGCGATCAGCGTCTTCCCCGAGGACGGCTCCAAGAACGTCGACGAGGAGACCCGGATCGCGGTGAAGGTCCCCGACGGGCGGCTGGAGAGCGTGAAGGTGATGCGGATCGAGGACGCGCAGCAGCAGACGGTGGCGGGGCGGATCGCCGAGGACGGGCGCTCCTGGGCCCCGGAGCCCCGGGTGGCCCGGCTCGCCCTCGCCGCGAAGTACAGCGTCGACGCGGTGGCCGTGGACGCGGCGGGCCGCCGCTCCGCCCGGCACGCCACCTTCACCACCCTCGTCCCCGAGCACCGCTTCATCGGCTACTTCAAACCGGAGAACCGGTCCACCGTCGGCACCGGCATGATCGTCTCCTTCTCCTTCAACCGTCCGATCGCCGACCGGGCGGCGGTGGAGAAGGCCATCCGGGTGACGTCCGATCCGGTGGTCGAGGTCGCCGGCCACTGGTTCGGCAAGGACCGGCTCGACTTCCGGCCGAAGACGTACTGGAAGCCCGGCACCGAGGTCACCGTCGACGTCGGACTGCGCGACGTCGAGGGCGCTCCGGGGGTCTACGGCAGCCAGGACAAGACCGTCGTCTTCACGGTCGGCCGCTCCCAGATCTCCCGGGTCGACGCGGAGGCCAAGACCATGGAGGTCCGCCGGGACGGTGAGCTCGTCAGTACGGTCCCGATCACCGCGGGGGCCCCGAAGACGACCACGTACAACGGGAGGATGGTGGTCACCGAGATGCACGAGGTGACCCGGATGGACGGGGCCACCGTCGGCTTCACGGACAAGAAGGGCAAGGGCGAGTACGACATCAAGGACGTGCCGCACGCGATCCGGCTCACCGAGTCCGGGACCTTCCTGCACGGCAACTACTGGGCCGACGAGTCCGTCTTCGGCGAGGAGAACGTCAGCCACGGCTGCGTCGGGCTGCGCGACGCGAAGGGCGGCAGCGGCTCCACCCCCGGCGGCTGGTTCTTCGACCGGACCCTGATCGGCGACGTGGTCGAGGTGGTCAACTCCAAGGACAAAAAGGTCGCACCGGACAACGGGCTCAGCGGCTGGAACCTCGGCTGGAAGAAGTGGAAGGCCGGCTCCGCCCTGCGCTGAGGCCCTCGGCCGCTCCTCACGCCCCGGCCGGCCCCGGCACCCCGCGCCACCTGCGCAGCTCTCCGGACCACTTGGGACGGAACGGTGACATTCCGGAGGGAGTTCGCCGCGCTCGCGATGTGATTATCTTGCGGCGGCGCGCATGTTCGGCGCGCGGGGGAGCGGGCCATGGCGGTGCCAGGCCGTGCGAGGGGAGACGACCACAGTGAACGGGCAGCCGATATCGGGGGCATCGGCCGGGGCGGGCAGGAAGCGGCGCGGCGGACCGGGGCTGCTGGCCCTGGTTCTGGGAGCACTGCTGTTGCTGGTGACGGCGTGCGGCGGCGGCGGTGCCGCCCCGGGGGACAAGGACAAGCCGGCGGGCAGTACGGGGAAAGAGGACACGACCGCCTCGCAGGCGGTGGTGACCATCGCGCCGAAGGACGGTGCGGAGTCCGTGGCGACCAGCGGTGCGCTGAAGATCGGCGCCGCGCAGGGCAAGCTGACCACGGTGAAGGTCGCCGACCCCAAGGGCAACGAGGTCGCGGGCGAGATCGCGGCCGACGGGGCGAGCTGGGCGCCGGAGCGGCACCTCGCCGCCGCCACCAAGTACACGGTGCACGCGGTCGCCAAGGACGCCGAGGGCCGTGAGTCGGCCAAGGACACCACCTTCACCACGCTGGTGCCGCAGAACACCTTCATCGGGCAGTACACGCCGGAGGACGGCTCGACCGTCGGGGTCGGCATGCCGGTCTCCATCCACTTCACCCGGGGCATCACCGACCCGGCCGCGGTGGAGCGGGCGATCAAGGTGACGGCCGAGCCGGCCGTCGAGATCGAGGGCCACTGGTTCGGCAACGACCGGCTCGACTTCCGCCCGGAGGACTACTGGGCGGCGGGCACCGAGGTGACCGTCGACCTGGACCTCGACGGCGTCGAGGGCCGGCCGGGCGTCTATGGCAAGCAGGCCAAGACGGTGAAGTTCACCATCGGCCGGAGCCAGGTCTCCACCGTCGACGCGAGCGCGAAGCGGATGAAGGTGGTCCGCGACGGCAAGCAGATCAAGGACATCCCGATCTCCGCGGGTGCTCCGGCGACGACCACGTACAACGGTCAGATGGTCATCAGCGAGAAGCTCAAGGTGACCCGGATGAACGGCGACACCGTCGGCTTCGGCGGCGAGTACGACATCAAGGACGTGCCGCACGCCCTGCGGCTGTCCACCTCGGGCACCTTCCTGCACGGCAACTACTGGGGCGCGTCCTCCATCTTCGGCAACACCAACACCAGCCACGGCTGTGTCGGTCTGCGCGATGTGCGCGGCGGCTACGACAACCAGACGCCGGCGGCGTGGTTCTACAACAAGTCGATGATCGGCGACGTGGTCGTCGTGAAGAACTCCCAGGACAAGCAGATCCAGCCGGACAACGGCCTCAACGGCTGGAACATGGACTGGGAGGAGTGGAAGAAGTAGGACTTCCCTCCGCTCCTGGTAGTGACCCCGGCGGACCCGGTGCTGTGACCAACGGCACCGGGTCCGCCCGCGTTAGCGGTGGTTAACATCTCGGCATGACTGTGAGCCTCGAAGTACGCGACGACGTCGGCACGATCCGGTTGGACCGGCCGCCCATGAACGCCCTGGACGTGGCGGTCCAGGACCGGCTGCGGGAGCTGGCCGAGGAGGCGACCCGGCGCGAGGACGTGCGCGCCGTGATCCTCTACGGCGGCGAGAAGGTGTTCGCGGCGGGCGCGGACATCAAGGAGATGCAGGCGATGGACCACGCGGCGATGATCCTGCGGTCCAAGGGCCTCCAGGACGCCTTCACCGCCGTCGCCCGCATCCCCAAGCCGGTCGTGGCCGCGGTCACCGGCTACGCGCTCGGCGGCGGCTGCGAGCTGGCGCTCTGCGCCGACTACCGGATCGCCGCGGACAACGCCAAGCTCGGCCAGCCGGAGATCCTCCTCGGACTGATTCCCGGCGCGGGCGGCACCCAGCGGCTCGCCCGGCTGATCGGCCCCTCCCGGGCCAAGGACCTCATCTTCACCGGCCGCATGGTCAAGGCGGACGAGGCCCTGACGCTGGGCCTGGTCGACCGGGTGGTCCCGGCCGCCGAGGTCTACGAGCAGGCGCTCGCCTGGGCCGCCAGGCTGGCCAAGGGGCCCGCGCTGGCGCTGCGCGCGGCGAAGGAGTCGGTGGACGCCGGACTGGAGACGGACCTCGACACCGGGCTCACCATCGAACGGAACTGGTTCTCCGGCCTGTTCGCCACCGAGGACCGCGAGCGGGGCATGCGCAGCTTCGTCGAGGAGGGGCCGGGCAAGGCCACGTTCCTCTGATCGATAGTCGAAATGGGTGGCCCGGTAGTCGGGTCGGGCGGTCCCGCGCGGGGAGTTCATCCGTCAGGGCGGATTATCCGGGCCTTAAGACAACCTTAAGGCCCGGTGTCCTCGTCGGCCGGGCAACTCTCGCCGGGCGGGGCATCGCCGCAGCTCAGTGAGGCCGTTCGGGGCGCTGGTCTGCCAGTGGCATATGCCGAGAGCCTGCTGCGGAACGGGTCGTTCCGGGGAGCGGATTCCCGCGGAACCGCCCCGGAGGGCGATCCGTGCGGCCATGATGGTGGGCATGGCGGGCCTGGAGGGTGTGGATCAGCCGCGACCGCGCAGCAGCGCGACCGCGGCGCGCTGGACGTCGACCATGGATGACGAACAGGCGTTCAAGGCGCTGGAGTTGTTCGGAAATCCGACCGAGGAGGAAGTCCGGCTGCCGTCGCGCCCGGAGTCGGCGGCGACGGCCCGTCGGCTCACCTCCTGTGTCGTGCTCCGGCAGTGGGCCCTCTCGCCGCAGACCGCCGAGTACGCGGTGCTCCTCGTCTCCGAGCTCGTCGGCAACGCGGTGCGCCACACCGGGGCCCGGGTCTTCGGGTTACGCATGGTGCGCCGCCGGGGCTGGATCCGCATCGAGGTGCGTGACCCCTCGCGCGGCCTCCCCTGTCTGATGCCGGTGCGCGAGATGGACGTCAGTGGCCGGGGGCTCTTCCTCGTCGACAAGCTGTCCGACCGCTGGGGCGTGGACCTGCTGCCGCGCGGCAAGACCACCTGGTTCGAGATGCGGATCTCCGACCGCTGATACACAGAAGCCCCCGGTCGGCCGTGGTGCGGCGCTCGGGGGGCTGCTGTGGGGGGCCGTGACATGGGGGGTGTGTTCACGGCCGCTTGTGACGACCTGGCCCGGGTCGATGGGGGTCGTGGCCCCGACTATGGCAGACGGGCGACCTCGGTGCCAAAGCGACTTATCGGTACATTTAAGGACCAAGCAGGCGCCTGTTGGTTGAATCGTAGGTGGGCTCGATCACTTGCCTGGCATTTCATGCATCCCTGTGGTGACGCTTGAATGATTCATAGATCATCCGGTGAACATCTCAATCGCCTCATTACGCCCATTTCGCCTCTACTGTGGCCCGGAAACCGGTGGGACCGGTGAAATCCGCGGAACGCGAGGTGGTCGGGCATGGACGGACACAGGGCCACGATGGGCCGGCGCGACGCGCTGGGCGCGGGGGCCGGGGCACTGGCCGCCGCCCTCGCCGCCGGCTGTGCCCGGGGCGACGGGGCGGGCGGAGCCCCCGGGCCCGCCGTCGTCACCCGCGCTGCCCGCCCGGCCGCCGCCCCCGCCCCGCGCCGCTTCCCCGGGCTGCCCGTGCAGATCGCGCACGGCCCCCGCGACCGGCCCCGCGTCGCCCTCACCTTCGAGGGGCGGGGCGACCCGGACCTCGCCCGCACCGCCCTCGCCCGGTGCGAGCGGGCCGGGGCACGCGTCACCGTGCTCGCCGTCGGGGCCTGGCTCGCCGAACACCCAGGACTGGCCCGCCGGATCCTCGACGGGGGCCACGAGATCGGCAACCACACCGAGCACCACCTCGACCTCGCGGCGCTGGACGAGCGCGCGGCGTACGAGGAGATCACCGCCTGCGCCCGGCGGCTGCGCCGGCTCACCGGGTCCATCGGCACCTGGTTCCGCCCCTCGCCCACCCCGTACGCCTCCCCGCTCGTCCAGCGCCTCGCCCAGCGGGCCGGGTACCCCCATGTCCTCGCCCGTGACGTGGCGTCGCTCGACCACGCGGCCACCCACGTCGCCGCCGTCACCCGGAAGGTCGCCGGTGAACTCCGCAACGGATCGGTGGTGGAGCTGAGTCTCGGCCGCCCGGTCACCGTCGCCGCGCTGCCGTTGCTGCTCGCCGAGATCGGCCGCCGCGGGCTGCGCGCGGTGACGGCCACGGAGCTGGTGGGCTGACCCGGCGACCTCGGCCAGGGGCCCCCGGACCGGCCCGTCCGGCCGCCGCCGACGTCACCCGGACGGCCCGATAATCTGACCCCTGACATTCGGCATCACGAAGGGGCGGAACAGTGGCGGACATCGAGTCGGCGCGGACGGCATTCGAGCGGTTCGACAAGAACGGCGACGGCCTGATCACGGCCAACGAGTACAAGAGCGCGATGGCCCAGCTGGGCGACCCCTTCGTCACCGAGACGGTGGCGCAGGCGATCATCAACGCCCACGACGCCAACGGTGACGGCATGCTCACCTTCGACGAGTTCTGGGCCTCGCAGAACAAGGCCTGATCCCCGGAACAGGGCCTGACCCGCCGTGGCAGCCGGTCCCGCGCCGTCGGGGGCCGGCCGCCGGCGGGTACGCGCCCAAGGCCCCTTCTCCGGGTGCCTTCCGGCCCTCCGGCCCGCCGTGCGCGGCTTGCTGTGTCCTGGTCCACCGGCGAGGATCGGGCCGTGATGTTCTCCGGACCCCCTGCCGACCCGGCCGCGCCGACCGGACCCGGCATACCCCTCGCGGCGGCCGCTGCGCGGTCGGCGGACGACGCGCCGCCGGTCGGCGCGATACCCGGGGGACCGCCCGAACCGCCGGCCGGCCGCTCGTGGACCACGCCGCTCCTGCTCTGCGCCGCGGGCGTCCTCGCGCTTCTCATGGCGCTCCTCGGCCCCGGCCTCGTGGCACGCGGCACCGGAGAGCTGCGCATCCCCGCCGCAGGACTCACCACCGTGCTCCGCACCGTCCTGTTCGCCGCCCTCGCCGTCCACCTGGGCGAACTGCTCGCCCCCCGGATCGTCCGGCCCGTCCGGGGCCGCCCCCCTGCCGCCGTACGGAGCTGGGCGGTCGCCGCCTCGGTCGCCGGGGCGGCCGCCGCGGCCGGGCAGATCGTCCGGCTCGCCGCCGTCAGCGACCTCGGGATCACCGAGACCTACGGCACCCGCGAGGGCGGACTGCTCCTGCTCATCGCCAACGGCCTGGTCCTCGCCGCCTTCTGCGCCGCGAGCCGGCGCCCGGCCCTCGCGCTCGCCCCGCTCGCCGTCGTCATCGGCGCGGAGGCCCTGCGCGCGCATCCGGAGGCGTACAGCCCGGAGTTCGGCGCGGCCCTCACCGTCGTCCATCTGACCGCCGCTTCGCTGTGGACCGGTGGTCTGCTGCACGTCCTGCGGACCATGTGGCTCTGGCGCGGCTCGCCCGTCGCGGCCCGCGCGCTGCTCGGCCGGTACGCGCGCCTGGCGATCTGGCTGTACGCCGCCCTCGCCGCCACCGGAACGGTCTCGACCCTGCGCCGGCTGCCGCTGGACGTGGTGCTCACCTCCGCCTACGGGCGCACCCTGCTGGTCAAGCTGGCGCTGGTGGCCGTGGTCAGCGTGCTGGCGGTGGCGGCCCGGCGGCGGATGCTCCGGGACGCCGACCCGACGGTCGCGCACCGGCTGGCCCGCCGCGAACAGGTCGTGCTGGGCCTGGTCGTGGTGGTCTCGGCGGTCCTGACGGTCGTCCCCGACCCGCACTGGATCTCCCTGCGGCCCTAGGGTCTGTCGTCCGAGCGGTACGGCTCCCAGCCGCGCAGCTCGTCGTCGCGCGGGGCCAGGACCAGCTCCGGAGCCCCCGGACCGAAGACCGTCACCGGCCGCCGCGCGTCCCAGGACGGCCACCCCGGGTCTCCGCTCGTCGCGAAGTCCACCCACGCCCGGTGCATCGCGTCCGCCAGCTCCTGCGGGGCGTCGGGGCCGGTCAGGGCCATCGTGTCGGGGTGGGCGAGCGTGTCGAAGACGAAGCCCAGCTCCAGCGCGTGACAGGCCCCCAGCCGCTGTACGGGGGTGGGCCAGCCGAACTCGTACACATGCGTGGAGCCCGGCCCGCCCGCCCTGGCGTCGGCCAGCCGGTTGAGCGGGACCCGCAGCAGCAGGTCCGTCGCGAGCGCGCCGAGCAGCTCGCCGGGGGTGGCGTCCGGCCGGTTGGCGCGGTAGACCCGGGCGGTGGCGCCCGGCACCTGGAACTTCAGCAGCGCCAGGCGGAGCCGCAGCCGGCCGATCCGCTCGGTCAGACCGCCGGGCACGAACCAGAGCCGGTACTCCTCGGTGTTCGTCCCCAGCAGCAGGTCGACCCCTGCGGACGCGCCCGCGTGCAGCGCCTCCACGGGGTCGCGGGGCAGCAGTTCGCCGTCCACGACCACCTGGAAGGAGTGCCGGCCGGTCAGCGGGTTCCCGCCGCTGGTGACCTCCGTCTGCGCGGTCAGCAGCGCCTCCGGGTCCACGGCGGCCAGCGCGGCCGCCGTGGCGGGCACGCCGAGCCGCTGGGCGATCAGCCCGGTCGTCCCGCGCCCGGTGGCCGGGGGCAGCGCGGCGGGCGCCCCGCTCTGGAGCACCGCCCGCCGCAGCAGCCCCGCCGACCGGTCCGCGGCCAGCAGGGCGGCGATGCTGATCGCCCCCGCCGACTCCCCGGCCACCGTCACCCGGTCAGGGGCGCCGCCGAACGCCGCGATGTTGTCGCGCACCCACTCCAGGGCGGCCAGCTGGTCCAGCAGCCCCCGGTTGGCGGGCGCGTCCGGGAAGACCCCGAAGCCCTCGACGCCCAGGCGGTAGTTGACCGAGACCAGGACCACCCCGTCCCGGGCGAACGCGGACCCGTCGTACACCGGCACCGCCGAGGAGCCGTGCACCAGGGAACCCCCGTGGATCCACACGAGCACCGGCAGCCCGGCCGCACCCGGCGCGGGCGTCCACACATTGAGGTTCAGCCAGCCGTCGCCCGGTACCGCCGGATCGGGCAGCAGCCGGTCGAGCGGCGGGGCGTAGGGCCGTTTGGGGGCCGTCGGACCGTACGCCACGGCGTCGCGCACCCCCGCCCACGGCTCGGGCGGCACGGGCGCGCGGAATCGGTGCGCCCCCACCGGCGGAGCCGCGTACGGGATGCCGCGGAAGACCGCGACGCCCCGCTCCACCGCACCGCGCACCGTGCCGTGGGCGGTCGTCACCTGCGGGGAGGTTCCCGCCACGATGTCGGACATGATGCCTGCCAACCTCTCTCGCGGGGAGGACGTCAGGTCCACCGTGGCGGCCTTCCCGCCGTCGGCACATGCCTGCCCCGAAGCGGTGGTCCGCGACACCACCCGGGCGGCCGATCGGCCGAAGAGCGTCCGGGCCGGGCCGGGCCGGCGTCTGGCGGCTCAGGCGTCTCAGCCGGCTCAGGCGGCGAAGTGCCGGGACAGCGAGTCCCGTTCGTCCAGCTCCACCAGGTCCGGTCGGGTGTAGCGCTCGGCGCGCGCGTGGTAGTCGAAGTCTCCCCGCACGAGCCCCCGGTAGTCCTGGACGCAGCGTTCCAGTGCGGCCCGGGTCGCGCCGCCGATGCCCGCCGCCTCGATCTCCTCGATCAGCTCCCTTTCCGCCCGCTGCACCCGTTCGGCTATCCGGGCCAGCTGGATACCGGCCTCGTCGACCGCCTCCTGGAGCGTGGATCCCCGGTCGCGCTGAATCAGCCGTACGGCGTTGTGCTCGTACCCGAGAGCGGCTTCCTTCTCGAAGGAGCAGATGTCGTTGCAGAGTCCCGAATGGTCGGTGACCGCGTTCCGCAGGGCGATATAGGCGGGCAGGCTCCGGGCGGAATCCGGGAGATCGATTCCGGCGGTGATCTCGTGCAGACAGAGAAAGGGCTGCATGGCGACCGAATCACGGCGGTGCTTGGCGAATTCGGCGCGGCTCGGCACCTGTCCGGCGGCCCGCTCGACGGCCTCGGCGTAGTACGTCCACAGCCAGGCGGCGGTGTCCCGCCGGAACTGCCGGTTCCACTGCGGCGAGCGGCTCCGGCAGGTCCGCTCCCGCAGCCCGGCGAGCGCCCGCTCCATCGGCCCGTTCGGCGCGGCCCCGTCGAAGACGTCCACCAGGCGGGTGATCGCCCTCTCGCACATCAGCGGATCGCGTCCGGCCGGCCCGTCGTCGAACTCGTCGTCCACCAGGAAGGCCCAGAAGAGCCATTGACAGAACAGGTCGAGTTGCTCCTGCGTGGCCTGCGGGAAGATGAGGGATATCCAGAGTTCCGGACGGGTCCGGATCATCTTCCGCCGGGCCGGGACGGAAAGGTCGAGCCCTTCGGATTCGGCCCATTCCCAGGCGGACTCCCGGGTTTTCGCCAGGCCCGGATGGCACCCGGCACTCTGGAACGGCATGTGAAACGCCGGTAACGTGATCTGGCTCATTGCTGCCCCTCGTCTGATGAATACGGGCGGACGATGCGAACGGCGTGTTCCGGGTGATCGAGCAGGGGACGGGCTCGTCGGGAAGCGGCGGCCGGAGCCCGGAGGGCGGGCGGCGGGAAGACCGTACGAGGTGAGAGGGCCATCGCTGTCCTCCTTCCTCCGCCGGGAGCCGCGGCGTCAGGGCAGGCTCGGTGAGCCGGTGGGCGAGCACGTCACCATGTGTAATGCCCAGTCAACCCCCTGTGGGGGCGTCGAGGGAAGCCATTTGTGACCGGAATTGTTTGATCGGCATCAACTCTCTGATCGCTCCTGGGTAGTTGGTGAACTTCTGGGGCTGCCCGTGACGGAGGTGGCAGGGTGACGGAGGTGGGGCGGCGGGGGCCGAGTGAACCGGCCGGAGCGCCGCCGTCCGGCTCAGGTGCGCCGGAAGAACTCGACCTCGCCGATCGCGATCGGCCGCCCCTCGCCCCGGCCGACCGCCTCCCGCAGCACCATGCGGACGGACACGACGTCACTGATGCCGGTCCGAATCGTCTGCTTGCCGGGCTTGTCGTTGAACGTCACCGTCTTCTCGTGGACCTTGTCGTCCTTCGTGGTGATGAACAGGTCCGCCCGGGTCGGCCGCGCGCCTTGCCGGAACTCCTGGGGCTCCTTCGACACACCGGTGTGCACGACGACGCCGACCAGCCGGAACGGCGTCTCGAAGGAGCACGTCAGCGACGCGTCGAGGGCGGGCGCGCCCCAGTACTTGTTCGTCAGGCCGTCGGTCGCCGCGCTCGCCGGGTGGCCGGGAGCCGCCGCGCTCGCGGACACCCCGGTGGGGCTGATCTCCGCCGTGCCGCCGAGCTTGTCCCGGACGTCCTCGAAGAGGTAGCGCCCCAGCGGGAAGAACAGGAAGCCCGCCACCAGCAGCCCGGCCACGGCCAGGACCAGCAGCGTCCGCCGCAGCGCCCGGCCCGAACCGCCGCGCACCCGCCGGCGGAACGGCCACACGGTGCGCCACCACGGCAGGGCGGCCGACTGCTCCCGGGGCCGCAGCGGAGCGGCGCACCGCCGGCAGAACTGCCGCCCCGGCAGGTTCGGCGTGCCGCAGGCCGGGCAGGGCGGACCGTCCGGCGTCTCGTCCGCCGCCACCGGCCGCACGACCGGCCGCCGGGTCACCGGCTTGGCCGGCTGAACCGCCCCGACCTGCTCCGCCGGTTCGGCCGCGGGCCTGGGCACCGGTGCGGACGCCGGGATTCCGGGACGTACGGGAGCGGGGGCGGGCCGCCCGGGGGGCACGGGCGGCACAGACGGCTTCGCCGCCGCGGGCGTTGGCTGCGCGGGCGGCGTGGCGGGCTGCGGCGGCACGGGTGCGGGTGTGGGGGGCTTCGGGGGCGCGGGATCCGCCGGTGGCGTGGGAGCCGGCCGGGGCGGGCCCGGCGGCTGTTCGGGGCGCGCCGGGGCGGGCCGTGCCGGAGCCTCGGGGCGCGCGGGCGGTGCGGGCGGTGCCTGAGCCTCGGGGCGCGCGGGCGGTTCGGGCCGCTCCTGCGAGGGCGCCGGTGCGGGCCGCTCCGCGTCCTCGGGGGCGGGGCGCGCCGGTCGGGGGGACGGGGCGGCATCCGGCGCGGGCGTCGTCGTCGGCCCGGCCGGTTCCGGCTCCGGCGTGGGCTCGGCCGCCGTCACCGGGGCGTCCGGCTCCGCCACCACCTCCGCCTCGGGCTCCGGATCCGCGGGCCGGGCCGGCCGCGCGGGCCGGGAGGACCAGCCCAGGTAGCCGCCGCAGTTGCCGCAGAAGTCGTCACTCTCGCCATTGGCCGTACCGCACGCCGGGCACGAACGCATCACGTCAGCCTCCTGTCTGTTCGGAAGCTTCGGGAGCTTCGGGAGCCGCGGGCGGGCCCGGCAGGACCTCCACCCGGCAGGTGAGGTGGACGGGGCACGAGGCCGTGGCGACGTCCAGGACGCGGCGGGCGTCCACCGCGACGCCCTCGCGCACCGGCCAGACCCGGACGAGCAGTTCACCGGTCGGCGGCGGCGGGAGGGCGGCCCCCGGCTGGGCCGACCAGGTGGCGCCCCCGCCGTCCCGGACGTCCGCGTGCACACCGCAGCAGAGCCGCAGCCGCTCGACGAGACCCCGCCGGGTGCCGCGCCACCGGTGCAGCTCCACGGCGCGGGCGACGACCGCCCGGCGCAGCTCCACCGGCCACGCCGGATCGGCCTCGACGCCCACCCAGGACGCCAGCCAGGGCAGGAAGTCCTCCGGCGCGAGCGACGGGTCGAAGTAGGCGGGCAGATTGTCCAGCGTCGACAGGACCGGTGCCAGCACCGTGTCCAGGCCCGCTGTGAAGCGCTGCGCCAGGTCGTCGTCCGCGTACAGGGCGGGCAACAGGCCGCCGATCGGGTACCGGCTCGGCAGCCCGGGTATCGCGGCCCGGGTCATACGCCCTCACCGGCCCCGTTCGCGGTGACCACCACCTGGTGCTGGTGGGAGAAGACCAGGGCCCCCGGCGCGACGTCGACGCGGTCGACCGCCGCCCCGCGCCGGCCGGTGATCGGGTCCGCCGGGAACAGCCGGACGTCCTCCACCAGGCCGGCCCCCTCCACGTTCTGGAGCACGGCGAAGACCTCCCCGTACTGCACCGGCCTGCCGAACGGCCACCCCTGGCCGTCCGCCCCGCCGCGCAACGGGTCGATGTGGCGGAACAGCGCCTCCAGCGCCTCCGCCCGGACCCGGTCCACGTCCCCGGGGGCGGCCACCAGCCGGGCGACGACCGTGACGCCCTGGTAGGCGGGCGGTTCCACGACCAGCCGGGTGCCGACCAGCCGCCGTTCGTCGAGCCGCGCGGTGACCGCGGCCAGCACCGGGTCCGAGGGGATCAGCTGCTCGAACCGCAGCTGCCCGTCCTCGTCGGCGACCGCGTCGGGCACCACCAGCACCCGGACCGCACCGGCCTCGCCCGCGACGGCGGGCAGACACCGCACGCGGCGCAGGGACGGCGCGGCCTCCCGGGCGATGACCTCGTAGTCCTCGGCCGTCACCGCCCGTTCCTGCACCCGCAGGATGTTGGGCGCGCGCACCTTCGCGTTCTCGACGGTCTCCCCGTCGACGCCGCCGGTCGCCGCCTCGCGGTTGTTCACGCCCGCGACGTACGGCACCGAACTGCGCAGCACCGAGATCGCGCCCCGGGCCACGTTCCCGGCCGCCCCGCCGCCCGTCCGATAGCGCGGCACGCGGAGCTGGGCGCCCTTCTCCGGCACCGCGCCGTACGCGCGCATCGTGCCGTCCGGCTCCCGCACCTCCGGCGGGAGCGCGAACTCCCCGGAGACCGCGTCGATCCGGACGTGCCGGTCACCGGGCCCGGACGCGCCGAAGTGCTCGACCGGGGTCCAGATCTGCCAGCCCTCGTCCGTCGACACCTGCACCACCGGCGGGTCCCCGTCCAGCAGCAGCGGCGCCCGGCCCACCGAGAACCGCTGCCCGGCGACGCCCTCGGACACCCCGAGCGGCACGTCGACGACGGTCTCCGCGTGCTCCGCCTGCGTCGTGCCGCCGACCGTGAACACCTCGGCCTCCCGGATCGTCGGCGACTCGGAGTAGAACGGCTGGCCCGGCTCCGGTGCGGTGACCCGGCAGCGCAGCCACCCCGCCCGGGTCCCCGCCACGACGGAAGCGGTGTGCCCGGCCGGGACGAACACCACGACCTCGCCGGGCCGGTTCAGCCCGCCGGTGCTGTCGGTGCCGGTCGCACACGTCACCCAGCGCGCCCCGTCCCACGCCTCCCACACCAGCGGCGGCTGACGCGGGTCGACGCCCACGCCCTCCACCCGGCTGTCCAGGCGGACGGCGACGATGCACCGGGGCACGGCCGTCGGCAGCCCGAACAGCAGCGCGTCACCGGGCTCCGGACGGGCCTGGAAGCACGGGATGTCCTTGCCCGCGCCCAGCGGCGCGGTCCGGTCGGTCTGGTCGCCCGACACCGGCGCGGTGACCAGCCGGACCAGCGAACTCGGCACGATCGGCAGGTCGTCGGAGGTGGAGAACACCACCGGCTCCTCGGCCTCCCCGCGCGCGGTGGCGACCTCGGTGCCCGCCAGGAGGTGCACGGTCTCCGGCTGCGGCGCGGACAGCCAGAAGTCGATCTCGGCCCGCGCCACGGTCGGCGGGAACAGCGTCACGCCCAGCAGGTCGAGGAAGGCCGCGTAGTTCTTGTCCGGCACCCGGTTCAGCCGGTACAGCAACTGGTCGACCAGGTAGGCGAACGTCTCGATCAGCGTGACCCCGGGGTCCGACACATTGTGGTCGGTCCACTCGGGGGAGCGCTGCTGGACGTACCGCTTGGCCTCGTCGACGAGCTGTTGGAAGCGCCGGTCGTCCAGGTTGGGCGAAGGCAGGGCCATCAGCGCACTCCCGCTTCCCGAGCAGTTCCGGACGAGCCCTCGGAAGAGCTCTCCGGCGACGGGATCGTGTAGAAGGGAAAGACGAGGTTGCGCAGGTCGTTGGTGGCCCGCACGGTGTAGTGCACGTCGATGTAGAGCGTGCCCTCCTCGATCGCGTCGAACGCGATCACCACGTCCGTCACCTCGATGCGCGGCTCCCACCGCTCCAGCGAGGTGCGGACCTCCTGCGCGATCCGCCCGGCCGTCGCCCCGTCGCCCGGCGCGAAGACGTAGTCGTGGATCCCGCAGCCGAACTCCGGGCGCATCGGCCGCTCGCCCGGCGCGGTGCCGAGAACCAGGCCGATCGCCTCCTCGATCTCCCGGTCCCGCTCGACCAGCGCGATCCCGCCCGTCGGCCCGACCCGCAGCGGGAAGCCCCAGCCGCGCCCGATGAATCCGCTGCCGTTCACATCGGACCCCCGATCAGGACGTTCAGCGCGCCGCTCAGGATGGGCGCGCCACAACTGGTGTTGTCCCGCATCCGGGCGGCGGGCAGCCCGCCGATCAGCACCTGACCGGTGAGCGCGGCGGCCGGGTTGGGCATGATCACGTTGGTCGGCCCCAGCGCGGCGTGCGGCGGGACGACGCACACATGGAGGCTCCCGGTGACGGCCGCGGGCCGGCCGCCGATGAACACGGTGGCCACGGCCACCGCGCCCGGGGGCGGGGAGCCGATGAGACCACCGTGGGCGGTGCTGTCGCCCGTGCGGGCTGCGGGGGGCATGGCCGGGGTTCTCCTTGCTGTGAGAGGGATGTCGCGGGGGCGGGAGTCGGAGCGCGGGGAGACGGGCCGTGGGGGACGGGCCGTGGGACAGGGGGCGCGGCCGGGTCAGTTGATCCTGATGATCTTGGCCTTGAGGATCCCGAGCAGTCCGCCGTCGACCGTGACCCCCGTCTTGCCGTTGACGCTCACCGAGCGGCCCCTGATGTTCACGTCGCCGGTGGCGCCGGCGTCGAGCGTGATGCCCGACGCGGACAGCGTCACCGAGCTGAGCTCCCGGGTGCCGCCGAGGGCCTTCACCGTCAGGGTGATCTCGCCCTTCTTCTCGTCGAGCACGACGTCCAGCCGCTTGTCGCCGGTGGCGATGCGCACCCCGGAGGGGCCGCGCGGGGCGTCCAGCAGCTCCAGCCGGTTGCCTGAACGCGACACCAGGGAGCGGCGGTTGACCTTGCCGCTCGTCGGGTCGACCAGCGGGACGTCGTGCGGCGAGGGCTTGTCGATCCCGTTGTAGAGGCCGCCGAGCACATACGGGCTGTCCAGCAGCCCCTGCTCGAACCCGACCAGTACCTCGTCGTTGACCTCGGGGCTGAACACCCCGCCGCCGCCCTGGCCGCCCCACTGCACGGTGCGGACCCAGTCGGTGACGTAGGTGTCGTCGAGCCACGGGAACTTCAGCCGCACCCAGCCGCGTTGGCCCCTGCCCTCCTCGCGGATGTCGGTGACCACCCCGATCGCCAGGCCCGGCATGCGCGGGCCGCGCGAGGGGGCGTTCCCACCGGAGGCCAGCCCGGACAGCGAACGGTCCGGCGAGGCGCTGACGATCACCGTCGTGCGGTAGCCGGTGTCCGGTTCGAGGACGTGGTGCGCGGCGGTGGCGGTGTAGCGGCCGGAGAACGCGGGCCCCACATTGCCGAGGGCCACCGGCAGGCCCGCCCGCAGCTGCGGGTTCCCGTAGGCGACCGCCTCGATCTCCCCGAAGCCCGAACTGACCGAGGCCGCCAGCGAGTCGGCGACGGCACGCGTCTCCGCCTGGGTGCGGTAGGGGGTGTCGGCGATCGTCGTCAGGGAGTTGGATCCGAACATCTTGGCCGCCGTCGACGGGCTCATTCCGGGGGTGACCGTATCGCTGCGGACGGCCTGCTTCCGGGCCACCAGCCGGGTCTTGGTGTCGACGTTCCAGCCGCGCACCTCGACGCTGTCCGCCCCGTCCGCGCCGGTCAGCACCGCCCGCAGGGCCAGCAGGTTGTTCCCGTACTCCAGGACCATCGGGTTGTTCGTGGCGGAGGTCGAGGGGGAGGGGGCGGAGGAGGCGGGGTCCGGCTTGGTGAACTGGAGCCGGCCCTTCTCGTCCACCCGTACGGTGGCCCCGCTCTCGGCCGCGAGGTGCTGGAGGAACTCCCAGTCCGACACGTTCGGCTGGGTCAGCTGCTTGTACGTGATCGGCGCGGCCTCGACCTTTCCGCAGGTGAGACCCGCGCCGGCGGCGACCTTGCGGACGATGTCCGCCGTCTTCATGTTCCGGTACGCCACGACCTTCCGGCCGCGCTGGAGCCGGTGCGCCTTGGAGAACGCCCGCACCACGGTGAACGAGCCGGTGGTGTCGGTGTCCAGCTCGACCGCCGTGACCTCCCCGGTGAACAGCCGCTCGCGCGCCCGGTCCCGCGCGGTGACGACCGAGATCTTCAGCGGGGTGCCCATGCCGATGCCGGTCGCGGTGAGGAAGGTGTGGTCGGGGTCCCGGTACATCAGCACGGCGGTGTCCGGCAGCCCCACGTTCTCGTCGACCACACAGCTCACCAGCTGGGTGGCCCAGGCGGCGGGCAGCTCGGCGGGCGCCTCGACGATCGGGTCGGCGGCGAAGGAGCGGCCGGGGGCTTCCTTGCCGCTCATCGGCTCTCCTCCGCCAGGTGGTCTTCCCGTCCGGGCACCAGGAGCTCACTGCCGGGGGTCAACCGCATCGGGTCGTCGATGTCGTTGGCGTGCGCGATGGTCCGCCAGGCGGTGGCGTCGCCGTACTCCCGCCAGGCCAGCAGCGGCAGGCTGTCCCCGGCCACGACCCGGTGCGTGCGCCGTGCCTCCTTCGAACCCGAGGTGGGGTTCTGGCCGGCCGGGCCGATGCTCGCCTCCTCGATCGACAGGGAGCAGGTGGCGCGTAGCGGCTTCCCGTCGACGTCGAACAGGGTGTAGGAGACCGAGAGGTTGGAGAGCACCCCGTCGAACGAGGTCGTCTTGGACGTCCCCCAGTCGAAGCGCACCCAGGGGCTGGCCGGCGTCTTGCGGGCCAGGCTCTTGGGGGTGGGGACACAGGCGGTCATCAGCTTCTCCACCGCCTTCTCCACGGAGTTGTCGTGGGTGGCGGTTGCGTCGAGGAAGACCTCCAGCGACAGGGACCGGGGCCCGCTGCCGACGAACTCGGGCAGCGCGGACTGCCCGGCCATCCGGGACGGAGTGCGCCGCCACTCGGTGCTCTTGCTCAGCGACAGCTGCGCGGGGTTGAACTGCAACGTGAGCCGGGCGAGCGCCCCGCCGGGCTTGGCGCCGACGGTCGAGGGCGGCTCCATGATGGTCAGCTGGGCACGAGCGCGGCTCGCGCGGAGCGCGGGTGACATTGCGTTCCTCCTTCCTTCGTCCGGTTCCTGTACCTGGTTGTGCCGGGCGCGGTCAGGAGGGCTCGAGACCCTCGTGCGCGATCTCCAGCGTCTCGATCGCCGCCTCGGAGTTGGCGGGGTCGAAGGACGGCCCCTGCCAGCGCACCGGCACGATGCCGTGGACCTGCCAGCTGATGATCCGGCTGAGGTCGGGGCGCAGCGCCACGATCTCGCCGTCCTTGGGTTCGACCCGCTGGATCGTCTCGTTCAGCCAGCGCGCGATCTTGAGGGTGTCGGCGGTCACCGGGCGGGTCAGCGTGATGTTCGTCCAGCTGATCCGCCCCGGCAGCTGCCAGGTGAAGCCGTTGTTGCCGCCCTCGGCGTACGTCTCCATCTCCACCTCGGCGCCGAGGCCGGAGCAGGTGTGGAACGCGCCCAGGTCGCTGCCGCCGATCGCGAGCTTGAAGAACACGCTCGTCGCGAAGATGTTGTCCGTCATGCGTTTCTCGTCTTCTCTGCTGTCTCTCGTACGGGTCGGGGCGTGCGGTGGTGCGCGGGGCGGGGCCCGGGGCGGTGCCCGGAGCCGTCAGCGGCGGCCGTCGTGCAGCCGCCCGCTGCGTTCCCTGCCCCGGCGCAGATCGGCCCGGATGAGCCGGCTCACCGGGTCGAGGAGCCGGCGGGCCAGTTCCTCGATCTCCGTTCCGCTCAGCCGGTTCCCCGGAGAAGCGTCGGAAGCGTCGTCGGATCCGGCGGGCGATCCCGTCGCCCCGGCCGCGGGCCCGGCCGTGGACGCCTGCACGGGAACCCCGGTGATCCCGGCGCGGGCCGCCGCGCGCTGGACCGCCTGCGCCCTGCTCTCCGGGCGACCCGCTCCGGTGGCCCGCGCGGGCGCGCGGGGCGGCACCCGTACGGAGAGGGCCGGCGGCCCGGCGGGAGCGGCGCCGGCCACGGGGGCCGCACCGGCGATGGGCGGACGGGCGCTGTCGGGCACCACCGGCATCGCCAGCCGCTGTACGGGTACGGCGGCGGCTTCCGCCCGTGCCGCCGCGGGCGGATGCGGCCGGACGACGGGAACGGGGCGCGGGCCGGGGGCGGTCGTGGACGACGCCGGGGGTCCCGAGGGCATCGGCCCCTTCCCGGACCGGGACGGCATCGCTGGTGGCAGCACCGGGGCGAGCGGCGCGGCGGGGGCGGCCGGCGCGGTGGCGGCGCGTTGCACGGCAGGGGCGGAGGCAGGGGCCTGTTGCGGGGTTCGGGTGTCGCGACCGGGAGCCGGCTGCGGAGCCGGCCCTGACCCGGGAGCCCCGTGCTGGTGCCGCGGCGGCGGCGTGCCGGGAAGGACGGGCGAGGGCGCTGCGGCCCGCCCGGACCGCTGGACGAGTCGCTGGAGCACACCGCCGGAGGACACGCCGCGCCCGACGTTCCGGGGGGCGGGCGCGGGGGCCGGGTCCGTGGCGGAAGTGCTGCCCCGGTGGGCCGGGTTCGCGGTCGCGGAGCGCTGGACCGGGGCGCCGGGCGTCGCACCGGAGGGCGTCGGCCGCCGGACGCTCGGCAGGCTGCCGGTCCGCCCGCCTGCGGGACCCGCGGCCGGAGCGCCGGCGCCCGGCTGCGGTACGTCGCGCCGCCAGGTGGCCGCCACGACCGGGCGCGCGGTGCCGCCGCCCGCCGTCGTCGCCGGAGGGGCCGAGAACCCTTCGGCGGAACCGGTGTTCACGGTGAGGGCGCGGCTGGGGAGCAGGGTCCGTGACCGCTGGACCGCGGGCGACGGCGTCGTACCGCCGGAGCTCTGTGCCGTCGGCCGGTCCCGGTCGACGGGCCGGACGCGAACCGGCGGCGGGGGAGCGGCGGAGGCCGCGCCCGTCCGCGTACCGGTGCGGGTACGGCCGGGGTCGGAGTCCGCCGCGCGCTGGACGGCCGCCGGTCCCGGCGAGGACGCCGAGGGCACGGGGGAGGCCGCCCGCACCGGCATCGCGGAGGGCGCGCCCGGCGGTGTCGCGGCGGGGTCCGGGACCACGGGCCCGGAGCCCGGACCGGTCGTCGGTCCGGGGCCCGGGGGCCGACCCTGATCCGTTGGTGTCCGGGCGGACCGGCGGTCACCGAGCAGCGGTGCGTCGCCGCCGAGCCGGGCGGTCGGCGGCAGCGAGGGAAGGGGCATGCCGATCCCGCCCCGCGCACGGGCCCGTGCGCCGCCGGAAGCGTCGGGTCGCGGCGCGGGCCGCGTCGTGCCGTCCGGGTCCGCTGCCCGCTGCACCGAGGGGGCGGGCTGCGCCGGCTTCGACGGCGGGGGCGGCTGGGCGGATCGAGGCGTCCGGGGTCGGCCGTCCGGCGACTGCTGCCGCGCCGACGCCTTCGACGAACCGGCCGACGGGGGCGTGGGCGTCGGGGCCCCCGGGGGCGACGCGGACGAAGAGCGCGAAGAGGGCGAGGAGGGTGTCGTGGGCGTCGTGGCCGGAGGGCTCGGCGGGTCCGACGCCCGCCGCTGGAGCACCGGCAGCTCCGCTGCCGGCCGATCCGTCGCGGGGGCGGACGGAACGACGCCCGCCGGTCCATCGGCACCGGCCGGCCGGGCCCCTGCGGGCAGTTCGCGCAGGGGTTTGCCCAGCGCCGGGCGGACGGCCTCGGCGGGGAGCCCGCCGGGGGCACGGCCGGGCGACGGGGCGCCGCCGTCCGAGGCGGGCGCAACCGCACGCTCCGGGCCGCTCTGCCGCTCGGCAGCGACGCGCTGGACCGGGGTGGCGGGAGAAGCCGCCGGAGCGGACGGCGGGACCGAAGCGGAAGCGGCGGAAGCGGCCGAAGACTTGGAGGGAGCGGGGGGAGCGGCGGGCGTGGCGGGCGGGAGCCCGGCGATCTGCCGCAGCGGCATCGCCGGACGGCGGGCGACGATCAGCGGCGGGGCGATCCGCTGCGGACGCACGGCTGCGGGCCGGGTCCGCTGCTCGGAGACCGGTCCGCTGCCGCCGGCTGCCTGCCGCGGCTGCGGCGGGGCCGTCGCGGTGTGCGGGCCGCCGCCGCGCGCCGCCCGCGCGGCAGGCCCCGAGCCGGTAGACCCGGAGCCGGAGGACCGGGCACCGGAAGACGCGGAAGACGCGGACGGGTTGGACCGGGTGGACGGGGCCGTGGAGCCGGCGGACCCGGATGAGCCCGGCAGCGACCGGGACGCGTCGGAGGAGGAGGAGGCCGAACCCCGGCCCCCGCCCGACCGCTGGACCGACGGCGCTCCAGGGCCCGGCTTCCGCTTCCCCGCCGACGCGGGAGACAGGTCCGTCGCGGGCTCCGCGTTCTCGTCGGCGCCCGGGGGCCGGACGGCGCGCAGCAGCAGGGGGCCGCCGGGGGACGCGGTCCGCGCGCCGCCCGGACGGGCGACGCCGTGGATGAGGCCGACCGGGGCCGACGGCAGGACGGCGTGGCCGAGTTCGCCGCCGAGGGCGGGGTTCTGCCACGAGGCGAGCCGCGACCGGAACCGCAGCCCGTCGCTCACCCCGATGGAGGACCGGGCGACGGTCACCGAAGGCGGGGCGACCCGCCGCCAGCCGCCGTCCCAGCCGCCGTCGCCCGTACCGCCGTCGCCCTCGCCCGACATCGCGGAGGCGGGGGCAGGGGCCGGGGCAGGAGCGGGTACGCCGGTGGATCCGCCGCTCTCCCGCGAGGGTGCGCCGGACTGCCGGTCCGCCCGGCGGAACCAGTCCCCGAACCCCACACGATCACCCGCCTTCGTTGACGCGGGTGTTGATCCGCGCTATCTCCCGCACCCACTGCTGACGTTCGCCGTGGGTGAGGTCGAGAATGTCCTCACGCTGCCAATGGAAGTGGTAGGCGACGTACGCGATCTCCTCCCGCAGCCGGGGAAGCGCGTACGTCACGATTCCCCCAGGCGCCCACCCGAGAGATCCACCTCGAACGACCCGTGGCACAGCGGGCAGGTCACCGCGGCATGCGTGTGGCCCTCGCTGTTGATCCGGCGGTAGAAGTCCTGGAGGAACGCCACGTCGGTCGCGTACATCCGCTCGACGACCCCGACGTGCACATCGGTGATCGGGCCGAGTTGGGTGATCACCTGGCTCAGCAGCACCACGGACAGGTACGCCGGGTTCTCCTTCACCCGCAGGTCGATCTGCGGGCGCAGCTCGTCCCGGGCCGTCGCGAGCCGCATGGTGCCGCTCCGGTGCACCTGGCCCTCGTCGTCGACGTACCCGCGCGGCAGCTCGAACGCGAACTCCGTCTGCAGCGTATCCCGTTCCCGGGGGCGGGCCGGAGCGGGCGCGGAGGTCTCCTCGCGCGCGGCGGGCGCCGCGGCGAGGTTGTCCAGGACTTCTTCGAGGCCGCCGCCCGGCGTAACGGTCCTGCGCCTCATTCGACCACGATCTCCTCGAAGGTGATGGTCACCGTCTCGGTCGCCGCGCTGGACTCGCCGGCCTTGAGGGAGGGGCCCTCCCACTTGGAGGCCCAGCCCTGCATCAGCTGGATGCGGCGCACGGTCTCACCGGTCGAGTCCTTGATCTCGATCGTGAGGTTCTGCCGCGCGGTGTCGACGGCCCCGTTGTTGAGGGTCTCCTTGATCCAGGTGGTGAACTCGCTGCTCTGGTCGAGCCCGCGGGTGATCGTCACCTCGCCCGCCTGGCGCGCGCCCGGCTGCTTGCGGATGATCTGCTTGCCCTCGGCGGTCACCTGACGGACCTCGACGACTTCTTCCTCGACGGTCATGCCGCTGATCTCCTGGATGGACTCCACGAGATAGCCGCCGAGCTGTACGCCGAAGACGTGGGTGGAAAGAGCGTCGCCCTCTGCCATGACTCTGTGTCACCTGTTCCGATCGGGAGTGAAGGGGTGGGGGAGGACCGCGAGGGTCACTCGTCGACGAGGCTGGTGCTGTCCGAGAACTGCGAGAGACGGAAGATGACGAACTCCGCCGGCTTCACCGGGGCCACACCGATCTCGCAGACGACCTGACCGAGGTCGATCGACTCCTGCGGGTTGTTGCTCCGGTCGCACCGGACGTAGAACGCCTCCTCGGCCGTGCGGCCGAACAGCGCCCCGCGTCGCCACTCCTCGGTGAGGAACGCGGTGACGTTGCGCCGGATGCTCGACCAGAGACGGTCGTCGTTCGGCTCGAACACCACCCACTGGGTGCCCAGGAGGATGGACTCCTCCAGGTAGTTGAAGAGGCGGCGCACGTTGAGGTAGCGCCAGGCCGGGTCGGAGGAGAGGGTGCGCGCGCCCCAGATGCGGATGCCGCGGCCGGGGAAGGCGCGTACGCAGTTCACGCCGATCGGGTTGAGGAGGTCCTGCTCGCCCTTGCTGAGGCGGATCTCGAGGTCCACCGCACCGCGGATGACCTCGTTGGCGGGGGCCTTGTGGACGCCGCGCTCACCGTCGCTGCGCGCCCAGACGCCGGCCACGTGACCGCTCGGCGGGACCAGGGAGTTGCGGCCGCTCGCCGGGTCGAAGACCTTGACCCACGGGTAGTAGAGGGTGGCGTAGCGCGAGTCGTAGCCGGCGTCCTCGTTGCGCCAGGTCCGCACGCGCTGGGCGTTCATGCCCGGCGGGGTGTCGAGGACGGCGACGCGGTCGCCCATCTGCTCGCAGTGCGAGATGACCGCCAGCTGTACGGTCTTGACGCCCTCGGCGTCGATGTCCCCGCGCTGGAAGGCGCTCATCAGGTCCGGGACGGCGACCATCGTGATCTCGTCGATCGCTTCGAGACCGGCGAACCCGGTACGCGCGGAGGCGTCGCCCACGTACTCGGACGGGTCGATCCGGGCCACACCGGAGCCGGGGGCGCCCGCGGCGGCCGGGGCGAGGGCGAGCGTCTGCTTCTCCGGGCGGCTCTGCGCCGTGCCGGGCTGCTCGGTGACCTGGACGAGCTTGGAGTCGCGGGCCTGGGTGACCAGGTAGCCCTTGACGTTCTTGCGGGTGGAGACGTCGTACGTCTCGACGGCCTTGCCGCCCTTGCGCACCAGCAGCCGGAAGCGGTCCTCCGGGGGGTTCTCGCCCTCGGCGTCGGCGATCTCCACGGAGAGGTCGGCGCCCGCGCCGGGCTTGGCCGAGATCAGGAACCCGCCGAGCGCGACGGGTGCGGGGGCCTGGGCGACCGCGCTCCGGTCCGCACCGTCCGACGCGCCCTGGGCGGGGCCGCCGATGCGCACGATGTAGGCCGCGCCGCCGCCGTTGGCGAAGAAGCCGTAGACGGCGTGCGTGAGGTAGGTGTCGGCGGTGAAGGTGCCGAACGCCTGGACGTACTGGTCCCAGTTGGTCACCAGGGTCGGCTGGTGGAAGGGGCCCGTTTCGGCGAAGCCGACGAAGGCTGCGACCGCGGTGCCGACTCCTTCGATGGGCCGTGCTCCGGACTGCACCTCCTCCACGTAAACACCGGGGGTGAGGTACGACGGCATGCTCGCTCCTTCTGGACGGTCACTCGATCACCGCCCAGTCTTGACCGGCCGGGCAGGCGGAGAGTAGGTCCCAGGGTCCTGCGCGCGGGGCAACGAGACTGCCCTTTCCGGGTCGTCGCGCACCGGGGACGCTGCCCTTGGCGGGCCGGTCGGAACGTGCGCCGTATTCCCGGCCGCCGACGCTTATTCCGCCGGGCGACATGAAGAGAACAAGAACAACGTGTTACGGAACAGTCCGGCGATGCCTCCCCTGCCGGGGATTGGGCGAAAGAGCGGACGGCGCGCCAGGGACCCGATGTGTTTGGTATCTCTTTTTCCCGGTAAACCCCGGAAGGCCGGGGGCCGTCCGGGGTCGTCGGAGAATCGTTCCGCGGTGACGCGATTCGGCCAGAATGCGCCAGGAAGCCGGGCGGATTCGGCCGGACGGCGAGGGGGAAAGCGGGCGCGAGGAGGCTCCGAACGGGCATCCGCCGACCGTCCTTGAACCGTCAGAACCGTTTCTGAGCAGGCCTGTTCGTTCTGACGGCCATCGGAAGCGGATATTCTTCCGATGCCGTCACCGCCGCGGGCGACCGAACTGGTCGAGACCTCTGGGGTATCCGGGAGGGTGAATCCGCCACCGCCCCGGAGGCCGGGCTTCCTCTCGGCCGGGTTTCTGCTGTTGTCTCGTCGACAGGCGAAGCAGAACGCTCGGCGTCGCTGTCTCTATCGTGCGAGATCGCTCAGCACGCCGCTGACATTGAGAACCTGATGGCACCCGGAAGCCTGCGTTCCGGTGGCCGGGGTGCCGGGCTTGGCACAGGTGACGGAAGCGGTGACGGTGGCGTTCTCCGGAATCTGAATGGGGGTGACCCAGTGATAGTCCTGGTTGCGGAAGGTTTCCAGCGCGATGGTCGTGATCTTGCGCTCTCCGAAGGAGATCGTCACGACGCCCTCGTCGCCCTGGAAGTTCGCCACCACGATGTCGGTGACGCCGAACACCTTCCCGGCCGGAACCTTGTAGGCCCGCTCCTCCGTTGCCCCCGCCCGGGTCTGCACGTCGATGGTCTCGGAGGCCTGCTGACCGCCGCCGCCTCCGCCGCCACCCGGGCCGGAACCGCCCGAGCCGGAGCCGCCACCGCCTGTGCCGGGGCCCGTTCCGTCCGGACCGGTTCCCTCTCCCTGACCGCCGGCCGGGTTGTCCTGACCGCCCGGCGGGGTCGAGCCCTGCTCCTTGCCGCGCGCGGTCTCCTCCTGTGCGGCCTCGGTCGCCGCCTGCTTGGCCGTGCTCTTGATCGCGGGCCGCACCAGGGCGAACCACGCGATCAGCAGGGCCAGCAGCGCCGCCAGCACGATCAGCAGCCACTTGGGCAGCACCGGTATCTGGGCGAACTCCCCGGGCAGCGGCTCGGATCCACCGGACTGCTCGTCCTCGGCCCCGTCCTCGACGCCCTCGGCCGCCCGGACCTCGAACGGCCAGGTGACGGGCTCGCCGAACCAGATCAGCTTCCGGGCCCGGACCTTCAGCCGCACCTCCGCCGACTCGCCCGGCTCCAGACGCTTCTTGTCCGGCGTGAAGGCCAGCCGCAGATCCTCCCCCGCCTGCTTGCCCGTGAGGGCCACGTCGACCGGGGTGTTCCCCTTGTTCTGCACCGCGGTACGGAAGCGGGCGCCCAGCCAGCCCCGGCGGCGGCGCGGTTCCAGCTCCGCGCGGAGCTCGTGGAAGGGCTCCACGGTCACCGTGCCCTCGGGGACCACCACCGACTCGGGCCGCTCCGCGGGCAGGACCCGTACGGCCAGGGGGGTTTCGCCCGCCCGGACCTCGTGGGAGCGCGGCGGGGCGAAGGTGAGGGTCACCGTCTCGGAGGTGCCCGGGTACAGCGACACACGCGCCGGCTCGACGGTGCTCCAGGCCGCGCAGTCGCCGACCACTTCGAGTGTGTAGGCCTCGACGATGTCGCCGTCGTTGCGCACGGTCAGGCTGGTCGTCGCGGTACCGCCAGGCGACACCGTCACCGTGGGGCTTTCGAGTTCGGCAGATGTGGTCACTCTGCGACGGTAGGCCGCCCGCACCGTCCGGCAGCAGAGACGCGAGGGCAACAAGCGGGCAGGGGCGGTGCCCCGAGGGCCCACCGGCACGGTGTCCCCGCACCCCCTCCACGGGCCCGCGCACCATGCCCCCGACCGGTGGGGCGACACGAGCAGCGGCAGATATATCGGGCTGAAGTACCTGAGGAAGACGGGCACGGAACGATGACGACGATCACGGACACGAAGCACAGCACGACGACCCGGGGGCACTACCGCAGGCCCGACGCGTCGCAGCGAGGCGCGGCCGGCTCCGGGGCGGCGCCCGGGGGCAGGGTCTCCGTGGCGGTGTACGCGGAGGACCTGATCCTGCAGACCGGCATGATCCACCAACTGCGCGTACGGCCCGAGATAGAACTGCTGCCGGAGGCCGAGGCGGACCGGGCGCAGGTCTCCCTGGTCGTGGTGGACATGGTCGACGAGCCCACCGTCCAGCTCCTGCACCGCCTCCAGCGCAACACCGCCACCCGCACCGGACTGGTCGTCGGGTCCTTCGAGTCGGGCGCCCTCCAGACCATGATCGAGTGCGGGGTCGCCGCCGTCCTCCGGCGCGGCGAGGCCGACCAGGACCGGCTCGTCCACCTGGTGCGGGCGATGGCCAACGGCGAGGGCGTCCTGCCGGGCGATCTGCTCGGCAAGCTCCTCGACCACGTCAGCTCGCTCCAGCGGACGGTCCTCGACCCCCGCGGACTCACCCTCTCCACCCTCACCGCGCGCGAGGCGGAGATGATCCGGCTGGTCTCGGAGGGCTGCGACACCGCGGAGATAGCGCGGAAGACCTCGTACTCGGAGCGCACCGTCAAGAACGTGCTGCACGAGGTGGCGACCCGGCTCGAACTGCGCAACCGGGCCCACGCGGTGGGATACGCGATGCGGCACGGGCTGATCTGAGGGCGGTGCGGGCGAACCCGCGCACGGCGCCCCGTCGCCGCAAAGGGCAGCGGTCCCTTCCCCCGCTCCGGGTACTCGCGGCCTGTCCTTCGCCCCCGCGCGGGGGCGAAACTGGCCGGTGGAGCGTCATCAACAGACTGTGAGGTGGGCCGTGACCGGCACTGCTGGCCCGGCAAAGCATTCCCGGCTGGGCCGACTGACCGGTGCGGTGGTGCTGTTGGCGCCGCTGCTGCTGGTCGGCTCGGCCGCCGCCCCGGACGGGGCGGGCGAGGCCGTCGCCGCCGTGGCGGACGCGGATCCGGCCGAGGCGGGGCGCATCGCCTTCGCCGGTACCGAACACCGCAGCCTGGGGCAGGCCAACGAAGCCGACACCAGCGACCCGCTGTTCGGCGACGGCCCCGTCCACTACGACCAGGACCCCTCCGCCCGCGGTGACGTGCTGGTCTTCACCAGCCTGCGCGACAGCGCCCGGCCCCAGGTGTACGTGCGCGGCGCGGACGGTGCGGTGCGCCGGCTCACCACCGACCGGGACGCGGCCCGCCCCGAACTCTCCCCAAACGGACGGACCGTGGTGTTCGACTCCGCGGAGCCCGGACCCGGCGGCACGGTCCAGCGCGACCTGTGGTCGGTCGGCGTCGACGGCTCGGACCTGCGGCGGCTCACCGACACCCCCGACAACGAGGAGTCCCCGACCTGGTCCCCGGACGGCACGAGGATCGCGTACGCCTGCGACGGCATCGCCTCACTGGGGTGGCAGATATTCGAGCGGGCCGTCGCCGGCGGCCCGCAGACCCGGATCAGCGACGGACCGGCCGGCGACGCCACCGAACCCTCCTGGAACCCGGTCGACGACGACGCCCGCCGGGGCCTCGTCGCGTACACCCTCACCACCGACCCCGATCCCGACGTCGACGACGGCACCGAACTGCGCGCCACCCAGGGCATCGGGACCGACCGGCCGCTGCTGGCCGGAGCCCACGCCGCGTGGGGCACCCGCTCGGCCTCCTGGCTGCCCGACGGCGAGGACATCGTCTTCCTCAGCCCCTACCACACCTGCGGCTGCGACGACTTCGACCACGTCTACCGGGTGACCGCCTTCGTGGACGAGCCGCCGGAGCAGCTGGTCAACGAGAACCGCGAGGTGGGACCGCCCACCTGGTTCCCTCCGGCCGGCACCGTCGTCATCCCCCGGATCAGCGCGAAGCCGGTCGAACTCCTGTCGGCGGCATCCGTCGTGACGCTCCAGGACGTCCGGCAGGACGGCTCCGACCCGCGCGACCTGAACCTCACCATCCTCAAGGAGGACCCGGCGGCGCTGACGAACCAGGACCCGGCGGTGGACCCCCTGTTCACCCCGGGTGAGGGGTTCGACCCGTGGACCGAGCGGCAGAACTACACCCCCGGCGGCCGCCGCATCGTCGTCACCCGCTTCGAGGACACCGACGCCGGGCGGATCGAGCGGATCTGGATGGCCGACGCCGACGGCACCCATGAGGCCGTGCTGCCGCTCGCCGGACGCGGCCCCGGCGACCGGGACACCGACCCCACCTTCTCGCCCGACGGGACCAAGATCGCGTTCACCCGGAGCTCGCCCGATGGCGCCGGGGACTTCGCCGGCACCGGCCGGATCCTCATCGCCGACGTCGCCACGGGCGCGATCCTCGACGAGGTCCGGCCGCCCGCGGGCCTGCCGGCGGGCGGCGACGCCCAGCCCACCTGGTCGTCCGACGGCGTCAACCTCGCCTTCACCCGTAACCAGGTCGTCAACGGCAACGCCGGCAACAAGCACATCTGGGTCGTGCCCGTGGCCACCCTGGACCAGCAGCGGGACCTGAGCGCCACCATCTGCCCCGGTGACTGCGACGTCATCGACGACAGCCCCGCGTTCTCGCCGGACGGTCTGAAGGTGGCCTTCAACCGCAAGGACGGCGGCGGCCGGGTCAACCAGCAGGCCGGCGTCCTCATCAAGCCGCTGCGCGGCGGCGGCTGCCGCGTCGTGCTGCCCTCCGTCCAGAAGGACAACCCCGCCGGCTGCGACCTGCCGGTCCCCGACACCACCGTGACCGGCCCCCACCAGCCCCGGGACGTGGCCTGGTCGCCCGACGGCAGCAAGCTCGTCTTCACCTCGCGCCGGGAGCTCGCACCCAACTCCATGGAGCAGCTCTCCGTGCTCGACGTCGCCTCCGGCGACGTGGCCCCCCTCGACAACGCGCACGACGGACGGCAGAAGGAGCCCGCCTACCAGCAGTCGGTCGACCTCTCGCTGACCGCACCGCCCACCGGACCCGCGGTGGAGGTCGGCGCGAGCACCGAGGTGACGATCACCGTCACCAACCAGGGCCCCTCGCCCTCGCCCGGCACCACGTTCACCGTCGACGCCCCGCCCGGCGTACGGCTGGAGGAGCTGACCACCGACGCCGGGACCTGCGCCCCCGGCACGCCCCAGTGCGACCTCGGCGTCGTCCCGCCCGGCACCGACGTGACGCTCACCGCCCGGCTCACCGGAGTGACCACCGGCGACCAGCGCGTCAACTGGTCCGTCACCGGGGCCGTCCTGGACCCCAACCCCACGGACAACGCCACCGGGACGATCGTCCCGGTCCAGGACGTGCCGCCGCCGTCACCGACCCCCACCCCGCCGACGCCGTCCCCGACGACGCCCGCACCGACCCCCACCCCGCCGCCGACGACCACTCCGCCCCCGCCGCCGGCCCCCGCGCCCCCGCCGCCCGCGCCCGAGGCCGGACCCGGCGTCACCGTGCGGGCCCAGCCCAGCCCCGGTTACGTCGGCGGCAAGGTCGTGGTGACGTACACCGTGCGCAACGGCAGGAACGCGCTCGCCACCGGACTCCGGCTGGACCTCGGACTGCCCCGGAACATCCCCGCTGCGCCGCTCCCGGCCGGCTGCGCCGGCGGCAGCTGCGCGCTCCCGGACCTCGCACCCGGCGCGTCCACGGTGCTCAGTGTCGTCCTGTCGCCCGACCGGGCCCTCCGTACGACGATCACCGCCTCGCTCACCACCACCGGCACCGACGCCAACCTCCGTGACAACGTCTCCCGGATCCCGCTGCGCATCCTCCAGCCGCGCATCATCGCGGTGCCCGCCATCGGCAAGCCCGGGTTCGTCACCTCCGTACGGGGCAAGGACTTTCCGCCGGGCGCACCCGTCACCCTCAGCTGGAAGCCCGGGATCACCGCCAGCGCGCCGCCCACCCGGCCGCTGGGCGACGGCACGTTCATCGCCCAGCTCCTCATCCTGGCCAAGGACCAGACCGGGCCGCGCACGATCACCGCGAAGGGCCCCGGGTTCAGCCCGGTGAAGACGCCGTTCCTGGTGGTGCTCGGCACCATCACCCCGCCGGACGAGGTGATCCGCCGATGATCCACGAAGTCGACGAGGGGCTGCGGCTGCTGCTGGTCGAGACCGGTCTGGAGGAGAGCGGCGTCGACCTGGTCTTCGACGCCCCGACGAAGGACTGGTCCGCCCGCCGCAACGCCCCCACCATCAGCGTCTTCCTGCACGGCATCCGCGAGGACGCGGGCAGGCGACGCACCGGTACCGCCGAGACGCACGACGAGGAGGGCGTGGTCACCGGCTGGCGGACCCCGCCCCGCTGGTTCGAGCTGACCTATCTGGTCACCGCCTGGACCAACCGCCCGCAGGACGAACACCGGCTGCTCTCCGAGGTGTTGCGCGCCCTCGTCCGCTCCGACGTGCTGCCCGCCCGGATGCACACCGGCAGCCTCGCCGAACTCGGCCTGACCGTGGAGCTGGAGGCGGCGGGGCCGGGAGCCGGCGGACCGTCCGCCTCCGACGTCTGGTCCGCGCTCGGCGGCGAGCTGAAGGCCGCCATCGACCTGCGGGTCGTCGCCCCCCTCGCCGGTGAACGCAGCGTCGCCGGCCCGCCCGTCACCGAAGGCCTCGTGATGAAGGCAGCACCCCACCTGAACGGCGGCGACGACGAGCCCGGCCGCCGCCTGCGCTACGACGGGGCCACCGACCCCGGCGGGGCGGGCTTCGCCGCGCCCCGTGAACGACGACTGCCGCCCGGCCGGCGCAGGCGGGGGAACGCGACCCGATGACCCTGGCACCACAACCGACCCGCGGGCACGGCCCGCCGACCGATGTCGAGGAGCTCTGGGAGCGGCTCGGCCGCGTCGAACAGCGGGTCCGGGAGGCCGTCGCGGCACGCCGGGCCGTCGACCCGGACCCCGACGACCCCTACCGGGGGCAGTACCTCACCCCCGAGGGGGCCGGGCGGATCCTGGAGACCCGCGACGCGTTCACGCCCGTACCGGCGTACGAGGACGGAGCCCCGCCGGACGCCCCCGCCGGGGGCAGGCTCGGGCAACTGGCCGAGAGCTTCGGCCTGACGCCGCTGGACGTCGAACTCCTGCTGGTCGCCATGGCCCCGGACATCGACACCCGCTTCGAGCGCCTGTACGGCTACCTCAACGACGACCTCACCCGGCGCCGGCCCACCATCGGCCTGGTCCTGGAACTCTGCGGGCTGCCCGCGGCGGGCTCCGGCCGCTTCCGGTTCTCGCCCGCCGCCCCGCTCGTCGCCGGCGGGCTGCTGGAGACCGCGGAGCAGGAACGCCCGCTGCTCTCCCGGACCCTGCGCGTACCGGACCGGGTCACCGCGTATCTCCTCGGCGACGACGAGACCGACAGCCGGCTGCGCGGGCTCGTCCGGGAGGCCGGGCACCCCCAGGAGCCGGACGAGCGGCCGGAGGCGCTGCGGATCGCGGCGGCCCTCGGCACGGGCAGCGGCCTGGTGCACCTGCTCGACCGGGGCGGCGACCCGCGCGGCCTCGCGGTCGAGGCCCTGCACGCTGCGGGCCGCCGCCCGCTGGTCGTCGACGTCACCGCGCTCGCCGCCGCCCCCGAACCGGCCCCGCTCGTACGGGCCCTGGCCACCGAGGCCCGCCTCGGCCGCGCCGGAGTGATCCTCGGCCCGCTCGAGACGCTCGCCCCCGAACGCCCCGAGGGGGCCCGGTTGCTCGGGTCGCTGTGCGCGGCGGTCGGCGGCACACCTCTGATCGCGTACGGGAAGAAGAACTGGGACCCGCTGTGGACCGCGGAGAGCCCGGTCCCCGTCACCCTCAAGCCCCCCGGCCCCGACGCCGCCGCACGGCGGTGGCGGCGCGCGCTCGCCGACGCGGGCCGCTCGGTCGGCCTGTCCGCCGAGCACGCGGCCGCCGACGACGCCCTCATCGAGGCGTCCGCCGCCTACCGGCTCGACGCCGACCAGCTGCGCCGGGCCGCGACCGTCGCGTCCCGACTGGCCGTGCTCGGGCAGCGGCCGGTGACCCCGGAGGACCTGCGGGCGGCGGTCCGCGCCCAGAACGGCGCGGGTCTGGAGCGGCTCGCCCGCCGCATCGAGCCCGCGGTCGGCTGGGACGACCTGGTGCTGCCCCCGGCGCCCCGCACCCAACTGGCCGAACTCGCCCTGCGCGCCCGCCACCGCGAGACGGTGCTCGGGCAGTGGCGGATGCGGCCGGGCGGCGGCCGGGGGAGGGGCGTCATCGCCCTGTTCGCAGGGGAGTCGGGCACCGGCAAGACGATGTCCGCCGAGGTGCTCGCCGCCGAACTGGGCATGGAGCTCTACGTCGTGGACCTGTCCACGGTGGTGGACAAGTACATCGGGGAGACCGAGAAGAACCTGGAGCGCATCTTCGTCGAGGCGTCCGACGTGAACGGCATCCTCCTGTTCGACGAGGCCGACGCGATCTTCGGAAAGCGGTCCCAGGTCAAGGACGCGCACGACAAGCACGCCAACGTGGAGTCGGCCTACCTCCTCCAGCGCATGGAGTCCTTCGACGGCATCGCCGTGCTCACCACCAACCTGCGGGCCAACCTCGACGAGGCCTTCACCCGCCGCCTCGATGTGATCGCCGAGTTCCCGATGCCCGACGCCCGGCAGCGGCTGGCTCTGTGGGACCGCTGCCTGGGCCCGGCGATCCCGCGCGACACCGCGCTCGACCTGGAGTTCTGCGCGGACCGCTTCGAGCTGGCCGGCGGATCGATCCGGGCCTGCGCGGTGACCGCCGCCTACCTCGCGGCGGAGTCGGGGACGCCGCTGGAGATGGACCAGCTCGTCACGGCGGTGCTCCAGGAGTACCGCAAGCTCGGACGGCTGGTGCTGGAGAGCGAGTTCGGTCCATGGCTGGCGAAGGAGCGGGCGCGCGCCGGGCGGTAGGGGCCCGCGGCCGACCGCACGCGGAACGCCCGGTTCGGTGGGAAGCGGCCGGGGGCGCTCACGGTCTCGCGCGCGCCCCCGGCCGGTCCTGTCACCGATGTGCTCAGTTGGTGTTGAGCGTCAGCCCGTAGTAGCGCAGGGCGTCGTCGAGCGGCTGGAAGTAGGAGGAGCCGCGTGAGTTGACCCCGCCGGTGCACTGCTGGTTGCTCGGGCCGCCGGAGGTCATGCCCTGGGCCTGGTTCCCGGAGATGTACGCGCCGCCGCTGTCGCCGCCCTCGACGCAGACGCTGGAGGTCGCCAGGCCGCTGACGACCGTGTCCGGGCCGCCGTTGCGGTCGGTGTAGGTGACGGTGTTGTTGTAGGAGCCGATGGAGCCGCAGGTCCAGCCGGTGGTGGCGCCGGACTTGCAGACCGAGGCGCCGGACGGGGAGCGGCTGCCGCCCCGGACGGCGACCGGGCTGCCGTTCCCCCAGGTGCCGACGCCGGTGGTGATCGAGTGGCCGGAGTTGACGGTCAGGATGCCCATGTCGACGCTGCGGGTGCCGAGCGCGTAGCGGGTCCGGTAGCCCTGGGCGAAGGCCGCCCCGTCGTAGCGCAGGGTGTTCGTGACGCAGTGCCCGGCGGTCACCAGGTACTGCCTGCCGGAGCTGTCACGGGCGCCGTAGCCGACGGAACACCACTGGGTGGTGTTGTTGAACGTCATCTTGCTGCCGGGGTAGATCGCGGCCTTGGCCTCGAGCTTCTCCTGGCCCCGCACGATCCGGACGGCGGAGCCGTGCCGGGCGGCCTGGGCGAGGAAGGCCCTGGCGGCGGCTCCCCGGTCGCTGTTGACCTTGACGGTCACCTGGTCGGAGGCCAGGTCCACGGACCAGGCGACCACCCCGGAGGGAACCTCCTCGGCGGCGGCGCGGTCCAGCTCGGCCTTGATTCTGTCGAGCGCGGCCTGGCCTCTGGAGGGCACCCGGGCATCGAGGCCGGCCTTCTCGATCCTGGCCTCCTCGGTCGTGTCACCGGCGTTGACGGTCAGTCTGCCGGAGGCGTCGAAGAAGGCCCCGTCGCCGGATATGCCGCGCTTGCGCAGGTCGGCGAGCTTGGCCTGCTGGGCGTCCTGCCGGTCCAGCCGGTCCACTGCGGCCTGCTCGCTCACTCCGAGCGAAGCGGCCAACGCCTGGACCATCTCGGGCTGGTAGCGGGGGACGGACGTCACGTCCTGTGCCTGCGCCAGGGTCGGGGTTCCCAGGATCGCGGAGGCCGAGAGCAGGACGCCTGCGGCGGCAAGACAGTACTTACGGGAGTTGCGCACGCTGATTCCTTCCGGATGACGGCCAGAACCCGAAATGGGGGGTGGGTCGCCGGAGCGCGAAAAAGCGCACCGGCTCGGTGTGGGTCCTGTCCGCCGACGAGTTCGGGCTCGCCGTGGGCCGAACTATTGCGCAGCGACCGAAAGGACTTCAAGACGTGTGCGCCGAAATGTTTTCCCAACAGCTGCGGTGAGATCCCTGGTGATGGAGCAAAACCTTTTGGGACGTCAATCCGCACGCTGTTGGCGCACGTCGGACGGGAAAACCGGAATTCGCCGTAATACCGGGCGGGCCGATTCACGGATACGTGGAAAACCTCGAATTCGCGCGGGGGCCTCCCGTACGGCGGCCGGTGGGGCGACGGGCCGCCCGGAGTCTCAGAGCCGGCGGAGTTCCCACAGGCGCCAGACGGCGTCCTCGGCGAGGCGATGCCCGCCCAGGACGGTGGAGCGCGTCACCACTTGGCGCTGCCGGTGCCAGACGGGGATCAGCGGAGCATCCTTCGCCACGGTGTCCTGGACCGCCCGGAACCGCTGCATGGCCTTGCGGCGGTCGGTGAACCGCTGGGTGTCCCTGATGGCGTGGTCGAGCTCGGCCGAGGTGTAGCCGTTGCCCAGGACGTTGCCGGTCCCCACCAGGGGCTGGACGAAGGTGTCCGCGTCGGGGAAGTCGGGCACCCACTGGTAGAGGTGGGCGTCGAACTCGCCGTTCAGAGAGCGTTTCTGGTACGTGGTGAAGTCGCGCTCCTCGAGCAGCTCGACCCGGAACAGGCCGTCCCTCTCGAGCTGTTCCTTCAGGGCGCGCGCCTCGACGGCGGCGATGCCGCTCTGGTGGCCGAGCCTGATGCGCACCGGGGTGGTGACGCCGGCGGACCGCAGGCGTCGGGCCGCGTACGCGGGATCCACCTCCGGGTAGCGGTCGAAGAACGCCGTGCTGTGTCCGGCGACGCCCTGCGGGACCAGTGAGTACAGCGGCGTCACCGTGTGCTTGAACACCTCGTTCGCCAGGGGGCCGCGGTCGATGAGTGCGGCGACGGCTCTGCGGGCCTCGACGTTGCCCAGGGGCTTCCGCGGGGAGCGCAGGTTCAGCACGAGGTAGTGGGCCTCGGCGCTGTCCCCGGCGGAGATGCGCACGTCCGGGGCGCTGGGGTCGATCTCGGCGAGGGTGGCGGCCGGAAGTCCCGCGTAGGCGACGTCGACCGTTCCGGCGTTCCAGGCCTTCTCGACGTTCTGCGATGTCTCGAAGTAGCGGAGTTCGACCGCGACCCCCCGCCTGGTCACGGCGCCGCTGTACGCGGGGTTCGGTTCCAGGGTGATGGACTTCCCGGCCGTGTAGGACGCGATGACGTAGGGCCCCGAACCCGAGGCGCTCTTCTCGCCCCGCAGCCGGTTCGGCGGGAACTCCGCCGGGTCGACGATGGACCCCGCCCCGGTGGCGATCTTCGACGGCCAGGTGGCGTCCGCGGTCGCGAGGTGGAACGTCACGAGAGAGCCCCGGGCGTCCACGGAGAGGAGGTTCGCGAACAGCGGGCCCGGCCCCAGCGGATCCCGAATGCGCAGAACACGGTCGAACGACTGCTTCACCGCGTTCGCGGTGAGCGGGTTCCCGTTGGAGAACGTGAGGTCACCACGGAGTTCGCATTGATACGTGGTGAGTGCGGGGCCGGTGAATGCGCAGGACTCGGCCGCGTCGGGTTTCGGGGTGGGCGACCCCGGCTCGAAGGCGAGCAGGTTCTGATAGATATTGTTGAAAACGGCCCAGGATCCGGCGTCGTACACTCCGGCGGGGTCCAGTCCTGCCAGAACACTGGACGTTCCGATGACGATGGGCTTTTCGTTCGCGGTCTCGGCCGGAGGTAACCGGCAGCCACTGGTGAACAGAAGCGCGAAAGATCCTGCCGCGATTCCGAGGCGGATGAATTTCATGGAGGTGCTCATGCTTCCCTTGATCATGGGCATGGCGGTGCGGTGCGTCGGTGAGGGGAACCTAGTCACCGAGCGTGCGCCTTTTTATCCGTAGGCGGGAATCACGGATACGGCGTCGTGCGCACCGCCCGGATCGTCTCGGTGCGGGTCCCGCCGGGCCCGGGGCGGTGCACGCGCGGCCCGCCCGCCGTCGCGGTGGCCGGCCGGTCCGGATGTGCGGCGAGTGAGGCCGCGCTCGCCGGTGGTCGGTCGAGATACGTATAGGTGATCGGGTCATTCCGGATATTGAGGACCGGGTGCGCCTCGTACGTTGGGGTGACCTGTCAGCGGTGGATCCGACGCGAGGCAGCCCTGCACACCGGCGCGCATCCGTCGCAGCCCGCGCCGGTAGGGCAGGAACCGCGACACCAAGGAGATGGCGTCATGACCGAGCTCTACTTCCAGGTCCATGTCCCCACCAGGAACTCCCTACAGCCGGAGCGCTGTGGCCTGCACGTTTTCACCGGGTCCGCCGAAACCGAGTCGGAAGCCCTCCGCATCGCCCGGGAGGCGTGCGACGCGGCGGTCGCCGCCCAGAAAGCGGGCTTCGCCCTCCCACGCCGGCGCCCGGACGGCTGGGGGGCGCGCGGGGTGCGCTCGGGCTGGGTGTTCGACTGGACGGCCGCGACCGTCGCCGTCTGGGAGCACGACAGAACCTTCTGGGCCGGCCGGTCCCCGCTGCCGCTGCGGGACGGCGGCCCCGGCAGCTGACGGCTACCCGGACGGTTCCTCGGCCGTCGCCCTCACGGAGTCGGGCCGCCCAGCCGGTGGGCGAGGTCGCGGCGGGAGAGCGCGCCGGTCTTGCGCATGGCGCCGGCGATGTGCTGCTCCACGGTCCGCGGGGAGAGATGCAGGGTCGCGGCGATCTCCCGGTTGGTCAGACCGGAGGACGCGAGCTGGGCGACCTCCGCCTCCCGGGGGGACAGCTGGTCGGAGTGCGACGGGCGGCCGGGCGGACGGCCCTTCTTCGCCGGCTGCCGGGTGCGCAGCAGGGCTCTGGCCCGCGTCGCATCCCACAGGGCGCCCAGATCGGTGAAGTGCTGGGCGCAGGACTCCAGTTCGGTGATCGCCGAGCTGGTGGAGGCGGGGTCGGACGCCGGGGCCGTCGGGGCGGCGGACTCCTCGCTCGCCGCGACCGGGCCGGAGTGTCCCGCGGTCTCCGCCGCGAGCACGCAGCGGACGGCGCCCTCCGCGGTCAGCGCCTCGCTGTAGGGACGGGGAAGCGCCGCGTAGGCCGCCGAGGCCTCCCGGTAGGACTCCGCGGCCGCCAGCAGACCGCTCGGCCGCTCCTGGGCCAGCGCCTCGGTCTCGGCGAGTACGGCCCGGCTCCACACCAGCGCGGCCCTGGCGGCGGGCGCGTCCCCTTCTCCCAGGCCCTGGGAGAAATCCCGGACGACGGCGTGCGCCGCGGTCGTGTCGCCCGCTCGCGCCAGGGCCTCCACGGCCCACGGCGCGAGTTCCGCCGCCCACGGCCATACGCCCTTGTCGGCCACCACCGTCCAGGCCGCACGCGCTTGTTCCGCCGCGGCTGTCACTTCCTGACGGGCCAGGGTCAGACGGATCACCGCGCCGGCCGCTGTCGCCCCCAGGGGCACCGGCAGGTTCTCCGTCCCGAAGGTCCCCCGCTGGGACAACCAGGATCTCGCCTCTCCCCAGTCCCCCTGGGCGACGGCGAGCAGGCCGCGCACGACGTAGGCGTCGGAGGCGATGAACGGCATGTCCGCGGTGGCGGTGATGAAGTCCTCGCACCGCCCGGCCAGGCCCAGCCACTGGCCGGTCCACCACTCCCGCAGCAGCCGCGTCCCCGACGCGCTGTGCTCCGTATAGGGCGCTCCGCTCCGCGCGGCCAGCTCGCGCCCTTCCGCCAGCAGGCTGTCCACCCGCTCGTAGAAGCCGAGCCAGACCGCGGAGTCCGCGGCGTTGCACAGCCCGCGTGCCGCCTGCCGGGCGCAGGCGGGGTCCGTGCTCTGCACCGGCAGCCGCTTCAGCAGCTCCCACGCCTCGGGGTCGGCCCAGCTCATGGCGAGTCCGACATGGTTGGCCAGGACCGCCGTACGCATGGCTTCGTCTCCGCTGTCGTCCGCGGCGGCCGCGGCCTTGATCAGCCACTCCTGGTGGACGGCGAGGGAAGGGCCCGGCCAGTAGGGGGTGACCAGCGCGGCCATGGCGCGGGCGGCCAGGACGGACCGGACCTCGCGCAGTTCGGCGGCGGCGATCTCCAGAACCTGCCAGCCCTCGGCGAACCGTCCCATCTGGTTGGACAGCATCAGCCCCAGGTCGAGCCGCAGCTCGCCGCGTACGGCCGGGGGCAGGTCCGCGTCCTGCACGATCTGCGCGAGCACCTCCACGGTCTGGTCCGAGCGCAGTCCGGTCACCGCGTTGCGGGCCAGCAGCGGCGCCAGCCGGGCCCGTGCCTGCGGAGGGATGCCGGGTGTGGCGAGCGTCTGTTCCAGGAGGGTGATCGCCTGCTGGTGCCGGCCGGACGCCGCCGCCGACCGGGCCGCCTTCTCCACCGCCCTGAGCCAGCCGCGGCCCTCGCCGGCCGCCCGGTGGTGCCCGGCCACGGCGGCCCAGGCCACGGGCTGTCTGCGGCTGAGCACGGTGGCCGCCCGGCGGTGCAGATCCTGGCGTACGGGGCCGGGCACGGTGGCGCGTACGGCCGACGCGGCCAGTGGGACGGCGAAGCCGTAGCGCCCTTCGCCCAGCTCCGCCAGGGCCGCGCTCTCCAGGGCCCGCAGCAGTGCGCTGCCTCCCGGTACGGCCTCGAGCCCCGACACCGCGATCAGCTCGTCACGGGCGGCGCTTCCGTCGAGGACGGCGGCCGCCCAGACCAACGGCCGGTGGGCCGGGGACAGCGCGTGCGTACGGCCCAGCACCAGCTCCGCCAGCCGGGTCGGCACACCGGCCGCGTCCACCTCGGCCGCCGTGCCGGTGAAGGCCGGCCGCTGTTCCCGCAGGACGGCCAGCAGATCGACGACCACCCGGGGCACGCCACCGGTGCGTTCGTGCAGCGTCCGCACGGCCTCGGCCGTACAGCTCTCGCCCAGTACCCCGGCGGCCGCCCGGCGGACGCGTTCCTCGTCCCAGGGCGCCAGCCGGTCCGTGCGCACCGTCAGCCGGAAGGGATAGGCCATCGCCGCACCGCCCAGCGGCAGACCGGGAACGGGGAGTTCCTCGGGGCGGTAGGTCACCGCGGCCGCCGAACCCGGCTCCAGCCCCTCCAGCGTCCGCCGCAGCCGCCGCAGCTCGTCCTCGTCCGCGCGGTGGACGTCGTCCACCAACAGCAGGATCGGCCCCCGCGGGGGCTCGTCCTGTTCCTTCTGCCCGTCGCCGGCTCCGCACCGCCACCACAGGCGGACGACATCCGGCGTCTGCGGCAGGCCCGCCAGCTCCTGCAGCAGATGGCTCTTTCCCAGGCCGGCGGAGCCCTCGACGAACAGCAGCACCGGTTCGGCGTGCTGGTCGGCGAAGGCCCGTGCGAGGGACCGCAGGGCAGAACCGCACGTCGCGATCACGTCGCCACCCTCGCTCTTCATCTTCCCTATTCTCGGTGAACGGCAACGGACCGCACCTCTTCACGGGCAGTCGCCCGCGGTCACCTCCCGTGCACGCCTCCGTCCGCACGCCTCCGTCCGCACGCCCACGTCCGCGCGTGCCCGGACGTGCGGAAGATCCATCGGCGCTACGGCGTGCAGCGGAGCACGCCGGCCGACTGCTGCACAGCAGGGCGCAGTGCCCTTCCGGCTGGGACCCGGAAGGGCGACGCGCGCAGGTTCCTTCCGCAAGCCCGGTCACGGCCGCCCGAAGCTATGCCGTCCCGCGCTCCGCCGACATTCGGGGAGGCGGAATCACGGATACCCGATCAAAGGGAACGAGGAGGAGGCCCAGGTCAGAGCGTCAGCTCGGGCACGTCCAGGCGGCGGCCCCCGCGTGCCGAGAGCAGGC
This sequence comes from Streptomyces sp. NPDC020884, assembly GCF_044333935.1. NCBI lineage: Bacteria > Bacillati > Actinomycetota > Actinomycetes > Kitasatosporales > Streptomycetaceae > Streptomyces > Streptomyces sp. NPDC020884. The sequence goes on along the minus strand of NZ_JBIRRY010000002.1, from coordinate 316,876 downwards.
CGAGCTCGGCGAGCTGGACGCCCTTGGCGCCTTCCAGGAGGTCCCAGGGGTAGGCCGAGCCGGTCACCACGTGCTTGAGGAACAGCTCCCACTGCGCCTTGAAGCCGTTGTCGAACACGGCGTTGTCCGGCACCTGCTGCCACTGGGAGCGGAACGGCTCGGTCACCGGCAGGTCGGGATTCCATACCGGCTTGGGGGTCGCGGTGCGGTGCTGGACCCGGCAGTCGCGCAGCCCGGCGACGGCGCTGCCCTCGGTGCCGTCGACCTGGAACTCGACCAGCTCGTCCCGGTCGACACGGACCGTCCAGGAGGAGTTGAGCTGGGCGGTGATGCCGCCCTCCAGGTCGAAGATGGCGTAGGCGGCGTCGTCGGCGGTGGCCCGGTAGGGGCGGCCCCGCTCGTCGACGCGCTGCGGTAGGTGGGTGGCGGTGTGCGCGTACACCGAGCGGACCGGGGCGATGATGCTGTCCAGCACGTACCGCCAGTGCGGGAACATGTCGAGGATCATGCCGCCGCCGTCCTCGGCGCGGTAGTTCCAGGACGGGCGCTGGGCCTCCTGCCAGTCGCCCTCGAACACCCAGTAGCCGAACTCGCCGCGTACGGAGAGGATCCGGCCGAAGAAGCCGCTGTCCACCAGGCGCTTGAGCTTGAGCAGGCCGGGCAGGAACAGCTTGTCCTGGACGGCGCCGTTGGCCACCCCGGCCGCGCGGGCCAGACGTGCCAGCTCCAGCGCCGCGTCGAGCGATTCGGCGGTGGGCTTCTCGGTGTAGACGTGCTTGCCCGCGGCGATGGCTGCCTTGAGCGCCTGCTCGCGCGCCCGGGTCACCTGGGCGTCGAAGTAGATCTCGGCGATCGGGTCGGCCAGCGCCTCGTCGAGGGAGGTGGTCCAGCGGGTGAGGCCGTGGCGGTCGGCGAGCTCCTCGATCCTGTGCGCGTTGCGGCCGACCAGGATCGGTTCCGGCCACAGCACCTCGCCGCCGTCCAGGGCGAGTCCGCCCTGCTCGCGGATGGCCAGGATCGAGCGCACCAGGTGCTGGCGGTAGCCCATCCGGCCGGTCACGCCGTTCATCACGATGCCGATGGTCCTGCGGGTCATGGAGGGGGTCCTTTCCTTGTGGCCGCGCTCCCCAGAGGTGGGGAAAGCGCTTGCTCCCGATCAGGGGGCGACGCGGGATCCGGCTCGGCGGATCAGCCCGCCGAGCCCGCCGCCCAGCGCAGGCCGCCCAACAGGTGGCGGCGGAAGGCCGGGTCGGTGTAGGCGTCGGCCGCGTGGCCGAGCGCCGTGTAGAAGGAGCGGCCCGCGCCGGACTCCTGGCACCAGACCAGGGGGTGATCGGCGCCCATGCCGCCTCCCTCGTAACCGGTCTCGTCGACGGTGGCGAGGACCCGCACGCCGGGGCGGCGCGGGGCGGCCCGGAAGTCGTACCATTCGTCGGTCCACTCCCAGCGCGGCGGGAGGTGGCGCGTCGCCGGATGGTCCGGGTCCTCGACCAGCACGGTGCCTGGCTGGACGTCGGGGTGGCCGGCGAAGCGCGCACCGAGCAGTTCGCCGTAGTACGGCCAGGCGTATTCGGTGCACGCGGCGGAGTGGATGCCCAGGAAGCCGCCGCCTGCGGTGGTCCAGCGCTGGAGGGCCGCCCGTCCCTCGTGGGTGAGGACATCGCCGCTCGTGGACAGGAAGACGACCGCGCCGCGTCCCGCGAGGGAGGCGTCGGTGAAGACCGCGGGGTCCTCGGAGGTCTCCACCGTGAAGCCCGCGTCCTCGCCCAGTTCGCGCAGGGCGGCGCGCGCGGCGGGGATCGAGTCGTGCCGGTAGCCCGTCGTGCGGGTGTAGACGAGGACGTCCGGCAGACGGCTGGTCGGGGACATGGGCGAACTCCCTTTCTCCGGCGCGGATCAGGCCGAGGTGGTCAGGGCGGCGCGGGTCACCGGATGGGCGAACTCCCGCCCGGCGCAGTAGCGTTCGACCTCGTCCAGGGCGCTGCGGGTGATGCGCTGGAGTTCGCCGCCGAGCGATCCCGCGATATGCGGGGTCAGCAGGACGTTCGGCAGCGAGTACAGCGGCGACGCCGCCGGCAGCACCTCGGGCTCGGTGACGTCCAGGACCGCGTGGATCCGTCCCGACAACGCCTCGGCGGTGAGGGCCTCGGTGTCTATGAGCGAGCCCCGGCCGGTGTTGACGAGGGTGGCGCCGTCGCGCAGGAGCGCCAGTCTGCGGGCGTCGAGCAGGTGGTGGGTCTCGGGCAGGGCGGGGGCGTGCAGCGAGACGACGTCGCAGAGGGCCAGCATCTCGTCGAGCTCCACGAGCCGGGCCCCCAGCGAACGCGCCGTCGCCTCGTCGAGGTGGGGATCGCTCAGCAGGACGTCGAAGTCGTGGGGGCGCAGCAGTTCCAGCACTCTGCGGCCCACGAGGGACGCACCCACCAGGCCCACCGTCCTGCGGTAGTTGCCGAAGCCGGGGTAGTGGGCCGCCCAGTCCAGGACGTCGCGGTGTTCGCGGTAGAGCCCGCCGATCTCCCGTACGCGCTTGTTGGCGAAGAGGATGGCGGCGAGCGTGTACTCGGCGACGGGTACGGCGTTGGCGGCGGCCGCGGTGGAGACGAGCAGACCCCGGTCCCAACAGGCCTCCGTCACATGGTGTTTGACGCTGCCCGCCGCGTGCACGACTGCCTTCAGCGCGGGCATCCGGTCCAGGACGGCGCGGTCGAGCGGCGGGCAGCCCCAGGAGGTGATCAGGATCTCGACGGCCGCCAGGCCCGGGACCCGGCCGAAGTCCTCGGCGAGGACCCGCGGGTCGATGTCGACGTGGCGGGTCAGCTCGTCGGTCACGGCCGGCGGGAAGAGGGCGTCGCGGTGCCGGCGGCCCATGGCGAACAGGGCGCGCGGGCGGGCGGGCACGGGAGGCACGGGGGTCATGGGAATCCTCGGGGAGATGGCCTACTTGACGGCGCCGGCGGTCATGCCGGACTTCCAGAACCGCTGGAGCATCAGGAAGAGGACGACCAGGGGGACCACGGACACCAGCGATCCGACGATCGCCAGGAGGTAGTCCTGCGGGTGCCCCTGGGAGAGGGCGGAGGAGTACCAGACGTACAGACCGAGGTTGACCGGGAAGAGATCCTCGTCGGACAGCATCACCAGGGGCAGGAAGAAGCTGTTCCAGATCTGGGTGAACTGGAAGAGGAAGATGGTCACGAAGCCGGGCGCGATCATGGGCAGGGCGATCCGGCAGAAGGTCCGGAACTCGCCTGCCCCGTCCATCCGGGCCGCTTCGAGGACCTCGCCGGGGACGTAGGACGCGCTGAAGACCCGGGCCAGATACACCCCGAACGGGAACACCAGCCCGGGGATGAACACCCCCCAGAAGCTGTTCACCAGTCCGAGCTCGGCCGCGATCAGATACAGCGGGATCGCCATCGCGGTCCCCGGCACCATCACGCCGAGCAGGACGAGGGAGAATATCCGCTCCTTGCCGGGGAAGCTCAGTTTGTCGAACGCGTACCCGGCGGCCACGCTGAACACCGTGGCCAGCAGCGCGCCGACACCGGCGTACAGGACCGTGTTGAGCAGCCAGCGCAGGAAGATGCCGTTGTCGGCCTCGAACAGGTACCGCAGGTTGTCGACGAGCGCGAACTCCTCGCCCGGGGCGAAGCCGTTCGTGGCGAAGAGATCCTGACGGCTCTTGGTCGACGACAGGACCAGCCAGAGCATCGGCAGGAGCGTGTAGAGGGCGGCGAGGCCCAGCATCGCGGTCACGCCGGCCTTGGACAGCAGGACCGAGGGACGCTTCCCCGGGCCGCGCGGGGCCGGGGCGGGGCGTGTCGTGGGCTGGGTCACGGCTTGCTCCTGCTGCGCGAAAGACGGGTGACGAGGAAGGACAGGGCCGCGGCGAACACCGCGATGAGCAGCGAGGCGGCGGCCGCGAGGCCGAAGTTGTTGTGGGTGAAGGCGGCGGTCTGGACGAACATGTTGGGCGTCCAGCTGCTGCCGATCGAGCTGGAGGCGCTGTAGATGACCTTCGGCTCCGTGAAGAGCTGGACCGATCCGATCACGGTGAACAGCACGGCGAGGGCGATGGCCGGGCGGATCATCGGCACCTTGATGGACAGGGCGGTGCGGATGCCGCCTGCGCCGTCGATCTTCGCCGCGTCGAGGGTCTCGCCCGGCACCGCCTGGAGTGCGGCGTAGAAGATGACCATGTTGTAGCCGATCCACTCCCAGACGGCGATGTTCGCCGCGGAGAACACCGCGTTGTCCGCCGACAGGAAGTCGATGTCGAGGCCGCCGGAGGCGAGGAAGTCGGTCACCGGGCTCAGCCCCGGCGTGTACAGGTAGACCCAGATGAGCGCCGCGATGAGACCGGGCACCGCGTGCGGGAGGAACAGGGCCAGCTGGAAGAAGGCCCGTGCCTTGGCCAGCGCCGTGTCCAGCAGCAGGGCGAGCACGAGTGCGCCGCCGATCATCACCGGGATGTAGATGGCGACGTACGCGGCGATGGTGACGAATCCGCTGCGGAAGGCGGGGTCCGACAACGCCTGGACGTAGTTGTCCACTCCGGCGAAGACGTCCTCCGCGCCGCCGAAGCCGAGGCCGGACGTGCGGGTGGTGAACAGGCTCATCCAGCCCGCGTAGACCAGCGGGGCGATGGTGACGGCGGTGAAGAGAACGAAGAACGGTGCCAGAAGCAGCGCGGCGGTTCGGCGCTGGGCGCGGGCTGACGGGCTTGTCATACCGGGCCTTTCTCGAGGAGAGCGGGAAGGTGCGGGGGGCGGGCCGATGCCGGCCTCGCCGGGTGGGGCGGACATCGGCTCACCTGTGGTTCGCGTCCGGGCCCCTTACGGGGCGACCTTCATCCCGCGGCGTTCCATGTCCTTGACCGTGGCGCCCTGGGCGTCGGCGAAGACGTCGATGAGCCGGGTCCTGCCGTCGGCGACCTGGGGGAGCCGGTCGACGATCGCGGTGTTCGTGGTTCCCATGACGGGGCCCCATGTCCAGCCGGGCCGGACCGCCCGGTAGGACTCACTGCCCACGGCGTAGACGTCCTGGCCGCCGAAGTAGTCGGTGGGGAAGGCGGCCTTGGTGACCGGCACGAGCCGGGGGTCGGCGGGGAACATGCTGCTGGTGCCGGTGGAGACCCACGCCTTCATGCCCTCGGGGTCGGTGGTGATCCACTTGATGAACTCGGCGGCGGCCGCGCTGTTCTTGGCGCCCTTGGGGATGACGAAGGAGGAGCCGCCGTACATGGCGGACGCCGGCTTGCCGTCCCAGGTGGGGACCGGGGCGACCGACCACTTGCCCTTCTGGTCGGCGACGGTGGCCTGCTGGGCTCCGGCGCACCAGCTGGCGCAGACGTAGGCGACGGTCCGGTTCTGCTGGACGCTCGTCCAGAACGGGTCCAGCGAGCTCAGCGAGTGGACGAGGTCCTGGCGGGCGAGGCCGCCCCAGTAGTCGGCGACCTTCCGGGAGGGCGCGTCGGTCAGCGACACCTTCCAGGCGTCCTTCTCCGTGTCGAACCACCGCGATCCGGCCTGCTGGGCGAGGGCGGTCAGCAGGCCCGGGTTGTCGGTGTACAGGACTCCGCCGCGGGCCTTGGGGTCCGCCTTCTTCACCTGAGCGGTCATGTCCCGGTACGCGTCCCAGGTCGTGGGGACGTCGATGTCGTGGGTCTTGAAGAAGTCGTTCCGGTAGAACATCATCAGCGGCGCGGCGTCGCGGGGAACGCCCCAGGTCTCACCGCCCAGCTCGACCAACTCCCGTGTCGGCTCCGGGAAATGGTCCTTGACCAGCGGCCCGAGCCGGTCGCCCAGGCCTTCCAGCTTGCCCTGCGTGGCGAACTCGGGCAGCTGGGCGAACTCGGCCACCGCGACATCCGGGACCGTTCCGGCCTTCACGGCGTTGGTGAGCTTGGAGTAGTACTCCTGGCCCGAGGGCACCGCCTCGAAGTTCACCTCGATGTCCGGGTGGGACCGGTTGAAGGCCTCCGCCACCTCGTCGGAGCCCTTGACGAAGGACCAGAAGGTGACCTTCCCCGTGCCCTTCTCCGCCGCGGGTTTCCCGCTGTCCGCGTCCCCACATCCCGTGGCGAGCAGGCCGAGGGCCGCGACGGTACAGACCAGCGCTGTCAGACGTCTACGAATCATGATGTGCCACCGATCGTTTACTGGGGTGTCACCGCAATCATTCGTTACGTACGACAGTCAGTCAATGCATTCGCTTTCGGTTTTTTGGAAACGAAGCCATACGGTATTAAGTGATCAGGCAGTTCCCCGGCGCACGGCCCCGCAGGACGCGCGGACCCGCAGTTCCGGGCGGAGCAGGATCTCGGCGAGCGGGGTGGAGGGGTCGGACAATCTGCGGACCGCCAGGTCAAGGGCCCAGGCCCCGACCGTCTGCTTGGGGGGAGCCACCGCGGTGAGGGGCACCTTGCTCATCTCGGCGACCTCGTCGTCGTAGGTGACCAGGGCCAGATCCTCCGGCACCCGCAGCCCTCGTGCTTCGAGGATGCCCACGAGAGCGATGGCATCGATGTCGTTGTGCACCAGAGCCGCCCGGACCTCACCGGCCTCCACGGCCCGGACGACCTCGTCGAAGCGCCGGTCGGCCTGGCTGGGGTCCCCGGCGGTGACGACGCGGTACTCCGGGCCCGGCCGCAGCCCGAGCGTCTCCACGGCCTCGGCGTACCCGGCGCTGAGCAGGGCCGTGTTGGGGCTCTCGACCCGGGCCACCAGGGCCACCCGGTCATGTCCCAGGCCCGCGAGATGATGGACCGCCAGGGCCGCGCCGTAGGCGTGGTCGGAGGTCACCTGCTCCAACCGGCCGGCCCTGATCCCCGCCCTGCGCTCCACCAGGACGGCCGGCACCTCCAGGGTGCTCAGCCACTGCTCGGTCTCGTCCACCGGGCGCAGACCCGGGTGCAGCATCAACAACACGCTGTCGATCCCACCGGCCATGAGTTGGCGGACCTGCTCCTGGTGCTCCGCGAGCGACTCCCCGGAGACGGCGAGCACGACGCGGACGCCGCGTGCGCGGGCCGCGTTCTGGACGCCGCGGATCACCTCCGCGTAGTAGTAGCCGCCCGGCGGCACCACCAGGCCGACCGCGTAGTTCCCGGCGGTGGGCGGCGGAGCGGGGACCGGGGCCTCGGCCGGCCCGGGACCGGCCGGGGCCAGGGCCTTGGCCCCGCCGTGCACCCGGGTCAGCAGACCCCGGCCGGCCAACTCCCGCACGTCCTGCCGCAAGGTGACGGCGGAAACGCCCATCTCCTCCGCCAGAGCCGTGACGGTGATCGCCCCCCGGAGCTCCACCGCCCGCAGGATCGCTTCCCGGCGCTCGTCAGCCAACACCTTCGTCCCCTCTCGGTAGCGAGTGAGCTGGATTTCACTCGACAACCGAAAGATATCAATCAAAGGTCAGCATCGGCCGGGAACGATGGATCTTCCGATCGGCCCCGGTTCAGCGCGGGGGCCGGTCGTCGATCGCGACGAGGTGGTGTCCGCGGAGCGTGTAGAGCAGCCCGTCGTACACGTTGAGATGGGGACCGCTGTACCAGGCGCCGTCGATCCCGGCGACGACCGTGCTGACGGCGAACGTCTTCGGGTGGAAGCGGAAGAGCGTGGTGTCCGAGACCCCGTAGACCGCGCCCCGGTTGGTGACCAGGGCGGCGAAGCCCTTGCTGACCGCACCGACGTCAGCGGTGTGCACCACCTTCCGGGTCCGCACGTCGACGACGAACAGACCGCCCTTCGTGGTGAGTCCGTAGAGGTTCCGGCCCTGCACCGCCAGCGCCGCCACGCCCGCCGCCTGCTCCGTATCGACCCGCCAGCGCTCCTCGCCGTCGACGGGATCGACGGCGACGACGGTGGCGCGCGGCCCCTCCTTCGCCGTGTTGTCGCCGCCCAGATAGGCGATGCCGTCGCGGTTGGCCACGGCCCTCACATGCTGGACGTCGTCGATCGGATTGACGTAGGAGGCCGACTTCCGGGTCTTCGGGCAGTACGTCCACAGCGCGCCGCCGCCCTCGGTGTCGGACTGCACGCCGACGAGGAGCAGCTTGTTGTCCGGATCCCACGAGGTGTCCAGCGGGCGGTTCTGCTCGTTGGGGAACTTCGCGGCCTGCTGCGGCTGCTGCCGCCGGGAGGGGTCGTACCGCCAGATGCCCTGCGAGTTGTACTGGCCGGTGTACAGGACGCCCTCGAGCACTTCGGCGTCCTTGGCCTCGCCGGGCGCCCGCAGGTTGACGACCTCGCCGGTCCTCAGATCGCGCCGGGAGATGGCGCCGTTGCCGCCGAGATAGACGTACCCGCGGCCGGCGGCGATCCCCATGCCCGCCTGCGGACCCGCCTTCGCGCCCGCTCCGTGCAGGTCGGTGACCACCGACGTACGGGCCGCCACATCGATCTCGGCGACGAAGCCGTAGCCCGAGACGACCGTCAGCCTGCCGTCGTTGTGGTCCACCCCCCAGATCTCACCGAGATCCGGTCCGGTGAACTCCACGGGGGAGATCGTCCCCTCCGCCTTCGTGTAGGCCTCCACACCCGACTCGGAGGCGAAGTAGATCCGCTCGGCGTCGGCGGCGAACGACTTGATGACCGCGCCCCCGGTCTCGACCACGGTGTACGAGGAGAGGTCGTCCAGGTCCATCACGGCGAGCTTCGCGGGATCGACCGCGCCCGAGGTGCCGACGATCAGCTTTCCGTCCAGGACGGCGAGTTCCCGCAGGCTGGGGTCCTTCTCCATCTCCTTGGGCACGATCGAGGTGAACGCGCGGCTCTGCCGGTCGTAGGCGAACAGGGACGCCTTGCTCGCGCCGCTCCCGCCGGACAGCACGCTGCCCGCCCCGAAGAAGACGGTGGTGTCGGTGGCCGCGACCGCCCTGGCCAGGGTCGCCTTCGGGTCGGGGGCGCCCAGATCGGTCACGGCGCCGCTGGCGGGGTCGTACTGCCACAGCACGGGGGGCTTCGCCGGGACGCCGCCCACGGCGAAGACCGTCCCGTCGGGGGCGACCGAGAGATCGCGGATGTCCCGGTCCCCGGTCCTGCCGACGGCCACGGCGGGGGTTTCGGGGGTCCGCAGGTCCCACCGGAAGAGGTTCGGCTTGCCCTGGTCGGCCTTCACCAGGAGCCCGATGTAGAGATACCGGCCGGTGGGGTCGGCGGCGAGCGCCTGGATGGAGGGCTCGGGCCCCGCGTCGAGGGTGGTCACGGACACCACCTCGCGGCTCGGCAGATGGAACCCGATCACGCTGGAGGGGTTCATGTTGCGCGACCCGATGTACACGGTGTCACCGACCAACACCCCGCTCATCAGCGAGAACTGGACCAGGCCGGGGCCCAGGTCCGTCACCGTCGCCGGGGGCTCGGCACCGGGCGCCGCACCGGCCTGCGCGGCGAGAACGGAACCCGCGGCCGTGGCCAGCCCGAGCGCGCCGCCGGCCTGGAGCAGTCGGCGCCTGCTCAGGGAAGGGGAGTCGGTCATCTGTACTCCTGGAGAGTGTCGGGTTTCGCGGGTGGGGGGTCAGGAGAGGTCCGACACGCGGATGTCGTCGTGCTGGACGATCCGCGTGGGCACGTCGCCGTTCTCGATCGACTGCGAGGGGCGGTAGAGCCCCCACTTGATGTAGCCGTGCTCGGCCGGGTTCTCCGGCTGGTAGGTGCGCACGTCCTCGTAGGAGACGGCGTGCTGGTAGTCGGACTGCCCCGGAAGCCGCACGAAGACCTTGAAGTAGCCCGTCCCGTCGCTGGTCCAGCGCGCGTCCACGCGGAAGCTCAGCCACTTGTTCACGTACGGCCGGAGGTCCTCCACGACCGTCGACTGGCGGTCCAGGTGCGGTGACCGGAAGGCGATCGCGTTGCGCTGCGCCATCAGGTAGAACGCCGGCGGATTGTCACCCGCGTGCTTGCCCTGGAAGACGATGTCGCCCGCTTCGCTGTCTCCCGGCGCGTACGCCTTCCAGTCCTTGAGCAGCACGCTGAACTCGTAGCGCTGCTCGTCACCCACGTCGAAGCGCCCCGACGGAACCAGGTCCGTCGCGCTCTCGCTGCGCGGCGCTCCGTTGGACTCGTAGCCCGGGTCGCCGAGCGTCACCTTGTGCTGAACCGCGTACGAGCCCTCGTGCGCGGTCCGCACGACGCCGGAGGCGTCCGGGGCCGTCGCGTGCGAGGTGCTCAGGCCTTCCACGCCTGAGTTCAGGGTTCCGCTCTCGTAGCCCACGTGCAGCTTCTCGGTGGAGCCCGCCGCCGCGGTGGAACCGACGACCGCCACCGCGACGGGGACCAGCAGCGCCCCCGCGCAGAGGGCGATCGACATCTTGTGAACCTTGCGCATGTCACTCCTCGACGTCATGAGGCAGGAGACGGGGCACCGGATGCCCCGTTAGATGCCATTTCCCGCACGATCCCCTGATGTGGCCGAAACCCAAGTGATCAAACGGCATCACTCGAGGTCACATGAGAGGGATTCGCGCCGCCTGCATGCTGACACGGTTCCGAACGAAAGCGGAAGACCGGGGACAAGAATGGGCACAAGGCAAGGTGGGGTGGCGGAGCAGCCGTGGTTTCGCAGCTCGATGGGGCCTCGCATGGGGGGAACCGATGGCTCCGCTCGCCTTCAATGCGATGTCGTTCGAAGAATATCGATACGTGTTGGCGAGAAAGTGGTGCGCGGTCGGGGGGACCCCGGTCGGGGGGAACCTGCCGCACCCGCGTCTGGTCAGGGAGACGTCACCGGACCGCGCAGGGCCTCGCGCACCGGTCCCAGGGAGATTCCCGGGACTCCTCGCTGCGGGGAGAAGGGCAGGCCCTGACCGTGCGCGCGGTGCTAAGGCACCGCGCGCACGGTCAGGGCCTGGGCGCCTAGCACTCGATGATGTTCACCGCGAGCCCGCCCCGGGCCGTCTCCTTGTACTTCACGCTCATGTCGGCCCCGGTCTCCTTCATGGTCTTGATGACCTTGTCGAGGGAGACCTTGTGGCTGCCGTCGCCCCGCAGCGCCATCCGCGCCGCGGTGACCGCCTTCACCGCCGCCATGCCGTTGCGCTCGATGCAGGGGATCTGGACGAGGCCGCCGACCGGGTCGCACGTCAGGCCCAGGTTGTGCTCCATGCCGATCTCGGCGGCGTTCTCCACCTGCTCGGGGGAGCCGCCCAGGACCTCGGCCAGGGCTCCGGCCGCCATCGAGCAGGCCGAGCCGACCTCGCCCTGGCAGCCGACCTCGGCGCCGGAGATCGAGGCGTTCTCCTTGAAGAGCAGGCCGATCGCGCCCGCCGCGAGCAGGAAGCGGACGACGCTGTCCTCCTTCTCCGCCTCGGTGCAGCCGCCGGCCGCGAAGTTCATGTAGTAGTGCAGGACGGCCGGGATGATGCCGGCCGCGCCGTTGGTGGGAGCGGTGACCACGCGCCCGCCCGCCGCGTTCTCCTCGTTGACCGCCATCGCGTAGAGGGTGATCCACTCCATCGCGTGGGCCTGCGGGTCGCCTTCGGCGCGCAGCTGGCGGGCCGAGTTCGCGGCGCGGCGGCGGACCTTGAGGCCGCCGGGGAGGATGCCCTCGCGGGACATGCCGCGCGAGACGCAGGCCTGCATGACGCGCCAGATGTCCAGCAGGCCGGAGCGGATCTCGGCCTCGGTGCGCCAGGCCAGCTCGTTCTCCAGCATCATCGAGGAGATGGAGAGGCCGGTCTCGCGGGACAGCCGCAGCAGCTCGTCGCCGGTGCGGAACGGGTGCCGCAGCGCCGTGTCGTCCGGGACGATCGGGTTCTCGCCGGCCACCGCGTCCTCGTCCACGACGAAGCCGCCGCCGACCGAGTAGTACGTCTTCTGCAGCACCGGAGCGCCCTCGGTGTCGTACGCGAGGATCGTCATCCCGTTGGCGTGGTACGGGAGCGCCTTGCGGCGGTGCAGGATCAGGTCCTCGTCGAAGGCGAAGGCGATCTCGTGCATGCCCAGCAGGTTGAGCCGGCCGCCGGAGCGGATCTCCTCCACCCGGGCGTCGGCCGACTCCACGTCCACGGTCTGCGGCGACTCGCCCTCCAGGCCGAGCAGGACCGCCTTGGGCGTGCCGTGCCCGTGGCCGGTCGCGCCGAGGGAGCCGTACAGCTCGGCCCGTATCGAGACGGTGTGCGCGAGCAGACCCTCGTTCTTCAGGCGGCGCGCGAACATCCGGGCGGCGCGCATCGGGCCCACCGTGTGGGAGCTGGACGGGCCGATGCCGACCGAGAAGAGGTCGAAGACCGAGATGGCCACGGGAGTACTCCTTGGGGTTGGAAGACGCCGTTGTCTGCCTGGGTGGTGCGGGAACGGGCCGGTGGTGCGGAACGGGCCGGGATGGGGCCCGCGGGGCAAGCAGGGACAAAGGGTGGAGCAGGGGACACGGTTCGGGGCACCGCGCTCACTCTGTTCAGTGTGCGCGGTGCCCCGCCCGAACGTGCAGAACCGCAGGCCAGGTGTTACTTCAGGCCGGGGTACAGCGGGAACTTGTCGGCCAGCGCGACCACGCGGGCCTTGAGGTCGTCCGCGTCGTAGGACGGCTTGAGGGCGGCGGCGATGATCTCCGCGACCTCGGTGAAGTCCTCGGTGCCGAAGCCGCGGGTGGCCAGCGCCGGGGTGCCGATCCGCAGGCCCGAGGTGACCATCGGGGGACGCGGGTCGTTCGGGATGGCGTTCCGGTTGACCGTGATGCCCAGCTCGTGGAGCCGGTCCTCGGCCTGCTGGCCGTCCAGCTCGGAGTTGCGCAGGTCGACCAGGACCAGGTGCACGTCGGTGCCGCCGGAGAGGACGGAGACGCCCACCTCGGTGACGTCCGGCTGGACCAGGCGCTCGGCCAGGATCCGCGCGCCGTCCAGGGTGCGCTGCTGGCGCTCCTTGAACTCCTCGCCCGCCGCGATCTTGAACGAGACGGCCTTGGCCGCGATCACGTGCTCCAGCGGGCCGCCCTGCTGACCCGGGAAGACCGCGGAGTTGATCTTCTTGGCGAGCTCCTGGGTGGAGAGGATCACGCCGCCGCGCGGACCGCCGAGGGTCTTGTGCGTGGTGGTGGTGACGACATGGGCGTGCGGCACCGGGTTGGGGTGCAGACCGGCCGCGACCAGGCCCGCGAAGTGCGCCATGTCGACCATCAGATACGCGCCGACCTCGTCCGCGATCCGGCGGAAGGCGGCGAAGTCCAGCTGGCGCGGGTAGGCGGACCAGCCGGCCACGATCAGCTTCGGCTGGGACTCCTTGGCGAGGCGCTCGACCTCCTCCATGTCCACGACGCCGCTCTCGTCGACGTGGTAGGGGACCACGTTGTAGAGCTTGCCGGAGAAGTTGATCTTCATGCCGTGGGTCAGGTGACCGCCGTGGGCCAGGTTCAGGCCCATGATCGTGTCGCCCGGCTTGAGCAGCGCGAACATCGCGGCGGCGTTCGCCTGCGCGCCGGAGTGCGGCTGGACGTTCGCGGCCTCGGCGCCGAACAGGGCCTTGATCCGGTCGATCGCGATCTGCTCGACGACGTCGACGTGCTCACAGCCGCCGTAGTAGCGGCGGCCGGGGTAGCCCTCGGCGTACTTGTTGGTGAGGACGGAGCCCTGCGCCTCCATGACCGCGACCGGAGCGAAGTTCTCCGAGGCGATCATTTCGAGGGTGGACTGCTGACGGTGGAGCTCGGCGTCGACGGCGGCGGCGACGTCCGGGTCCAGCTCGTGGAGGGAGGAGTTCAGAAGCGACATCAGGGGGTCCCTTAGGTCTCAGTTGCCGGAGAACGCGGTGTACTCGTCGGCGGAGAGCAGGTCGTCCGGCTCCCCCTCGACGCGCACCTTGAACAGCCAGCCGCCCTCGAAGGGAGCGGAGTTCACCAGCGAGGGGTCGTCCACGACGTCCTGGTTGGCCGCCGTCACCTCACCGGTCACCGGCGCGTACAGATCGCTGACCGACTTGGTCGACTCCAGTTCGCCGCAGGTCTCGCCCGCGGTCACGGTGTCGCCGACCTCCGGGAGCTGGGCGTAGACGACGTCACCGAGCGCGTTGGCCGCGTACTCCGTGATGCCGATGGTGGCCACGCCGTCCTCGAGGGCCGACAGCCACTCGTGCTCCTTGCTGTACCGCAGCTGCTGGGGGTTGCTCATGACCTGAATTCTCCTGTACGCGGGGGAGTGCTGATGAACGGTGGTCTTGCGGTGTGAGACGGAGGTACGTCACTTCTGTGACGCCTGCGTGGGGTGAGAAGGTCCGGGTTCTCCCGGGATATCACTTCTGGCGCTTGTAGAACGGCAGCGCGACGACGTCGTACGGCTCGTGCGTGCCCCGGATGTCCACGCCCACGCCCTCGGTGCCGGGGGCGGCGAAGGCCGCGTCCACGTAGGCCATGGCGATCGGCTTGCCCAGGGTCGGGGAGGGGGCGCCGGAGGTGACCTCGCCGATCACCTTGCCGTCGGCGACGACCGGGAAGCCCGCGCGCGGGACCCGGCGGCCCTCGGCGATCAGACCGACCAGCTTGCGCGGCGGTGCTGTCTCTGCGCGCTCGGCGGCGGCGGTCAGCGCCTCGCGGCCGACGAAGTCGCCTTCCTTCTCGAACTTCACGACCCGGCCCAGCCCCGCGTCGAACGGGGTCAGCGCGGTCGTCAGCTCGTGCCCGTACAGCGGCATGCCCGCCTCCAGGCGCAGCGTGTCCCGGCAGGAGAGGCCGCAGGGGATCAGCCCGTGCGCGGAGCCGGCCTCGGTCAGCGCCCGCCACAGCTGCTCGGCGTGCTCGGGCGCGACGAACAGTTCGAAGCCGTCCTCGCCGGTGTAGCCGGTACGGGCGATGAGCGCCGGGACCCCGGCCACCGTGCCCGGCAGGCCCGCGTAGTACTTCAGCCCGTCCAGGTCGGCGTCGGTGACGGCCTTCATGATGGCGGGCGACTCCGGGCCCTGGACGGCGAGCAGCGCGTACGCGTCCCGGTCGTCGCGCACCCGGGCGTCGAAGCCCTCGACACGGGCGGTCAGCGCGTCCAGCACGATCTGCGCGTTGCCCGCGTTGGCGACGACCATGTACTCGGTGGCCCCCGGCTCGCCCAGGCGGTAGACGATCAGGTCGTCCACGATCCCGCCGTCCTCCTGGACGATCATCGTGTAGCGGGCCCGGCCGTTGCCGATGGTGGCGATGTTGCCGACCAGCGCGTAGCCGAGGAAGGCGGCGGCCTCGGGCCCGGTGACGGTGATCTCGCCCATGTGCGACAGGTCGAAGAGGCCGGCCCGGGTACGTACGGCGTTGTGCTCCTCGCGCTCACTGGCGTACCGCAGGGGCATGTCCCAGCCCGCGAAGTCGGTCATGGTGGCGCCGAGCGAGCGGTGCAGCGCGTCGAGGGCGGTGAGACGGGGGGGCGTGCTCATGGATACGGCTCCAGGGCATGACGACGTCAGGACGAATCCTCCCCATCTGTCATCGGAACCTGAGAGGTTCGCCGATAGCCCCTGACGGGGTATGCCCCCGGAGGGCGCCCCTGTTCACAGGGCTCGGCTTGCACCTTGGGTGGAGCCGCGGGGCGGCTCGCTTTTCAGATCTGCCTCATCCACGCGGTACGGGGCCTGAGAGATTCAAGGGAGGATCTTGCTCCTTCGGCGCCCGGCTCACACTGTGGCCGGAACTCTCCCGCGTGGATTCGAACGGCCGGTATGCAGTTGGCGGGGTCATCATCGCACGCATTGCGGGAGAGTGGGGGGCCAGGTCCCCACGCCGGTGAGGACAGCGAGGCCGGTTGTGCCGCATTGCCTTTTCTTTACACTTCAGGGGCAGGCGTGGGTGACCCGACGGCAGGGGGATGGGCGATGACGTTGCAGCGGTCGGCACCGACCGCGGGGGTCGCGCACGGCGCGATGCCCGCACAGCCCGGCGCACCCGTGCGGGAGCTGCTGACCGAGCACGCGCCGGTGGTACGCGACCTGCGCGGGCGCACCGGATGCGGCCCGTACAGCCTCGATTTCACCGCCGGCGATGTCGTGGTGGTCTCCGGACTCCCCGGCAGCGGCAAGTCGACCCTCATCCAGCGGGCCGCGCGGGGCCGCGCCATCGACTCCCAGAACACCCGCGACAGCTGGGCTGCCGCGCTTCCCGGCTTACTTCCCTACGCCCTGTACCGCCCGCTCGTGCGCGTCGCGCACTACCTCGGCCTCTGGAACGCCCTGCGCTCCGGCGCATCCGTCGTCGTGCACGACTGCGGAACCCAGACCTGGGTACGCGGCTGGCTCGCCCGGCACGCCGTGAGCCGGGGCCGCACCCTGCATCTGATCCTGCTCGACGTGACGCCCGAGGTGGCCCGGCAGGGACAGCGCGAGCGCGGCCGCGGGGTCTCCGGATACGCCTTCGCCCGCCACCGGCACGCGGTGGCCCGGCTGCTCCGCGACACCGAACAGGGGCTGCTGCCCGTCGGCTGCACCTCCGCGGTGCTGCTGGACCGCGTGGCCGCGACGGCGCTCGGCCGGATCTCCTTCACGGAGGCCCGGGACAGGGCCTGAGCCTTCGCCGCCCGCGGAGGCTATGGTGCTGGCCGGAGCACGACGGCCGCCGCGCGCGGCCGAGGCGGTGGAGAGAGGGCACAGAGGCAGTGGATATTCCGGCACCCGCACCGGCGCACCCCCAGCAGGGATGGCCCGCCAACGAGCTCGAAGAGGTGCTGACGGCCTCGCTCGGCGTCCCGGAAGCGGGCGGCCGCCTCGTCGAGGTGCTCGGCCGCAGCTCCGTCTGGGTGCCGCTGCCCGGCGGCGGCACCCCCGCCAGCTCCGACCTCGACCTGCCGATGATGGAGATCGACGGCGCGGCCTTCGTCCCCGTCTTCAGCTCCGAGGGCCAGTTCCTCAGCTGCGTCGGCAGCCACATGTCGTTCGCCGTCGCGCCCGCCCGCGACTTCGCCCGGGGCCTGCCCCCGCAGGTCGGCATCGCCGTGAACCCGGGCGGCGCGGTGGGCATACCGCTTCCGCCGCCCGCCGTCGCCGAGCTCTGCCGGGCCGGCCGCACCGTCCTGGACGGGCCCGCCACCGGCGGCCGGGTCCGCCTGTTCGAGCCGGACTGGCAGCACGATCCCGTCGACTTCCTCACCGCCGTGTCCGAGGAGTTCGAGGCCATCGGCGTGGTGAGCACCGCCCGCCGGGCGCTGGCCAGCATCGAGGGCGGTGACCCGGTCCTCTTCGTCGGCGTCGAGTTCGCCACCTGGGACGGCGCGGGGCAGAGCGCCCCCATGGACGCCATCGGCCGGGCGCTCGGCCGGGTCCAGGCGCCCTGGCCGGTCAACCTGGTCCTGCTGGATGTGGCCGAGGACCTCGTCGGCGACTGGATGCGGGAGAGAGTGCGGCCGTTCTACCGCCGCGAGGGCCACTGATCCACCGGTACGAGACCGACTGATCCACCGGTACGGGGTCCACGGACCGCACCGGGACCGGGCGCCGCCGGACCGTGGCGTCAAGTCGGTGTCAGAAGTGACGCATAAGCTGGTTTGATGGCGTGGTCGCTCCCCTGTGCCCGGGAGCGATGGCGCGAACGCGACGGATCGACGAGGGGCGGAACCCAGGGTGAGTGCGTCAGGCACTGCGGCGGCCGGGAAGGTCGAGCACATGCTGCGCCAGGTGGCCCCCGGGCGTTACGACACCTACGAGGCGCTGCTCGACGCGGTCGCCGAGGGCCGGATCTGGATGCTGCTCTGGCACGGCACGGCCCGCTCACCGGACGCCCAGTACGGGAACATGGAGATCGACGGCCTGGGCTACGCCCCCTGCGTCACCTCCGCCCAGGAGCTCTCCGCCAGCGGCTGGAACAGGGCCCACGAGCTGGTCACCGGACGTGACATCGCCCGCGCGCTGTTCCCCGACCGCTGGGGGATCTGGCTCAACCCGCACGCCCCCGGCGGCGGCGTCGGCATCCCCTGGCTCGACCTGCGCCGCATCGCCACCGGCCTGGACCGGCTGCCCGCCGGACCGCTCCGGCTCTCCGACCCCGCCATCGAACTCCCGCAGTTCTACGCCCTGCTCACCCAGAACGCCCACCGCACCCCCGCGATCCGCTCCCTGCGCCGCGCCTGGGTGCACCCGGCGGTCGGCGTCCCGTATCTCGCGATCGGCCTGGACCTCTACGACACCGGCCGCGCCTCCGTCGAATCGGTGCGCGAGATGATGCGGCAGTCGGTCGGGGCGGTCCCCGAGGGGCTGCCGGTCTCCACCGTCGCCATGTCCGACGAGTACGACCCGGTCGGCATGTGGCTGCGCGCGAACGCCCGCCCGTTCTACGACCGCGAGGCACACGCCCCCGCAGGCCCGCCGCCCGTCGCCGCCCCGGGATACGGCTACCCGCCCCAGCCCCGCTGAACGGCGACGGGCGAGCCGTCCGGACGCTCGGCCCGCACCCGCTCAGGAGTCCTTGGCGGCGTTCAGGCGGGTGATCTCCGCGGCGTACGCGGCAGTGCGCAGCGCCGACGTGCCGGAGGCGTACAGCGCGGTCCCGACCGTGGCCGGCGGGAGGGAGAGCAGGAAGGCGGCGAGCATCGGCCCCCAGTCGCGTGCGGCGTCACAGCGCTCGCCCTCGGTCTCCCGGTACGACGCGTGGGAGGGGGCGTCCCCGTGGAAGGCGCGGGATGCGCACGCGACGGTCCCGGAGTTCCCGCCGTGGTCGATGCTGAAGGAGAAGACGAGCAGGTAGGCCAGCCAGAGCCAGATGAGGACGGCCACGGCCACCAGGCCCCGGCCCCAGCCCTGTTCGCGCACTCCCCTCCTGCGGAACTCTCTGTCGTACACCTGTGCCTGTGAGCTCATGGGGGAAAGCATGAGGGGAAGCTAGCGCAGGCCGGCCGGCCCCTACGACCGGGGCGGCGCGGTCGGGCGCGGCCCCCGCCTCCGGTCACCCTCCGTCGAACACCCCTCGATGTCCGGCTTGTTAACTTCCCCCGTGAGGATGTCCCGGAACTGGACGGTTTGTTAACTGTCCGGGTCTCGACTAGGTCTCACCGCTATCCGGACTGTTCTCTTGCGGTAGCCACCGTCTGTAGTGTGCGGCCATCAAACCTCACCACATGGCGAACCAGGGGTGGACCCATGCGAATATTCAAGTCCCGGGCTGTCCGGGCGATCACGACAGCGGTTGCTGTCGGTCTGATCGCCACGGGCTGTTCCAGCGAGCGGGACGAGGGCGGTTCCAAGGGGGGAGACAAGAACACCTTCGTCTTCGCCGGATCCGGTGACCCCGGTTCCCTCGACCCGGCCCTTGCGACCGACGGCGAGACGTTCCGCGTCACCCGCCAGGCCTTCGAGGCCCTGCTGGAGCACGAGCCCGGCGGCAGCAAGCTGGTCGGCGGTCTCGCCGAGAAGTGGTCGAGCGACCCGGCCGGCAAGGTCTGGACGTTCAACCTGCGGCAGGGCGTCAAGTTCCACGACGGCGAGGCGCTGAACGCCGCCGCGGTCTGTGCGAACTACGACCACTGGTTCAACTGGAAGGGCACGTACCAGTCCAGCGCGGTCTCCTATTACTGGCAGACCATCATGGGCGGGTTCGCGAAGAACGAGGACGCCGAGGCGCCCAAGCCCAATTACAAGTCCTGCACCGCCAAGGACGAGAACACGGCCGTCATCGAGGTGAACGAGACCTCGGCGAACCTGCCGGGCGGCTTCTCCCTCCAGGCGCTCGCGATCCACTCGCCGAAGGCGCTGAAGGAGTACGAGAAGCAGGACGCGACCGCCAAGGGCGACGCGATCACGTACCCCAAGTACAGCCAGGAGGCCGGCACGGTCGCCGGCACCGGCCCGTACAAGATCACGAAGTGGAACAAGGGAAACAAGGAAGTCTCCCTCGAGCGCTTCGACGACTACTGGGGCACCAAGGCCAAGGTGAAGAACCTGGTCTTCCGCACCATCTCCACCGAGGAGACCCGCCGCCAGGCGCTCCAGGCGGGTGACATCGACGGCTACGACCTGGTCTCCCCGGCCGATGTGACGACGCTGGAGAAGGAGGGCTTCGAGGTCCCGACCCGCGACGTCTTCAACATCTTCTACGTCGGCATGACCCAGTCGGCCAACCCGGCGCTGAAGAAGCCCGAGGTCCGTCAGGCGATCACGCACGCCATCGACCGCGAGAACCTCGTCAAGACCCAGCTGCCCGAGGGCGGCAAGGCCGCGACCCAGTTCATGCCCGACACGGTCGCCGGCTTCTCGGACAAGGTGAAGACGTACCCGTTCGACACCGCCAAGGCGAAGGACCTCCTCAAGCAGGCCGGCGAGGAGAAGCTCTCCGTCGAGTTCTGCTACCCGACCGAGGTCACCCGCCCGTACATGCCTGCCCCGCAGGACCTCTTCGAGCTGATGAAGGCCGACCTGGAGAAGGCCGGCATCACCGTCAAGCCGAAGGCCATGAAGTGGGCCCCGGACTACCTGGACGCCACCGAGGCGGGCTCCTGCGCCCTGCACCTGCTCGGCTGGACCGGTGACTTCAACGACGGCTACAACTTCATCGGCACCTGGTTCGCCGGGCCCGACAAGCAGTGGGGCTTCAAGGACAAGAAGGTCTTCGACGCCGTGCAGGCGGCCTCCAAGATCGCCGACCCGGCCGGTCGCACCGAGGCCTACAAGAAGGCCAACGAGGCCATCATGGAGTACGTCCCGGGCGTGCCGATCTCCTCGTCGCCCCCGGCCATCGCGTTCGCCAAGAACGTCAACCCGCCGAAGGTCTCTCCGCTGACGCAGGAGAACTTCGCCGAGGTCTCCTTCAAGTAATCGCACACCAGCGGGTCCGCCCGGCCACAGCAACCAGGTGGCCGGGCGGACCCGCATCGACGCACGTGAGAAAGGGGCATGCGGGGTGCTGCGACTCGTCGTAAGAAGACTTCTCCAGCTCATTCCCACCCTGCTCGGCCTGTCGGTCCTGCTGTTCCTCTGGCTGAACCGACTGCCCGGCGGACCCGCCTCAGCGATCCTGGGCGAGCGGGCCACCGAAGCCGAAGTAGCGAGAATCAACCGGGCACTCGGGCTCGACGAGCCCGTGACCGTCCAGTACTGGCGGTTCCTCAAGCGCATCTTCGAGCTCGACCTCGGAACCTCCACCCAGACCGGCCAGCCAGTGTGGGACGAATTCACCCTCCGCTTCCCGGCCACCGTGGAGCTCAGCGTCGCCGCGATCCTGATCGCCGTGGTCGTGGGCATCCCGATGGGCTACCTGGCGGCGAAGCACCGCGGCGGCTGGCTGGACGTCGCCTCCGTCTCCGGATCGCTGCTCGGCATCTGCATCCCGGTCTTCTTCCTGGCCATGCTGCTGCGCGGGATCTTCTCCGTGGAGCTGGGCTGGTTCCCGAGCCAGGGCCGGCTCACCACCGGGCTCAACGCCACCGAGGTCACCGGATTCTCCGTACTGGACGGGGTGTTGACGGGGGAGCTCGACGCGAGCTGGGACGCGATCATGCACTTGGTCCTGCCCTCCGTCGCGCTGGCCTCGATCCCGCTCGCCGTCATCGTCCGGATGACCCGCGCCAGCGTCCTGGAGGTGCTCGGCGAGGACTACATCCGCACCGCCGAGTCCAAGGGACTGGACAAGCGCGTCGTGCGCGGCCGTCACGTGCTGCGCAACGCGCTGCTGCCCGTGATCACCGCGGTCGGCCTGCTGACCGGCAGCCTGCTCTCCGGCGCGGTGCTCACCGAGTCCGTCTTCGACTTCGGCGGCATCGGCTCCTTCATCCGTACCGCGATCGACGGCCGCGACTACCCGGTCCTCGTCGGATTCATTCTCTTCATCGCGATGGTGTACGTGCTCATCAACCTCTTGGTCGACCTCGCGTACAGCATCATCGACCCGAGAGTGCGGGTGCACTGACGTGACGATCCTGACCAACAAAGCAGACAAGATCGACCGTCTCGCGGAACTGACCCAGAGCTCCGAGACCGTCGCCGGCACCAGCCTGTGGCGCGAGGCGTTCCGCCGTATGCGGTCCAGCAAGATGGCCGTCATCGGCGCGGCGATCATCGCCGTGTTCATCCTCGTCGCGATCGTCGGCCCCTGGGTCGCACCGCACGGGCCCACCGCGCAGACCTGGCGCGGCGAGGTCTTCCCGAACCAGGGCAGGTTCGTCGGCATGCGCGGCGAGAACTGGTTCGGCCTGGACCACCTGGGCCGCGACATGTTCTCCCGCTGGCTCGTCGGGGCCCGGCAGACCTTGCTCGTGGGTGTCGTCTCCATGCTCATCGGCCTGATCGTCGGTGCGCTGGTCGGTGTGCTCTCCGGAGCCGCCGCCACCCTCGGCGGCAAGGTCGGCCAGCGCGTCGACACCGTGGTCATGCGCTTCACCGACATCATGCTGTCGCTGCCGTCGCTGCTGCTCGCCGTCTCCATCGCCGCGGTCCTCGGCCAGTCGCTGACCACCGTGATGATCGCCGTGGGTGTCGTCCAGATCCCCATCTTCGCCCGCCTGCTGCGCGGTTCGATGCTGGTCCAGGGCGGTGCGGACTATGTGCTCGCCGCCAAGGCGGTCGGCATCCGGCGCAAGCGGATCGTGCTCACGCAGATCCTGCCGAACTCGCTGAGTCCGGTGATCGTCCAGGCCACGCTGAGCCTGGCCACCGCGATCATCGAGGCCGCGGCCCTGTCCTACCTGGGCCTCGGCAACCCCGACCCGGCCGTTCCCGAGTGGGGCGTGATGCTCTCCCAGGCACAGCGCTTCTTCGACAACGAGCCGATGATGGCCGCCTATCCGGCCGTCGGGATCATCATCACCGCCCTCGGCTTCACCCTGCTCGGCGAGTCCATGCGCGAGGCCCTCGACCCGAAGTTGCGAGGCTGAAGTCCTATGTCACTGCTCTCCGTTGAGGAACTCAGCGTCACTTTCACCGCCCGCGGCCGCAAGGACGCCACGGCCGTGGACGGCGTCTCCTTCGAGGTCGACCAGGGCCAGGTCGTGGGTCTGGTCGGCGAGTCGGGCTGCGGCAAGTCCGTCACCTCGCTCGCCCTGATGGGCCTGCTGCCCCGCAAGGGCGTACGGGTCGGCGGCCGTGCCGAGTTCGACGGCCAGAACCTGCTGGGCATGAGCGAGCGCACCCTCCGCGACCTGCGCGGCAGCCAGCTGGCGATGATCTTCCAGGACCCGCTCTCCTCGCTGAACCCGGTCGTCCCCATCGGGATCCAGGTCACCGAGATCCTCCAGCGCCACCGCGGGCTGAAGGGCGAGAAGGCGCGCAAGGAAGCCGCCTCGCTGCTCGACCGGGTCGGCATCCCGGACCCGACGCGCCGGCTCAAGGAGTACCCGCACCAGCTCTCCGGCGGTATGCGCCAGCGTGCGCTGATCGCCATGGCGGTCGCCTGCGCGCCCCGGCTGCTGATCGCCGACGAGCCGACGACCGCGCTGGACGTGACCATCCAGGCGCAGATCCTGGAGCTCCTGAAGGAGCTGGTCGACCAGGAGGGCACCGCCCTGCTGATGATCACGCACGACCTCGGCGTCGTCGCCGGCCTCTGCGACGAGGTCAACGTCCTCTACGCCGGCCGGGCGGTGGAATCGGCGGGCCGCCGCGAGCTGTTCGCCCACCCCACCCACCCGTACGCGCACGGGCTGCTCGGCTCCATTCCGCGCCTCGACGCGCCGCGTGGCGAGCCGCTGCACCCGATCCGCGGGTCCATCAACGACAAGATCGCCTGGGCCGACGGCTGCGCGTTCGCGCCCCGGTGCGACCACTACACGATGGAGTGCCTCACCGGCACCCCCGAACTGACCGAACCACGCACGGCCGGACACCAGGTGCGCTGCGTCAACCCGGTCCTGCCCAAGGCGGAGGTCCCGGCATGAGCCTGCTCGAACTGGACGGCATCAAAGTCCACTTCCCGGTCAAGAAGGGCCTCTTCTTCGACCGTACGGTGGGCCACGTCTACGCGGTCGACGGCGTCTCGCTGAGCGTCGAGGCCGGCCAGACCTACGGCCTGGTGGGCGAGTCGGGCTGCGGCAAGACGACGCTCGGCCGCGCGGTCCTGCGGCTGAACGACATCACCGAGGGCGGGGTCGTCTTCGACGGCACCGACCTGGCGAAGCTGCCGTCCGAGGAGATGCGGGCTTTCCGCCGCCGTCTCCAGATGGTCTTCCAGGACCCGCTGGGCAGCCTCAACCCCCGGCAGAACATCGAGTCCATCCTCGCCGAGGGCATGGCCGCCCACGGCATCGGCAAGGACGCGGCGGAGCGCCGGGACAAGATCAAGGACATCCTCGCCAAGGTCGGCCTGCCGTCCAACGCGATGTCCCGCTACCCGCACGAGTTCTCCGGCGGCCAGCGCCAGCGCATCGGCATCGCCCGCGCGCTGGTCCTGGAGCCGGACGTGATCATCTGCGACGAGCCCGTCTCGGCGCTGGACGTCTCGGTCCAGGCGCAGGTGATCAACCTGCTGGAGGAGCTCCAGGAGTCGCTGGGCCTGACCTACCTGGTCATCGCGCACGACCTCGCGGTCGTCCGGCACATCTCGGACGTCATCGGGGTGATGTACCTCGGCGGGCTCGTCGAGGAGGCCCCGAGCGACGCGCTGTACGCGGGGCCCCGGCACCCGTACACCAAGGCGCTGATGTCGGCGGTCCCGGTGCCCGACCCCGAGGTCGAGGACCGCCGGGAGCGGATCCTGCTCCACGGCGACCTGCCGTCCCCGGCGAACCCGCCGGCCGGCTGCCGCTTCCACACCCGCTGCCCCTGGGTGCAGGAGACCAAGTGCGCCACGGAGCGCCCGCCGCTGCTGGACACCGGCGACGGGCACAAGGTGGCCTGCCACTTCACCGCGGAGATCGAGGCCGGGACGGTGAAGCAGACCCTGGTCACGGGCATCGAGGCGGTCACCGGCACGGAGACGGTGGCGGCCGAGGCGGTGGAGACCGCGGAGGGCGAGACCTCCGAGCCCGCCACGGAGAAGTCCGCGAAGGTGCCGGGACAGGGCGACGCGCCCGTCGCCGTACCGGCCAAGGACGGAGCCCCGGAGTAGGACCGGCACAATTGCCCGGTGCTCACCGAACTGTTCACGCCCTCCGTCCAGCATGCGCTCGACCTCGTCGGGATCTTCGTCTTCGCGATCTCGGGCGCCCTGCTCGCCGTCCGCAAGAACTTCGATGTCTTCGGCATCGCGGTCCTCGCGGAGGTGACAGCGCTGGGCGGAGGGCTGTTCCGCGACGTGATGATCGGCGCGATCCCGCCCGCCGCCTTCACCGACCTCGGCTACTTCATCACCCCGCTGTTCGCCGCCGTCCTGGTCTTCTTCCTCCACCCGCACGTGGAGCGCATCCAGGTCGGCGTCAACGTGTTCGACGCGGCGGGGCTCGGCCTGTTCTGTGTGACCGGCACGGTCAAGGCGTACGAGTACGGCCTCGGACTCACCGCGTCGGCGGCGCTGGGCCTGGCCACCGCGGTCGGCGGCGGTGTGCTGCGCGACGTGCTGGCCAACGAGGTGCCCTCGCTGCTGCGCTGGGACCGCGACCTGTACGCGGTGCCCGCGATCGTCGGCGCGAGCACGGTGGCCCTGTGTATCCGCTTCGACACCCTCAACGCCCTGACCAGCGGCCTGGCGGTGGTCGCCGCGTTCGCCCTGCGCCTGCTGGCGCTGCGCTTCCACTGGCGGGCGCCGCGCGCGTACAACCGCTCCTCCGCACGGGCCGAGGAGGGTTCGGCCGCGACCTGACGCGGTGATCCCGCTCTCAAAAAGCTACCGCTCAGTAGGCTTATCGATGTAGCGTGCATGCCATGGCACAGGCAGCGACAGAGGCGGCGCAGACCGCACGGGCAACCATCGGTGACAGCGAGTTCGACCGGGACACCGCGGTCACTCTGCGCGAGGAGGGCGTCTACGACGCCGAGCTCTCCGCGGGCTGGACCATCATCCACGCCGTCAACGGCGGCTACTTGCTGGCCCTGCTCGGCCGTGCGCTGGGCGAGGCCCTGCCGCACTCCGACCCGTTCTCCGTCTCGGCGCACTACCTCACCGCCTCCGTGCCCGGACCCGCCGTCGTGCGCACCCAGGTCGTGCGCAGCGGCCGCAGCCTCTCCACGGGCCAGGCCTCCCTCTTCCAGTACGCGGAGGACGGCAGCGAGATCGAGCGCATCCGGGTCCTGGCCACCTACGGCGACCTGGACACCCTCCCCGACGACGTCCGCACGACCGCCCTGCCGCCCGCCCTGCCCGACCGGGACCACTGCCTCGGACCGAGCGACGGTGCGCCGAAGATCCCCGGAAGCTCCGCCATCACCGACCGCCTCGACATCAAGCTCGACCCGGCGACGGTCGGCTGGGCCGTCGGAGCCCCGTCCGGCAAGGGGGAGATGCGCGGCTGGTTCGGGCTGGCCGACGGCCGCGACCCGGACCCGCTGTCGCTCCTGCTCACCGTCGACGCGCTGCCGCCGACCTCGTTCGAGCTGGGCCTGAGCGGCTGGACCCCCACCGTCGAGCTCACCACCCACATCCGCTGCCGCCCCGCCCCGGGCCCGCTGCGCGTCTCCATCACCACCCGCAACCTCGCGGGCGGCTTCCTGGAGGAGGACGCGGAGGTCTGGGACAGCGCCGACCGCCTCGTCGCCCAGTCCCGCCAACTGGCCAAGGCCCCGCGCGGCGCGTAGCCGTACAGGATCGGACCCCGCGCGGCGCGTAGCCGTACGGGATCGGACCCCGCGCCGCCCGGGGGCGCGGGCACCCGGGCGGCGCCGGCCATCATGGACCGGTGAAATCCGACCGGCTGCTCTCCGTCCTCCTCCTGCTCCAGACCCGGGGCACGGTCCCCGCCACCGAACTGGCCGAGCGCCTCGACGTCTCCGTGCGCACCGTCTACCGGGACGTCGAGGCGCTCTCCGCCGCCGGAGTCCCGGTCTACGCCGAACGTGGCCGGTACGGCGGCATCGCCCTGCTCCCCGGCTTCCGCACCGACGTCACCGGCCTCACCGCCGACGAGGCGCGCGCCCTGTTCGTGTTCACCGCCGACGACGCGCACGCCGCCCTCGGCCTGGACGCCGCGCTCGCCTCCGCCCTGCGCAAGGTCATGGCCGCCCTGCCCGCCCCGCACCGCCCGGCCGCCGAGGAGACCAGCCGCCGCGTCCTCGTCGACCCGGTCCGCTGGATGAGCGGACCGCGGGCCGCCGTCGACGTCGCCGAACTCCACGAGGCCGTCCTCGCCGACGTCCGGCTGCGCCTGCGCTACCGCCACAGCGGCGCGGACACCCCGAGCGACTACACCGTCGACCCCTACGGCCTCGTCGTGAAGGCCGGCGTCTGGTACCTGGTCGCGGACCTCGACGGCGACCCCCGCCTCTTCCGCGCCGACCGCGTCCACACGGCCGATGCGACCGGGGACCCGGTGCGGCGGCGCGCCGGGGCGGAGCTCGCGGCGGTGTGGCAGACGCTGCGCGCCGAGGTGGAGGAGCGCCCCTCCGCCGTACGCCTGCGGGTCCGGGTGCACCGCCCCCGCCTGGAGCTGTTCCGGCGGCTGAACGCGGGCGCGCTGACCGGGGAGCCCCGGCCGGACGCGCCCCGGCCGGGGGAGGCCCCGGGGGAGTGGCTGCTGGCGGAGCTGGCCGTGTCCGAGATCGGCTGGGCGAGGTCCCTCCTCGCGTTCGGCGCCGCCGTGGAGGTCCTCGACCCGCCCGAGGCCCGCACGCTGCTGGCCGAGGCGGCCGCCCAGGTCGTCGCGGTGTACGCGGCCGAGGGCTGAAGGGCCCCGCCGCCGTCGCTCACTCGCGGACCGCGGACTCCGGATCGACGCCGTGGGCCCCGGCGTTCGCGGCGATCACCGCGCACAGCCACCTGTTGAGCCCCGGCGAGATCGCGTCGTAGTACGCGGCGTACCCGGGGTCGGTGACGTACGTCCGGCCGATGCAGACCTGTAGGGCGTAGGTGCAGTCGAAGTACGTCGAGATCTGCGCGCGGTGCCGCTCCGCGAGGGCGTCCGCGACGTCCGAGCCGGGAGCGACGCCCGTGCGGTGCGCGGCGGCGAGATCGGCGTCGAGGGCCTCGGTGGCCGCCGCCACGTCCTTCCAGTCCTCGGCGCTCATCCCGGCGGCCCGCTCCGCGTACTGCGCCCACTGGTCCGTGCCGCCCCAGCGCTCCTCGGCCTCCCGGGTCCAGGAGGGCTGCCAGTCGGCCCCGAAGATCTCCACCTGCTCCTCGGGTGTCAGCCGGATCCCGGGCTTCGACTCCAGCAGCATGCGGTCCACCGCCCCCACCATCCGCTCCAGCCGGGAGATCCGGTCCACGAGCTGCCCCCGCTGCCGGTGCAGGTGCTCGCGCGCGTCGACCTCCGGGTCGTCCAGGAGCCGCCCGATGGCGGTGAGCGGAATGCCGATCTCCCGGTAGACGAGGACCCGGTGGAGCCGGGCGACGTCGTCGTCCCCGTACACCCGGTATCCGGCCCGGGTACGCCCGCCGGGCCGGACGAGGCCGATCGCGTCCCAGTGGTGCAGTGTCTTCACGCTCACCCCGAGGAGCGCGGCCGTCCGCCCCACGGTCAGCCCGTCGGTGGGCGGTTCCTGCGCGGGTGGCTGCTGGCTCCTCATCGCTCCAGTCTCCCGCAGCCCGGGGCCCGGGTCCCGGCGCCGGGTCAAGCGGCGGTCGGCACGCCCGCGTGGCCGAGGACCTCGCGCGCGGGCAGGGCGACGCTCGCGGCGGCGGTCAGTCCGGAGACCGTGAGGTGGGCGTCCACAAAGCGCAGTCCGGCCGCGTACCCGGCGAAGTCGGGCAGCCCGACGGCCCGCTGTCCCAGGTGGTGCATGGTGCTGTCGCCGTACAGGTACCCGGCGATGTTCGGCATCCCGGCGACGTCGATCCCGGCCGCCACCTTCGCGCAGACCTCGTCCAGCTCCGTGCCGGACAGCGACCTCGTCCACGGCCCCATCGCCGGCTCGCCCGCCAGCTCCCGTACGAAGGCCTCGGCCAGCCCCTCGGCCACGACCTGCTCGCCGACCGTGACCGCCACCGGGTCCCAGACCACGTTGGCGTAGCGGACGTTGTGGTGCAGCTCGTGCGCGGCGGCGTGCCCGATCTTCGCCAGGCCGGTGGCGGTGGGCCACATCGTCAGCAGGATCGCCCCGGGGATGCCGCCCAGGCCGAAGTAGCCCTGGTTGAGGGCCAGCAGCGGGTCGTCCGGGTCGCCGAGGACCAGGACCACGTGCACGGTGTCGGCGGTCCGCGCGTCGGGCGCCGCCGCGGCCAGCCGGTCCTGCGCGGCGGCGAGGGACTCCTCGACGCGCTGCCACACCCGCGCCTCCCGCATCTGCTCCAGGGCCGCCCGATGGCGTGGCTCGTCCCGGTCGAGCCGGAATCCGCTGCCGGCCCGGTGCGTCTCGACCAGGTCCCCGACGCCCACCCGCGACATCACCTCCTGCAACGGGGCGAATATCTCCCGCAGGGCGTCGGGCCGTTGAGCCTGCGGGCGGTGCAGGAGGTCGAGCAGGGCGGAGGCGGTGTCATGGACGACGATCTTCATACCCGGGGACCGTAGAGCCTCCTGTTACGGCAGGGTCAAGCGCGGGCGGTGTCCTTCGCTCACCCCTCGTCCAGCCAGTGCGCGCGGCCCAGGGTGACCAGCCGCAGTCGCCGCCGGGCCACCCGGACGACCTCGCGCTCACCCGCGGGACCGGCCTCCAGCAGGGCCGATGCGCTGATCACCATGTGGTCCACATAGAGGCCGCCCAGCATCAGCAGGTCCTCCGCGCTCCACCCGGCCGACCCCGGCTCCTCGCCCAGCGCGAGCGCCACCTCCTGCGCGAACCGCAGCAACTGGGCGGCGATGGCCCCGCGCACCGGGCCCACCCCGCCGTGCTGCTCACGGGCGATGAAGCGGAAGTGGGCGGGCTGCGCGCCGACATGGCGCGCCAGCACCTCCACGCTGCGGTCCAGCCGCTCCTCGCTGTCGCCCGTCTCCGCGAGCACCGCGCCGATCAGTCCGTGCAGGCTGCCCAGGGTCTCCTCGACCAGGGCGACGCCGAGCGCCGCGGTGTCCTCGAAGTGCCGGTAGAAGGCCGTCGGGGTGACGCCGGCGGCCCGGGTGACCTCCCGCAGTCCCAGGCTGCTCAGGCTCTGGTGCTCCAGCAGGACGAGCGCCGCGTCCAGGAGGGCCTTGCGGGTTCTGAGCTTCTGGGTCTGGCGGATGCCGGCGGTGTGACTCATGCCATTCAGTAAACAACCGTTCTCCGAGACCAGGAAGGGGTGCGAGGATTAGACTCCTAAGTCAGTGCACACTCGTACTCCGAATGGTTCTCGTCGTCGCACAGAGAGGGTCCGTCGTGCTTGTTCTCGTCGCCGCGCTGCTTCTGCTGGGGATCGTCCTCGGGACGGTCACCCATATCCCGCTGCCGCTGACCCTGGCCGGCACGGCCGTGATCGGCTGCTGGCTGCTGATCTTCGCCGTCCGCGAGCGCACCGCGCGCCGCACCCGCTGACCCCGCCCGACGCACCCGCCCGACGCACCCGCACCCGCCGAGCCTGCCGTGTCCCGGACCGATCCGAAGGAGCTCGCACGATGACCCTCACCGACTTCGCCCGCAGCGTGACCGACACCGACACCGACACCGACACCCGCGCCGCAGGCCCTTCCGATGCCGGATCCGCTCCCGGGGCCCCCGCCCCGGACGCGGGTAAGGGTGCCGCCGCCTCCCGGGCCGTGGGCCGTGAAGCGGACGGTCTGGCCGTCGCCTCGTTCGTCCTCGGCCTGGTCGGGCTGCTCGTCTTCAACATCCTGCTCGGCCCCACCGCGATCGTGATGGCGCTGCTGGCCCTGGCCCGCCGCACCCGCCGCCGCGGACGCGCCTACCTGGGCCTGGCCCTGGGCGTCGCCGACCTCGCCGTGATCGCCGTTCTGGTCACCGTCAACGGCACGGTCGCCTGGACCTTCGGCGGCTGACGCAGCCGGCCGACACGGCCCCGCGAGCCGCTCTCCCCGTACCGGATCGGGCTCCGGGCCGGGGGACCCGACCGCTCCGGAAGCCGGTCCGCTCCACCTCGCGCGGACGTGCGCGGGGACCGGGCCGTGACGCGCCCGGCATGCGCCCCACCCCGGGCTCGTAGAATCGGCTCCACCATGGCTTACCTCGACCACGCCGCGACCACCCCGATGCTTCCCGAAGCGATCGGGGCGATGACCGCCCAGCTCTCCGTCACCGGCAACGCGTCCTCGCTGCACGCCGCCGGCCGCCGGGCCCGCCGTACCGTCGAGGAGTCCAGAGAAGCCCTCGCCGACGCCCTCGGCGCCCGTCCCAGTGAGGTCGTCCTCACCTCCGGCGGCACCGAGGCGGACAACCTCGCCGTCAAGGGCCTCTACTGGTCCCGCCGCGGCGCGGACCCCCGCCGCACCCGGGTCCTCGCCGGTCCCGTCGAGCACCACGCGGTCCTGGACGCCGTCGACTGGCTCGCCGAGCACGAGGGCGCGACCGTCGACTATCTTCCGGTCGACCGCTACGGCCGGGTGCACCCCGAAGACCTGCGCGAGGCGATCCTCCGCAATCCCGACGACGTCGCGATGATCACCGTGATGTGGGCCAACAACGAGATCGGCACCATCATGCCGGTACGTGAACTGGCTTCGGTGGCAGCCGAGTTCTCCATCCCCATGCACGCCGACGCGGTCCAGGCCTTCGGTCAGCTGGAGGTCGACTTCGCCCGCTCCGGACTGGCCGCGATGACAGTCAGCGGGCACAAGATCGGCGGCCCGTTCGGGATCGGCGCGCTGCTGCTGGGCCGCGACCACACCCCCGTACCCGTGCTGCACGGCGGCGGCCAGGAGCGGCACGTGCGCTCCGGCACCCTGGACGTGCCCGCCGTCGCCTCCTTCGCGGTCGCCGGGCGGCTGGCGGCCGAGCGGCGCGAGCAGTTCGCCCGGCGCGTGGGCTCCCTGCGCGACGACCTCGTGGCCGCCGTGCGCCGGGCCGTGCCGGACGCCGTGCTCGGCGGCGACCCGGATCCGGCCGGACGCCTCCCGGCCAACGCCCACTTCAGCTTCCCGGGCTGCGAGGGCGACTCCCTCCTGTTGCTGCTGGACGCCCAGGGCATCGAGTGCTCCACCGGCTCCGCCTGCACCGCCGGGATCGCCCAGCCCAGCCACGTCCTGCTCGCCACCGGCACCGACCCGGACCTGGCCCGGGGCACCCTGCGCTTCTCGCTCGGCCACACCTCGACCGAGGAGGACGTGAAGGCGCTCGCCGAGGCGATCGGCCCGGCGGTGGAGCGGGCGAGGACGGCCGGGCTCAGCTGACGGCCACCACCCGCCGCCTGTCAGCCGTCACCCGGAGGCCTTCGCCGAAGACCTGGGCGAAGGGGTGGGCGGAGCCGTCGCGGCCCTGCGCACCAGCTCCAGATAGCGGTCCCAGTCCCAGTGCGGCCCCGGATCGGTGTGGTCGGTGCCCGGCACCTCCACATGCCCGATGATGTGCTCCCGGTCGACGGGTATGCCGTGCCGGGCGCAGATCGACGCCGTGAGCCGCGCCGAGGACGCGTACATCGCCTTGGTGAGGTCCTTCGGCCGGTCCACGAACCCCTCGTGCTCGATGCCGACGGCGCGCTCGTTGTAGGCGCGGTTGCCCGCCTGGTACGCCACGTCCAGCTCGCGGATCATCTGCACCACCCGCCCGTCCTGCCCCACGATGTAATGCGTCGCGGCCTGGTGGGCGGGGTCCTGGAACACCTTCACCGCGCTGGCGAAGCTGCCCTGGGTGACATGGATGATCACCCGGTCGATCCGGAAGTCGTCCGGGCGGTCGGCCCGCCGCCAGTTCCCCTCCGACGCGGCCACCCAGGTCGCCCCCGCGTAGTCCAGCTCGCCCGGCTTCCGCGGCTTCTCGACGCCCGGCACCTGCCACCACCATCGCTTCACCCGGTCGCGCGCGAGCACGGCGACCGTGCCGGCGGTCACCACCGCACCGCCGCCGATCAGCAGCGCGCGCCGGCCGACGCCCTCGGCGGGCTTCTTCCGCGACGGCCTGCCTGCGGGCTTGTCCGACGCCCGGGTGCTCCCGTTGTTCCCCATGGAACCGACAACGCATATCCGCGAGCGTTCGGTTCCCGGCGACCCGTACCCTGGAGGAGCTATGACTCAGACTTCCCAGCGCCCCCTGCGTGTCCTCGCCGCGATGTCGGGCGGCGTGGACTCCGCCGTCGCCGCCGCCCGTGCCGCCGAGGCGGGCCACGACGTGACCGGTGTCCACCTCGCCCTGTCCGCGAACCCCCAGTCCTTCCGGACCGGGGCGCGCGGCTGTTGCACCATCGAGGACTCCCGGGACGCCCGCCGCGCGGCCGACGTCATCGGTATCCCGTTCTACGTCTGGGATCTCGCGGAACGCTTCCGCGAGGACGTCGTCGAGGACTTCGTCGCGGAGTACGAGGCCGGGCGCACGCCCAACCCCTGCCTGCGCTGCAACGAGAAGATCAAGTTCGCCGCGCTGCTCGACAAGGCCCTCGCCCTCGGCTTCGACGCCGTGTGCACCGGCCACTACGCCACGGTGGTGGTCACCGAGGACGGCAGCCGTGAGCTGCACCGCGCCTCCGACATGGCCAAGGACCAGAGCTATGTGCTCGGCGTCCTGGACGCCAGGCAGCTCGCCCACGCCATGTTCCCGCTCGGCGACACCCTCACCACCAAGGACGAGATCCGCGCCGAGGCCGAGCGCCGGGGCCTGGCCGTCGCCAAGAAGCCCGACAGCCACGACATCTGCTTCATCGCCGACGGCGACACCCAGGGCTTCCTCGCGAACCGCCTCGGCGGCCCGGCCGAGGGCGACATCCTCGATGAGACCGGCGCGAAGCTGGGCACCCACGAGGGCGCGTTCGGCTTCACCATCGGCCAGCGCAAGGGCCTGAAGATCGGCCACCCGGCCTCCGACGGCAAGCCGCGCTACGTGCTCGACATCTCCCCGGTGAACAACACCGTCACCGTCGGCCCGGTCGAGGCCCTCGACGTGATGTCGCTGACCGCGATCAAGCCCCGCTGGTGCGGTACGCCCCCGTCCGGCCCCGGTACGTACACCGCCCAGCTCCGCGCCCACGGCGGCGAGACCGAGGTCACGGCCGAACTGGTCGACGGCTCGGAGCTGAAGGTCGGCTTCACCGAGCCGGTCCGGGGCGTGGCCCCCGGCCAGGCGGTCGTCCTGTACGACGGCACGCGCGTGGTCGGCTCGGCCACCATCGCGACGACGGCCCGCCGCGAGCGGGTGGCGGCGGGCTGACCCCGAGGCGGCGCCTATCGCCGCCCGGCGTGTGCCGAGGGCGGCACCCCTTTCCCGGGGGTGCCGCCCTCGGGCGTTTCCCGGACCGGGCACGGCGGCGCGCGCCAGGGTCAACTCCTCGGCCGGTCATGCGCGTTGCGACCCTTGCTGCCATGCGCGTTCCCACCTCTGGCACCAAGCGGTCACCGTCCTTGCCCGGCCACCCCCCGGGGCCGTGAACATGGTGCCCGGCGGTCGCCAGGCCGCCCTGTCAGAGAGAGGACTGAACCATGGTGAAGAAGGCTTACGAGACGCCGGAGTTCGTTTCCGCCGGTTTCTTCCACGACGTCACCGGCTTCTTGGCCGTCGTGGGCAACGACGGCACCGGCCGCGGCTGGTTCTGACGGATAGCCGAGGCAACCCCTGATGACGAGCCGCGGCGCACCGCACTTCTTGGCGCTTCCTGACCGCGAGGACGCGGGCGCCGTGGCCCGTCGCCTCCAGCCCGACGCCCTCGGCCTGCGGGTGCTGTACCACCCCTCGGGCCGCCCCTGGATCATCGGCCGATGGGCGGACGAGGACATCGCCGTCGCCCGGACCGGCACGGACGCCGTCGCGCTGATCGGCATGCTGCCGAAACGGACGGACGAGCTCGCCCGCCGGACCGGGAAGCTGCAAGGCCGCACCGAACGGCTCGAGGCCCTGTCCGGGGCGTTCCCCGGCAGCTTCCATGTGGTCGGCAGCGTCAGCGGCGCCCTCTACGTACAGGGCACGGCCTACGGCATGCGGCGCGTGCACCACACCGTCGTCGACGGCTGCCCCGTCGCCGGCGACCGTGCCGTGGCGCTGGCCGACCTCGCCGGCGCCGAGATCGACCTCACCGCCCTGGCGATGCGGCTGCCCGAACCCCTGGCCGCCCAGCTCCCGCCACGCTCCATGTGGCGCGGCGTCACCGATGTGGCGCCCGGCGCCTGCCTGATCGTCCCCGCCGGGCGCGCCGCCCCCCGGCACGTCCGCCGGCACACCCCGCCCGCCCCGGTGCGCCCGGCGGCCGACGGCGCGGCGGCCGTACGCGAGGCGCTGGCCGCCGCCGTCGCCGTACGAACCGAGCGGGACGGCCTGCTGAGCGCGGACCTGTCCGGCGGCCTGGACTCCACGACGCTCTGCTCCTTCGCCGCCGGACAGCTCGGCGCGGGCGAACTGATCGTCGGCGGCATCCCCGGCGACGAGACGATCAGCGACGACGCCCACTACGCCCGTCTCGCCGCCGCGCACTGGCCGCACGTCGAGCACGTGGAGCTGACGCCGGAGCAGACACCGCTGTTCTACCGGGGCATCCTCGACGAGGGCTGCCGCACCGACATCCCCGCGGGCGTCGCCATGAGCCGGGACCGGGCCACCGCGGTGCTCTCCCTGATGGCGCGGCGCGGCTCCCGGCTGCACATGACCGGACACGGCGGCGACCACCTCTTCTTCCAGACCGGCGCCTACTGCCACGACCTGATCGCCCGCCGCCCGCTGCTCGCCTGGCAGCGGATCCGCGGCTACCGCACGCTCTACGGATGGCGCTGGCGCCCCGTGCTGCGCCAGCTCGCCGACCGGCGCTCCTACCGCCGGGCGGTGGCCGGGATGGACCTGAACACCCCCGGCGACCTCGGCTTCTGCACCCCGCAGCTCGGCTGGGTCGCCCCGCCGGTGGTCCAGCCCTGGCTCACCCCCGAGTGCCGCGAACTGGTCGCCGCCGGACTGCGCGAGGCCGCTGGGACGGCCGAACCGTACGCACCGACCCTGGGCCGTCACCGGGAGCTGTCCGCCCTCTACACCGGCACCCAGGAGTGCGCGGCGATCGCCGAGGCCGGGCGCCGGGCCGGTGTCCCCGTCACGATGCCGTACTTCGACGACGCGGTCGTCGACGCCGCCCTGTCGGTGCGCCCCGAGGACCGGACCGACCCCTGGCAGTTCAAGCCCGTCCTCAAGGAGGCGGTACGCGGCGTCCTCCCCGAGGAGTGCCGGGTCCGGGTCACCAAGTTCGAAGGGACCGTCGACGCGGTCGCCGGCCTCTACCGGCACCGCGACGAGATCCGGTCGCTCTGGGAGGACAGCGCCCTGGCCAAGGCCGGACTCATCGACGCCGAATCCCTCTCCCGGCTGACCGGGACGCCCGGCACGCCCGCCTTCAAGGACGGCGCCGTGGACTCCACCATCATCTGCGAAGCATGGCTGCGCGCAGTCGCCTGACGTGCCCGGCCGGAAGAAAGGAATGCGATGAAGCTGCGCAACCGCCCCTATCTCACCGTCACCCAGACCGAATACGGTGCGGTCCTGCTGGACACCAAGACCGGCCAGTACTGGCAGATGAACCCCAGCGCCGCCGCCGCGGCCCAGGCCCTGCTGGACGGCGGCGACGCCGCTGACGCCGTCCGCAGCGTCACCGAGCAGTTCGACGTGGACGAGGCGCGCGCGGCCGACGACGTACGGGCCCTGATCGAGGCCATGCGCTCCGCCGGGGTGGTCCAGGAATGAGCATCGACGTCGCCCTGGCGCGCGACCGCACCAGACGGCCGCTGCGGCTGCGACTGCTCACCCGGCTGGCCATCTGCACGGCCCGGCCGCTGGCCCTGCTCAAACCCCACCTGCTGACCCGTGTGCTCACCCGGCTCAGCCGGGGTGCCGCGCCCGCGAGCAGCGCGCAGGCCCATGCCGCCCGCAGCTCCGTCCTCGCCGCCAGCCTCGGCCTCAACGGCCTGCGCTCCTGCCTGCCGCGCTCGGTCTCCATCACCCTGCTCTGCCGCCTCCAGGGCGTCTGGCCGACCTGGTGCGTCGGGGTGCGGGCGGCACCGCCCTTCGCCGCGCATGCCTGGGTCGAGGCGGGCGGCGAACTGATCGGCGAACGGGGCCGCCCCGAGAGTTTCGCCCGCCTG
Organism: Streptomyces sp. NPDC020884; assembly: GCF_044333935.1. Classification (NCBI taxonomy): domain Bacteria; kingdom Bacillati; phylum Actinomycetota; class Actinomycetes; order Kitasatosporales; family Streptomycetaceae; genus Streptomyces; species Streptomyces sp. NPDC020884. The sequence goes on along the minus strand of NZ_JBIRRY010000002.1, from coordinate 279,852 downwards.
ATCGCCGTGCCGCCGCGTGACGGGACGAAGAGCTGACGGTTCGCCAGGTCACCGTGTCCGGGGCGGGCGCCGGGCCCCGGGCCGCGCCCGGTTCGGGCGGACGCCCCGGACGTCTCGCGAGATCCGCCTCACGACGCCTGTCGGTACGCGTACACATCCCTGGCGAAGAAGCCCGCCAGCACCGGGGCGATCACCTGGGGCGCCACCTCGCGCACCTGGCCCGTCAGGGTGCGGTGCCGACTGCGCGGCAGGGCCTCGGCGAGCGTCCGGGTCGCCGCGCGCGCGGGGGCGCTGCTGAAGCCGCCGCAGATCACCAGCGTCCGGGCGGCGACGGCCGCGAACCGCTCGACCGGGATCGCCCCGTTGCCCAACAGGGCGTCGTCGTACGCCAGCGTGTGCGCCCTCGCCTCCAGCTCCGCCCACACCGGGGTGCGCCGCATCCGGGCGGCGGTCTCCTCCGCGACGCCCGTCATCGACAGGAACAGCTCCACCGCCCCGCCCCGGTCCCCGGCCGCCAGCAGCCGGTGCAGCCGGACCGTGCAGCGGGCCTTGAACAGCAGGCCGGACGTGCCCGGCGTGTAGGGCGGCTCGTACACGGCGAGCAGCTCCACGGGCAGCCCGGCGGCCGCCGCCTCCAGAGCCAGCGCCCCGCCCGACGACATCCCGAAGACCGAGGCGCCCGGCCCGGCCGCACCGACGACGGCGGCCAGATCCTCGACCTCCCGCGCCACGTCGTGGCGCCCGGCGTCACCGCTGGCGCCCCGGCCCCGGCGGTCGTAGGTGAGCACCGTGAAACGCGGGGCCAGCAGGGCGGCCAGCGGTGCGTCGGTCGCCGCGGCGCTCAGCGCCCCGCCGACCAGCACCAGCGGCGGCCCCTCGCCCTGGCGGCGGTAAGCGATCGGGGTGCCGTCGGCGGAGAGAATCCTGTCCATGGGAGAGGAGACCGGAGCGGTGCGGAAAACTCATCGTTCCGCCGGAAGAAATCTTGGAGAAGACGAAACGGCGGTCAGCCGGCCGGTGTTCCCGGCGCTGCTGCCCCCGTCTCCGAGGCCGTCTCCGAGGCCGTCCCCGGCACCGTCTCCGTGGCGTAGAAGCAGAAGTGGTCCTTGATCGCGGCGACTTCGGGTTTCGGGTCCGGGTAGGCCCAGACGAGATCGGCGGCCCCGGGCAGTGACCAGTAGGAGGCGTCCCCCTTGAACGGGCAGTGGGTGCTGGTGTCGGACGGGCCGAGCAGCTCGGTGCGGACGTCCTCGGGCGGCAGGTAGTAGCGGACCGGACAGCCGGTCTCGCGGAGCACGAGCGGGCGGCGGCTCTCGGCCAGCACCTGTCCCTCGTGCACCACCCGGACGTGCTCGGTGCCCGGCTCGACGGTGATGCGGTGTCCTCGCGTGGCAGTCATGCCTCTCTCAGCGGCGTACGGGCCCGGAATCTTCCCGACACCGCGGCGCCGGCCGGAATCCTCCCCGGAACGGGGGACGGTCCGGGGCGGGTCGTACCGTTGCCCCATGAACATCTGCGTCTTCCTCTCCGCCGCCGACCTCGACGACCGCTACACCGTGCCCGCCCGGGAGTTCGCCGAGCTGCTCGGCAGGGGCGGGCACACCCTCGTCTGGGGCGGATCGGAGAGCGGCCTGATGAAGGTCGTCGCGGACGGCGTGCAGGCGGCGGGCGGGCGGCTCGTGGGCGTCTCGGTCGACTTCCTCGCCGCGAAGGCCAGGGAGAACGCCGACGAGATGGTGATCGCCCGCGACCTCGCGGAGCGCAAGGCGCTCCTCCTGGAGAAGGCCGACGCCGTCGTGATCATGGTCGGCGGGACCGGGACGCTCGACGAGGCCACCGAGATCCTGGAGCTGAAGAAGCACGGCAAGCACACCAAGCCGGTCGTCCTGCTGAACACGGCGGGCTTCTACGACGGGCTCCGCCGGCAGTTCCAGCGCATGGAGGACGAGGGCTTCCTGCCGCTGCCCCTGACCGAACTGGTCTTCTTCGCCAAGGACGGCGTCGGCGCCCTCGCCTACCTGGAGGAGTCCGCCGGTCACCAGTGAGGAAGGGCGTCCGCCGGGCCGCGGTGATCACGGCTCCGCCTAGGATCGCCCCATGTCTACCCACCTCATCACCGGCGCCGGATCCGGCATCGGGGCCGCTGTCGCCCGCCGTCTCCAGGAGCGCGGCGACGACCTCGTCCTGCTCGCCCGCGACGCCGGCCGCGCCAAGGAGTTCGCCGACCGCTACCCGGGCGCGCGCACCCTGGTCGGCGACCTCGGCAACCCCGACCGGCTTTCCTGGGCGTTCGGCCAGCAGTCCATGCCCGAGCGGATCGACACCCTGCTGCACATCGCGGGCGTCGTCGAGCTCGGCGAGGTCGGGGAGCTCACCCCCAAGGCCTGGCACTTCCAGCTCAACGCCAACCTGATCGCCCCCGCCGAGATCACCCGCCTCCTGCTCCCGCAGCTGCGCGTCTCCCAGGGCCAGGTCCTCTTCGTGAACTCCGGCGCCGGGCTCGCCGCCCACGCCGGGTGGAGCGCGTACGCCGCGAGCAAGCACGGCCTCAAGGCGCTCGCCGACTCCCTGCGCCACGAGGAGCACGGCAACGGGGTGCGCGTCACCACCGTCTACCCCGGCCGCACCGCCAGCCCCATGCAGGCCAAGGTGCACCAGCAGGAGGGCAAGGAGTACGACGCGGCCCGCTGGATCGACCCCGAGTCGGTGGCCACCACGATCCTCACGGCGCTCGACCTGCCGCGCGACGCCGAGATCAACGACCTCACCGTCCGCCCCGGCCGCTGACGTCCCGCGGCGCGGGTTCCCCGCCCCGGACCGTAGGCTTCCCGCGTGAGCGAGAAGAGCAAGTTCAGCGGGTGTCCGGCGACCGGCATCGGGTCGATGCCCGGGGGAGACGCGAGGGAGGCGGCGAAGACCGTCACCGGCTCCTTCGCCGACGGCCAGGGCATGCCGTACCTGGCGGAACTGCCCGCGCGCGGGCCCGGCGCCGACATGATCGGCCGGACCGTCGGCCTGCTCGTCGAGATGTACGGACATCTCGAGCCGAGCGGCTGGCGGATCAGCGACCGGCCCGGCCGTGACACCCGCCGAGCCCGCTCCTGGCTGGGGGAGGACCTGGACGCCCTGGAGGAGTTCACCCAGGGGTACGAGGGCCTGCTCAAGGTCCAGGCCGTCGGGCCCTGGACGCTCGCCGCCGGCCTGGAACTGCGCGGCGGGGAAGCCATGCTGGCCGACCCCGGCGCCTGCCGCGACCTGGCCGGATCCCTGGCCGAGGGGCTGCGCGCCCACCTCGCGGACGTCCGCCGCCGGATGCCCGGGGCGCAGGTCGTCCTCCAGCTGGACGAACCCTCCCTGACCGCCGTCCTGCTGGGCCGGGTCCGCTCCGCCAGCGGCTACCGCACCTACCGCGCCGTGGACCGCCAGGTCGTCGAGGCGACCCTGCGCGAGGTCCTCGCCGTCGCCGGCGAGGACGGGACGACGCTCGTCCACTCCTGCGCTGCGGAGGTGCCGTTCGCGCTGCTGCGCCGGGCCGGCGCCGACGGCATCTCGTTCGACTTCTCCCTGCTCACCGAGCGTGAGGAGGAGGCGATCGGGGAAGCCGTCGAAGGCGGTACCCACCTCTTCCTCGGCGTGCTGCCCTCCACCGACGCCGCCTCGGACGGATTGTCGGACCCGGGCGGTAGCGTCAGGGGAGTCAGGACGCTGTGGAGCAGGTTGGGGCTGAATCCGGGGACTCTCGCCGAGTCCGTCGCGATCACCCCGTCGTGCGGTCTCGCGGGGGCGTCGCCCGCCTACGCCCGCACCGCGCTCGCCCACAGCGCCCGAGCGGCGAGGTCGCTCGCGGACAACCCTGAGTGACGGGGACGACGGGCAAACGGGAGGACGGGACGATGGCCGGCGAACAGCGGGTAGAGCAGGAGAGCACGGTCGCGGCGGACGTGCGGGAGCAGCACGCGCTGCTGGCCGAGCAGCTTGAGGAGCACCGCTTCCGCTACTACGTGAAGGACCAGCCGGTCGTCAGCGACGGCGAGTTCGACCGGCTGATGCGCGCGCTGGAGGCCCTGGAGGAGGAGCACCCGGCGCTGCGCACCCCGGACTCCCCGACGCAGAAGGTCGCCGGGCCCTACCGCACGGAGTTCACCTCCGTCGAGCACCGCGAGCGCATGCTCTCCCTGGACAATGCCTTCGACGACGAGGAGCTGGCCGCCTGGGCGGACCGGGTCGCCAAGGACGTCGGCACGCCCGGCCACCACTTCCTGTGCGAGCTCAAGGTCGACGGCCTCGCCGTCAACCTCACCTATGAGCACGGCCGCCTCACCCGGGCGGCGACCCGCGGCGACGGCCGCACCGGCGAGGACATCACCCCCAACGTCCGCACGATCGCCGAGATCCCGCACCGCCTGAAGGGCGAGCACATCCCGGCGCTCGTCGAGATCCGCGGCGAGGTCTTCTTCCCCATGGAGGACTTCGAGGAGCTGAACGCCCGGCTGGTCGCCGCCGACGACAAGCCCTTCGCCAACCCGCGCAACGCGGCGGCCGGTTCCCTGCGCCAGAAGGACCCCAAGGTCACCGCCACCCGCCCGCTGCACATGGTGGTGCACGGCATCGGCGCCCACGAGGGCCTGAGCATCGACCGCCTCTCCGGGGCCTACGAGCTGCTCCACGGCTGGGGCCTGCCCACCGCCCAGCACAACAAGGTCGTCGACTCCCTCGCCGGCGTACGGGAGTTCATCGCGTACTTCGGCGAGCACCGGCACTCCGTGGAGCACGAGATCGACGGGGTCGTCGTCAAGCTCGACGAGATCCCGCTCCAGGGGCGCCTGGGCTCCACCTCGCGCGCCCCGCGCTGGGCCATCGCCTGGAAGTACGCCCCCGAAGAGGTCAACACCAAGCTGGTCAACATCCGCGTCGGCGTCGGCCGCACCGGCCGCGTCACCCCCTACGCCCAGGTCGAGCCGGTCGAAGTGGCCGGTTCCGAGGTCGAGTTCGCCACCCTGCACAACCAGAACGTGGTCCGGGCCAAGGGCGTCCTCATCGGCGACACCGTCGTCATCCGCAAGGCGGGCGAGGTCATTCCCGAGATCCTCGGCCCCGTCGTCGATCTGCGCGACGGCACCGAGAAGGCCTTCGAGATGCCGACCCACTGCCCCGAGTGCGGGACGGAGCTGCGGCCGATGAAGGAGGCCGACATCGACCTCCGCTGCCCCAACGCCCGCACCTGCCCGGCCCAGTTGCGCGAGCGGGTCTTCTACCTCGCCGGGCGCAAGAGCCTGGACATCGACTACTTCGGCTATGTGGCCGCCGCCGCCCTGACCCGTCCGCTGGAGCCCGCCGAGCCCGTCCTCAGGGACGAGAGCGACCTGTTCTCCCTCACCGTCGACCAGCTGTTGCCGATCCGGGCGTACGTCCTGGACCAGGACAGCGGGCTGCCCAAGCGCGACCCGAAGACCGGCGAGGAGAAGATCGCGACGGTCTTCGCCAACCAGCAGGGCGAGCCGAAGAAGAACGCCCTCGCCATGCTGGAGGGCATCGCCGCCGCCAAGGATGCCCCGCTCGCCCGGATCCTCACCGGGCTCTCCATCCGGCATGTGGGCCCGGTCGCCGCCCAGGAGCTGGCCCGTCAGTTCCGTTCCATCGAGCGGATCGACGAGGCGAGCGAGGAGGAGCTGGCCGCCGCCGACGGCGTCGGGCCGACCATCGCCGCCTCCGTCAAGCAGTGGTTCGCCGAGGACTGGCACCGCGAGATCCTGCGCAAGTGGCGCGAGGCCGGCGTGCGGATGGCGGACGAGGGATCCGACGAGGAGGAGGGCCCCCGCCCCCTCGAAGGACTCACCGTCGTCGTCACCGGCACCCTCGCCGGCCACACCCGCGACGGCGCGAAGGAAGCGCTCCAGGCCCTCGGCGCGAAGGTCGCCGGATCGGTGTCGAAGAAGACCGCCTTCGTGGTCGTCGGCGACAACCCCGGCTCCAAGTACGACAAGGCGATGCAGCTGAAGGTGCCCGTGCTGGACGAGGACGGATTCGCGATTCTGCTCGAACAGGGACCCGAACGTGCCAAGGAGGCGGCCCTGCCCGTCCCGGAAGCCGCGCCCGCGACCGGCCCGGGGGACAGCGGGGAGTAACCGCCGCCGGGCCGCCGTTCGCCCACCGTTCTCCGGATCGAGACGCCTTCGAGACGCTGCCCTCGGCGTGGCGCGCCCCGAGCGGGGAAGGAAACGGGGCAGAGGGGTGAAGAAGGGTCGGCCGGTCCCCGAACGGCCCTCCAGCACCACCCGTTCGGTGCACTAGCAGATGGTGACGGGTGGTCGGTTCGCATTCGGGCAAGAGCTGTAGAGCGCTGCCCCTGGAAGCCTTTCGCGGCCTACTGTTGAGAGGTGCGCCTTTCCGGCACGGCCGCTCGACCGGGCCGTGGCGCCATGGGAGCGGGCGCCACCGAGGGCCATCGGCACCGCCGGCTGTGAGAGGGACGGAATGAAACCGACCGAGAGCGCCGCCCCGGTGTCGCGGCTGCAGGGTTTCGTCGGCCTCACGCCGCCTGTGGGCGCCGCCGTCGTGGGGATCGCCGCGTTACTGCTGGCGGTCGGGTCCTACCGGACCGTGTCGCAGGGCCACGCGCTCTTCCCGGACGGGGCGGTGGGCTGGTCCCTCGCCGTGCTCACCGGGATCATCGTCGGCCATCTGGTGGCGCTCGGCCGCGACCGGTGGTGGGGCGGCACCGGCTCCGGAGCCGCCCTCACCCTCGCGGTGCTGCTGCTGTACGGCTGGCTGCCGGCCGTCCTGGTCAGCCTCGCCGTCGTGGTGCTCGTCGGGACCGCCCGCCGGCACCGCTGGTGGCAGGGGCTGCTGCACGGCGGCGTGGACATGCTGGGCATCGGCGCGGCGGCGCTCGTCCTGGCCGCCTTCGGCGAGGTGCCCACCGTCGAGGAACCCTGGCAGCCACTCGACTGGGGCATCGCGGCCGTCCCGGAACTGCTCCTGACGGCGTCGACGTATCTGCTCGTCACCCGGGTCCTGCTGTGGTACGCCCAGGCCCCGCACAACGGCGGGCTGCCCACCATCGCCCGTACGGCGATGCTGCGGCAGGGGCTCGTGGCCGTCGCGCTCCTCGGGCTCGCCCCGCTGATCTGCGCCGTCGCGATGTCCATGCCCGTCCTGCTGCCGCTCTTCGCGGTGCCCCTGATCGCCCTGGACTCCACGCTCTGGATCGCCCGCGCCCGCGCCGAGGAGCAGCTGCGCGACCCGCTCACCGGGCTGCCCAACCGTCAGTGGCTGCTGGAGCGGACCTGGTCGGCGCTGGAGGACGCGGAGAGCATCGGCACCCGCTCGGCCCTGGTCCTGATCGACCTGGACCGCTTCCGCGCGGTCAACGACACCCTGGGCCACCTGGCCGGCGACCGGCTGCTGCTGCAGATAGCGGAGCGCCTGCGGCTCGCCCTGCCGCGCGGTGCCGAGGCGGCCCGGCTCGGCGGCGACGAGTTCGCCGTCCTGCTGCCGCACACCGACTCGACCACGAGCGCCCAGCAGGTCGCCCGCCATCTCGTCGCCGAGCTGTCCTCGCCGCTCGACCTCGACGGACTGGTGCTCGTCCTGGAGGCCAGCGCCGGGGTCGCGGTCTACCCGGACCACGCCCTGGACGCCGAGGGCCTGCTGCGCCGCGCGGACGTCGCGATGTACCAGGCCAAGCGGGACCGCACGGGCGTGGAGGTCTACGAGTCCAAGCGGGACAGCAACACCCCCGACCGGCTCGGGCTCCTCGGCGACCTGCGCCGGGCGCTGGACGCGAGCGAGGTCGAGCTGCACTACCAGCCCAAGGTCCGCTTCGACGGGCAGGTGGCCGGTCTGGAGGCGCTGGTGCGCTGGGTGCACCCCGAGCGCGGCCGGGTCCCCCCGGACGAGTTCATCGCCATCGCCGAGTCCTCCGGCCTGATGCCGCACCTCACGGAGTACGTCCTGGAGACGGCGCTGGCCCAGGTGGCCCGCTGGCGGGCGCAGGGCCTGTTCGTGCCCGTGGCGGTCAACGTCTCCCCGCGCGACGTCCACACCCCCGGTTTCGCGGGGAGCGTCGCCGCCCGCCTCGCCCGGCACGGCGTGCCCGCGGGAGCGCTCCAACTCGAGATCACCGAGCATGTGCTGCTGGAGGATCCGCAGCGCGCCGCCGACACCCTGGCCGGGCTCACCGCGCACGGCGTGAAGATGTCCCTCGACGACTTCGGCACCGGCTACTCCTCCCTGGTCCACCTGCGCAGACTTCCGGTCAGCGAGCTGAAGATCGACCGGTCCTTCGTGGCCCGGCTGGCCGTCGACCACGAGGACGCGGAGATCGTCCGCTGCACGATCGACCTCGCCCACTCGCTGGGCCTGGTCGTGGTCGCCGAGGGGGTCGAGGACGACGAGACGTGGGAGCGGTTGCGGGACCTGGGATGCGACGCGGTGCAGGGCTGGCTGGTGGCGGCCGCGATGCCGCCCCAGGAGACGACGGCCTGGCTGCGGGCGCGCGGCGAGCACGGCTGGCGGCGGCCCGCGGAGCTGAAGGCCCAGGCGGCGGCCGCCGCGGCCGCCGGTTCGGCGACCGGCTCCCTGAACGCGTCGCTGAACGGCGCGGTGAACGGCGCCGTGAACAGCGCGGCGGAGACCGAGAGCCCCTGAGAGCCGCCCCTTCGAACGCCTCCCGTGAGCCCCGGGCCCCGGCCCGGGGCTCACCCCTTTCCGGTCCCCGGGACCCGGAAAGACGTAGCCCGATCGGGGTGGGGCACCCGCTCCCGGGAGACCCCATAGGATTGGGCTCAAAACCACACACCAACCCCTGAGGATCGCTGCATGCCTGGCATCACGCGCGAGGAGGTCGCCCACCTCGCCCGGCTGGCGCGTCTGGAGCTGAAGGGCGAAGAGCTCGATCACTTCGCCGGTCAGCTCGACGACATCATCGGCGCGGTCGCCCGCGTCTCCGAGGTCGCCGACCAAGACGTACCGCCGACCTCCCACCCGCTGCCGCTGACCAACGTCATGCGCGCGGACGAGGTCCGTCCGTCGCTCACCCCCGCGCAGGCGCTCTCCGGCGCCCCGGCCCAGGAGCAGCAGCGTTTCAAGGTGCCGCAGATCCTGGGGGAGGACTAACCGCCATGACGGACATCAGCACCATCATCAAGCTCACCGCGGCCGAGATCGCCGGGAGGATCGCCTCCGGCGAGCTGACCGCCGTCGAGGTCACCGAGGCCCACCTGGCCCGGATCGACGCGATCGACGAGAAGGTCCACGCCTTCCTGCACATCGACCGCGAAGGCGCGCTCGCCCAGGCCCGTGCCGTGGACGCGAAGCGGGAGGCGGGCGAGAAGCTCGGCCCGCTGGCCGGCGTTCCGCTCGCGCTGAAGGACATCTTCACCACCAAGGACATGCCGACCACCGTCGGTTCCAAGATCCTTGAGGGCTGGGTCCCGCCGTACGACGCCACGCTCACGCAGAAGCTGCGCGCCGCCGACGTCGTCATCCTCGGCAAGACCAACATGGACGAGTTCGCCATGGGGTCCTCCACCGAGAACAGCGCCTACGGTCCCACCGGCAACCCCTGGGACCTCACCCGCATCCCCGGCGGCTCCGGCGGCGGCTCCTCCGCCGCCCTCGCCTCCTACGAGGCCGCGCTCGCCATCGGCACGGACACCGGCGGCTCGATCCGCCAGCCCGCCGCCGTCACCGGCACGGTCGGCGTCAAGCCCACCTACGGCGGCGTCTCGCGCTACGGCATGGTCGCCTTCTCCTCATCCCTGGACCAGGGCGGGCCCTGCGCCCGTACGGTCCTGGACGCGGCGCTGCTGCACGAGGCCATCGCCGGGCACGACCCGTTGGACTCGACCTCCATCGACGCCCCGGTCCCGCCGGTCGTCGAGGCCGCGCGCAACGGCTCCGTACAGGGCATGCGGGTCGGCGTCGTCAAGCAGTTCCGCGGCGAGGGCTACCAGGCCGGTGTGGTCCAGCGCTTCGACGAGTCGGTCGAGCTGCTGAAGTCGCTCGGCGCCACGATCGTCGAGCTGGACTGCCCGTCCTTCGACCTGGCGCTCTCCGCGTACTACCTGATCGCGCCGTCCGAGTGCTCCTCCAACCTGGCCCGCTTCGACGCCATGCGCTACGGCCTGCGGGTCGGCGACGACGGCACGAAGTCGGCCGAGGACGTCACCGCCCTCACCCGCGAGGCCGGCTTCGGCGACGAGGTCAAGCGCCGCATCATCCTGGGCACGTACGCGCTCAGCTCCGGCTACTACGACGCGTACTACGGCTCGGCCCAGAAGGTCCGCACCCTCATCACCCAGGACTTCGAGAAGTCCTTCGAGCAGGTCGACGTGATCGTCTCCCCGACGACCCCGACCACCGCCTTCCCGATCGGCGAGCGCGCCGACGACCCGATGGCGATGTACCTCGCGGACCTGTGCACCATCCCCACCAACCTGGCCGGCAACTCCGCCATGTCGCTGCCCTGCGGCCTGGCCCCGGAGGACGGTCTGCCGGTCGGACTGCAGATCATCGCCCCCGCCATGAAGGACGACCGGCTCTACAAGGTCGGAGCGGCCGTCGAGGCCGCGTTCGTGGAAAGGTGGGGGCACCCGCTGCTTGAGGAGGCTCCGTCGCTGTGAGTGCCATGGCAAAGAAGGCCAAGAACTTCAAGAAGTCCAAGACGGGCGCGTACATCGCGATCGGCAGTACCGCGTTCGGCGCGATCAGTGTCGTGAAGCAGGCGAAGCTCGCCCGCAACGACAACGACATGCTGCGCCTCGTCGACGCGGCCGTCTCGGCGGCCGCCATCGTCACCGGACTCGCGATCCTCTATCGCGAACTGAAGCGTCTCGGCGACGACGACGTTCTGCTGGGCTGAGAGGGAAAGTTTCACCGTGACTGTCACTGACCTGGTGTCGTACGAGGACGCGCTCGCGTCCTACGACCCCGTCATGGGCCTCGAAGTCCATGTCGAGCTCGGCACCAAGACCAAGATGTTCTGCGGCTGCTCCACGGAGCTGAAGCAGGACGCCAACTCCCAGACCTGCCCGGTCTGTCTCGGACTGCCCGGCGCGCTGCCGGTCGTCAACGAGATCGGCGTGGAGTCGGCCATCAAGATCGGTCTCGCGCTCAACTGCGAGATCGCCGAGTGGTGCCGCTTCGCCCGGAAGAACTACTTCTATCCGGACATGCCGAAGAACTTCCAGACCTCCCAGTACGACGAGCCGATCGCCTTCAACGGCTATCTGGACGTCCAGCTGGAGGACGGCGAGATCTTCCGGGTGCAGATCGAGCGCGCCCACATGGAGGAGGACACCGGCAAGTCGACGCACGTCGGCGGCGCCACCGGCCGTATCCACGGCGCGTCCCACTCGCTGCTCGACTACAACCGGGCCGGCATCCCGCTCATCGAGATCGTCACCAGGCCGATCGAGGGAGCCGGCGCCCGCGCTCCCGAGGTCGCCAAGGCGTACGTCGCCGAGCTCCGCGAGCTGATCAAGGCTCTCGGGGTCTCCGACGCCCGCATGGAGATGGGCCAGATGCGCTGCGACGTCAACCTGTCGCTGCGCCCGCACGGCCGCGAGGCGTTCGGTACCCGCTCCGAGACGAAGAACGTGAACTCGCTGCGTTCGGTCGAGCGGGCCGCGCGCTTCGAGATCCAGCGGCACGCCGCCGTGCTGTCCTCGGGCGGCACCATCGTGCAGGAGACCCGGCACTTCCACGAGGAGGACGGCTCCACCACGGCCGGCCGCATCAAGGACAACGCCGAGGACTACCGCTACTTCCCCGAGCCGGACCTGGTGCCCGTGGCGCCGGCCCGCGCGTGGGTCGAGGAGCTCCGCAAGGGTCTCCCCGAGCTTCCCCGGCTGCGCCGGGCGCGGCTCAAGGAGGAGTGGGGCGTCACCGAGCACGACATGCAGTCCATCCTCAACGCGGGCGCGGTCGATCTGATCGTCGCCACGACCGAGGTGGGCGCCCCCTCGGACCAGGCCCGCAAGTGGTGGATGGGCGAGCTGGCCCGTAACGCCAACGAGACCGGCCGCGGCCTGGACGAGCTGCCGATCACCCCGGCGCAGGTCGCCCGGGTGGCCGCGCTCGTCGCCGCGGGCGACCTCAACGACAAGCTGGCCCGCCAGGTCATCGAGGGCGTCCTCGCGGGCGAGGGCGACCCGGACACCGTCGTGGAGAAGCGCGGCCTGAAGGTCGTCTCGGACGAGGGCGCGCTGTCCACGGCCGTCGACGAGGCCATCGCGGGCAACGCAGCCATCGCGGACAAGATCCGCGGCGGCAAGGTCGCGGCGGCGGGCGCGCTCGTCGGCGCGGTCATGAAGGCCACCCGCGGCCAGGCCGACGCGGCGCGCGTGCGCGAGTTGATCCTGGAGAAGCTCGGCGTCGAGGGCTGATCGACCCGATCACCACCCGGAGGGGCGGTGCACCCGTAATACGGGGGCGCCGCCCCTTCACCCGTCCGGAGAGTCCCGCCGGAGAGCCCGGCCTGGGAGTCCCGCCGAACACGGCCCCCGTCCGGAGAGCCCCGCCTGAGAGTCCCGCCGAACACGGCCCCCGCCTGAGAGATCCCCCTGAACACCGTCATCGCCGAGCTCGTCTCCTTCGCCCTGCTGCTGGGCGTCCTCGCCTTCGCCGTCCTGCGCCCCCGGGGCCTGCCGGAGGCGACCGTCGCCGTGCCCGCCGCCGTGCTGGCCGTGGCCGTCGGGGCGGTGTCCTGGCCCGAGGCCCGGGAGCAGGTCGGGGAACTGCTGCCGGTCGTGGGCTTCCTCGCCGCGATCCTGGTGCTGGCCCAGCTCTGCGCGGACGAGGGGCTGTTCCGGGCGGCCGGGGACCTGGTGGCGCGCGCCTGCCGGGGGCAGACCGGCCCGTTGCTCGGCGGCGTCTTCGTCGTGGCCTCGCTCATCACCGCCGTCCTCAGCCTGGACGCCACCGTGGTCCTGCTCACTCCGGTGGTCCTCGCCACCGCCGCCCGGGTCGGCGCGCGCCCGCGCCCGTACGTCTACGCCTGCGCGCACCTGGCCAACTCCGCGTCCCTCCTGCTCCCCGTCTCCAACCTCACCAATCTGCTGGCGTTCACCGCGAGCGGTCTCTCCTTCACCCGGTTCGCCGCGCTGATGGCTCTGCCGTGGCTCGCCGCCATCGCCGTCGAGTACGCCGTGTTCCGGCGGGCGTTCCGGGCCGACCTCGCCGCCGGGGCGCACACGCCGGACCCCGGGGCGGAGGGCACCCCCGTCCCCCTCTTCACGCTCGTCGTGCTGGCGCTGACCCTGGCCGGGTTCGTCGTGACCTCGTTCGAGGGGGCCGAGCCGCTGTGGGCGGCGCTGGCGGGGGCGGCCGTGCTGGCCGTCCGGGCACTGGCCAAGCGGGAGACCACGCCGGTCGCCGTCGTCCGCTCGGCCAACCCGCTGTTCTGCCTCTTCGTCCTCGCGCTCGGCGTCGTCGTCAAGGCGGTCGTCGACAACGGGCTCGGCTCCGGGATCGCCGCCCTGCTGCCCGACGGGGACACCCTGCCCGCCCTGCTCGGCGTCGCCGTCGTCGCGGCGCTGCTCGCCAACCTGATCAACAACCTGCCCGCGATCCTCGCCCTGCTGCCGATCGTCGCGGCGGCCGGGCCCGGACCGCTGCTCGCCGCCCTGATCGGGGTGAACCTCGGGCCGAACCTCACGTACGTCGGGTCGCTGGCCACGCTCCTGTGGCGGCGCATCCTGCACGCCCACGGGGACACCCCCGAGCTCGGCCACTTCACCCGGCTGGGGCTCGCGACGGTACCGGCGACGCTCCTCGCCGCCACGCTCGCGCTCTGGGCGTCGCTGCACCTCATCGGGGTGTGAGGACGCCGGTACGCGGGGTTGGACTTCCGGTCCGGCCTGTTGGACGTTCACCACCGGGCCGTACCCAGGCCTTCCCGGCGCCACCTGACCTGACTAGCTTCCGGGCTGTAACCACCGGAACCAGGAGGCTCTTTTGACCACGGACATGTCACGGCGACGGCTCTTCGCGCTGGGCGGTGGCGCACTCGGCGCCGCTGCGGCCGGATCGTTCCTGCCGCCGTCGCTCCAGGCGGCCATCGCCGCGCAGCCCGCCCACGCGGGGTCCGGCGGGGGAGGCCTCGGCTCCATCAAGCACGTGGTGATCCTGATGCAGGAGAACCGCTCCTTCGATCACTACTTCGGCACCCTGCGCGGCGTTCGCGGCTTCGGCGACCGCAACGCCATCGAGCTGCCCACCGGCACCACGGTCTTCGAGCAGCCCGGCGCCTCCGGCTCCACCGTCCTGCCCTTCCCGGTGCGCGGGGCGGCCGAGGAGCAGAAGAAGGACCTCCAGTACATCGGCGCCCTCGACCACTCCTGGAACGGCGGGGCGAAGGCCTGGGGCGGCGGCTGGATGAACGGCTGGATCAGCGCCAAGACCGCGGCCACGATGGCGTACTACGACCGCCGCGACATCCCGCTGCACTACGAGCTGGCCGACACCTTCACCGTCTGCGACGCCTACCACTCCTCGATCCACACCTCCACCAGCCCCAACCGCAACCATCTGTGGAGCGGGAAGACCGGCTTCGAGCCGAACGGCGAGCGGGCCGTCGGCAACGACGCGTACAGCGAGGGGACCCACCCCGGCTACGACTGGTCCACCTACGCCGAGCGGCTGGAGGCGGCCGGGCGCAGCTGGCGGACGTACACCGAGTGGGAGAACTTCACCGACAACCAGATCGAGTTCTACGCCACCTTCAAGGCCATCGCCCGCAAGGCGCTCGCCAAGGCCGGCGGTCCCACGTACATGGAAGCCTTCTATGCGCAGGTCCGGGGCGCGTCCGAGGCCGAGCGCGAGCGGCTGCTCGGGCTGCTGGAGGAGGGCGTCGCCACCCTCACCCGGCACGAACGCAGCCTGTTCGAGCGGGGGCTGCGCCGGGTCCCGACCGGGACGCTGGCCGAGGAGTTCGCCCAGGACGTGGCGGCCGGGACGCTTCCCGAGGTCTCCTACCTGGTGCCCTCGGCGATCGACTCCGAGCACCCGAGCGTCTCGTCGCCGGTGCACAGCGCGACCGTCGTCTACAAGATCCTGGACGCCCTCGGCAAGAACCCGGACGTGTGGCGGCACACCGCTGTGCTGATCAACTACGACGAGAACGACGGCTTCTTCGACCATGTGCCGCCGCCCGTCGCACCCTCCGAGGTGACCGACGAGCAGTGGGAGGGCCGGCCCACCGGCCTCGGGATCCGGGTGCCGCTGCTGGTCGTCTCGCCGTGGACCGTCGGCGGGTACGTCTGCTCGGAGGTCTTCGACCACACCTCCGTCATCCGCTTCCTGGAGCGCTGGACCGGCGTGCGGGAACCCAACATCGGCGACTGGCGGCGACGCGTCACCGGCGACCTCACCTCCGCCTTCGACTTCACCCGGGCCCGGCGGCAGCCGGCCGTCGAGCGGCCCGGCGCGATCCCGCCCGTCGCCGGGCGCTGGCAGCCGAGGCCGCCCGCCGTCCAGCGCCTCCCCGAGCAGGAGCCGGGCGCGCGCCCGGCGCGCCCGCTGCCGTACCAGCCCGACGCGCGGGCGAGCCGGTCGGGCGACGCGCTGCGGGTGGACCTCGCCAACACCGGCCGGTCCTCGGCGCACTTCGCGCTGTACCCGTACGCGGGCGAGTTCCCGGCCCCGCAGCACAAGGACGTCCGGGGCGCCGCCCACTGGACCGTTCCGCTGACGGGTCAGGCGTACGCCTTCACGGTCACCGGGCCGAACGGCTTCCGGCGCGAATTCGCCGGACCGGCCGACGGGGGCGCGGAGGTCGCGACCCGCATCGACCACCGCGACCTCGACCTGCACCTCACCCTGCGCAACACCGGCCGCCGGACCCTGACCTTCCTGGTGCGGCCGCTCGGCTACGTCGACGAGGACGACGTGCGGGACTGGACCCGCCGCGTCACGGTCAAGCCGGGCCGCGACCGTACGCTCGTGCACTCGGCGGCCGACGCCCACGGCTGGTACGACCTCGCCGTCACGGCCGAGGGTGAGGACGGCTTCCGGCGGCGGCTCATGGGACACATCGAGAACGGCCGGGCGAGCGTCTCCGGCTGACCGAACCCGGCGGCCGCACCGACGGTCACAGGGCGTGATCCCTCGCGTGTAGGGAACAGATCAAGCCCTGTGACCATGGCCACGAAACGGACAAACGATCACGTTCTGCTGTAAGAGTGGCGGTCTCAGGTCATGAGACGTTTGCGGGCAGATCACGCTATATCTGCGGGTAAAGGTCCACGAACCCGCAGGGAGCTCATCCGTTGGCTGCCATCGCCCGCTGGTGCATCAGGCACCGCCTCGTCGCCCTCCTCATCTGGCTCGCCGCCCTCGGCGGGACCGCCGCAGCGGCGGGCTTCGCGGGGTCGGCGTACTCCAACGACTACGAGGTCCCGGGCACCGAGTCCGGCCGGGCCACCGAGCTCCTCTCGCGGGGCTTCACCGACCTCGGCGGCGACACCGACACCGTCGTCTGGCACACCACCGGCTCCACCGTCCGGGCCGCCGACGTCGAGCAGACCATGACCCGCACGCTCCACGCGATCGAGGAGCTGCCGGGCATCGGCGGGGTCACCGGCCCCTACGCGGGGGCGGGCCCCGGCCAGATCAGCCAGGACGGCCACACCGCCTACGCCACGGTCACCTTCGACCGGCCCGCCGACGAGATCCCCGCCGCCCAGGCCCAGGCTCTCGTCGACACCGCGAAGGGAGCCGAGGCCGACGGGCTCCAGGTCGAGCTGGGCGGCACCGCCGTCGCCCTCACCGAAGCGCCCGCCGTCCACCTCGCCGAGGGCATCGGCGTCGTCGTCGCGGCCCTCGTGCTCTTCCTCGCCTTCGGCTCGCTCGCCGCCAGCCTGCTGCCCATCGCCACCGCCCTCGTCTCCGTGGGCACCGCCTACGCGGGCATCGTGCTGCTGGGCCATCTGATGACGGTGGCCGACTTCGCCCCGATGCTCGGCATGCTCATCGGGCTCGGCGTCGGCATCGACTACGCGCTGTTCATCGTCACGCGGCACCGCAGAGGGCTGAAGCGCGGCATGTCGGTCACGGAGGCGGCACAGAACGCCGTCACGACCACCGGCCGCGCCGTCGTCTTCGCCGGGGCGACCGTCTGCATCGCCCTGCTCGGGATGCTGATCCTGCGGCTCGGCTTCCTCAACGGCGTCGCCATCGCCGCCTCGCTCACCGTCGTCCTCACCGTGCTGGCCTCGGTCACCCTGCTGCCCGCGCTGCTCTCCCTCATCGGGATGCGGGCGCTCAGCCGCCGTGAGCGGCGGCAGCTCGCCGAACACGGGCCGCGGCCCGAGCTGCCCACCGGCTTCGCCGCCCGCTGGTCCGCCTTCGTGGAGCGGCACCCCAAGCTCCTCGGCGGGATCGCGGCCGTCGTCATGCTGGTGCTCGCCCTGCCCGCCCTCGGCCTCCACCTGGGCACATCGGACCAGGGCAACAACCCGGCCGGCGCCACCACCCGGCAGGCCTACGACCTGCTCGCCGACGGCTTCGGCCCCGGCGTCAACGGCCCCCTGACCGTCGCCGCCCAGCTCGACGGCGCGGACGACCGGCTCGCCCTGGACGCGCTCCCCGAGCAGCTGCGCAACACCGAGGGCGTCGCCTCGGTCGGCCCGGTCACGTACAACAGCGCGGGCGACACCGCCTTCCTCACCGTCGTCCCCGACTCGGCGCCCCAGTCGCAGGACACCAGCGAGCTCGTCGACCGGATCCGGGGCGAGGTACTGCCACCGGTCCAGGACAACACCTCGCTGGAGACCCATGTCGGCGGGGTGACGGCGAGCTACGACGACTTCGCCGAGATCATCGTCGGGAAGCTGCCGCTCTTCGTCGGGGTCGTCATCGGACTCGGCTGCCTGCTGCTGCTTCTGGCCTTCCGGTCCATCGGCATCCCGCTCAAGGCCGCCGTGATGAACGTGGCCGCCGTCGCCTCCTCCTTCGGCGTCGTGGTGGCCGTCTTCCAGTGGGGCTGGGGGAGCGAACTGCTCGGCCTCGGCAGCGCCGGGCCCATCGAGCCCTTCCTCCCGGTGATCATGGTCTCGGTCCTCTTCGGCCTCTCCATGGACTACCAGGTCTTCCTGGTCGGCCGGATGTACGAGGAGTGGCTGGAGACCGGCGACAACCGGCGCTCCGTCCGGGTCGGCCTCGCCGAGACCGGCCGGGTGATCAACTCCGCCGCTGTGATCATGATTTCCGTCTTCCTCGCGTTCGTGCTCAGCGGCGACCGGGTCATCGCCATGTTCGGCATCGCGCTGGCCACCGCCGTGGCCCTGGACGCCTTCGTCCTGCGCACCCTGCTGGTGCCCGCCCTGATGCACATGCTCGGCGGGGCGAACTGGTGGCTGCCGGGCTGGCTGGAGCGGCGGCTGCCGCGGATCAGCATCGAGCCGCCCGACTGCGTGCCGCTCCATGCGAAGATCCCCGAGGCACGCGGTACGCAAGAGGGCGCCGGGCCGGTGCCGGCCCGGCCCACCGAGGAGGAGCACGATGTTCGCCATATCCCTGGGTGACGACAAGGCGGAGCTGCGCCCGCTGGAGGTCTGGCAGGCCGAGGAGTTCCTCACCCACATGGACCGGGCCCGGGACCTGATCGACCCCTGGATCCCCTTCGCCTCCTTCGCCACCGACCTGGAATCGGCGCGCGCCCTGCTCCTGAGGTACGCGCAGAAGCAGGCGGCGGACACCGGGCGGCTCTACGGCATCTGGCTGGACGGCACCCTCGTCGGCGGCGTCCTCTTCCGGATCTTCGACGCGGAGTCCGGCAACTGCGAGATCGGGGTGTGGCTGGAGCCCGCCGCCCAGGGCCGGGGATTGATCACCCGCGCCGCCGAGCGCCTGATCGACTGGGCCGTGTACGAGCGCGGCATGCACCGCGTGGAGTGGGACGCCTCCGCCGCGAACACCCGCTCGATCGCGGTGGCCCAGCGGCTCGGCATGACCCGGGACGGGGTGATCCGGCAGAACTACCTCTACCGGGGCGTGCGCCACGACTCCGAGATCTGGTCCGTCCTCGCCCCGGAATGGCGGGCCCGAGCCGGGCGCTGAGCCCCGCCGGGGCCCCGGCGTTAAGCGGGCTCTCATCCGGGCCCCCTAGCGTGCGGCGCATGAACACCACCCCCTCCAAGACGACCCCTGCCACGACGACCCCGCCCGCCGGGACGACCGACCCCGCCGAGGGCACCGTCGACGCCACCACGGAGGAGGCGACCGCGAACGACGCGGCGGCGAAGGACGCGACCGCGAAGGACACGGCGGCGAAGGACCCCCTGGCCAAGGACGCCACCGGTACGCCGTCCGACGCCGCCGACCCCGCAACGGCCTTGGACGACGCCGAGCGGGCCGAGGACGAGGACCTGGAGCCCGACCCCTTCACCGAGGCCCGGCACGGCGTCGGCGCGGGCGCGGCGGCCGTCGTCTCCGCGGCCCTGGGCGTCGTCGCCCTGACCGGTGCGTGGTCCGGCCGGGTCGCCGCCGAGCGCGAGACGCTCATCGGCCAGATCAAGACCTCCGGCGGCGGCAGCGCGTCCCAGCAGATCTCCGAGATCTACGGGGACGCCTGGCACACCACCGCCCTGGTCAACGGCGGCTTCGCCCTGCTGGCCCTGCTCGTCGGCGCCCTCGTCCTGGTCCGCCCCGCCTTCGGCGTCCCCTCCGAGCGGCCGCAGCCCACCTGGGTCCGGGCGGTCGCCGTGGCCGGTGTCGCCCTCGGCGCCCTCGGCGTGCTGATCTCGCTCGGCATGTACTTCGACCTCTTCGCCGCACTGCCCAGCGCGGGCGCCCCGGCCGCCGGCTGACCCCCGGGGGCGAGATCCGCACGGCGGACCCTAAGGCCCCCGCCCACCCCTCGGACACGGGGTGCGCCCGCCTAAGGCCCCCCGTGCGGGGAAGATGCGGAACTCGCCCGATGCGGCGCCCCCTCCTGGCCGACGACAGTGGACACACAGCGAACACAGGGCCCCGGCCGACCGGCCGGGCACTCCTCCGGTCCGCTGCCACGACCAGGAACCAGGGGCACCCCATGTACGAGTACGAGCTCTACCGCTCCACCTCCGCCGAACTGATCCGCCGGGCCGACGCCGAGCGCGAGATCGGCCGGGCCCGCCTCGCCCGCCGGGCCGCCCGCCGTACCGGACGCCGCGATCCCGAAGGGAAGGTGGTGCAGGGCGAGCGGACCCGCTTCGCCCCAGCCGCCTGACGATGTCCCGGCCCGGGACGACCACCGCGCCGGACCCCGGTCCCGCCGGCACCCCCTCCGGACGGGGCGCGGCGGGGCCGGACCGCGACCGGAGCATGATCACCGTCCGCGAAAAGAGTGCCGCCGCCTCGTACGCGTATGCGATGCTCTGCGGCGTGGAGACCAGGTCAGTCAGCCCCGTGTTCGTCGGGCGCGCCGAGGAGCTCGCCTCGCTCACCGAGGCGCTCGCGCGGGCCGCGTCCGGCGACCCCCAGGCGCTGCTGATCGGCGGCGAGGCGGGCGTCGGCAAGACCCGGCTGGTCGAGCAGTTCGTCACGGCGGCCGAGCGGCGCGACGCCGTGGTGGCCGTCGGGGCCTGCGTCGAGATCGGGGCCGACGGGCTGCCGTTCGCCCCCTTCCCCACCGCCCTGCGCGCCCTGCGCCGGGCCCTGCCCGAGGAGATGGCCGCCGCCTGCGCCGGCCAGGAGGGCGAGCTGGCCCGGCTCCTGCCCGAACTGGGCGAGGCCCACCGGGACGCGACCGACGAGCACAGCACCGCCCGCCTCTTCGAACTCACCGCACGCCTGCTGGAGCGGATCTCCGCCGACCGGGCGGTCGTCCTCGTCCTGGAGGACCTGCACTGGGCGGACGCCTCCACCCGCCATCTGCTCGCCTATCTCTTCCGCACCCTGAGCAGCGGCCGCCTCATGGTCGTCGGCACCTACCGCGCCGACGACATCCACCGCCGCCACCCGCTGCGCCCGCTCCTCGCCGAGCTGGACCGGCTGCGTACCGTCACCCGCGTCGAACTCGCCCGGTTCAGCCACGACGAGGTCGGCCGTCAGCTCGCCGGCATCCTCGCCGAGACCCCCGAGGCCGCACTCGTCGACGAGATCTTCGACCGCTCCGACGGCAACGCCTTCTTCGTCGAGGAGCTCGCCCGCTCCCTGGAGTGCTGCGGCGACAGCTCCGGGCTGACCGAATCGCTCCGCGACCTCCTGCTGGTCCGCGTCGAGGCGCTTCCCGAACACGCCCAGCGGGTCGCCAGGATCGTCGCCGAGGGCGGCTCCTTCGTCGAACACGAACTGCTGGCCGCCGTCGCCGGCCTCGGCGAGGACGAGCTCGACGAGGCCCTGCGCGCGGCCGTCGGCGCCAACCTGCTGCAACCCGCGCCCGACAACGACGGCTACCGCTTCCGGCACTCCCTGGTCCGCGAGGCCGTCAGCGACGACCTGCTGCCCGGCGAGCGCACCCGCGTCAACCGCCGGTACGCCGAAGCCCTGGAGGCCGATCCCTCCCTCGTCCGGGACGACGAACGCGCCACCCGCCTCGCCAGCTACTGGTACGCCGCCCACGACGCCCCCAAGGCCCTGCCCGCCGTGCTCCGGGCCGCCGTCGAGGCCCGCCGCCGCTACGCCTACTCCGAGCAACTGAGGCTGCTGGAGCGGGCGATGGAGCTCTGGGACGACGTGCCCGACGCGGTGCGCGCCACCCTGCGCCCCTTCGACTACGCGGAGGTCTACCCGGCCTCCGCCCGCGACCCGGAGAACACGCCGCTGCGCTACCTGGACGTGATGGCCGAGGCCACCGTCGCCGCCCACTTCGGCGGCGACCGCAAACGCGCGCTGGCCATCTCCAAGAAGGCCATGCGCGTCCTGGCCGCCGAGACCGACCCGCTGCGCGAGGCCTGGTTCCTGGTGCAGCGCAGCCGGCTGGTGCAGGGGCTCGACAAGGGGGACGGCTGGGAGGAGCTGGCCACCGCGCAGGAGCTGGTGCGCGGGCTGCCGCCGTCCCCCGTGCAGGCCGACGTCCTGACCAATGTGGCCAGTTGGCGGGCGCTGCACCAGCCGGGCCCGCAGGCGCTCGCCGACAGCGACCGCGCGGTGGAGTACGCCCGGCTCGTCGGCGACGAGTACATCGAGCTGCACGCCCGCCTCACCCGGGGCTGGCTCACCGCGGACGCGGGCGGCGTCGAGGACGGCCTCGCCGAGATGTACGCCGTCCGGGACCGCGCCGAGCAGCTCCACCTGATGAACCTCCTCGGCCGGGTCAGCGTCAACCTGCCCTCCTCGCTCGAGGCGATGGGCCGCTCGCTGGAGGCCGTCGCCGCCGCCGACCACGGCATCGAGATCTGCCACAGCCACGGCCTGGCCGACTCCGGGGCCTGGGTGTACGCCAACCAGGCCCAGTCCCTGTTCTCCCTCGGGCACTGGTCCCAGAGCGAGGTCGCCGCCGCGTCCTCCGCCCGCCTGGCGCTGGGCCCCAAGTCCAAAGGCCTCGCCGCCCTCCGGCGTACCGAACTGGCCGTCGCCCGCGGGGACCTCGCCGAGGGGGCGGAGCTGCTCGCCCTGGTCCGCAAGCACTTCGGGCAGCGCGATCCGCAGCACCAGCACCTCATCGACCCCGTCCGGCACGGCATGGTGCTGGCCGCCTCCCAGGGCAGGCTCGTCGAGGCACGGGCCGCGTTCGAGGAGCTGGCCCGGCCCGGCTTCCCGCCCGGCACCCAGCGCTACGCCCTGCCGCTGCTCCAGACCGCCGCCATGATCGAGGCGGACGCCCGCGGGCTGCCCGCCGCCGAACCGGACCGTCCGGAGCTGCTGGCCCTGATCCGCCGGTGCGTGAAGAACCTCCCGATGCTCGTGCCCGTATGGGTGGCCCACGGCGTCTTCATCGAGGCGGAGCTGGCCCGCGCGGAGGGCACGGACACCCCCGGACACTGGGCCCGCGCCGCCGAGGCCTTCGGCCCGCTGTGCCGCCCCTACCAACTGGCCCAGATCCACCGCCGCTGGGCCGAATCGCTGCTCATCGCCCCCGGCGACCGGTCCACCGCCACGGCCCTGCTGCACCGCTCCCTCGCGGCCGCCCGCCGGCTCGGCGCACGCCCGCTCGCCGAGGCGGTCGAACAGCTGGCGGCCAGGGCCCGCATCCCCCTGGACGGCTCCGGCGCGGCGCCCGGCCACGACGCCGCGATCCACCCGGCCGTCCTGACCACCGCCCCCGCCGGCGGCGGCCCGGGAGGCCACCCCGACGAGGAGCAGGACCCGGCCATCGCCGCCGTGGCGTCCTTCGGGCTGACCCCGCGCGAGCAGGACGTGCACCGGCTGGTCGCGGCCGGGCACACCAACCGCAGGATCGCCGAGGAGCTGTTCATCTCGCCGAAGACCGCGAGCGTGCACGTCTCCAACATCCTGGCCAAGCTCGGCGTCTCCAGCCGGGGCGAAGCGGCCGCCCTCGCCCACCGGCTCCGGCTCTACCCGGCCGCGTAAGGCCCTCTCCCGGGCGACGGACCGCGCCGCCGGCCCTCGGGGCCCCGGGCGGCCATCACACCCCCGGCTCCTCCTCGGCCCGCCGCTCCGGCCCGCTCACCGGCTTCCCGGGCCGGGGCCGGTCGAGCACGGCGTCCTGCTCGGGCGCGACCGGCCGCATCCGCCCGTGCCGGGGCTCCGGAGCGCCATCGGCGGCCGGAGCGGCGGCCGGGGTCCGGGCACGGTCGGGAAGCGGACCACCGTCCGGGCCCGGGGCACGGACGGTCACCTTCCCGGAGGTCAGGTCTATCGGCCCCCGGTCCGGATCGCCGATGCCGAGATCCACCCGGCTCAGCTCCAGCCGCTTCTGCTCGTCGGAGACGTGTTTGCGTCCCGGCGCGAAGAGCTCCTCGAAGAAATTGAACACCGGCCGTGCTCCCTCCGACATGCCGCGCGGGCGGCCGGCTAGCGCACTTCCACCTGGAGGATCCTGTCGTCCCCGGGCTTCTGCGCGCCCCGTCCGTCCGTGTTGCTGGTGACCAGCCACAGGCGGTCGCTCCCCGCACTCACCACGGTGCGCAGGCGGCCGTGCTTCTCCTCCAGGAACGCCTGGGGGTCCGCAGAAGGTTCCTCGGCCTTCTCGCCCGACAGCGGGATCCGCCACAGCCGCTCGCCGCGCAGCCCGGCCATCCAGATCGAGCCCTCCGCGTACGCGATCCCGCTGGGGGAGGCCTCCGAGGTCTTCCACTGCGCCACCGGGTCGATGAACCCGTCCTCGCCCTCCTGGCCCTCGACCTCGGGCCAGCCGTAGTTCCCGCCGGGCTCGATCAGATTCAGCTCGTCCCAGGTGTTCTGGCCGAACTCGGCCGCCCACAGCCGCTTCTCCGCGTCCCAGGCGAGCCCCTGCACATTGCGGTGCCCGGACGAATACACCACCGAGTCCGCCTCCGGATTGCCGTGTACCGGCTCCCCGTCGGGGGTCATCCGCAGGATCTTGCCCGCCAGCGACTCCTTGTCCTGGGCCAGCCCGGTGTCCCCGGTCTCACCCGTGCCCGCGTACAGCATCCTGTCCGGACCGAAGGCGATCCGGCCGCCGTTGTGGATGCTGCCCTTGGGGATGCCGCGCAGGATGGTGTCCGGAGCGCCGAGCTGCTGACCCACCGGGCGCTTCTCGTCGTAACTCATGCGGACGATCCGGTTGTCGGACGTGGTGGTGAAGTAGGCGTACACCAACTGGTCCGCGCCGAACGTGGCGGAGACGGCGAGCCCGAGCAGTCCGCCCTCGCCCGCCGGGGACACCCCGGGCACCGACCCCAGCAGGGTCTGCTTCCCGCTCTCGCCGTCGATGCGGTGGACCGTGCCCTCGTCGCGCGAGGAGACCAGCAGATCACCGCCCGGCAGCGCGACCAGCCCCCAGGGCGACTTCAGGTCCTCGGTCAGGGTCGAGACGACCTTCGCCGACCCCTTGGCCGGCGGCAGGTCGGCCGACCTGCTCGGGGAGGCCGGGGGAGCGGAACCCCCCGAGGCCGTCGGGGAACCGGCGGGCTGCCCGGACGAACCCCCGTCCCCATCGGCGGAACACGCGGCGGACAGGAACAGCGCGGCCGAAGCCAGCGCGGCCACCACCCCCCTGCGCATCGCGGGGGACTGCACAGGTCCGAACAGAGCACCACGCACGGAACCGATCCTTTCGACGGTTGCCTGACTACCTGTTCCTACACCGCGGCCGGCCCAGGAGTTCCCGATGCGCCCATTCTCCCGCCGCCCGGACGGCGGCGCTCAGTCCCACGACTCGCGGGCGGCGGGCAGCCCGTCGATCTCCGCCAGGTCCCGGTCGTCCAGGACCACCCGCGCCGCCCCGGCGTTCTCCACCGCCCAGCGCTCCCGCTTCGCCCCCGGCACCGGCACCACATGCGGGCCCTGACGCAGCACCCAGGCCAGCGCCACCTGGGCCACGGTCGCCCCACGGCGCTCCGCGATCCGCCGCAGACCGGCCACCACCGGCTGGTTCGCCGCCATCACCTCCGCCGTGAACCGCGGGTGCCTGGCCCGCAGATCCTCCGGTTCGAAGCCCTGGCCCGGCTTGAGCGTCCCGGTCAGATAGCCGCTGCCCAGCGGCATCGCCGCCAGCAGCCCGACCCCGCGCGCCGCGCACCACGGCAGCAGCTCCGCCAGCGCCCCGCGCGACCACACCGACAGCTCCGCCTCGACGGCGCTGACCGGGAAGACCTGCTGGATCCGCTCCAGCTGCCGGATCGTTCCCTCATGCTGACCCTCGCCGGAGCGGCGCGGGGCCCGCGCCCCCACCGCGCACAGCCCGAGCGAGCGCACCTTGCCCGCGGTGACCAGCTCCGCCAGCGCCCCCCAGGTCTCCTCCACCGGCACCTCGGGGTCGGCCCGGTGCAACTGGTACAGGTCGATCACATCGGTCTGGAGCCGCCGCAGCGAGGCGTCGCAGGCCCGTCGGACGTACCCCGGCCGGCCGTTGGCGACGATGTGCTGATCGCCCACCAGCAGCCCGCACTTGGTGGAGATGAACGCCTCCTGGCGGCGGCCCTTCAGCGCCCGCCCCACCAGCAGCTCATTGGTGAACGGGCCGTACATGTCCGCCGTGTCCAGCAGCCGGACGCCCGCGTCCAGCGCCGCGTGCACCGTCCGCACCGAGCGGTCGCCGAGCTGCTGCGACGCGCTGTAACCCCAGCTCATCGGCATGCAGCCGAGCCCGACCGTACCCACGGCGAGCCCCGCCGCCCCGATAGTCCTGCGCTCCAACTCCCCGAACCCTTTCCTGGACGAGCCATTCCGCCTTCCCGGCCGCCGACACAGGCCCCTGCCGGGTGAGTTCGGTGAGTGATTGACGGAAGCGTTTGGGCGATGTGACGATACGCCGATGCCTGGCCTACACGCACGGATGGCTGCTCGCAGAGGTGATTTCACCGCCGCCGTGGTCGCTCGATGTGCCGCGGAGGTCCCCTTCTACGGGGAGTTGCCGCGTCGGACGCTCGACGGCGAGGTGACGCGGTCGATCACGGCCGTGCACGATCTGCTGCTGCGGGCCCTGCGCCAGGACGGCGTGATGGGCCCCGGTGACCTGACCCGGCTCATCGAGTGGTCGGGGCGGCGGGCCGAGGAGCGGGTGCCCCTGGAGGCGGTGATCGCCGCCTATCTCGTGGGCGCGGAGGTGTGGTGGCAGGTACTGGCCGAGACGGCGGAACCCGAGGAGCTGACCGGGGCCGGAGCCAAGCTGCTGGCCTGCCTGCACGCGGCGATGCCCGCCGTCGTGCTCGCCCACCGCACGGCCCAGGAGGACATCCACAGCGAGGACAAGCGGGTCCGGCGGGCGCTGCTGACCGCGCTGCTGGCCGGTCGGCCGTACGAGGAACTGGCGGAGGCTGCGGGGGTCACGGTGGCCGGCGGACACGAGGTGGTCGCCCTGGCCTTCGAGGCCAATCCGCCGGCCCGGCTGGTGCAGTCGTCGCTGGAGGCCCACGCGGGCGTCCCGGTGCTGATGGATCACGTCGCCGGGATCGCCCTGCTGCCGGGCGGTTGTGACCCCTCCGGCCTGCCGGAGGCGCTCGGGAAGGACATCGGGCAGCGCGTGTTCGCGGCCGCGGCCCCGGCCGCCGGACCGGCCGCGGTTCCCGCGGCGGCCGAGGAGGCGGGGCGCATCCGCGACCTCGTCCAGCGGCTGGGCCGCCCGCCCGGCCTGTACCGGCTCGACGACGTGCTCCTGGAGTACCAGCTCGCGCGTCCGGGCGACGCACTTCAGCGGCTGGCGGCCAAGCTCGACCCGCTGGAGGAACATCCGTACCTGCTGGAGACCCTGCGGGTGTTCGTCGGCCACGGACACCACCGCAGCCGCAGCGCCGCGGAGCTGTGCGTCCACCGCAACACGCTGGACTACAGGCTGCACCGGGTGAGCACGCTGACCGGGCTGGACCCGGCCGTCCCCGCCGAGGCGCGGCTCCTGCACGCGGCGCTCGTCGCCCGGGACCTCATCTGACGGCGACCCCGGTCACGGGACCCGACCGCAGGCCCCGCAGCGGGCCGGGACGCCACTACAACCAGGCCGCCAGCTCCTCCTGGCGCGGCGCGAGGACCGTGGACGTGCCGGGATGGTCGAAGACCCTGACCGGCCGGCGGGCGTCCCAGGCGCTCCAGCCCGGGTCGCCGGATGCGGCGAAGTCGACCCAGGCCCGGTGCATGGCATCGGCCAGCGGCTGAGGGGCGTCGGGCCCGGTCAGGGCCTCGCCGTGCCGGAGGTTGTCGAAGACGAAGCCGATCTCCAGCGCGTGACAGGCGCCCAGCTCCAGCACCGGGGAGGACCAGGCGAACTCGTAGAGGAACGTCCGGGCGGGCCGGGAGTCGGCGAGCCGGTTGAGCGGCCCGCGCAGCAGCAGATCGGTGGCCATCTCACCGAGGATCACCCCGGGTTTCGCGCCCGGCCGGCCCGCCCGGTAGAGCCGTGCCACCCGACCGGGGATCCCGAACTTCAGCAGCGCCAGCCGCAGGGTGAGCCCGCTGACCCGGTCCAGCGCTCCGCTCGGCACGAACCACAGCCGGTACTCCTCCCGGTTGCAGCCCAGCAGCAGGTCGGCCGTGGGCAGCGGAGGATCGGCCGGCACCACGTCGTCGTCGACCACGATGTGGAAGCCCGGCCCGCCGCTGACCGGATCGGCCCGGCCGGTCAACGCGTCCTGGGCGTCCAGCAGCCGTTCGCGGTCCACGGCGGCGAACCCCGCGGCCGTGGCGGGCACCCGCAGCGCCTTCGCCATCGCTCTCACCGTCTTCGCGCCCCGGCCGCGCGTCACGGTCTGCGGCGGGCCGCTCTGCAGGATCGCCCGGTGGAACAGACCGGCCGCGCGAGGGCTGGTCAGCAGGGCGGCGATGCTGACGGCTCCGGCGGACTCGCCGCACAACGTGACGCACCCGGGATCCCCGCCGAATTCCGCGATGTTGTCCCTCACCCAGGTCAGGGCGGCGATCTGGTCCAGCAGCCCCCGGTTGTCCGGTGCGTCGGGGAAGACGCCGAATCCCTCGACCCCGAGCCGGTAGTTGACCGAGACGAGGACCACACCGTCGCGCGCGAAAGCCCGGCCGTCGTACAGGGGCAGGGCGGCGGAGCCGTTGCGCAGCGACCCTCCGTGGATCCACACCATCACCGGCAGCGGTCCGCCGGGGGCCCGGGGAGCCCAGACGTTGAGGTTGAGGCACTCCTCCCCCGGGATGTCCACGTCGGGGATCAACCGGTCGAGGGGCGGCCGGTAGCGGCGTTGCGGAGCGGTGGGCCCGAACTCCAGCGCGTCGCGTATCCCCTCCCAGGGCTCGACGGGCGCGGGGGCGCGGAACCGGTGGACCCCGAAGGGCGCGGCGGCGTACGGGATCCCCAGGTAGGAGGCGATTCCCTGGTCGACCCGGCCTCGTACGCTGCCGCGGTCTGTCGTGGCGATGATGTCCATGTCGGTCCTTTGACGAGAAGGGCCGCCTCCCCGGTCGCGGGGGCGACCGGGAAGGCGGCGGTGAGGGGGATCGGGACGCCGCCCGCCACGGCGACGGCGATCAGGCGGGGCGGGTTACGCAGGATCGGCCGGGACGCTCAGGGCCAGGCTGTTGCGGCGGACGTCGGACCAGGTCGCGGTGTCGGTGCAGATGCCGCAGTCGGGGCCGAAGAACTGGGCGCGGGCCGCCTGGTCGCCCATGAGATGGGCGCGGAACCAGGCGGTGGTCGGTGCGGCGAACGGGCCGGGGTCGCCGACGACGGTGAAGTGGTCGGCCCCGCGCACCTCGCCGTAGAGGGCCGGAATGTGGTCGGCGGCGTTGTAGAAGGCCTTGACCAGGGCGGGGAAGACGATGCTGTCCTGCTGGCCGGCCAGCAGCAGCGCGGGCACGCGCACCGCGTTGATGTTGGCCAGCGGACCCGGCTGGATCGGCAGGATGGCGTCGATGCGGGGGTCCGCGCCGACGACGATGGCAGCCGCGCCGCCCTGCGAGTGCCCCGATGCGCCGATGTGCTCCAGGTCGACGTGGCCGGAGAAGATGCTGCCCGGGTCGGCGTTCCTGCTGGTGAGCATGTCGATGCCCGCCCGCATGGAGATGCCGAGGTTGGACTGCGGGGTGTTGGCGGCGGCGACGATGAAGCCCTGACTGGCCCAGTGCAGCAGCAGATCCCGGTAGACGAGGGGGACGCCGCCGGTGCCGTTCCCCCACACGATCACCGGGTGGCGGCGGTCGCTGTCGGCGATGTCGCGCGGGTAGTACAGGGTGGTGATCGCCCCGACCTCCACGGCGGTGGCGTACGGGCCGGGCGCCCCGAAGTCACTGGCGGCCGCAGCCGCGGGTGCGGCCGCGGCGACCACGGTCGTGTCCGTGGACGCCGCCGCCGTGCCCGCGCCGGCCGACGCGGTCAGGACCGATGCGAGCAGGGCCAACGGGACGAGCAGATTCCTTCTCCACAACACGGCGACTCCTGACGTCAAGGTGAACCGAGTGATGCGTCCGGACCACATCGGTGCTTGACCGCACATCCTGGGCGAGTAATCGGCCCTCGTCCCTGCGCAATCGCGGCAATCACCGACGCCGGAGTTTGTGCAACCTCCCTAGAGGCTCCGGGCCTCGGCGGCGAGTTCGCGCTTGAGGATCTTGCCGGTGGACGTCAGCGGCAGACTGTCGCGGAACTCCACGCTGCGCGGGTACTTGTAGGCGGCCATCCGCTCACGGCACCAGGCGATCAGTTCGTCCTCGACCGGTTCCGTGCCGGGCACGGGGACGACGAACGCCTTGACGTCCTCCCCGTGCGTGGCGTGGGGCACCCCTACCACCGCGACCGTGCCCACGGCCGGATGCGTGATCAGGACCTCCTCGATCTCGCGCGGGTAGACGTTGAAGCCGCCGCGGATGATCAGGTCCTTGACCCGGTCCACGACGTAGTAGTAGCCGTCCTCGTCGCGACGGGCGATGTCACCGGTGCGGAACCAGCCGTCGCGTACCACCGCGTCCGTGTCGTGGGGCCGCCGGTAGTAGCCCTTCATGACGTTGTGGCCGCGGATCGCGATCTCGCCCTGCCCGTCGCCCGGGACCGTCCGCCAGGAGTCGTCGACGAGCTTCATCCGCACGCCCCAGACCTGCCGGCCGATGGACCCGGGCCTCGGCGGCGAACCGGCCGGGTTGAAGCAGGCGACGGGCGAGGTCTCCGACAGGCCGTACCCCTCCTGCACCCCCACGCCGAAGACCCTGCCGAACCGCTCGAACACCTCGACGGGCAGGGCGGCTCCGCCGGAGACGGCCGTACGCAACCGGTCGGGCGGGGGCCGTTCGCCGAGTTCGCTCAGCAGCGCCCCGTACATCGTCGGCACCCCCGCGAAGAACGTCACCCCTTCCCGCCGCATCAGCCGGAGCGCCTCCCCGGCGTCGAAGCGGGGCTGCAGGACGAGGGTGGCGCCCCGGAGCAGGCCCATGTTCATCACCGCGCTCTGGCCGAAGGCGTGGAACAGCGGCAGGGCGGCCAGCATCACCTCGTCCTCCACCCGGGTGAACAGCCGGTCGGTGATCAACGCGTTCATCACCATGTTGCGGTGGGTGAGTTCGGCCCCCTTGGGCCGGCCCGTCGTGCCGCTGGTGTAGAGGATCACGGCGGTGTCCTCCGCCGCCGTGGCCGCCGCCTCGACCGGCGCCGCAGGGACCGAACCGTCGCCTTCGCTCCCGGGCAGCGGAAGGAAGTGCTCGCAGTCGGGCGCCCGGTCGAAGCCCGCCCGCCCCACCCGGGCCAGCGGCAGTCCGGGGGTGTCCCCGAAGCAGAGGAAGGCCTTCGCACGGGAGTCCGCGAGGTGGTAGGCGACCTCCTGCGGGCGCAGCAGGATGTTCAGCGGCACCACGACCGCTCCGGTGCGGAGGATGCCGAAGTAGGCGGCCGGGTAGTCCGGTACGTTCGGGCAGCTCAGCGCCACCTTGTCGCCGCGGCCGATGCCGAGGCGCCGCAGCCGGTCGGCGACGGCCTCCGCTCGCGCCTGCAGTCGGGCGTAGGTGGTGCGGGCGTCACCGAGGACCAGGGCGGTACGGTCCGGGTGCTCCTGGGCGGTGTGCTCCAGCAGGGACGACAGGTTCAGCATCAGCTCTCCTCAGCGGCTCGTGAGGAAAATGCTGCGGCACAACACGGACCGTACGGAGTGGGCGGACGACCTCGGATACGGCCACCGCCCTGTGCGCCCGCACAGGGGCGGCCGGCGGGATGAACCGTATGCTGACGCGCATGTCGGAGCAGCACGCCGATGGCGGCCTGATCGTCCCCCCACTGCTGGCGGTGTGCGCGGCGGAACTGCTGGAGCGGCTCGATGCCCTGGCGGACGACCTGTTCCGTGCGATCACCACGGAGATCGCGCCGTACGCGCGGTTGAGCGCCGAGATCCTGGCCGACGTCCGCGACTTCAACGAACGCAATCTGCGCGAGCAGTTGACCTGCATGGCGCACCACCGGCCGGTGCGCACCGACATCACCCGGCAGAGCGTGCGCCGGCGGGCCACGCAGGGTGTCCCGCTCGACGCCGTCCTGCACGCCTTCCTCATCGGCTACCGCCTGGTGGCCGACGCCCTCATCGACCGCGCCAAGCACCGGCCCGGCACGACGATGGACGACATCGCCCAGGCCTCCATGGCGGTCTGGTCCCTGCTGGACGCGGCGTCCCGGACGGTGAACGACGTCTACCGGGACACCCTGGTCGGGCTGGCCCGCGCCGACGAACTGCACCGGCTGCTGCTCCTCGACGCGCTCCTGACCGGGAAGACGGCCGACTGGGCGATGCTCGGCGGCACCGCCGCCTCCCTCGGCCTGCCCGAGCAGGGACCGTACGTGTGCGTCGTCGCCGATCACCGGGACGTCACCGCGATGGAACAGGCCATGCTGCGGGGCGGGTTGCGCTCCGCCTGGCGCCCGCGCCCCGACGGCCTCGCGGGCATCATCGCGCTGCCCGACCCCTCTCCCGTCCCCGGCCGGGCACCCGCTGGGGCACCCGCCGGGGCACTCGCCACGGTCCTGGACGCGGTCGGCACGGCGGTCACCGGGCGTGCGGGACTCAGCCCCGCCTACACCCGGCTGCGGGAGAGCGCCGACGCCCTGGGCCTGGCGACGCTGGCCAGGGCCTCGCTGCCCGCGGGCACGCGCAGGGCGGTCACGCTCGACCATGATCCGGCCGCTGCCCTGGTCGCCGCCGGGCCCGACCTGGCGCTGCGGATGGCCCTCACCGTGCTCGACCCGGTCCTGGCCGCACCCGACCGCAAGGACCTGATGGAGACGCTCACCGCCTGGCTGGACTCGGAGACCGGATCCACCACCGAGATCGCCGAGATCCTCTACTGCCACCGCAACACCGTCCGCAACCGCCTCGACCGGGTCTCCCGCCTCACCGGACGCTCCCTGCTCCGGCCCGCGGACGTCGCCGCCCTGTACGCCGGGGTGCGGGCCCTCGGGCTGCGACCGGGCTGACGGCCCGTCGCGCGAAGGGCCCCCGGCGGAGGTCCGGCAGCCCTGGAGCGCTCACCCGTCCGTCGCATAGCCTCCTGACCATGACTGCGACGACTGCCGACGTGTGGCTGCCCTACCCGGCCGAGGAGATCGACGGGCTGCCCGAGGGCCTCGACTACCTCTTCTGGAACGGCGAACCGGACTACCCCGGGGATCCGGCCCACTGCGCCTACTACGTCGTTCCCTACATGAAGGGTCCCGCCGTAGCGGTGCGCCCGCTCGCCGCGATGAACGCCGTCCAGGTGGTGCAGACGCTCTCCGCCGGCATCGACCACGTGGAGCCGGGGCTGCGCCTGCTGCCCGCGGGGGTCCGGCTCTGCAACGCCAAGGGGGTGCACGAGGCGTCCACCGCCGAGTTGACGCTCACGCTGATCCTCGCCTCCCTGCGCGGTGTTCCCGGGTTCGTCCACGGCCAGGACAAGGAGGAGTGGCGTTCCGGCTTCTACCCGGCGCTCGCCGACAAGTCCGTCCTCATCGTGGGCTACGGATCCATCGGCTCGGCCATCGAGGACCGGCTCGTCCCGTTCGAGTGCGCGCGGGTGGCGCGCGTCGCGCGCTCCGCACGGACCACCGCGCGCGGTCCCGTACACACGCTCGACGAGCTGCCCGCCCTGCTGCCCGAGGCCGACGTCGTGATCCTCTCCACCCCGCTGAACGCGTCCACCCAGGGGCTGGTGGGCGCCGACTTCCTCGCCGCGATGCCCGACGGCGCCCTCCTCGTCAACGTCGCGCGCGGTGGAGTCGTCGACACCAAGGCCCTGTTGTCCGAGCTCGAGTCCGGACGGCTGCGGGCCGCGCTCGATGTGACCGACCCCGAACCCCTGCCCCAGGGCCACCCTCTCTGGCATGCTCCGAATGTCTTGATCACGCCTCATGTGGGCGGCAGCACCTCGGCGTTCGAACCGCGCGCGAAGCGGCTGCTGGCCGCACAGCTCACCCGGTTCGCCGCCGGAGAGCCGGTGCACAACGTGGTCACCACCACCGGCTGACCCGCCGCGGCGGCCACGCTACGGGGCGGTCCGGATGCACGCAGTGCCGCTCACCTCGCCTTTCGTCACGGAGCGTAGAGAATCTATGGCCCTGAGTGACGGATCTGGTGTATCGTCCGATCCGGGGGGCTGCGCCGTGGAAGGGACGGCGCGGGGGGAGCACCGGAACGCGAGGGGGCGACGGGCGATGTGCTGGCCATGGAGAGACGATCCGACGCGTACGGGCGGACGGTTGCGGCCGCCCGCGCGGACGGAGCCCCGCCCCCGGCGATGGCCGGATTCCTGCCCCGCACCGGCGTCGCCGGCGAGGCCGGTGCCGGAGCGGGCCGAGCGGTGCCGGAGAGGCCCGCAGCAGTCCCCGGCGCCGGTGGGCGCGCGCCCGGCGGGCCCCGGACGGGGAGCCCTCCGGTGAGCGCGCTGGGGGCCCTGCTCTCCCCGCGGTCCGCATCCGGCACCACGGGGATGTGGTCCCGGATCCTGCTCGGCGTCGTCTGCGCGGGGTATTCGGTGGGCGCCGCCGTCGGCTGGGGCTCGCCACAGGTGGCCGTCTTCATGGGGGACTTCGGTCTCGCCGCGGCAGCGTTGATCGCCGCGGTCTCCTGTTTCCTCTACGCGCGGGCGGGTGCGGGCCGACTGCGCCCCGCCTGGCTGCTGTTCTCGCTCTCCTCCGCCATGGCGGCCTGCGGAAACGCCGTCTGGGGCTGGTACGAGGTGATCCTCGGCGTCCCCGTGCCCACGCCCTCCCTCGCCGACGTCTTCTTCCTCTGCTTCGCGCCGCCCGCCATCGTCGGACTGCTGGTGCTCGCCAAGCGTCCCGTCACCCGCGCCGGCTGGGTGTGCCTGGCCCTGGACGCCTGGCTGATCGGCGGCTCCCTGCTGACGCTCGCCTGGAGCCTCGCCCTCGCGCACACCACGCACCTGGCGGGCTTCCAGGACGCCAGCGTGGCGCCCGCGGCCCTCTCACTGGCCTATCCGCTGCTCGACATCGTGCTCGTCTCGATGGTGCTCGCCCTGCACTTCCGCCGGGCCGGGGTGAACCGCTCCGCGGTGAACACCGCCATCGCCGCCCTGGCGCTGACCGTGCTGAGCGACGCGGTGTTCACCTCGCCGCTGCTGCGCTCCACCTACCACTCGGGCCAGCTCCTGGACGCCGGCTGGTTCGCCGGGTCGCTGCTCCTCGCCTACGCCCCGTGGGGCGCCCGGCGCGGGGCCCGGTCGCCCGACCGCCCCGGGCCCCCGCGCGTCATCGTCAGCCGCCCGATCGCCGGCTCGCTGGCCGCGCTGACCCCGTATCTCGCCGCCGCCGTCTGCACCCTGGGCATTCTGTACAACGTGGTCGAGGGTCGCCGGGTGGACCGGGTCGTGATCTTCACCGGCTGCACCGTCGTCCTGGCGCTGGTCGTCCGCCAGGGCATCATGCTCCTCGACAACATCTCCCTCACCCAGGAACTGGCCCAGAAGGAGAACCACTTCCGCTCCCTGGTGCAGGGCTCCAGCGACGTCATCATGATCGCCGCGCCCAACGGCACCCTGCGCTACGTCAGCCCCGCCGCCGCCGGGGTCTACGGGCGCGAGGCGGAGGACCTCGTCGGTTCCGAGCTGTCCTCGATCATCCACCCCGACGACCTCGGCCGGGTCGTCCACGAGGTGCGCCGCTTCCTCGCCGCCCCGCCGCACGAGGAGCCCACCACCCGCATCGAATGCCGCTTCCGCTCGGGCGCGGGCGACTGGCTCAACGTCGAGTCCACCGTCAACCGCCACCAGGGAGGCCTCCTCCTCAACAGCCGGGACGTCACCGAACGGGTCAGGCTCCAGGCCCAGTTGCAGCACAACGCCGAGCACGACCCGCTCACCGACCTGCCCAACCGGTCGCTGTTCACCGCCCGGGTCCGCCAGGCGCTCGGCGGCCGCCGCTCCGGCGACCCGGGCACCGCCGTCCTCTTCATCGACCTCGACGGCTTCAAGGCGGTCAACGACACCATCGGCCACCTGGCGGGCGACGAACTGCTCGTCCAGGCCGGCCGCCGCCTCCAGGACTCCGTCCGGACCGGGGACACCGCGGCGCGGCTGGGCGGCGACGAGTTCGCCGCGCTCATCATGGGCGACGGCACCCGCGACCAGGGTGCCCGCGAGTACCAGGTCCACGAGATCGCCGACCGGCTGCGCCTCACCCTCTCCCAGCCCTACCGGATCGGCCCCAGCGAGGTCCGGGTGGCCGCCTCCATCGGCGTGGCCTTCGCCGAGCCCGCCATCAGCCCCACCGACCTCATGCGCAACGCGGACCTCGCGATGTACCGCGCCAAGGCCGGCGGCAAGGACCGGGTCGAGCTGTACGCCCCGCAGATGCAGGCCGACGTCGTACGCCGCTCCGAGCTGGCCAACCGGCTGCGCACCGCCCTGCGCGACGGCGAGTTCGCCCTGCTCCACCAGCCCGTCGTCCACCTCGCCAGCGGGTCCGTCGCCGCCGTCGCCGCCCAGGCCCGCTGGCGCTCCGCCCAGGGCATCCTGTTCACCCCCGCCGAGTTCCTCCGGGTCTCGGGCGACGACGACCGCACCGCCGAGCTCGGCCGATGGCTCCTGGAGGAGGCGGTGGCCCAGGCGGCCGACCGGGCCAGGGCCGGGCATCCCGTCTCCGTCTCCGTGCGGCTGTCCGCCGCCCGGCTGCTGGACACCGCCCCGCCCTTCGGCTCCATCGAGGCGTTGCTGACCCGACACGGCCTGCCCTCGGGCGCCCTGATGATCGAGGTCGCCGACAGCGACCCCCGGGTCTCCTTCGACGCCCTGGAGCAGCGCCTCGTGGCCCTGCGCCGGCTCGGCGTACGGATCGCGCTCGACGGCTTCGGCAGCGGCTTCGCGGCGATCAACGCGCTGCGCCGGCTCCCCATCGACGTACTGAAGCTCGACCGGAACCTGGTCGAGGGGGTGGTCGAATCGGCCAGACTGCACAAGAT
The DNA here is from genome assembly GCF_044333935.1 of Streptomyces sp. NPDC020884. NCBI lineage: Bacteria > Bacillati > Actinomycetota > Actinomycetes > Kitasatosporales > Streptomycetaceae > Streptomyces > Streptomyces sp. NPDC020884. The sequence continues at coordinate 242,962 of NZ_JBIRRY010000002.1, read as the reverse complement.
CACCAGTGGCCTCCTGCGGATCGCCTGCGACCTCGGCCTCCAGTCCGTCGCCGACGGCGTCGACGTCCCCGAGCAGGTCCTCGCCCTGCGCGCCATGGGGTGCACCCACGGGCAGGGGATGGCCTTCTCCGGCCCGCTCGACGAGTACCGGCTCCGCCGTGCCCTGGTCCGCGGGGAGTTCCCCGTGCCGGGCATTCCGGGCCCCCGGACGGTGATGGCGGGCGGCTCGATCCCGCTGCTCACCGGATCACATGCTGAGACGCCCGTCCCACCTACTTGACACGTCATGCGTGCCGGAGAGAGGGTCAATGCCATGCGCACCCGAATTCTCGTACTTGGAAAGCGCGTCGGCTGAAGCAGAGTCACTCCACGACACTCTGCGGACCGCACCCGGCGCGCTCCCCTCGCTTGCCTCACGGCACGAGGGGTTTTTTGTTGCACTGACACCTCTCAAAACGCTGCAAAACACCCGCGAAAACCCTCAGCTTCGAGAAGAGAATGCCGATGACCGAGCAGGCCACCGGGGCCCACCACCCGCAGCCGCGCGCCCGTACCGGCGGACAGCCGTCCGTCACCGTTGAGCACGTCACGGGCGCGCAGTCCCTCATCCGTTCTCTCGAGGAAGTCGGCGCCGACACGGTATTCGGCCTCCCCGGCGGTTGCATCCTCCCCGCCTACGACCCGCTGATGGACTCCACCCGCGTCCGCCACATCCTGGTCCGCCACGAGCAGGGCGCGGGGCACGCGGCCACCGGCTACGCACAGGCCACCGGCAAGGTCGGCGTCTGCATGGTCACCTCGGGCCCCGGCGCGACCAACCTGGTCACCCCGATCGCCGACGCGGCCATGGACTCGGTGCCGATGGTCGCGATCACCGGCCAGGTGGCCTCCTCGGCCATCGGTACGGACGCCTTCCAGGAAGCCGACATCTGCGGCATCACGATGCCGATCACGAAGCACAACTTCCTGGTCACCCGCGCCGAGGACATCGCGCACACCATCGCCGAGGCCTTCCACATCGCCTCCACCGGCCGCCCGGGACCCGTCCTCGTCGACATCGCCAAGGACGCGCTGCAGGCCCGGACGACCTTCAGCTGGCCGCCGGCGATGGACCTGCCCGGCTACCGCCCGGTGACCAAGCCGCACGCCAAGCAGATCCGCGAGGCCGCCAAGCTGATCACCCAGTCCAAGCGGCCCGTGCTGTACGTCGGCGGCGGCGTCCTGAAGGCCGGGGCCACCGCCGAGCTGAAGGTCCTCGCGGAGCTGACCGGAGCGCCCGTCACCACCACCCTGATGGCGCTCGGCGCCTTCCCCGACAGCCACCCGCTGCACGTGGGAATGCCGGGCATGCACGGTGCGGTCACCGCCGTCACCGCGCTGCAGAAGGCCGACCTGATCGTCGCCCTCGGAGCCCGCTTCGACGACCGCGTCACCGGCAAGCTGGACAGCTTCGCCCCGTACGCCAAGGTCGTCCACGCCGACATCGACCCGGCCGAGATCGGCAAGAACCGCGTCGCCGACGTGCCGATCGTCGGGGACGCCCGCGAGGTCCTGGCCGACCTGGTCCAGGCCGTCCAGGCCGAGCACACCGAGGGCCGCACCGGCGACTACGCCGCGTGGTGGAAGGACCTCAACCGCTGGCGCGACACCTACCCGCTCGGCTACGACCTGCCCGAGGACGGCAGCCTCTCCCCGCAGCAGGTCATCCAGCGCATCGGCAAGCTCGCCCCCGAGGGCACGATCTTCGCCGCGGGCGTCGGCCAGCACCAGATGTGGGCCTCCCACTTCATCGACTACGAGCAGCCCGCCACCTGGCTCAACAGCGGCGGCGCCGGAACGATGGGCTACGCGGTCCCGGCCGCGATGGGCGCCAAGGCCGGCATGCCCGACCGCACGGTCTGGGCCATCGACGGCGACGGCTGCTTCCAGATGACCAACCAGGAACTGACCACCTGCGCGCTCAACAACATCCCGATCAAGGTCGCCGTCATCAACAACGGCGCGCTCGGGATGGTCCGCCAGTGGCAGACCCTCTTCTACAACCAGCGCTACTCCAACACCGTGCTGCACTCCGGCGCGGACACCGATGGCGTCCCGGCCAAGGGCACCCGCGTCCCGGACTTCGTCAAGCTGTCCGAGGCCATGGGCTGCCACGCCATCCGCTGCGAGGACCCGGCCGACCTGGACAAGGTCATCGAAGAGGCCAACTCCATCAACGACCGCCCCGTCGTGATCGACTTCATCGTCCACGAGGACGCCATGGTCTGGCCGATGGTCGCCGCCGGCACCTCCAACGACGAGGTCCAGGCCGCCCGCGGAGTCCGCCCCGACTTCGGCGACAACGAAGACGACTGAGAGACAGAGAGAGACCGACTCCATGTCCGAAAAGCACACACTCTCCGTCCTGGTCGAGAACAAGCCCGGTGTCCTCGCCCGGATCACCGCCCTGTTCTCCCGGCGCGGCTTCAACATCGACTCGCTCGCGGTCGGTACCACCGAGCACCCCGACATCTCCCGCATCACCATCGTCGTGAATGTCGAGGGCCTGCCCCTGGAGCAGGTGACCAAGCAGCTCAACAAGCTGGTCAACGTCCTGAAGATCGTCGAACTCGAGCCCGCCGCTGCGATCCAGCGGGAGCTCGTCCTGGTGAAGGTCCGCGCCGACAGCGAGACCCGCTCCCAGATCGTCGAGATCGTCCAGCTGTTCCGCGCCAAGACCGTCGACGTCTCCCCGGAGGCCGTCACGATCGAGGCGACCGGAGGCGCCGACAAGCTGGAGGCGATGCTCAAGATGCTGGAGCAGTACGGCATCAAGGAGCTCGTCCAGTCCGGCACCATCGCCATAGGGCGCGGCGCGCGCTCGATCACCGACCGGTCGCTGCGCGCCCTCGACCGCTCCGCCTAGCCGGCGCACGGAGCGGCGCCCGCGCCGCTCGCATGGCGAGACCCGACAACGCATACGACGCACCCCGCCGTACGGTGGGACGCAACACCTGCACACCAAGGAGAAGACCCAGTGGCCGAGCTGTTCTACGACGACGATGCCGACCTGTCCATCATCCAGGGCCGCAAGGTCGCGGTTCTCGGTTACGGCAGCCAGGGCCACGCCCACGCGCTGTCGCTCCGTGACTCCGGCGTCGACGTCCGCGTCGGTCTGCACGAGGGCTCGAAGTCCAAGGCCAAGGCCGAGGAGCAGGGCCTGCGCGTGGTGACCCCGGCCGAGGCCGCCGCCGAGGCCGACGTCATCATGATCCTCGTCCCGGACCCGATCCAGGCCCAGGTCTACGAGGAGTCCGTCAAGGACAACCTCAAGGACGGCGACGCGCTGTTCTTCGGCCACGGCCTGAACATCCGCTTCGGCTTCATCAAGCCGCCGGCCGGCGTCGACGTCTGCATGGTCGCCCCCAAGGGCCCCGGCCACCTGGTCCGCCGCCAGTACGAGGAGGGCCGCGGCGTTCCCTGCATCGTGGCCGTCGAGCAGGACGCCTCGGGCAAGGGCCTGGAGCTCGCCCTCTCGTACGCCAAGGGCATCGGCGGCACCCGCGCCGGCGTCATCAAGACCACCTTCACCGAGGAGACCGAGACCGACCTGTTCGGTGAGCAGGCCGTCCTCTGCGGTGGCACCGCCGCCCTGGTCAAGGCCGGTTTCGAGACGCTGACCGAGGCCGGCTACCAGCCCGAGATCGCGTACTTCGAGTGCCTCCACGAGCTGAAGCTCATCGTCGACCTCATGTACGAGGGCGGCCTGGAGAAGATGCGCTGGTCCATCTCGGAGACCGCCGAGTGGGGCGACTACGTCACCGGCCCGCGCATCATCACGGCCGACACCAAGGCCGAGATGAAGAAGGTCCTCACCGAGATCCAGGACGGCACCTTCGCCAAGGCCTGGATGGCCGAGTACCACAACGGTCTGCCCAAGTACAACGAGTACAAGAAGGCCGACAGCGACCACCTGCTGGAGACCACCGGCCGTGAGCTGCGCAAGCTCATGAGCTGGGTGAACGACGAAGAGGCCTAGGCCTCTTCGGGAGCGGGGCGGTCCGGAAGGGCCGCCCCGCTCCGCAGTACCGGAGGAGCCGCTCCCGTACGGAGTACCGGAGGGGCGTTCCGTACGGGTGTACACGGCGTCCACCCTCGTGCGGGTGATCCTTCCACCGGGGCGCAGTAGCAGGCCCGGCGCATGACTACACTTCTCAACACATACACGCGTCAGGGCCCACAGTGTCGTGCGTCTACCACGCGGCTAGCCCCTCCACCGCCTGCGGCCGTCGGGACGGCCGTCCGCACTGGACTTGTGAGGACTCACGTGAGCTCGAAACCTGTCGTACTCATCGCTGAAGAGCTGTCGCCCGCCACGGTCGACGCTCTGGGTCCGGATTTCGAGATCCGGCACTGCAACGGCGCGGACCGCGCCGAGCTGCTCCCCGCGATCGCCGACGTCGACGCCATCCTGGTGCGCTCCGCCACCAAGGTCGACGCCGAGGCCATCGCCGCCGCCAAGAAGCTCCGGGTCGTGGCCCGCGCGGGCGTCGGCCTGGACAACGTCGACGTCTCCTCGGCCACCAAGGCCGGCGTGATGGTCGTCAACGCCCCGACCTCCAACATCGTCACCGCGGCCGAGCTGGCCTGCGGCCTGCTGGTGGCCACCGCGCGCAACATCCCGCAGGCCAACACCGCTCTGAAGAACGGCGAGTGGAAGCGCTCCAAGTACACCGGGGTCGAGCTCAGCGAGAAGGTCCTCGGCGTCGTCGGCCTCGGCCGCATCGGCGTCCTGGTCGCCCAGCGCATGTCGGCCTTCGGCATGAAGATCGTGGCCTACGACCCCTACGTCCAGCCGGCCCGCGCCGCGCAGATGGGCGTCAAGCTCCTCAGCCTGGACGAGCTGCTGGAGGTCGCCGACTTCATCACGGTGCACCTGCCCAAGACCCCCGAGACGCTGGGGCTCATCGGTGACGAGGCGCTGCACAAGGTGAAGCCCTCGGTGCGCATCGTCAACGCCGCGCGCGGCGGGATCGTCGACGAGGAGGCGCTGCACTCCGCGCTCAAGGAGGGCCGCGTCGCCGGCGCCGGCCTCGATGTGTACGCGAAGGAGCCCTGCACGGACTCCCCGCTCTTCCAGTTCGACCAGGTCGTCTGCACCCCGCACCTCGGCGCCTCCACCGACGAGGCCCAGGAGAAGGCGGGCATCGCGGTCGCCAAGTCCGTCCGCCTCGCGCTGGCCGGCGAGCTGGTCCCGGACGCGGTCAACGTCCAGGGCGGCGTCATCGCCGAGGACGTCCGTCCCGGTCTGCCGCTCGCCGAGAAGCTCGGCCGGATCTTCACCGCGCTCGCGGGCGAGGTCGCGGCCCGCCTCGACGTCGAGGTGTACGGCGAGATCACCCAGCACGACGTCAAGGTGCTGGAGCTCTCGGCGCTCAAGGGCGTCTTCGAGGACGTCGTCGACGAGACCGTCTCCTACGTCAACGCCCCGCTGTTCGCGCAGGAGCGCGGGGTCGAGGTCCGCCTCACCACCAGCTCCGAGTCGCCCGACCACCGCAACGTGGTCACCGTGCGCGGCACCCTCTCCGACGGCCAGGAGGTCGCGGTCTCCGGCACGCTGGCCGGCCCGAAGAACCTCCAGAAGATCGTCGCCATCGGCGAGCACGACGTCGATCTGGCGCTCGCCGACCACATGGTCGTCCTGCGCTACCAGGACCGTCCCGGCGTGGTCGGCGCGGTCGGCAAGATCCTCGGCGAGGCCGGGCTGAACATCGCGGGCATGCAGGTGTCCCGGGCCGACGTGGGCGGCGAGGCGCTCGTCGTCCTCACCGTCGACGACACCGTCCCGCAGCCGGTGCTCACCGAGATCGCCGAGGAGATCGGCGCGTCCTCGGCCCGATCGGTGAACCTCACCGACTGACGCAGGCGTACCGCCGCACGACCCCGCTCCGTACCCGGTGGCGGGCCCCTCGTTCCGTACGGGAGGCCCGCCGCCGGGTACGTTGCTTTTCTCCGCGCCCCCGCACGGGCCGAAGCCGCTCAACCCGGCAAGGTGGGCCCGGGGTTGGGCCCGGGGGCCCACGACGCGAGGGGGTCCCCGACCCTAGGGTGACCGGTTGTCATGTCACTCATGGGCACCGGGGGTCGGATCACGTATGTCTGCTGTCGGTGGCATACCCGTAGCGGGAGGCCCGGCTCCGGCCGTCGCCCCGCAGCGTGAACTCCCCGGTCCGCTCGTCCTGGTGCGCGTCCTGCTCCTCGTGCTGTTCGGCGCGACGGTGCTGGGGGCCGTCGGCCTCTCCGGCTCGGCCCTCGCGGTGGACGCGATGGGCGCCGAGGTGCTCGGCATCCTGCTGTACGCCTCCGCGCCCGGGGTGCTCGCGGCGCTGCTGGCCCGGCACGTACGGACCGGCTCCACGCGGGTGCGGTGGGGCGTCGTCGCCGTCCAGGTCTGGCTGATCCTCGGCGGACTCGGCAACCTCGGGGACGGATCGCCGGACGGGCTGACCCAGCTGGTCCTGCCGGCCTTGATCATCGTCCTGATCAGCCGCCGGGGGAGCCGGGAGTGGTTCCGGCTGCCGTCCCGCGAGCGGGGGCAGCCGCCGAAGTTCTCGCTCCCGCACATGATCACCTGGCGCCGGGACCGGGGGCAGACCGCCCTGGAGTACCTGGGCCTGGTCCTGATCGTCGTCGCGCTGATCGCGGCCCTGACCGTGGGCGGTCTCGGCGGCCGGATCACCGAGGGACTCCAGTCCGCGATCTGCTCGCTGACCGGCAGCTCCTGCCCGGTCTCCCCGGGCAGCGGCTCCGTCGAGGCGGGCGACCGCACGACCGGCGGCACGGACGGCGGAGGGACCGACGGCGGGGGAGCCGACGGCGGTACGTCGGGGAGTGCGGACGGCGGCGCGGACGGCGGCTCGACGGCCACGGGCGGCAGCACGGGAAGCACGGCCGGGTCCGGCGGTACCGAAGGCAGCGGCGGTACGGCCGGCGCCACCGGGGGTGAGAGCTCGGGCGGCTCCGGCTCCACCACGACGAGCGGCGGCACCGGCGGACCCGACGACTCCGGACGCCCCGGCACCGGCGAGGACACCTTCCCCGAGGACAGCGAGGAGCCGGAGGCCGCCTACGACGTCCAGGCGTCGGACGACGGCGAGGGCGGCGAGCAGGCCGAGGAGAAGGAGGACTGCGGCGGCTGGGGCTTCTTCGGCTGTGCCTGGGACCGGACGACGCAGGTCGTCAAGGGCCTCGTGGTCGACGGGATCTGGGGCGACATCACCGGGATCATCGACCTGTTCAAGCCGGAGACCTGGGCGGGCCTCGCCGACTACGGACGGCAGCTCGGCGACCAGTGGGTCAAGGACTCATCGGGCGCGGGCGACAAGTGGGCGGACGGCGACTACCTGGGCGCGGTCTGGGACTGGGGCAAGGCCTCCGTCGGCACCGTGGTCACGGTCGGCGACGACATCTTCGTCGGGGACGAGGTCCGCGAGCGCTGGGACAACGGCGAGAAGACCCGGGCCGTCACCGATGTGATCTGGAACGTCGGCTCGCTCTTCATCCCCGGCTACAACGTCGGGAAGGTCGTCGGCAAGGTCGGCAAGCTCGGTGTGCTGGGCAAGGTCGCCGGAGCCGTGGCCCGCGCCGCGGACGACGCCGGAGCGGCGGCCCGCCGGGCCCGCAAGGCCGCCCAGGCCGGAGACCTCGACGGTGTGCGGAAGGCGGCGAAGGAGGCCGACGAGGCGGCGGACTCCGCCGAGGACGCCGCACGCCGCACCGGCTGCGCGATCGCGGCCGGGCCGCCACAGGTGCGGTACGGCGGGGGCGGGACCGGCGGCGTGCCCGGCTCCGGCACCGGGGTGCTGGCGGGCGGCTCGCAGGGCCGGACCGTCCTCGCCGACACCGGCTGCGACGAGGCGGCCAAGGCCGCCGCCGCCGAGGCGCGGGCGGCCGAGCGGGCCGCGCACCTGGAGCAGAAGCGGCTGGAGGAGCCCGAGCGGGCGCGCAAGGCGGAGCTGGAGAAGAAGCAGTACCCCGACCCGCAGCGCAACGACACCTCCGACCCGCGCAACTACACCCCGCCGTCCTGGGCGAAGGACCTCGTCGACCGCAAGCTCGGCGACGCCGACGCGGGCGACGGCTACTGGGCGAGCCGGGACCGCAACCCCGCGCCCAACTGGAAGCGGAACGAGCCCTGGCTGCGCTACCAGGAGCAGGTCACCGGCACCAAGCGCGGCCAGGAGTACGTCGTACCGCACCCCCGCGAGGGCAAGCCGGCGGTGGAGTACGACGGCTGGGACTCCTCCCGGCAGACGTTCCTGGAGGCCAAGAACGGCTACGGCAGCTATCTGTCCAGGACCGACAGCGGCACCCTCAACCCGTCCGGCAAGGACAAGTTCATCACCGAGGCCCGCGCCCAGGTGGAGGCGTCCGGCGGCCGGACCGTGGAGTGGCACTTCTCCGACCCCGACGTGGCCAAGGCGGCACGCAAGGCGTTCCGTGACGAAGGGCTGCCGGTCAAGGTGGTCCACAGCCCGACGAAGCCCAACGACAGCACGAGGAAACCGGGAGCCTTCGACGAGTAGCCGAGTAGCCTGCAACGCGTGGCGCCCCCGGCCGTCCGGCCGGGGGAGCGCCGTGCAGCGGGCCGGCCGACGGAGGAGAGACGAGCATGCGACGTGTAGTGCGGGGCTTCTGGGGTCCCCGGCCCGAACCGGTCGAGGCATTGGCGGACCGGTGGCGGCAGACCCTCGACGGGCTCGCCGAGCTGGTCCCGCAGGCGGCCGACGCCTGGAGCCAGGTCCACGGGAACGGACCCGCCACCGCCTTCACCGCAGAAGGCGACGCCCTGCCCGCCGCGCTCCGCACCGCCCAGAGCGCGGCCGACTGGTCGGACCTCACCGGCACCGGTCTGCGGCTCGTCGGCACCGGGACGCCCGGCTGGGAGGCGGAGATCAGCGGACTGGCGGGCGGCGCACCGGAGTTCCTGCTCCAGTCGCTCGCGATCGTCCTGCACGCCCCGGACGAGGCCGTGGTGCCGGAGGAGGCGCTGTTGTCCCTCGTCGCCCGGGTGTGGGAGCCGGACTTCGGCGATGTGAGCGACGACGACGTGCTGGACGCGCTGGAGGACGACGCCGGGTACGGCGTCGGCGATCCGGTGGTCGGCCGGACCGGCTATCTCTCCCCGGCCCGCGCCGCCCTCGTCCCCGACGATCTGGGGGCGGTCCGCGAACCCCTGCCCGGCGGCGGGGAGTTGCTGAGCATCGCGGCTCCGGGCGACAGCGCGACGGTGGTGCGGGTGTACGGGCGGCTGCGCGAGGCGGGGGCGCTGGCCCCGCTGCCCCGCCCGATGGACCGGGCCGTCCTGTGACCTCCCGGGCGGGCGAGGCCTTCGACGCGGACCGTGCGGCCGCCGAGGTGACCGCACTCCTTACCGCTCCGGTACCGGCCACCGGCCCCACCACCGCCGAGGGCGACCCCGCCACCGGCGAGTGGACGGTCACCACCGGGGAGGGCTTTCGGATCGTGCCGCTCTGGGAGGGCGACTCGCTCACCGGCGTGTACGCCCCCGAGTGGAACGACGCCGAGGAGGCGGCCGAGGCCCATCTGACGGAGCTGGCGGCGGCGTTGGACGACCGCTGGGGCCCGCACCGGGCGATCCCGCTGCACGAGGCGCTGATGAGGTGGCAGGGCGGCTCGCCGGTGGAGCCGCTGATCGGGGCGCTGTTCGCCGAGGACCTGTACGGGGACCTGGTGGTCTGGGGTCCGGCCGTCTCCGGCGGCCGCTGGATCGCGCTGATCCTCGGCCACAGCGACGGGGACGCGCCGCTGGTGCTGGCCGCCCTGGTCAGCGACCGTCCGATCACCGAACCGGACGGCCGCTGACCACGACGGCCCGTTGCGAGGTCCCGCTGCCGTCGGCCGGGGGAGGCCGGAGCCGCTGATAAAGTCCTTCGACATCAGCCGTCCCGTGCCGGAGAGGGTTCATGAAGCTGCTCCCCCTGTTCCTCCGACGGCCGATCGAAGCGGTGTACGAGCGCCGGCTCGCCACCACCCTGGTGGGCCTGCCGCGCCCCCAGCACGTCGGGATCATGGTCGACGGCAACCGGCGCTGGGCCCGGAAGGCCGGGCACACGGACGTCCGGGAGGGCTACCGGGCGGGCGGCGCCAAGGTGACCACCTTCCTGGGCTGGTGCACGGCCGCCGGAATCGAGCACGTGACCCTCTTCATGCTCTCCGACGACAATCTGGGCCGCCCCGCCGAGGAGCTCGGACCGCTGATCGAGGTCATCGAGGAGACCGTCCGGGACATCACCGCCGAGGGCCGGGACTGGGAGGTCCGGGTGATCGGCTCGCTCGACATGCTGCCCGGCACCAGCGCCCGGGTGCTCAAGGAGGCCACCGCCCCGACGACCGGGCGCGGTGGCCTCAAGGTCGACGTGGCGGTCGGCTACGGAGGCCGGCGCGAGATCGTCGACGCCGTGAAGAGCGCCTTCGAGGAGCACATCGCGGCCGGCGGCGATCCGGCCGAACTGGTCGCCCGGTTCGGGATCGACGACATCTCCCGGCACCTGTACTCACCGGTCGCCGACCACACCGACTTCATCATCCGCACCTCCGGGGAGCAGCGGCTGTCCGGCTTCCTGCTCTGGCAGTCCGCCTACGCCGAGATGCACTGGGTGGACTGCTTCTGGCCGGCCTTCCGGCACGTGGACTTCCTGCGTGCGCTGCGCTCGTACGCCAACCGGGAACGCCGCTTCGGCAAGTGACCGGAGGGCGGGGGCGTCACAGCCGGGCCCGCTTGACCGCCATGTGCAGCAGCAGCCGGTCCTCGCCGTCGTTCAGGTCGAGGCCGGTGATCTGCTGGATCCGGGAGAGCCGGTAGTACAGCGTCTGGCGGTGGATGCCCAGCGCGGCGGCCGTCCGGCTCGCCTGGCCGGCGCAGTCCAGGAACACCTCGGCGGTGTGCGCCAGCTCCCGGTGCAGCGGGGTCAGCAGCGAGGCGACCGCCGGGTCCCCGGGGTCGCCGCCGGTGCCCGGGAGAGCGGTCAGCAGGCGGTAGGGGCCGATCGCCGACCACCGGGCGACCGGCCCGAACCGGGTCTCGGCCCGTGCCGCGCGGGCCGCCGCCACGGCCTCGCGCCAGGAGACCGTCAGCTCGTCCAGGCCCCGGCGCGGCGCGGCGATCCCCCCGGTGGCGGCGGGGCCCGAGCTGGTGCGCAGCCGGTCCGCGGCGCTCAGGGCCGGGTCCAGGCGGTCCGGCGAGCGGAGCCGGACGAGCGCGGCCAGCGACAGGGGCCCGGCGGACCCGGGCGCGGCGACCGTCGCCAGCGCGGCCGCCGAGGCCACCCCCCGTACGGACGGCGTGTCCTGCGCCCACGGGGTCACGCACACCACCGTGTGCAGCCCCTCCGCGTCCCGCCCCAGGGCCTCGCCCAGCGCGGCGACGGCCAGGTCGTGCTGCCGGCCGGGGCCCGCCGCGAGCACCGCGCCGAACTCGCGCGAGAGATCCGCGCCCGCCCGCGCCTCGTCGGACATCAGCGCCCCGATCCGGGCGGCGACCTCCATCGCGGCGGCCAGCTGCTCGTCGGCCGGGCCCGGCTCCGCGTCGAGCAGCCAGACGTAACCGAGGACGACACCCCGATGGCGTACCGGAAGGCAGATCCGGTCCCGGAACACCCCGGCCTCCGGCGCGGCGGGAATCCGGACCGGACCGGTCGCCCGGGTGATGCCGAACCCCTCGAACCAGGCGCGGACCGCGGGTGTGGAGCGGCGGGTCAGGATCGACCGGGTGCGGACCGGGTCCATCGCGGAGTCGTCGTCGCTGTCGTGGGCTCCGAAGGCGACCAGGCCGAAGTCCCGGTTCTCCAGGGTGGCCGGGGCGTCGAGGAGGGCCGAGATCTCGTCGACCAGTTCCTGGTAATCGCCTGTCACCCGGTCATTCTCGCACCCCTTCAGACAGATGTCTGAGATGGCGGCCACGGATGCGTGACAGGTGTCGATGGCACAGGATCGGAGCGGTCCCTAGATTTCACGGTGGTTATCCGTGCCGTACCGGTCCGTTCACGTTCGTACCGTTGCGGCCCTTCGTCCGTATCTTCGTGGAGGTGCCCCGTGCTGGGTCCCGTGATTCTCGCCGCATCGCGCAGCGACAGGATGCGCCGGTTCGTCTCGGCCGCGCCCGGCACCAAGCAGGTCGTCGACCGCTTCATCGCCGGGGAGACCGTCGACCAGGTCCTGCCGATCGTCGAGGACGCCGCGGACCGGGGCCTGGAGGTCACGCTCGACGTCGTCGGCGAGGACATCACCACCCCCGCGCAGGCCGAGGCCGCCCGTGACGCGTACCTGGAGCTCATCGAGCGCCTGAAGGCCCTGGACCTGGGCACCCGCGCCGAGATGTCCGTGAAGCTGTCGATGTTCGGTCAAGCGCTGGAAGGCGGCCACGAGCTGGCCCTCGCCCACGCCCGCCCGGTCGTCGAGGCCGCCGCCGCCATCGGCACCACGGTCACCCTGGACGCCGAGGACCACACCACCCTCGACTCGATGTTCGCCATCCACGAGGAGCTGCGGAAGGACTTCCCGCAGACCGGCTGCGTCATCCAGTCCTATCTCTTCCGCACCGAGGACGACGCCCGCCGCCTGGCCGAGGCCGGCAGCCGCGTCCGCATCGTGAAGGGCGCCTACAAGGAGCCCGCCTCCGTCGCGTACGAGGACAAGGCCGAGATCGACAAGGCGTACGTCCGCATCACCAAGATCCTGATGGAGGGCGAGGGATACCCCATGATCGGGTCCCACGATCCCCGTCTCATCGCCATCGCCCAGGAGCTGGGCCGCCAGGCCGGGCGCAAACTGGACGAGTACGAGTTCCAGATGCTGTACGGCATCCGCAGCGACGAGCACATCCGGCTCGCGGCCGAGGGCCACCGGATGCGCGTCTACACGGCGTACGGCACCGACTGGTACGGATACTTCATGCGCCGCCTCGCGGAGAAGCCGGCCAACCTGCTGTTCTTCGGCCGCTCGATCCTCACCAAGGGCTGAGCCGGCCCAGGCCGACCCCCATCCCCGCCGACACCAAGGAGACAAGGCACTCATGGACGCCGTCACCCAGGTCCCCGCGCCGGTCAACGAGCCGGTCCACTCCTACGCCCCGGGCTCCCCGGAGCGCACCCGCCTGGAGAAGAAGCTCAAGGAGCTCAGCCAGAACCCGATCGACCTGCCGATGACCATCGGCGGCGAGAAGAGGATGGGCGGCGGCGAGCGGGTGAACGTCGTACAGCCGCACAACCACCAGGCCGTCATCGGTACCTTCGCCGGGGCCACCGAGCAGGACGCCCAGGACGCCGTCGACGCGGCCCTCGCCGCCGCTCCGGCCTGGCGTGCGATGTCCTTCGACGACCGCGCCGCGATCATCCTGCGCGCCGCGGAGCTGCTGTCCGGCCCCTGGCGCGAGACGCTGGCCGCCTCCACCATGCTCGGCCAGTCCAAGACCGCCCAGCAGGCCGAGATCGACACCCCCTGCGAGCTCATCGACTTCTGGCGCTTCAACGTGCACTACGCGCGCCAGATCCTCGCCGAGCAGCCCCCGGCGAACTCCCCGGGCGTGTGGAACCGCATGGACCACCGCCCGCTGGAGGGCTTCGTCTACGCGATCACGCCGTTCAACTTCACGGCCATCGCGGGCAACCTCCCCACCGCCCCCGCCCTCATGGGCAACGTCGTGGTGTGGAAGCCGTCCCCGACCCAGACCCACTCCGCCGTGCTGCTGATGCAGCTCCTGGAGGAGGCCGGTCTGCCCAAGGGCGTCATCAACCTGGTCACCGGTGACGGCATCGCCGTCTCCGAGGTGGCGCTGAACCACCGCGACCTGGCCGGCATCCACTTCACCGGCTCGACCCCCACCTTCCAGCACCTGTGGAAGACGGTCGGCACCAACATCGCCAACTACCGCACCTACCCGCGGCTCGTCGGCGAGACCGGCGGCAAGGACTTCGTCGTCGCGCACCCCAGCGCCGACCGCGCCATCCTGAAGACCGCGCTGACCCGCGGCTCCTTCGAGTTCCAGGGCCAGAAGTGCTCGGCGTCCTCGCGGGCGTACGTCCCGGCCTCCATCTGGAACTCCGGTTTCCAGGAGGAGTTCGCGGCCGAGGTCGACTCCATCACGATGGGTGACGTCACCGACCTGACGAACTTCATCGGGGCCGTCATCGACGAGCGCTCGTTCGCCAAGAACAAGGCCGCGATCGACCGCGCGAAGTCCGACCCGGCGTGCCGGATCGTCGCCGGCGGCACCTACGACGACTCGGTGGGCTACTTCGTCCGCCCGACCGTCATCGTCTGCTCCGACCCGGCGAGCGAGGTCTTCACGACCGAGTACTTCGGTCCGATCCTCGCGATCCACGTGTACGAGGACGAGAAGTACGACGCCATGCTGGAGCAGATGGAGTCGGTCTCCGACTACGCGCTGACCGGCTCGGTCATCTCGGGCGACCGCGCGGCCGCCGCGTACACGATGGACAAGCTCCGCTACGCCGCGGGCAACTTCTACATCAACGACAAGTCGACCGGCGCCGTCGTCGGCCAGCAGCCCTTCGGCGGCGGCCGCGCCTCCGGCACCTGCGACAAGGCGGGCGCCCCGCAGAACCTCCAGCGCTGGACCCTGACCCGGGCCATCAAGGAGACGCTGGTCCCGCCGACCGACTACACCTACCCCCACCAGGGCTGACACCCTCCCGGGGCGCCGCAGCACGACGCCCCGGCCCCGGGGCGTCCTCCTGAGCCCCCCACCCAGAGCACCGCCCCCCGACCGGCCCCCCTGCCGGCCGGGGGGCGGTTTCCATGGGGCCGGCGCGGGAGCCGCCCCCCGTCCGGTGTCCGGTGACCGGTATCGGCTGTCCGCCCGGCGGAGCTCGGCGGTACGCGGTCTTGTGGTCTAGGTAATGGGCATGTCAAATTCCTTCTCGGTACGTCCCCACACGTCACCCCAGAAGGAGCTCCCCCATGAGACGCAACTCCCGCGCGCGCCTGGGCGTTTCCCTGCTGCTCGTCGCCGGCGCCCTCGGCCTCGGCGCCGCCCCTTCCACCGCCGCCGACACCCCCGCCGCCGCCCCCTCGGCGATCCCCGCCCCGTCCGCGTACGCGCTCGACGCCGCCGTCGAACGCGAACTCGGGGCCGCCACCGCCGGCAGCTACCTGGACCGGGCGACCGGCGACCTCGTCGTCACCGTCACCACCGACCGGGCCGAGGAGCAGGCCCGCGCCGCCGGCGCCACGGTGCGCCGGGTGGCCCGCAGCGCCGCCCAGCTCGACGCCGTGATGGCGACCCTGGAGGCCGAGGCGAAGATCACCGGTACCTCCTGGGGTGTCGACCCGCGCACCAACCGGGTCGCCGTCGAGGCCGACTCCTCCGTCTCCGCGCGGGACCTGGCCCGCCTCGAAGCCGTCGCCGAACGGCTCGACGGCGCGGTCGACATCAAGCGCGTCCCCGGCGTCTTCCACCGCGAGGTGCTGGGCGGCGGAGCGATCTACGGCGGCGGCAGCCGCTGTTCGGCCGCCTTCAACGTCACCAAGGGCGGCGCCCGCTACTTCGTGACCGCCGGACACTGCACCAACATCTCCGCCAACTGGTCCGCCAGCTCGGGCGGTTCGGTCATCGGCGTCCGGGAGGGCACCAGCTTCCCGACCAACGACTACGGCATCGTCCGCTACACCGACGGCTCGTCGCCCGCCGGAACCGTCGACCTCTACAACGGCTCCAGCCGGGACATCACCTCGGCCGCCAACGCCGTCGTCGGCCAGGCGATCCAGAAGAGCGGATCCACGACGAAGGTGACCTCCGGCACGGTGACCGCCGTCAACGTCACCGTCAACTACGGCGACGGGCCCGTCTACAACATGGTCCGCACCACCGCCTGCTCGGCCGGCGGCGACAGCGGCGGCGCGCACTTCGCCGGCTCCGTCGCCCTCGGCATCCACTCCGGCAGCTCCGGCTGCTCGGGCACCGCGGGCTCGGCCATCCACCAGCCGGTCACCGAGGCGCTCTCCGCGTACGGCGTGACGGTGTACTGACCCGCTCCCACCGGCCCCGCCGCGAGCACCGCGCCCGCCCCGACCACCCGGTCCGGGCGGGCCTTCGCGTTCGGGCGGTAAAAACGGGGGAGGGGTGGGGAGGTGCCGGGGACGGGCCGCAGGCGGACCGCGTGCGGGCGGCCGTCTCAGATAGTAGGAAGTCCGAGTAACTGTGGAGACAGGACGGCTCGACTGTCCTAACTTGGTGGGAGCCGAACGAATCGCTCGATCGAGCGACTGTGGCGGTCGTGGGTGCACGCCCCGAAGCAGGTAACCCCCTGCGGCGTACGCTCCCCGCTCCTTCCGGCACCTCGAAATCCGATCCCGGCCCGGCCTCGGCGCCGCACCACGCTGTGCGGCCTGCCCCCGGCATCCATGCGATCTCAAGGAGTCGATCCATCATGGCCACCACCACCGCCCGTCGCGTCCGTCACGCTCCCCGCCAGTCCGAGTCGGACCGCAAGAACGCCGCCGCCGCTCTCCAGCGCGCCCTGGACCGCCGCGACAACGGCGGCTCGACCGGCCACTGAGCCGTCCGCGTACCACTCGACCCCACCCCGAACGCCCGAACACCCTTGCGTCCCGTCCGTATGGTGGACGCCGGATGTCATGGGGTGGGACGCACCGTTAGGCTTCCGGCATGTCTCGCAGCATCGATCTCGCAGTGATCCCCGGTGACGGAATCGGCCAGGAAGTCGTGGCCCAGGGCCTCAAGGTCCTCAACGCTGTCCTCCCGCAGGATGTGAAGCTGGAGACCAAGGAGTACGACCTCGGCGCCCAGCGCTGGCACCGCACCGGTGACACCCTCCCGGACGCGGAGCTGGAAGCCCTCAAGAACCACGACGCCATCCTCCTCGGCGCGATCGGTGACCCGTCCGTGCCGTCCGGCGTCCTGGAGCGCGGGCTGCTGCTGAAGCTGCGTTTCGCCTTCGACCACTTCATCAACCTGCGGCCCTCCAAGCTCTTCCCGAACACCGCGACCCCGCTCGCGGGCCGCCCCGACATCGACTTCGTCGTCGTCCGCGAGGGCACCGAGGGCCCGTACACCGGCAACGGCGGCTCGCTGCGCACCGGAACCCCCGCCGAGGTCGCCACCGAGGTCAGCCTCAACACGGCGTACGGCGTCGAGCGCGTGGTCCGGGACGCCTTCGAGCGTGCGGCCGCCCGCCCGCGCAAGAAGCTGACGCTGGTCCACAAGAACAACGTCCTCGTCTACGCCGGCCACCTCTGGAAGAACACCTTCGACCGGGTCGCCGCCGAATACCCGCAGGTCAGCACCGACTACCTGCACGTCGACGCCGCGACGATCTTCTTCGTCACCCAGCCGGAGCGCTTCGACGTCATCGTCACCGACAACCTCTTCGGCGACATCCTCACCGACCTCGCCGCCGCCGTCTCCGGCGGCATCGGCCTGGCCGCCTCCGGCAACATCAACCCGACGGGCACGTTCCCGTCGATGTTCGAGCCGGTCCACGGCTCCGCCCCCGACATCGCGGGGCAGGGCAAGGCCGACCCGACCGCCACGGTCCTCTCCGTCGCCCTCCTGCTGCGTCACCTCGGCTACGAGACCGAGGCCGCACGCATCGAGGACGCCGTCTCCGCCGACCTCGCGGAGCGCGACGGAGCCGCCACGCGGACGACCGACGAGATCGGCGACGCCCTCGCGGTACGCGTAGCGAGCTGACCCGACGACTCCACTTCGAAGCCGCCGGATCGCACTCAGCGCCCGGCGGCTTCACCTGTGCGGCCCCCGGGTGCCACTATCGACCTCTGGACCGCATTCACACCATTTCGTGCACGGCCCCCCGCAAGTGATAATCGAACGCGGGGCCGTGGCTTGCGGTAAAGCTCGGACGTCCTAGGACCTGACCGGAGAACGTCGGGCGGAGACGGTCGTGAGCGCGGTCCATCACACACAAGACCGGTGAAGGACACGCACTCATGACGACGCCCACGATCGAGCTCAAGCCCTCCTCGAACCCGCTGTCCGACGCGGAGCGCGAGGCGATCCTGGTCAGCCCCGGATTCGGCCGCCACTTCACCGACCACATGGTGACGATCCGCTGGACCGAGGGCCGGGGCTGGCACGACGCCGAGCTGGTCCCCTACGGCCCGCTGTCGCTGGACCCGGCCAATATGACCCTGCACTACGCGCAGGAGATCTTCGAGGGGCTGAAGGCCTACCGCCAGCCCGACGGCACGGTCGCCTCCTTCCGCCCCGACGCCAACGCCCGGCGCTTCCAGCGCTCGGCCGCCCGCCTCGCCATGCCCGAGCTGCCGGTCGAGACGTTCATCGCGGCCTGCGACGCGCTGGTGCAGCAGGACAAGGACTGGGTCCCGGCGCACGGCGGCGAGGAGTCGCTCTACCTGCGCCCGTTCATGATCGCCACCGAGGTCGG
Organism: Streptomyces sp. NPDC020884; assembly: GCF_044333935.1. Taxonomy (NCBI): domain Bacteria; kingdom Bacillati; phylum Actinomycetota; class Actinomycetes; order Kitasatosporales; family Streptomycetaceae; genus Streptomyces; species Streptomyces sp. NPDC020884. Next base: position 224,516 of record NZ_JBIRRY010000002.1, on the reverse strand, counting down.
CCTCGGCGTGAAGCCGGCCAACGAGTACCTCTTCCTGGTCATCGCCTCGCCCGCCGGCGCCTACTTCCCCGGCGGCGTGAAGCCGGTCTCCATCTGGCTCTCCGAGAACCGCGTCCGCGCCGTCCCCGGCGGCATGGGCGACGCCAAGACCGGCGGCAACTACGCCGCCTCCCTCCTCGCCCAGGCCGAGGCCGCCGAGCACGGCTGCGCCCAGGTCGCCTACCTCGACGCGGTCGAGCACAAGTGGGTCGAGGAGCTCGGCGGCATGAACCTCTACTTCGTGTACGCCCAGGAGGACGGCTCGAAGAAGATCGTCACCCCGTCCCTCACCGGCTCGCTCCTGGCCGGCGTCACCCGTGACTCCCTCCTCAAGGTCGCCCGCGACCTCGGTTACGGCTCCGAGGAGGGGCGCGTCTCGATCGACCAGTGGCGCGAGGACACCGCCAAGGGCACCCTCGTCGAGGTCTTCGCCTGCGGCACCGCCGCCGTCATCACCCCCGTCGGCCTGGTGAAGTCCGAGGGCGGCGAGTGGACCCAGAGCGAGGGCGGGCCCGGCGAGGTCACCATGAAGCTGCGGGAGCGCCTTCTCGACATCCAGCGCGGTGTCGTCGAGGACACCCACGGCTGGATGCACCCGCTCGGCTAGGCGACGCCCCGCAGCGCCTTCCGGCTCCCGGATCAGGCCGCACCCCCCTCGCCGGTGCGGCCTTTTCCGTGCCCGGCAGTTGGAGCGCCGCTCGAAAGGAGCACGTACCGGAGTCGGGAGAGCTGTCCCCACCGCAGCCTCCCGGTTAGAGTGACGCTCTAAACGCCTCACCCAGGAGCCCCCATGTCAGCCACCCTCGCCCCCACCGCCTTCCGGATGCCCCCCGAGTGGGCCCCGCACGAGCGCACCTGGATGGCTTGGCCGGGGCCCAACCCCACCTTCGCCTCCGACGCCGAGCTGGCCGGGGCCCGCCGCGCCTGGGCCGCCGTCGCCCGGACCGTACGCCGCTTCGAGCCGGTCACCATGGTCGTCGGACCCGGTCAGCAGGAGGGGGCGGCGGCGCTGCTCGGGCCGGACGTCGAGCTGGTCGTGCGGCCGCTCGACGACGCCTGGATGCGGGACATCGGACCCACCTTCGTCACCGACGGCCGGACGCTCGCCGCCGTCGACTGGACGTTCAACGGCTGGGGCGCCCAGGGATGGGCCCGCTGGGAGCACGACCAGCACATCGCCCGAGCCGTCGCCGAGGTGACCGGCGTCCCCGTCCACAGCTCCCCGCTCGTCAACGAGGGCGGCGCGATCCACGTGGACGGCGAAGGCACCGTCCTGCTCACCGAGACCGTCCAGCTCGGCCGGGAGCGCAACCCCGGCTGGACCCGGGAGCGGGTCGAGGCGGAGATCCACGCCCGCCTCGGCACCGAGAAGGCCATCTGGCTGCCGCGCGGGCTGAGCGGCGACTACGGGACGTACGGCACGCTCGGCCATGTCGACATCGTCGCCGCCTTCGCCCGCCCGGGGACCGTCCTCGCCCACGTCCAGCCGGACCCGGCCCACCCCGACCACGAGGTCACCCGGGAGATCCTGGCGATCCTGCGGGCCGCCACCGACGCCCGGGGCCGTGCCCTGGAGGTCGTCGAGGTGCCCGCGCCCACCGTGCTGCGCGACGAGGACGGCGCGTGGGTCGACTACTCCTACATCAACCACTACCTCTGCAACGACGCCGTGATCCTCTGCGCCTTCGACGACCCGCGCGACGAGGCGGCCGCGGCGGTCTTCCGGGGCCTGTTCCCCGACCGTACGGTGAGCCTCGTCGACGCCCGTACGATCTTCGCCGGCGGTGGAGGCATCCACTGCATCACCCAGCAGCAGCCGAGGGTCTGAGCCACCGGCCCAGGACCCCCTTCCGAAAGTCCGGTCCCATGACCCCCGCCCCCCGCCGCACCCACCACGCCGCCCCGCCCCGCGAGGACGTCCTCGCCGCCGCCATGGCCACCGTCGCCGAGCGCGGGCTCGACGGGCTGACCATGGCCGGGCTCGGGCGGGAGGTGGGGATGAGCAGCGGGCACCTGCTCTACTACTTCCGCACCAAGGACGAACTGCTCCTCCAGACCCTGGAGTGGAGCGAGCGGCGGCTCGGGGCCGAGCGCGGCGCCCTGCTCGCCCGGCCGGGGACGGCCCGAGAGCGGCTGGAGGCGTACATCGACCTCTACCTGCCCGCCGGGCACCGGGACCCCCACTGGACGCTCTGGCTGGAGGTCTGGGGCCGCTCGCAGAACGCCGACGACGACGCCCGCGCCCGGCAGGCCGCCATCGAGGGGGTCTGGCACCGCGATCTGGTGGCGCTGCTCGCCGAGGGGATCTCGCGCGGCGAGTTCCGGCCGGTGGACGCCGACCGGTTCGCCGCCCGGCTGCGGGCGCTGCTCGACGGGTTCAGCGTCCATGTGACGGTGGGGATCCCGGGGACGGGCCGGGACCAGGTGCTGGACCAGGCGGCGGAATTCCTCGACGAGACGCTGACGCCGGGGACCCGGGGGAGCGATGCGACCAGCGTCACGACCGCATCCTGAGACGCCGGCGTCACGGGCGCGTCACTGTGCGAGACTTCTGCCGTGTCCTCGTTCGTCATGATTATTGGCAGCAGGCGCGCCGGTCCGCAGTGACCGCCCCGTACCACCCCGTACGGCGCGGCCATCGTGCCCCAGACCCGCGCGCAGACCTCTCGCACCCGCGAGGGGTTTTTTCGTTTTCCGGCCCTCACCAGGACCGGGGCGGCGCGCGCGAGATGATGGGGGCAAGTGGAAGCCGATCGTCCGGATCCACTCATCCGACAGGAGTCAGATCAGCATGACCACCAAGGCCAACGCCACCGACGACAGTTTCCATGTCTTCGACACCACACTGCGCGACGGTGCTCAGCGTGAGGGCATCAACCTGACGGTCGCCGACAAGCTGACCATCGCCCGTCATCTGGACACCTTCGGTGTGGGGTACATCGAGGGCGGCTGGCCGGGGGCCAACCCGCGCGACACGGAGTTCTTCGCCCGCGCCCAGCAGGAGATCACGTTCGAGAACGCCCAGCTCGTGGCGTTCGGCGCGACCCGCAGAGCCGGCGGCAGCGCGGCCGAGGACCCCCAGGTGAAGGCGCTCCTGAACTCCGGGGCCCCGGTGATCACGCTGGTCGCCAAGGCGCACGACCGCCATGTCGAGCTGGCGCTGCGCACCACCCTGGAGGAGAACCTGGAGATGGTCCGCGACACCGTCTCCCACCTGCGCGAACAGGGCCGCCGGGTCTTCGTGGACTGCGAGCACTTCTTCGACGGATACCGCGCCAACGCCGAGTACGCCAAGTCCGTGGTCCGCGCCGCGTACGAGGCGGGCGCCGAGGTCGTCGTCCTCTGCGACACCAACGGCGGCATGCTCCCCGCCCAGATCCAGGCCGTCGTCGCCACGGTCATCGCGGACACCGGCGCCCGGCTCGGCATCCACGCCCAGGACGACACCGGCTGCGCCGTCGCCAACACCCTGGCCGCCGTGGACGCCGGCGCCACCCACGTCCAGTGCACGGCCAACGGCTACGGCGAGCGGGTCGGCAACGCCAACCTCTTCCCCGTGGTCGCCGCCCTGGAGCTGAAGTACGGCATGAAGGTGCTGCCCGAGGGCGCGCTCGCCGAGATGACCCGGATCTCGCACGCCATCGCCGAGGTCGTCAACCTCACCCCCTCCACCCACCAGCCGTACGTGGGCGTCTCGGCCTTCGCCCACAAGGCCGGGCTGCACGCCTCCGCCATCAAGGTCGACCCCGACCTGTACCAGCACATCGACCCGGAGCTGGTCGGCAACACCATGCGGATGCTGGTCTCCGACATGGCGGGCCGCGCCTCCATCGAGCTGAAGGGCAAGGAGCTCGGCGTCGACCTCGGCGACGACCGCGCCCTGGTCGGCCGGGTCGTGGAGCGGGTCAAGGAGCGCGAACTCCAGGGCTACACCTACGAGGCGGCCGACGCCTCCTTCGAGCTGCTGCTGCGCGGCGAGGTCGAGGGCCGGGCCCGGCGCTACTTCCGCACGGAGTCCTGGCGGGCCATCGTCGAGGACCGCCCCGACGGCACCCACGCCAACGAGGCCACCGTGAAGCTCTGGGCCAAGGGCGAGCGGATCGTCGCCACCGCCGAGGGCAACGGCCCGGTCAACGCGCTGGACCGGGCCCTGCGCGTCGCCCTGGAGAGGATCTACCCGCAGCTCGCCAAGCTGGAGCTGGTCGACTACAAGGTCCGCATCCTGGAGGGCCGCACCGGTACCGAGTCCACCACCCGGGTGCTGATCACCACCGGCGACGGCACCGGCGACTGGGCGACCGTGGGGGTCGCCGAGAACGTCATCGCCGCCTCCTGGCAGGCGCTGGAGGACGCGTACACCTACGGACTGCTGCGCGCGGGCGTCGAGCCCACGGAGTAGTCCGGCCGGACCGCATCGCGCGAGAGCCGCCGCCCGTCACCGGGTGGCGGCTCTCGCGCGTTCAAGAGGTGAAGACACAACCCTCCCTGCCTGATGGGCGAATGGGTCCGGACCAATCTCGACGTGAAGTATTGACGGCCCCGTATCGGCGCGGTTAACTCCAGCCGCAACGCCGGTACCGGTTCCGGAACCGGTACCGAACGCGTCGGTCGACGTGTCACCGTTCTGCCCGCCGCACCGTCCCACCCTGCTCCCACCTGCTCGTCCTCGCCCCTGCCTGGTCCAACGGAGGCCCAGATGCGTGTCACCATCGCGGACGTCGCCCGTGAGGCCGGCGTCAGCAAGACGACCGTGTCGCGGGTCATCAACACCAAGGGCGAGGTGGACCGTTCCACGGCCGCCCGTGTTCGTGAAGTGATCGCACAGCTCGGCTATGTGCCCAGCTCCGGGGCGGTCGGCCTCGCCCGCGGATCCAGCCGTACGGTCGGCATGCTCGTGCCCTCGCTGACCTGGCCGTGGATGGGCGAACTGCTCCAGGGCGTCGTCGACACGGTCGAGGCCGCCGACTACGGGCTGCTGCTCTTCACCTGCAACCGCGGGGCCGAGTCCGTCCAGCGCTTCACCAGCCAGGTGTCCGCGCGCGCCTTCGACGGGCTCGTCGTCGTGGAGCCCGAGAACACCCTCGGCCACCTCACCGCACTGCACCGCGACGGCCTGCCGATCGTGCTCATCGACGATCGCGGCCACCACCCCGAATTCCCCTCCGTCGTGACCACCAACCACGAGGGAGGCGCATCCGCGGCCCGCCACCTGCAGGCCGCCGGACGCTCCCGGCCCCTGGTCCTCACCGGCCCCCAGAACTTCGGCTGCGTACGGGACCGGCTGAACGGCTTCCGTTCCGTCCTGCCCACTGATCTGGTCCTCGCGGGAGACTTCACCGAACGCGGCGGCCGGCTCGCCGTCGAGGAACTCCTCGCGCGAGGCGTGGCGTTCGACTCCGTCTTCGCCCACAACGACATCAGCGCCGCGGGCGTGCTCCGCGCCCTGCGGGCCGCCGGGCGCCGGGTCCCGGACGACATCGCCGTCGTCGGCTTCGACGACATCCCGATGGCCGAACACACCGAACCGCCCCTGACCACCGTGCGCCAGCCCACCCGCCGGATGGGCGAGACGGCGGCCCGGATGCTGCTCTCCCACCTCGGCGGCACGCCCGTACCGGACGGCCCGGCCGTGCTGCCCACCGAACTGGTCGTGCGCCACTCGGCGCCGTAACGGACCCGGCCGCACGGCCGCGCCCGCTCCCTTCCGCCCGCCGGATCGCCCCGAACCGGTAGCCCTTTCCTGGAGTCGCCATGTCCGCACGCCGTCGCACCACCCTCAGAGCGGTCGCCGCAGCCACCGTCGTGGTAGCGCTTGCCGCCGGTTGCTCGAACGCCAACTCGGGCGCCAACAAGGGGGGCGGCGCCGCCGGCGGCGTACTGACCCTGGGCAAGCCGGACGGGCCGCAGACGAACAACAGCAACCCGTTCCTCAACACCTCGGCGGGCGCGGTCCTCGGCTACCGCTACATGATCTACGAGCCGCTGGCCATGACGAACATGATCAAGCCCACCGAGAAGGCCGACCCCTGGCTCGCCACCGGATGGGAGTGGGAGGGCAACTTCACCAAGGTCACCTTCACGCTGGACGACCGGGCCAAGTGGGCCGACGGCAAGCCCCTGACGGCCGCCGACGTGGAGTTCACCTTCAAACTCCTGAAGAAGCACTCGGCGCTCAACGGGAACGGCATCCCCTTCGACGGGATCGCGGTCGAGGACGGCAAGGTCGTGCTGACCTTCAAGGAGTCCCAGTTCGTCAACCAGAACAAGATCATCCAGACCTTCATCGTGCCCAAGCACATCTGGGAGAAGATCGAGAACCCGGAGACCTGGCCCAACCGGACCCCGGTCGGCTCCGGCCCGTACAAGCTCAAGACGTTCACCCCGCAGACCACCACCCTGACCGCCACACCGAGCTACTGGAACGGCACCACCAAGGTCAAGGAGCTGCGCTACACCGCGTACAACGACAACAGCGCCGCCACCACCGCGCTGGCCACCGGCAAGGTCGAGTGGTCCTTCGTCTTCATGCCGAACCACAAGCAGCTGTTCATCGACAAGGACCCCAAGAACCACCAGCTCTGGTTCCCCTCCGGCCTCGGCATCCACGGCCTGTGGTTCAACACCGCCCGCAAGCCCTTCGACAACCCGGCGCTGCGCAAGGCGATGGCGATGGTCGTCGACCGCAAGGCCATCCACATCCAGGCCCAGGCCACGCTCTACCCGGAGATCACCAACCCGACCGGTATCCCGCTGCCCGCCGGTGAGCCCTTCCTCGCCCCCGAGTACCAGAACGCCACCACCAAGCCCGATGTCGCCGGAGCCAAGAAGGTGCTCGACGAGGCCGGGTTCACGCTCAGCGGCGGGGTGCTCAAGGACCCGTCCGGCAAGCCGGTGAAGCTGACCTTCACCGACCCGGCCGGCTGGAACGACTACATCACCGGGCTCGCGATCATCAAGGACAACATCAAGGAGCTCGGCATCGAGGCGAAGGTCAAGACGCAGACCGCCGAGGCCTGGGGCGCGGACGTCGCCAACGGCAACTTCGACGCCACCCTGCACTGGACCAACAGCGGCGCGACGCCCTACGACATGTACCAGAACATCATGGACGGGGCGATCCTCCAGCCCATCGGCAAGAGCTCCCAGACGGGCAACTTCGGGCGCTTCAAGAGCCCCGAGGCCACCGAGGCACTCAAGCAGTACGCCAACGCCTCCACGGACGCCGCCCGCACCGAGGCCCTGAACACCATCCAGAAGATCTTCGTCGAGGAGGCGCCCGTCATCCCGACGGCCGCCGCGCCCATCGGCGCCGAGTACTCCACGAAGAACTGGATCGGCTGGCCCACCGAGGCCAACCCCTACGCCCCGCCGCAGCACACCCAGCCCTCCGCGCTGGAGATCGTGCTCAACCTCAAGCCCTCCTCCAAGTAGGCCCGAGGAAGACGGGAAGAACCGGCCATGACCAGCGACCAGCCCGAGAGCGCGCGAACCGGCACCGAGGACGTGCGGACCGGCACCGAGCACGAGCCGACCGGCACCGACGTGGTGCTCGAAGCCCGCGGCGTCACCAAGCACTTCCTCCTGCGCCGCACCGCCCGCGACCTGCTCGCCCGCGACCGCCGTCGCGTCCACGCCGTCGACGACGTCTCGCTGCGGCTCAGACGCGGGACCGTCACGGCCCTGGTGGGGGAGTCCGGCTCGGGCAAGTCCACCGTCGCCCGCCTGCTGGCCCAGCTCTATCCGCTCACCTCGGGCGAGATACGGCTGGGCGGCACGCCGGTGGTGGCCGGTCGTGGCCGTTCCTTCCGCCGTTACGTACGCCGGGTCCAGCTGATCTTCCAGGACCCCTTCGCCTCGCTGAACCCGGTGCACACCGTGCGCTACCACCTGACCCGCGCCCTGAAGATCCACGGCCGGGCGGGCAGCGGTGAGGCGGAGCTGGAACAGAACCTGGCCGCTCTGCTGAACCGGGTCCAGCTCACGCCTCCCCACCAGTTCCTGGACAAGTTCCCGCACGAGCTGTCCGGCGGGCAGCGCCAGCGCGTCGCGATCGCGCGGGCGCTCGGCGCCGACCCGCAGGTCCTCCTCGCCGACGAACCCGTCTCGATGCTCGACGTGTCGATCCGGCTCGGCGTCCTCAACCTGCTGCGCGACCTCAAGGAACGCCTCCATCTGGCGATCCTCTACATCACCCACGACATCGCCTCGGCCCGCTACTTCGCCGACACCACCCTCGTGATGTACGCGGGCCGGATCGTCGAGGGCGGCGACAGCGAGCGCGTCACCCAGCACCCCGCCCACCCCTACACCCAGCTCCTGATCGCCTCGGCGCCCGACCCGGACCGGATCGTCGCCGAGGAGGAACAGGAGGAGACCGGCACCGGCGAGCCGCCCTCGCTGATCACCCCGCCCGCCGGCTGCCGCTTCCACCCCCGCTGCCCCAAGGCGATGGAGCGCTGCCGCACCGAACTGCCGCCGCGCTTCGACCTGCCCGAGGGCCAGTGGGCGGCCTGCTGGCTCTACGACGGCACGGCGACGAACGACGCGGCGGCGACCGGCACGGCGGCGACCGGCACGGCGGCGAACGACTCGGTCGCGAACGGCGCGGTCGCCGTATCGGGCCACACGGCCGCGAAGGAGAGCACCCGGTGAAGTACGTCCTCCAGCGCCTCGCCTTCTACGCCGTCACCGCGTGGGCCGCGATCACCATCAACTTCCTCATCCCCCGGCTCATGCCGGGCGACCCCGTCCAGGCCCTGCTCAGCCGCTATCAGGGGCAGCTCGACACCAAGGCCATCGACTCCCTCAAAGCCCTGTTCGGCCTCGACGAGCAGCAGTCGATGTGGCAGCAGTACACCGACTACTGGGCGCACCTCCTGGACGGCGACCTCGGTCTCTCCTTCACCTTCTTCCCCACCCCGGTCAGCGAGGTCATCGGCCAGTCGCTGCCCTGGACGCTCGCCCTGGTCGGCATGACCACCCTGATCAGCTTCGTGCTGGGCACCGGCATCGGCGTCTACAGCGGCTGGAAGCGCGGCTCCTGGCTGGACGGGCTGCTGCCGGTCACCACCTTCATCTCCTCCATCCCGTACTTCTGGCTGGGCCTCGTCGCCATCGCCCTGTTCGGCGAGAAGTGGTCGCTGTTCCCGAGCTCCGGCGGCTACGACAACGCGCTGGTCCCCGCCTTCGACTGGCCGTTCATCTCCAGCGCCCTCTACCACGCGGTCCTGCCCGGCGTGACGATCATCCTCAGCGCGGTGGCCGGCTGGATCCTCGGCATGCGGAACATGATGGTCACCGTCTCCTCCGAGGACTACGTGATGGTGGCGCAGGCCAAGGGCCTGTCCGAGCGGCGCGTGATGTTCGGCTACGCGGCCCGCAACGCGGTGCTCCCCAACATCTCCGGCTTCGCCCTCTCCCTCGGCTTCATCGTCGGCGGCACCCTGCTCGTCGAGATGGTCTTCACCTACCCGGGCATCGGCTTCCAGCTGCTCCAGGCGGTCGGCGGCAAGGACTACCCCCTGATGCAGGGCGTCTTCCTGGTCATCACGCTCTCCGTCCTCGCCGCGAACCTGCTGGCCGACCTCGTCTACGCCGCCCTGGACCCCCGCACCCGGAAGGAGGCGTAGACCGTGCCCGCCCCCGCAGTCCGCGCCGCCCGACCCCGCATCCGGAAGGCCTGAGGCCCCATGTCCGTCACCGCCACCGATGTCTCCGTCCTCGACGGCGCACCCCCGCCCGTGGCCCCCGCCCGCCGGGCCCGGCTCCGGTTCCTGCGCGGCGGGAAGACCCGTACGGGCCTGATCCTGCTGGCGTTCTTCGTCCTGCTGGCCATCGCGGGACCGTGGCTCGCCCCGTACGACCCCGACGCGATGAGCGACCAGCTGCTCCAGCCGCCCTCCGGCGACCACTGGTTCGGCACCACGCACACCGGGCAGGACGTCTTCTCGCAGATCCTCATCGGCACCCGGGGCGTCCTCGTCGTCGGACTCCTCGCCGCCGTCATCGCGACCGTCCTGTCCGTCCTGATCGGGGTCAGCGCCGGATTCATCGGCGGGGCCGTCGACGAGGTCCTCTCCGCGCTCTCCAACATCTTCCTGGTGCTGCCCGGACTCCCGCTGATCATCATCGTCGCGAGCTTCGTCCCCGACACCGGCGACATCGTCATCGCCGTCGCCATCGCCCTGACCTCCTGGGCCTGGGGATCGAGGATCCTGCGCGCCCAGACCCTGTCGCTGCGCCGCCGCGACTACGTGGAGGCCGCCCGCGCCACCGGCGAGTCGACCCCGCGCATCATCCTCTTCGAGATCCTGCCGAACCTCACCGCCGTCATCGCCTCCGGATTCGTCGGCACGGTCATCTTCGCGGTCCTCACCGAGATCACCCTCGCCTTCATCGGCGTCGCCGACATCTCCCACTGGAACTGGGGCACCGTGCTCTTCTGGGCCCAGTCCAACCAGGCCCTCGCCCAGGGAGCCTGGTGGTGGTTCGTCCCGGCCGGCCTCTGCATCGCCCTGCTGGGCACCGCGCTCGCCCTCATCAACTTCGGCATCGACGAGTTCGTCAACCCCCGCCTGCGCACCGCCACCGGATCCTCCCGGAAGGTCAAGATGCGCGTCGGCTTCACCCCCGTGGCACGCAAGCCCTCGGGCGACGGTCACCGCGAGCACAGCAGCAAGGAGCCGCGCACATGAGCGCCGAGCCGGTCCTGACCATCAGCGGACTCAACGTCGACTACGGCACCGACAAGGACGCCGTCCACGCCCTGCGCGACATCGACCTCACTCTCCACCGGGGTGAAGTCCTCGGCCTCGCGGGCGAGTCGGGCTCGGGCAAGTCCACCCTGGCCTACGCGGTGACCCGGCTGCTGTCCCCGCCCGGCGTCATCACCGGGGGAGAGGTCCACTACCACCGGCCCGGCGGCGACCGGGTCGACATCCTCTCCCTCGCCCCGCACCAGCTGCGCGCCTTCCGCTGGCAGGAGCTGTCCATCGTCTTCCAGGGGGCGATGAACTCCCTCAACCCGGTGCACACCGTCCACAGCCAGCTCACCGACGTCCTCGCCGCCCACCGCCCCGAGCTGAAGAAGCGCCAACGCACGGAGCGGGCCGAGGAGTTGCTCGGCCTGGTCGGCATCTCCGTCGACCGGCTCGCCGCCTACCCGCACCAGCTCTCCGGTGGGATGCGCCAGCGCGTGATGATCGCCATGGCGCTCGCCCTGGAACCCGAGATCGTCATCATGGACGAGCCGACCACCGCGCTCGACGTCGTCATGCAGCGGCAGATCCTGCGACGGCTCGTCCAGTTGAGGGAACGGCTGAACTTCTCGGTCGTGTTCATCACCCACGACATCTCCCTCCTGATCGAATTCTCGGACCGGATCGCGATCATGTACGGGGGCAGGATCGTGGAGGAGGCGGGCGCGGCGGAGATCTACCGCGACCCCCGCCACCCCTACAGCGACGGGCTCCTGCACTCCTTCCCCGCCCTGCACGGCCCCCGCCGCGAACTGACCGGCATCCCCGGCTCCCCGCCCCACCTGTCCGCGATGCCCACCGGCTGCGCCTTCCACCCGCGCTGCGGCAAGGCCTTCGAACCCTGCGCCGGGCAGGTCCCGGTGCTCGCCCCGCCCACCGACGGGCCGGGCCGCGCGGTCGCCTGCCACCTGCACACCGCCGGAGACGGAACGCCGCCACCGCGACAGCCGCCCGCCACCGCCCCCGGAGCGCCCCTGCCCGACCCGGCCCGCTGACCGCCCGCCGCGCCACGCACGCCCCCGCCCCGTGCCCACGTACGCCTCTACGCCTACGGAGACCGATGAACCTCGCCACCACCCCGCAGCGACTCCTCCGCCCGGCCCCGGTGCGAGGACTGCCGGCCGACTTCCGCTGGGGCGTCGCCACCTCCTCGTACCAGATCGAGGGAGCCGCGGCCGAGGACGGCCGCACCCCGTCCATCTGGGACACCTTCTGCCGGGTGCCCGGGGCCGTCGAGGGCGGCGAGCACGGCGATGTGGCCTGTGACCACTACCACCGGATGCCCCAGGACGTGGAGCTGATCGCGGGCCTCGGCGTCGACACGTACCGCTTCTCGCTCGCCTGGCCCCGCATCCAGCCGGGAGGCAGGGGCCCCGCCAACAGCAAGGGCCTCGACTTCTACAAGCGGCTGACCGACGAGCTCCGGGGCCGCGGCGTCACCCCGTGGATCACGCTCTACCACTGGGACCTGCCACAGGAGTTGGAGGACGCGGGCGGCTGGCCCGCGCGGGACACCGCCCTGCGCTTCGCGGAGTACGCGGCCCTCGCCTACGAGGCGCTGGGCGACCGGGTCGAGCACTGGACCACCCTGAACGAGCCCTGGTGCTCGGCGATGCTCGGCTACGCCTACGGGCTGCACGCCCCCGGCCGCCGCGACCTCGGCGACGCCATGGGCGCCGTCCACCATCTGCTCCTGGGCCACGGTCTGGCCGCCGGCGCGCTCCGCGACGCGGCCGGGAGCAACCCGCTGGAGCTCGGCATCACCCTCAACCTGGGCACCGCCACCCCGGAGACCGGCAGCGAGGCCGACCGCGAGGCGTGCCGCCGCGCCGACGGCATGGGCACCCGGCTCTACCTCGACCCGCTCGTCCACGGCCGCTACCCCGAGGACGTCGTCGCGGACCTGGCCGCCCAGCACATCGAACTCCCGGTCAGGGACGGCGACCTGGCCGCCATCGCCGCCCCGCTCGACGTCCTCGGCGTCAACTTCTACCGGGGCATGCAGTTCTCCGGCGTCACCGAGGACGGATCGCCGACCGACGCCGAGGGCCTGCCCGTCACCCGCGTGGTGGAGCGGGACCTGCCCCGTACCGCGATGGACTGGGAGATCACCCCGACCGCGCTGACGGACCTGCTGGTGCGGCTGGACCGTGACTACGGGCTGCCGACCGTCATCACGGAGAACGGCGCGGCCTTCGACGACACCGTCGCCGCGGACGGCTCCGTCCCCGACGCCGACCGCACGGCCTACCTCGCCGACCACCTGGCCGCCGTCGTCGCCGCCCGCGCCCAAGGGGCCGACGTCCGGGGCTACTTCGCCTGGTCCCTGATGGACAACTTCGAGTGGGCCTACGGCTACGACAAGCGGTTCGGCATCGTCCGGGTCGACTACGACACCCAGGTCCGCACGCTCAAGGACAGCGCCAAGTGGTACCGCGACACGATCCGCCTCACCCGCGACGACACCGCCTAGAAGAGAGCGCTCCCATGCCCCGCACACCGCACCCCCGCACCCGGCCCCGGAAGAGCGGAGCCAGACCCGTGACGGCCACCTTCGCCGCCGCGGCCGTGCTGGCCACCCTGCTCGCCGGCTCGGCCACCGGCCCCGCGGCGGCCGCCGACGAACCGGCCCCCGTCCTCGTCGACCGCTTCGAGGGCGAGGTGCCCCTCGGCAACAACCCGCCCGCCGACGCGATCTTCACCTGGGGCGGCGACGCGGACGACCACCCGCGGCTGAAGCTGGCCGAGCGCGCGGACGCCCCCGAGGGCGGACAGGTCCTCGAAGGCGCCTACGACATCAGCGCGTACGGCGGGTTCAGCCACGAGTTCGCCGTGGACGCCCCGCCGCGGAACTGGACCGCCCACCAGGGCATCCGCTTCTGGTGGTACGGCCAGAACACCGCGCCCCTGCCGCCCGGCTCCGGCAAGAAGGTCAACTTCGAGATCAAGGACGGCGGCGCGAACGGCGGCGCGTCCGAGCTGTGGACCACCTCCTTCACCGACGACTGGGAGGGCTGGCACCTGGTCGAGATCCCGTTCGCGGACTTCGTCTACCGTGCCGACTACCAGCCCGTCGGCGGCATCGACCAGGTCCTCGGCCTGAACGAGATGTGGGGCTACGCCCTCACCCTGCCCGGCGGCGGCCCCGGTGAATTCGCCCTGGACGCCGTCGAGCTGTACGGCAAGGCGGACCCCGCCCTCACCGCGAGCGTGGTCACCGACACGGCCGTCCGCCCGGTGAAGAACGGTGAGACGGCCCGGTTGGCGCTCTCGGTCGCCACCACCGGCTCCGTCCCGACCGAGGAGCCCGTCACCGTCACCTACGCCACGAAGGGGGGCAGCGCGGAGGCCGGCCAGGACTACACCCCGGTCACCGGCAGCCACACCTTCCCCGCGGGCACCGCCTCCGGCACCACCCACCAGGTCACCGTCCGCACGGCGAAGGCGTCGAAACCCGCCGGGGCGAAGACGATTCCCGTCGAGCTGACCGTCACCGGAGCGAAGGCCCCCCGGGAGAACCCGCAGGTCGTCATCGACGCCCACGGACTCCCGTACCAGAACGCCGGGTTGCCGGTGAAGCAGCGGGTCGCGGACCTGCTGGCCCGCCTCTCGCCCGCCGAGAAGGCCGGCCAGATGACCCAGGCCGAGCGCAACGCGCTCCGCACCCCGGGCGACATCGCCGCCTACGACCTCGGCTCGCTGCTCTCCGGCGGCGGCTCGGTCCCCACCCCCAACACGGCGGCCGCCTGGGCCAAGATGGTCGACGCCTACCAACTCCGCGCGCAGGCCACCCGCTTCCAGATCCCGCTGATCTACGGCGTGGACGCGGTGCACGGCCACAACAACGTCGTCGGCGCGACGATCATGCCGCACAACATCGGCATCGGCGCCGGCCGCGACCCGAAGAGCGCCGAGAGGACCGGCGCGATCACCGCGAAGGAAGTGCGCGCCACCGGCGTCCCGTGGGACTTCGCCCCCTGCGTCTGCGTCACCCGCGACGAACGCTGGGGCCGCTCGTACGAGGCCTTCGGCGAGGACCCGGCCCTGGTCGAGGCCATGGAGACGGTCATCCAGGGCATGCAGGGCAGCCCGTCCGGCAAGGACCTGCACCGCAACGACAAGGTCCTCGGCAGCGCCAAGCACTTCGTCGGCGACGGCGGCACCGAGTACGGCTCCTCCACCACCGGCTCGTACACGGTCGACCAGGGCGTCACCAAGGTCACCCGCGAGGAGCTGGAAGCGGTCCACCTCTCCCCGTTCGAGGAGTCGGTCAGGCGCGGGGTCGGCACGGTCATGCCCTCGTACTCCTCGCTGGACATCCTGGGCGACGACCAGGGCCCGGTGAAGATGCACGCCAACGCCGAGATGATCAACGGCGTCCTCAAGGACCGGATGGGCTTCGAGGGCTTCGTCATCAGCGACTGGCAGGCCATCGACCAGATCCCCGGCGACTACCCGAGCGACGTCCGTACGTCGATCAACGCCGGACTCGACATGATCATGGTCCCGACCGCGTACCAGGACTTCACCAAGACGCTGAAGGACGAGGTCGAGGCGGGCCGGATCAGCGAGGCCCGCATCGACGACGCGGTCGCCCGCATCCTCACCCAGAAGTTCCGCCTGGGCCTCTTCGAGAAGCCGTACGCCGACACCACCCATCTCGACAAGGTCGGCTCGGCCGAGCACCGCGCGGTGGCCCGCGAGGCGGCGGCCAAGTCCCAGGTGCTCCTGAAGAACGACGGGGCCGTCCTGCCGCTCGAGCCGGACCAGAAGGTGTACGTCGCCGGGTCCAACGCCGACGACATCGGCAACCAGGCCGGCGGCTGGACCATCAGCTGGCAGGGCTCCTCCGGGAAGACCACCACGGGCACGACGATCCTGGAGGGCATGAGGAAGGCGGCGAAGAGCCCGGACTCGGTGACCTACTCGCGCGACGCCTCCGCCGCCACGGACGGCTACGACGTCGGTGTGGTGGTCGTCGGCGAGACCCCGTACGCCGAAGGCATCGGCGACGTCGGCAACGGCCACGACCTGGAGCTGACGGCCGCCGACCAGGCAGCGGTCGACACCGTCTGCGCCGCCATGAAGTGCGCGGTCCTGATCGTCTCCGGCCGCCCCCAGCTCATCGGCGACCAGCTCGGGAAGATCAACGCGCTGGTGGCCTCCTGGCTGCCGGGCTCCGAGGGCGACGGCGTGGCCGACGTCCTCTACGGCAAGCGCGCCTTCACCGGGCAGCTCCCGGTGACCTGGCCGAAGTCGCAGGCCGAGCTCCCGATCAACGTGGGGGACGCGACGTACGACCCGCAGTTCCCCTACGGCTGGGGCCTGACCACCCTGAAGAAGCCCCCGGCCGGCGGTGAGCTCACCCTCGCGGCCCTCGCGCTCGCCGCCCAGGTCGCCGAGAAGGCGCACCTCGGCAGGACCCCGGCGGGCAAGGCGATCGTGGACCAGGCCCGGCTGCTGGTCCAGCGGAAGATCGGCGGGAGGTTCACCGAGGCGGTCTCCAAGCCCTTCGCGGAGGCGGACCATCTGCTGCTCACCGGTGACCTGACCGGAGCGGTGGCCAAGCTGCGCACGGCCTACCGCGCCGCGTAGGAACGCGGGCTCCGGACGGGCGACGGCGTTCGTCGCCCGTCTGGAGTAGCGTTAAGTATGAGGAAACGGCTCTTTCCCGCGCTGCTGGCGGGCCTGCTGCTCATCTTCGCAGCGGCGGCCCTCGCCCTGACCTCCCCCGCGTCGGCCGCGCCCGCCGCGACCATCCAGGACGCTGCCCAGGCCCTGCGCGAGGACCCGGTCCACGTGGACCCGGCTGCTCGCGATCAGCTCTCCGTCGCTGACGAGAAGGCCCTGGAGAACAAGATCACGGACGCCGACAAGCCGGTGTTCGTGGCCGTCCTCCCCGATACCCCGGCCTTCCCCGAGGAAGGCCTCCTCCAGACCCTGCGCAGTGACACCGGGATCACCGGCGTCTACGCGATCCGCCTCGGCGACGGTTTCGACGCGGGCGCGGACCCGCAGTTCATGCCCACCCGAGCGGTCGAGAACCTCACGGCCTCCGTCGAGAACCCCGCCACCGCCGGGGACGCGAACACCCAGCTCAACGCCTTCGTGGACCGCGCCGTGGAGCAGGCCCGGGGCAGCGCCCCCGCGTCCTGGTCCGGCGGCGGCGCGGCGGACGGGTCCGGGGCCCCGGTCGGCGGCCTGATCACGCTCGGCGCGCTGGTCGCGGCCGGCGGCGCGGGCGCGTACGCGATCTCCCGCCGCACCAAGCGCCGCAAGGAGGAAGAGGAGCGCGCCGCGCTCGACAAGCTCCGGGTCGTCGTCGACGAGGACATCACCGCGTACGGCGAAACGCTGGAGCGCCTGGACTTCCACCCCGCCGAACCGGGCGCGGACGACACCATGCGCGCCGACTACGAACGGGCGCTGGACTCCTACGAGAGCGCCAAGTCGAAGATGGACCGGGCCGGACACCCCTCGGACGTCCGCGGCGTCACCCAGTCCCTCGAGGACGGCCGCTACTCCCTCGCGGTCCTGGAGGCCCGCCGCACCGGCGGGGCGATCCCGGCCCGCCGCCCACCGTGCTTCTTCGACCCGCGCCACGGCCCCTCGGTCGCCGACGTGCTCTGGACCCCCTCCGGCGGCGCGTCCCGCGAGGTCCCGGTCTGCGGCGCGGACGAGGTCCGGCTCAGCCAGGGCGAGGACCCGATGGGCCGTACGGTCGACGTCGGCGACGGCAACCGCCGCCCGTACTGGGAAGCGGGCCCGGCGTACGGCCCCTGGGCCGGCGGCTACTTCGGCGGCGGCCTGCTCCCCGGCCTGCTGGTCGGCACCATGCTCGGCTCGATGCTCGCCACCCCGGCGTACGCCTCCGAGTACGGCGGCGGTGACTTCGGCGGCGGCGCGGGCGGCGACTGGGGCGGCGGCGACTTCTCCGGCTCCGACTTCGACTCCTCCGGCTTCGGCGGGGGCGGCTTCGGCGACGGCGGAGGCTTCGGGGGCGGCGGGTTCGACGGAGGCGGCTTCTGAGGGCCGTCGCGACCGAGCCCCCTATCCGAAGCCGACGGTCCACCAGGCGGCGACCCCGCCGAGAACGATCAGCACGCACATCACCGCGTTGCTCCGCCGGTAGTCCAGGAGCACCGCGGTGAACTCACGGATCGTCGCGTTCGGCCAGAAGTACGCGGCCGTGGGCGAGCCCACCACCTGCCCCCGGATCCGGACCCGCCGGGCGGTGAGGGCGGCGCGGAAGGCGTGGTAGTTGTTCGTGACGACGACGCACCGGTAGCCGGGTTCGGCCGCCTCCATGATCGCCTTGCTGAACCGCAGGTTCTCCTCCGTGTTCGTCGACCGGTCCTCCCGCTCGATGAGGTGGGCCGGAAAGCCCTCGGCCACCAGGTGGTCGGCCATCGCGTGGGACTCCGGCAGATCCTCGTCGGGCCCCTGCCCGCCCGAGGTGATGAGCACGGGGGACCCGCCGCGCCGGGAGAGCCGGGCGTGCACCTCCCGCCCGCGCTTCAGCCGGCTCGCGAGCAGCGGCGGCACGGTGGAGCCGCCGACGAGCCCCGAGCCCAGCACCACCACGAAGTCGGCCCTGCGGCGCACCCGCAGCCGCCCGTAGAGGAACGCGTAGCAGACGAAGCACAGGAACAGGAACGAGAAGTAGAGCGCGAGACCACCGGCCGCCGTCGCCGCCCCGATCAGCACCGGAGTCCGCAGCACGGCGGCGGTCACCAGCAGCGCGACGACGGCGAGGATCGCCAGGGCGGCCACCAGCGACAGCAGGTTGGACGGGCTCCTGCCCTCCTTGCGCAGCATGCGTACGCCGTTGAGGAACAGGAAGCACGTCAGCAGAAGGACCGCCACCGCCCCCAGGACCAGCAGCGACCACACCACGACCGGAGCCGAAGCGGAACGGGACTCGATCAGCCGGTACAGCAGTCCCGCCAGCCCGCAGAGCACGGCGAGGCCGAGGACCACGGCGTTGCTGAACTTCCGGCGCTCGCGCAGGACGCTCGCACAGAAGACGAGGAAGAGGAGCGCCGCCGGGGCGTAGACCACCATGCGCACAGCGTAGGCAGCGGACCCGGGGCGGTCGACGGCGAGGTGGGGGTCAGGACGACCGGCGGCGGAGTGCCACGACGATCCCGCATCGGTGCGTGCCCTTTGCGGGGTCCGAGCCGTTGAACCCGGCATGAAGAAGCGAAGCGTACTCGCCGCCGTCACCCTCGCCACCGGAGCGGTCATCGCCGCCATCTCCCCGCCCCCGGGAGGCGGGGACACCGCGCACGCCGCCGAGCCGCCCGTCAGCCTGGGCGCGCTGGACAACGTCGGCGAGCTCGGCACGCTGGTCGACGGCGCGGCGGGGGCCACCACCTCCACCGCCGGCACGGTCACCAGCACCGTGGAAGGCGCCCAGCTCAGCTGAACCGGCTGGGAACGGGGTTGGGGGCGGCCTTTCGGCCGCCCCCAACCCC
Organism: Streptomyces sp. NPDC020884; assembly: GCF_044333935.1. Lineage (NCBI taxonomy): Bacteria > Bacillati > Actinomycetota > Actinomycetes > Kitasatosporales > Streptomycetaceae > Streptomyces > Streptomyces sp. NPDC020884. The sequence goes on along the minus strand of NZ_JBIRRY010000002.1, from coordinate 205,243 downwards.
GTTCCCGTTCCCGGCCGGCCGTGCGGCCCCCGGTCAGGCCAGAAAGTCGATCCGTGGACCGGAGCCCGCTCCGGCGGCGGCCCGGTAGACGGGCCAGGCCAGGGCGAGGTCCTGCCAGGGCAGACCGACGGGGGCGTAGACGGTGATCTGGTCGCTGCTCTCGCGCCCGGACCGCTCACCCCGGAGCACCTGCCCGAGCGAGCCGTGCGCGGCGCCCGCGTCCAGCCCGCTGTTGCCGAGAGCCCCCATGGCGACGGCGAGTTCGAGGTCGTCGACCACGGTCAGGGCGCGCAGCAGCGCGTCGGCGGCGAGTTCGACCTTCCCGGGCTCGTCGGCGCCGAGCGTGGTGACGTGCATGCCGGGGCGCAGATCGGAGGCGTCGAGCAGCGGGCTGCGGGACCAGGTCGCCAGGACGACGATGTCCCCGCGTGAAGCGGCGCGCCGTGGTTCGGCGACCGTCTCGACCGGGATGCCCAGCAGGCGTTCGTGTTCCGCGGCGAACGCGGCCGCCCGTGCGGGGTCGGTGTCGCACACGGTCAGCCCGGTCAGTCCACGCAGTCGGGCGAGACCCCGCAGCACCATCCGGGCCTGGGCGCCCGCACCGACGACGCTCACCGACCCGGCGTGATCGGCGGCGAGCGCGTGCGTCGCCAGCGCCGCGGCCAGCCCGGTGCGCCAGGCCGTGACCGTCGCCGAGTCGAGCACGGCCAGCAGTTCCCCGTCCGCCAGGTCGTGCAGACAGACGAGCCCGCGCAGCGCGGGAGTCGCGTCGGGGAACTTCGCGTTGACCTTCACCGTGTAGGCCGGAATCCCGTCGATCACGCCGGGCAGCAGCGCTGTCGCCGTGCCCGGCCCGGGAAGATCCGTCCGCACCCGCAACGGCCGGACGTCCGGATCGGCCGCGAGGAAGCCCGCGTGCAGTCCGGTCATCACGGTGTCGGGGTCGAGCAGCTCGGTGATCCGGGAACGCGTCAGCAGCAAGGTCACCCGGCCACCCTCGCCGGTCGACCGCGGACCTGGCAACTCCGCGGAAACCGCCGTACTCCGAGCCCGCGACGCAGGCCCTGGCGGCCGGCATCCGGCCGAACGCCGGAAGCAGCCGGCCGTCCGTGCCCGGACCGACCGATCCGGGCACGGACGGTCGGGTCCGGCAGGATGACCCTTCCCTACGGTGAACGAGCAAGGGAAGGAGCCAGGGTTGCTGGAACGACTGAACGACGCGATGGAGCACATCGAGGCACACCTCGGTGAGCGCATCGAGGCGGCGGAGCTCGCGCGTATCGCGATGACGTCGGAGTACCACTTCCGCCGGATGTTCTCCGCGCTCGCGGGGCTCCCGCTGTCGGAGTACATCCGTCGCCGTCGCATGACGGTCGCGGGGGCCGAGGTGCTCGGCGACCCCGACCGGACGCTGCTGGAGGTGGCGGTGCGGTACGGCTACGACACAGGGGAGGGCTTCGCCCGCGCCTTCCGGGCCGTGCACGGCATCGGCCCCGGCGAGGCCCGCCGAGGCGGCGCGGTTCTGCGGTCCCAGCAACGGCTGACCTTCCGGCTCGTCGTCGAAGGGAGTGGTGACATGCAGTACAAGCTGGTGGAGAAGGACGCATTCCGGGTGGTGGGGAAGCGAGCCCGTGTGCCCCTGATCCACGAGGGGCCGAATCAAGCCATCGCGGAGTTCATCCGGGGGATCGGCCGGCAGGAGCTGGACCGTATCGCGGCCCTCTCCGACCAGGACCCGGCCGGGCTCGTCGGGGTGAGCGACCAGCTCGACCCGAGCCGCGCGGAGGGCACCGAACTCGACTACTACCACGGTGTGGTGAGCGGCGCGGAACCTCCGGAGGACCTGGACGCCCTGGACGTGCCTGCGGGGACCTGGGCGGTCTTCGAGAGCGAGGGGGAGTTCCCGCAGACCCTCCAGTACCTCTGGCGGGACGTGTTCACCCAGTGGTTCCCGTCGAACCCATACGCCTCCCGGCCCGGCCCGGAGATCCTGCGGGTGCGGCTGTCGGATGAGGGGAAGCGGGCGGAGGCGGAGCTCTGGATCCCGGTGGAGTGGACCGCCGGGGGCTGAGCGAGCCGCGACCTCCTGCGCTGACAACGCTCTCTTTTCGTGTACGGGTACGGCTCAGGTGGCCGTGCTGCCGTGGACGAAGGCGCTCCAGGCGGCGGGCTCGACGGTGAGGACGGGGCCGCCGGTCACCTTGGAGTCGCGGACGTGGACGGCGGCGGGGTGGGCGGCGACTTCGACGCAGTTGCCGCCCTGGTCGCTGCTGTAGCTCGACTTGAACCAGTGGTAGGCGACCTCGATGCAGTCTCCGCCGTCACCGTTGCTGTAGCTGGACTTGAACCAGTGGAGGTCGATGGGGCCGGGGGAGGTGTGTGCTGCGCGGGACATGTCTCTCCAAGCAGTGCGTCAAGTAGCCGGGCGCTCTCCGCGACGGTAAGCGCCTGGGAACGCAGCATCCCATACCTCTGCATAAGTGCGCTGACGTCAGCCGGCTCGTCGTACAGCTCCCCGCGCAGCTGGCCGTCGATGTAGGCGAGCCCGTCGTGGTCGGGGGGCTCCAGCAGGACGAGTGGGCCCGCGAGCCCGGCGTGCCGAAGGGTGTTGCGAGGCATGATCTGAAGGGTGACGAACGGGAGATCCATGCAGCGCCGCAGGTGGAGAAGCTGCTCCCGCATCACTTCCGGGTCGCCCAGCTGGGCGTGCAGGATGCTCTCCTCCAGGATGAAGTGGAGGATCGGCCGGGGCCTGCGCTCCAAGATCTTCTGGCGGCCGAGACGCTCCGCTACCCGCTTCTCGATCTCCTCGTCTTCGAGCGGTGGGTAGTTGCAGCCGAAGATGAAGCGCGCGTACGCCTCGGTCTGGAGCAGACCGGGGATGAGCTGCGACTGGTACGAGAACAGGCTCACCGCGTTCTGCTCGTACTGCACGAAGTCCTTCACCAGCGCCTGGTAGCGCTCCTTCCGCGGAATCCGCTCCACCGCGACCCGCAACGCACCCTTGGTTTGCAGTAGTTCATCGAGCTGGATGGCCAGGTCCAGCTGAAGAGCCCGACGCCCCTGCTCGATCGAAGCGATCGTGTCCTCACCCACCCCGAGCTGCTCGGCGAGGGCGGCCTGTGTCAGCCGGGTGAGTTTGCGGAAGTGGCGCAACTGCGCCCCGACCAGCTGCCATGAAGTGACTCGCCTGATGCCGCTCTGCTTTCCCGGTTGCATGACCTGCCTCTCCCCGTTCCGGTCCCGCTGTCAACCCGTCAGAACCCGTACAAAACCTTTTGTACGTCCCTGGGCTCTGCTGAAGCCTAGTTACAGCGTGTGAGCGTGGAAGCATGAACGAAACAACCCAACTCCCGTACTACCGCGCCGCCTTCTACTGCCGTGAGCGCAGGTCGATCCCGGTCGTACGCAAGTTCGCCCGTAAGGCTCTGGTCGAGTGGGAGTGCGAGAAGCGCGCGGACGATGTGCTGCTCTGCGTGACCGAACTGGCGACCAACGCCCTCCGCCACGGCGTACCGCCGGGGCGTGGCTTCAAGGTCCACATCTACCTGGAGCGGATCGAGAACGTGCTCCGCGTGGAGCTGCACGACAGCGGTGACGGCGAGGTGCGCCCGGCGGGCGAGCTGCCGGGGCCCGACGACGAGGGCGGGCGCGGGCTGCTGCTGGTCGCGGCGGTGGCGGACGCGTGGGGGGTGGGGGAACGGAACCCCGGCAAGGTCGTGTGGTGCGAGTTCGGCCTCGCGTGACTTGCTGTTTCGGCAAGTATATTTGTCGTTTCGGCCTCGTCGGCGCACGCTCGTCATCAACCGGAGGTGGTCCGCATGGCGAAGAGGAGTGACGACATGAAGCAGCAGCGGTACGACGTGGTGATCGTGGGCGGCGGGGCCGCCGGCCTGAGCGGGGCGCTGACCCTGGCGCGGGCCCGGCGGTCGGTCCTGGTGATCGACGCGGGGGAGCCCCGGAACGCGCCCGCGTCCCATGTGCACAACTACCTGGGCCGCGAATCGACCCCGCCCGGCGAGCTGCTGGCGATCGGCCGGGGCGAGGCCGCCGGGTACGGGGCGGAGATCGTCGAGGGCCGGGTGGCCTCGGCCGAGCGGCTGCCGGGGGAGCGGGGCTTCCGGGTGGTGACGGAGGACGGCCGGAGCGTCGAGGCGCGCAGGCTGCTGGTGACGACGGGGCTCGTCGACGAGCTGCCGCCCCTGCCCGGTCTGGCGGAGCGCTGGGGGCGCGAGGTGCTGCACTGCCCGTACTGCCACGGCCGCGAGGTGGCGGACCGCCCGATCGGCGTGCTCGCCACCGGGGCCCTCGCCGTGCACCAGGCGCTGATGTGGCGGCAGTGGAGCGAGGACGTCACCCTCTTCCGCCACACGGGCCCGGAGCCGACGGAGGAGGAGTACGAGCAGTTGGCGGCCCGGGGCGTGGCGGTGGTGGACGGCGAGGTGACGGGCCTGGAGGTCGCGGACGACCGGTTCACCGGCGTACGGCTGGCCGGCGGCCGGGTGGTTCCGCGTGAGGCGCTGGTGGTCCAGGCCCGCTTCGTCGCGCGGTCGGCCGTACTGGAATCGCTGGGGCTGGTCCCGGTCGCACAGGAGATGGGCGGTGAGGTGATCGGTACGTACATCTCCACCGACCCGACCGGTGCGACCGAGATCCCCGGAGTCTGGGCGGCGGGCAATGTCACCCGGCTCACCGAGCAGGTCATCGGCGCCGCCGCGGCCGGCCTCATGGCGGCAGGGGCGGTCAACGGCGACCTGATCGCCGAGGACACCCGCGACGCGGTGGCGGCGCGGCGGCGGGGCTGAGCGGGAGCCGTCAGGAGAACAGGGCGGCGAGGAGGTCCCGCGCCCACCCGAAGAACGTGTGCACCAGCACCGCGAGCAGTACCAGAACCCCGAGGATCACGACGGTGACCCAGGAGCAGCTGCCCCCGGGGCCCGCCGATGGCTCGTCCCGCCCGCCCAGCTCCGCATCGAACAGATCCACGACTGCTCCTGACCCCGCCCCATCACCCAAGACCGGTGACCGGAGCCCCCCGGCTCCGTGGGGTGAAGACTCGCACGGTCGGGGCCGGCGGGCGGAGGCGGTGCCGTACTCAAAGGGGGGAGGGAAGGTACTCAGTCGACTCGGCCCGGCTTGTCCCGGCCCGGCCGGTGGTGGTGCTGGCCCGCTCGCCCGTTCCCGTCCGGCGTAACGCGGGCAGGCGGATGACGGCACCCCGGGTGCGGGTCGGCGACGGGGCGGCGATCCGGCCGGCGCGGCGCGGAGGTCCGTCGGGACGCCTCCTCGACGAGTCGATTCGTCCATGTTTGCCTACATTGGCAGAGGGCCGGCAGGGCAGCCGTCGCCGGAGCCATCGCCGACACGTCTGCGGAAGACGAACAAGAGGAAACGACGACATGACCGACACCTCGCGCAAGCCGACCACCTCCGACTCCGGCGCCCCGGTGGAGAGCGACGAGCATTCGCTCACCGTCGGCCCGGGTGGGCCGATCCTGCTCCAGGACTCCTACCTGATCGAGCAGATGGCCCAGTTCAACCGCGAACGCATCCCCGAACGCCAGCCGCACGCCAAGGGCAGCGGAGCCTTCGGGAAGTTCGAGGTGACCGCGGACGTCTCCGCGTACACGAAGGCCGCACTCTTCCAGCCGGGCACCACGACCGAGCTGGTCGCCAGGTTCTCCACCGTCGCCGGGGAGCGGGGCAGCCCGGACACCTGGCGGGACCCGCGCGGCTTCGCGGTGAAGTTCTACACCAGCGAAGGCAACTACGACATGGTGGGCAACAACACCCCCGTGTTCTTCGTGAAGGACCCGATGAAGTTCCAGCACTTCATCCGGTCCCAGAAACGCCGGGCGGACAACAACCTCCGCGACCACGACATGCAGTGGGACTTCTGGACCCTCTCGCCCGAATCGGCCCACCAGGTCACCTGGTTGATGGGCGACCGCGGCATCCCGCGCAGCTGGCGCCACATGAACGGCTACACCTCGCACACGTACATGTGGATCAACGCGCAGGGGCAGCGGTTCTGGGTGAAGTACCACTTCAAGACCGACCAGGGCGTCGAGACGTTCACGCAGCACGAGGCCGACCAGATGGCCGCCGCGGACACGGATTACCACACGCGTGATCTGTTCGAGCACATCCGTGACGGGGAGCACCCGAGCTGGACGCTGAAGGTCCAGGTCATGCCGTACGAGGACGCGAAGGACTACCGGTTCAACCCGTTCGACCTGACCAAGGTGTGGCCGCACGGCGACTACCCGCTGATCGAGGTCGGCAAGATGACGCTGAACCGCAACCCCACGGACAACCACGCCGAGATCGAGCAGGCGGCCTTCCAGCCGAACAACTTCGTCCCCGGTATCGGCCCGAGCCCGGACCGCATGCTGCTGGGCCGGCTGTTCAGCTACGCCGACGCGCACCGCTACCGCATCGGCGGCAACTACCAGCAGCTCCCCGTCAACGCCCCCGTCGCCCCGGTGCACACGTACTCCAAGGACGGGGCGATGGCGTACCGGAAGACCGCCGACCCGGTCTACGCGCCGAACTCCAAGGGCGGCCCGGAGGCCGACACCGAGCGCTACGGCACCCCGCCGAGCTGGTACGCCGACGGCGACATCACCCGGGCGGCCTACGTCGACCACGCCGAGGACGACGACTGGGGCCAGGCGGGCACGATGGTCCGCGAGGTCCTGGACGACGCGGCGCGGGACCGGCTGGTGGACAACATCGTCGGCCACCTCCTCAACGGGGTGAGCGAGCCGATCCTCCAGCGGGCGTTCCAGTACTGGTCGAACGTCGACGCCTCGCTCGGCGGGCGCATCGAGCAGGGCGTGCGCGCCAAGGCGGGGGAGAAGGACCCGAAGGCGGCGGAGCAGGGCAACCCGGCCCGCTCGTCGATGCAGCGAAAGGCCTGAGGTCGCGGCACCGTACCCCGGGCAGGCGCCGATACGGCGCGTGTGACAGGCCCCCTCCCCGTCATCGACGGGGAGGGGGCCTGTCGTCGTGCAGCTGAGGGCCACGCCGAGCAGACGCTCGACCATCGGATGCACTTCTCCGATCGTGGTTACACGACCGGAGTGGCGCAAAGATAGTTCCGTGACGTCGCCCGTGCTAATTTTTCGCCGCCGGAAGGAGAATTTCCGGTTTCGAGAACACGCCACCAGACACGGGGGATTCTATGGGGAAATCACAGAGACAGTTGATGCTGTTTCTTTCCGCGGTGCTGGCCATGGTCATCACCGCGGTCGCGGTCACACCCGCGAGTGCGGCACCGTCCCGGTCTACCGGGTCCAGTAACAGGGTCATCTTCGTCCACGGGTTCGCTCCGCTCGGAAAGCATGACTGCACCGACTACTTCTCTGCCGCCCGTGCACACTTCAAGGCAAAGAAGTGGAAGGGGAAGCTGCTCACCTTCGGCTACTACAAGGGCAACAAAAGGTGCTCGTACAATGCCAACGGCAGTCGTGGCACAGCCCTGAAGACCGTGGCCAAGGCGTTCGCGAACTACGCCTACAAGAACTACTCGAAAAAGAACATCAAGCTCGATGTCGTCGCCCACTCCATGGGCGGTCTCGTCGTCCGTGCCGCGCTGTACCACACAGCCAAGGGGACCAAGGACTTCCCGCCGCGCCTCTACATCGAGGACGTTGTCACCCTGGGCGCCCCGCACGGCGGAACCGGCTGGGGCTCCGCCTGCAAGAAGCGGTGGAAGCAGTGCGAGGACATGAAGCAGGGCAGCGCGTTCCTCAAGAGCCTCCCGAACACCATGCCGAATTCCCGCATGGGCACCGACTGGACCACGATTTCGTCCTACGACGACGCAATCGTCTCGGAGACATCGGGCATCGCGGGCATCGCGGAGCATGAAGTCCAGTACAAAGCCAGGATCGGCCACAACCAGCTCATCGAGATCCGCGCCGGAAAGCGCTACGGCCGGATCAAGCACTCCAAGTGGAGCAAGTGGTACAAGCGCGTCTCCCCCGTGGAGCAGGCGCGCATGGCGGTGTACTACTCGTCCGCGATGTAGATCCCGCTTCTCTCCTGCGAAGCTCCTGGTGGGGCCTCTTCCCGCGAAGGGTCGAGGCCCCACGCTGTTGCCCGGGTGGCGCGATCGGGACTCTCACTCCCCGCCGAGGAGGCCCGCCGCCCCCGTCCACGTCTCGGGCGCCCAGACCCCCGAGCGCTTCAGCGACGCCGGGCAGTGGCGGAAGATCTCGTCGATCTCGACGACCAGGGCCAGCTTCGGGCGCTGGCCCTTCACGGTCATCGTGTCGAAGAACGGGGCGTCCGTGAGGATGCGGGCCCGGCCGTTGATGCGCAGGACGTCCATCGCGCCGGGGATCAGGTAGAGCAGGCCCACGTGCGGGTTGGCCAGGATGTTGTGGAAGCTGTCCGCGCGGCGGTTTCCCGGGCGGTCGGGCAGGGCGATGGTGCCCGGGTCCAGGACGTGGGTGAAGCCGGGGGCGTCGCCGCGCGGGGTGGCGTCGCAGTTGCCGGCCGCGTCGGACGTGGCCAGGGTGCACAGCGGGGAGCGGGCCAGCAGGGCCCGGTCGTCGTCGGTGAGCCGGTCGTGGACCTTGTCGATGACGATCGGGTGCGGGGGGCCCAGGAGCTCGCGCAGTTCGTCCGCCGAGCCCAGGGGCACGGCCCCGGCCAGCGGACCGGTGGCGGGGGCGGTGGTCTCGGCGGCGTACGACAAGGAAGGGCTCCGGAGCTCGTGGGGTGCAGCAGCGCACCGTCGAACGGGCGCTGTTAGGGTGACCTTACTTTGGGCCCCCGCGTACTCCCCGTCCGGGGTGGACCGGGTGCGGCAGGCCGCGCACGGCCCGGCCGGACCGGTCGACGAGGGCGGCCCCGACACGAGGGTGCCCGCGGGCGGGAGACCCCACGCGCGCACGCGTCGACGAGTCAAAGGGTGAGGAACGAACAGTGCACCACCGCATGCCGGCCGCCCCGGTGGCCGGGTCGTGAGCGGCCCGGCGCTCCTGGAGAAGGAGAAGCCGCCGGGCGGCGGCAAGGAAGCGCGGCGCAAGCGCAGCCGGCCCGTGCTCGCCCTCGGGCTCCTGGCCGCCCTCGCCGTGCTCTTCCTCACCGTGGTCGCCAGTCTCGCCGTCGGCTCGGGCGACGTGCCCTTCCGGGACGTCGTCGACGGGGTCCTCGACCCGGACGTCTCCGTCAAGGGCCAGCTCATCGTCCAGGAGGTCCGCATCCCGCGCACCGTCGCCGGACTGCTGGCCGGTGTCGCGCTCGGCCTCGCGGGCACGGTGATGCAGGGCGTCGCGCGCAACCCGCTCGCCGACCCCCAGCTCCTCGGCATCAACGCGGGCGCGTCCGTGGCCGTCGTCTGCTCGATCACCCTGCTCGGGTTCACGGTCGCCACCCAGTTCATCTGGTTCGGCTTCCTCGGCGCGCTGCTCGCCGCCCTCCTCGTGTACGGGGTCGGCTCGCTCGGGCGCGAAGGCGCCACGCCGGTGAAGCTGGCGCTGGCGGGGGCCGCGACCAGCGCCGTACTCACCTCGGTGACCAGCGCGATCCTGCTCCAGGACCGGGGCAGCTACGACCAGTTCCGGTTCTGGCAGCTCGGCGCGCTGACCGCGCGGAGCTCCGAGGTGCTGTGGCAGGTCGCGCCGTTCATCCTGGTCGGTGTCGTCCTCGCGCTGGCCCTCGGGCCGCAGCTCAACGCCCTCTCCCTCGGCGACGACCTGGCCCGGGGCCTGGGCCAGCGGGTCGGGACCATCCGGCTGGTTTCCGCCCTCGCCGTGGTGATCCTCTGCGGGGCGGCCACCGTCGTCGCCGGGCCCATCGGCTTCGTCGGGCTCGCCGTACCGCACGCCGCCCGCCTCATCACCGGCCCCGACTACCGCTGGGTGCTCCCGTACAGCATGGTCCTCGCCCCCGTCATGCTGCTCGTCGCCGACATCGTCGGCCGGGTGATCACCCGGCCCGGCGAGGTCCAGGTCGGCGTGATCACCGCCGCGATCGGCTGCGTTCCCTTCATCTGGCTCGTCCGGCGCCGGAAGCTGGTGGAACTGTGACCGCGCCCCGCTCCGGCACCCCGGTGACCGGGTCCCGCCGCAAGGAGACCGCGTCCGCGTCCGACGCGCGGCTCGCCGACGCCATGCGCCGGGTCTCCGCCGTACGCGGCCGGAGCCTGCGCCGCTCCCTCCTCGTGGGCACCGGCCTGCTGGCCGCCGTGCTCGTCATGTTCGGCGTCTCGCTCAGCTTCGGCGACATGGTGATGCCGATCGACAAGGTCGTCGCCACCCTGTTCGGGGGCGGCGACGGGGGATCGCAGTTCGTCGTGCTGGAGCTGCGCCTGCCCCGGGCCCTGCTCGCGATTCTCGTCGGCACCGCCTTCGGCCTCTCCGGAGCCGTCTTCCAGACCGTGCTGCGCAACCCGCTCGCCAGCCCCGACCTCATCGGCATCAGCGCCGGGGCCAGCGCGGTCGCCGTCACCGCCGCTCTGCTCTTCCAGGTCAGCGGGCTCGCCCTCTCCGCGAGCGCCCTCGCCGGTTCGCTGGCCGCCGGAGCCGCCATCTATCTGCTCGCCTGGCGGCAGGGCATCGCCGGGCAGCGTCTGGTGCTGATCGGCATCGGCGTCGGCATGGGACTGTCCAGCATCGTCTGGTACGTGATGGCCCGCTCCGAAGTCACCGACGCGCAGGAGGCGTTCCGCTGGCTGGCGGGCAGCCTCAACGGCCGCTCCTGGAACCAGGTGTGGCCGCTGCTCACCGCGCTGGGCCTGCTCGTCCCGCTCACCGTCCTCGCCGCGCACGCGCTGCGCCCCCTCCAGCTCGGGGACGACGCCGCCGCCGGGCTGGGCGCCAAGGTCGAGAGCGGCCGGCTCGCGCTGCTGGGCTGCGCGACCGCGCTCGCCGGGATCGCGACCGCCGCCGCCGGGCCCGTCGGGTTCGTGGCGTTCGTCGCCGCGCCGATCGCCCGCCGGCTGGTGCCGGGCCGGGGAGCGGCCCTGCCGCAGGCCGCCCTGACCGGGGCGCTGCTGGTCCTGGTCGCCGACTTCGCGGCGCAGCACCTGTTCCCGGTGCAGCTGCCGGTGGGCGTGGTCACCAGCATCATCGGCGCCCCCTATCTGCTCCTGCTCCTGGCCCGCGCCAACCGCGTGGGCAGCGGGGGCTGACATGGCGGTTCATCGAGACGACGACAACGAAAGGCGTGGCCCTGTCGTGGCCGATCACACTCTGGAAGCCCGGGACGTCCGGCTCGGCTACGGCGAACGCGAGATCGTCCCCGGTCTGAGCGTGACCGTGCCGCCCGGCCGGATCACCGTCATCGTGGGCCCCAACGCCTGCGGGAAGTCGACCCTGTTGCGGGCGATGGCCCGCCTGCTGGCCCCCTCCGCCGGGGCGGTGCTGCTGAACGGCCGGTCCATCCAGGAGATGCCGACCAAGGAGGTCGCCGCCGTGCTCGGCATCCTTCCGCAGAGCCCCACGGCCCCCGAGGGCATCACCGTCTCCGACCTGGTCGGCCGGGGCCGCTACCCGCACCAGGGCTGGTTCCGCCGCTGGGGTGCCGAGGACGACGAGGCGGTCGCGCAGGCGCTGTTGTCGACCGACGTCCTCGAACTCGCCGACCGTTCCGTGGACGAGCTGTCGGGCGGTCAGCGCCAGCGGGTGTGGATCGCGATGGCGCTGGCCCAGCGCACGGACATCCTGCTGCTCGACGAGCCGACGACCTTCCTGGACGCCAGTCACCAGCTGGACGTCCTGGACCTGCTCACCGACCTCAACCGCGAGCAGGGCGTGACCATGGTGGCCGTGCTGCACGACCTGAACCTGGCCTGCCGGTACGCGGACCACATGATCGCGATGAAGGCGGGGCGGATCGTCGCGGAGGGCCGGCCGGTCGACATCGTGACGGAGGAACTGGTCGGCGAGGTCTTCGGCATGCGCTGCTCGGTGATCGAGGACCCGGCGTCGGCCACTCCGATGGTCGTGCCGCTGGGCCGCCATCACGTGAAGGATCCGGCTGCCTGACCCCGTACGGCCGACGGGGCCCACCCGATGGCACCGTTGTCATTAGGTGAGGCTAACCTAAAGGGCATGAACGCTTCCGCTCTCCGCGCCCGGCGCCCCCGCCGCACCCCCGTCCTCGCGGCCGGTGCCGTCGCCGCCCTGCTCGTCGGCCTCTCGGCCTGTGGCTCGTCGGACGACTCCGACAGTTCCGCGTCCTCCGCCGCATCCGGTGGTGCGTCCGAAGGCGCCTTCCCGGCCAAGGTGACGACGAAGTTCGGCGAGGTCTCCGTCGACAAGCAGCCCCAGCGCATCGTCGCGCTCGGCTGGGGCGACGCGGAGACCGTGCTCGCGCTCGGCGGCCAGCCGGTCGGGGCCAGTGACTGGCTGCCGTTCGGCGGCGAGGGCGTCGGCCCGTGGGCCAAGGGCATGTACGACAAGAAGCCTGAGCTCATCGGCACGATGGAGCCGGAGTTCGAGAAGATCGCCTCCCTCCAGCCGGACCTGATCCTGGACACCAAGTCCAGCGGCGACCGGACCCGCTACGACACCCTGAAGAAGATCGCCCCGACCGTGGGCGTGCCCAAGGGCGGCGACCAGTACAAGATCTCGTGGGAGCAGCAGACCACGATGATCGCCGCCGCCATGGGGGTGCCGGACAAGGGCGAGAAGCTGATCGCGGAGACCGGGAAGAAGTTCGAGGCCGCCGCGAAGGCCCACCCCGAGTTCAAGGACAAGACGATCACCGTGGGCTCGCGCACCTCGGAGGGCTTCGGCATCTACGTCGGCGGCACCGGACGCGTCGACTTCGTCGAACGGCTCGGCTTCAAGAACAACCCGAAGGCCGAGGCCGAGGCCGGCGAGGGCTTCTCCGTCCCGGTCTCCAAGGAGAACCTGGACATGCTCGACGCCGACCTCACGGTGATGGCCCCGATCGGTATCCCGGCCACCGACATCGGCAACGACCCGCTGTACAAGGCGGTCCCGTCGGTGAAGGCGGGACACGACCTCGTCTTCGACGACCAGGACATCTCGCAGGCGTTCGCCACGGACTCGATCCTGTCCGTCTCGTACGCGCTGGACAAGGTCGTCCCGCTCTTCGCGGAGAAGGTCGCGAAGTAGTTCCGAACGCACCGCGCGCCCCGTCCCGGGAGAACCGGGTGCGGGGCGCTGCTGGTCGACGGGCGGCCGCGCTCGGCGGCCGGGGGCGTCAGGCCGCCGGGACCGCGGCCTTGATCGCGGAGATGTCGAAGGTCAGCTTGACCTTGTCGCTGACCATCACGCCGCCGGTCTCCAGCGCCGCGTTCCAGGTCAGGCCCCAGTCGGAGCGCAGGATGTCCGCGCTGCCCTCGAAGCCGACGCGCTCGTTGCCGTAGACGTCGGTGGCGGAGCCGTTGAACTCCAGGTCGATGGCGAGCGGACGCGTGACGTCCTTGATGGTCAGGTCGCCGGTGATCCGGTACGCCTCGCCGCCCAGCTGCTCGGCCTTCGTCGAGCGGAACGTCATCAGGGGGAACTTCTCGGCGTCGAAGAAGTCGCCGCTGACCAGGTGGCCGTCGCGGTCGGCGATGCCGGTGTCGACACTGGCGATCTTCACGTCGATGGAGGCGGAGGAGTTCGCCGGGTCCGTGCCGTCGACGACCAGGGTGCCCTCGTGCTCGCCGAAGGAGCCGCGCACGTTGGTGACCATGGCGTGGCGCACCGTGAAGCCGATGCTGCTGTGGGCCGGGTCCAGGGTGTAGGTGCCGGTCAGGGCGGCCAGCGCCGGGTCCACCGAGGGGGCCTCGGTGACGGTGGGGGCGGCGGTCGACTTGCGGGTGAACAGAGCCATGGCTCCTCCTCGGGGATGCGCTGCGGGGGACGGGGTCGAGCGGCGTCGAAAGCATTGTTTAACCTTCAACGAGTTCGACTGTAACGCTATCTAGTTCAAAGTTCAACATCTAGCGTCCGGGTTCCCCCGATCGGCTGCGCGGCGAGGCGGGCTGCGCGGTGCGGGACTCGCCGTTTCCGCGCGTGTCGCCCTCTGGCGGACGCGCGTAGAACTCGGGCACTATCTCCCTGCCCGGTGTGTGCGGCCCCGTGCCCGCGCACCCTCTGATTTGTCATGAGCAGGAGGAATCCCCCCATGGTGACCCGTCCACGACTCCGCTCCGCCCTCACCGCCCTGGCCCTCGTCCTCGGCGCCCTCTTCGTGCCCGGCATCGGCGCCCTCGGCGGCGGCGCCACCGAGGCGCACGCCGTGACCAAACTGACCCACGCGCAGGCGACCTCCCGGTTCAGCTCGTCCGGGGTGACCTGGTCGTCCTCCGGCGGCTGCTCCAACCGGAACGTGCCCACCTGCACCTCGTTCGACCAGCTCAACCTGGCGAGCGCCCAGGGCGCGCAGACCCTCAAGAGCGCCACCGGCTGCGCGCTCAGGATCACCGGAGGAACGGAGACCGGGCACGCCGGCGGCACGTACTCCCACTGGAACGGCTACAAGCTCGACTTCGCCAAGAGCACCTGTGTGAACAACTACGTCACCGGCGTCTTCACCTACATCGGCGTACGGGGCGACGGCGCGCGCCAGTACCAGTCCGGCTCCGGCAACATCTACGCGGACGAGGGCAACCACTGGGACGTGACGTTCTACAACTGCGGCGGCTGCTGACAGCGGAAGCCGGGGGCCGCCCCGCAGGGGGCGGCCCCACAGCCTCACGGAACCGGGTCGGCGTCCGGGCCCTCCTGCTCCAGCAGGTCCCGGGCGAAGTCCTCCCACTGCGCGTACCGGTCCGGGTACGCGGACCGCTGGACCGCCTGGCACACGTCGCCCGGGTCCATCGACTCCCAGCCGTCGATCTGGAGCAGCCCCGGGTTGGCGCTGGGCGAGGGCAGCCCGTAGAAGGACTTGGCCGCGGTCGGGACATGGGTGATCTGCGCCGGCGTACCCCAGCCCATGCTGGGGCGCTGCTGGAAGACGCCGAGCGAGTCGTGGTCGACCGCCGTCGTGTAGTTGACGAACTTCGACTCCTGCATCGCCGTCATCAGGGCGATGATCTGCGCCTCCTCGGAGAGATCCGCTCCCTTTCCGACGCCGATGACCGTCCGGGCGTGGGTCAGCTGCTCCGGGCCGAGGTCGGACGGGGCGGCGAAGAACGCCCGCAGCTCGCTGTCCGGGGCGGTCTTGAGCAGCTGGGCGGTGGCGGTGTCCACGCGGCCGGTCGGGGACAGGCCGTAGCTCGCCTGGAAGGCGGGCAGACCGTGCGCGCCGGCGGCCTCCGGGGCGGGTGACGGGGGTGGGGCGGGGTCCGCGTGCGCCGGAGCCGCCGCGGTGAGCAGGAATCCGGCGGCGACCGCCGCGAGCAGGCGGCGGGGAAGTCGGTTCATTCGCATACGGAGGAACCGTCCCGGCATGCCGGGACGAAGTCAAGAACGCCACACACCGTGTCAATTGATGAGGTATCGGCTGCCGGGTCCCCGCGGCCGCCCCGACATGCGTGTGCCCCCGCCGGACGGGCGGGGGCACACGCATGTCGGGCGATGGGGCGTCAGGAGCCCACGCTCACCGTGAAGCGACGCGGGTTCCCGTCGTGCGCCGCACCCGAGACGTCCGGCTCACCGTCGGGTCGCACGTCGTCGTACGGGAACGCGTAACCGATCGGGCTGTTCGCGTGCACCACCCGGGACCAGTGGTTGGTGACCGATCCCTGGTAGTAGTCCGCCGTCGAGGTGCCGTTCGGCTGGCTCGGGTGGCTCAGCATGATGGAGCGGTTGAAGCCCGCCGCCAGCCGGGCCAGGATCGCCTTCTTGTCGTCGGAGTCGCCCGGGTTGTTGGTGAACGGGCCGTGGTTGCAGGTGAAGATGTCCTTCGTCTCGGGCTTGACGAAGGTGTGGCCGCCCTCGAAGGTCAGCGTGTCCCCGCTGACCCGGCCGGCCAGCGTGCCCCGGCCGCCCTGGAGGTCGATGCGCAGGTCCTCGGAGCGGTACTTCTCCCAGACCTCGTCGATCTGGGCGGTGAACAGGTCCCGGAACGGCATCTCCGCGGGCCGGTCGAAGTACGGGGCCATGATGTTCTGCGGCGAGACGACCCGCAGGACGCTGCCGTCGTCGCCCCGGGTGATCAGCTTGTCCCACGGCTGCCCGTCGGCGGCGGCCTGGGCGGTGAGGTCGTCCGCGATCCGCTGCACCGCGCCCTCGGGGTGCGGGGCCACGACGTGGGTGCCGTCCCCCTCCAGCGTGATGCCGATCGGGAGCGCGGTGATCAGGTCCACGTAGCTGATGTTGGAGTACAGCTGCTCGGTGTTGAAGGTGAACTCGGCGAACGCCCAGGTCCGCCCGTAGTTCGGGTCCGTCGGCGTCGCGAAGGCGGGCTCCACCAGGGACGGGCCCGGGTTGAGGAAGAAGTCCAGCTTGTCGTCGCGGACGAAGTAGACCCGTGCCCCGTACATCTGCGGCAGGGTCAGCACGACCGGGCCCGCGCCCGCGCCCTTGAGCGGGATCGCGCAGTCGACGGGCAGCGGGGTCTGCGGAGCGCCGGGGGAGTCGGGGCGGTAGACGCCGCCGTCCGGCTTGAGCAGCACCCAGCGGTCGGTGCCCAGCTCGTGGCCGGTCACATACGCGTGGACCGTGCCCGGCAACGACTTGTTCTCCAGGGCCAGTTCGCAGGTCGCGGGGGCCGCCGAGGCGCGGGGGCTCAGAGCGGTGCCCCAGGCGGGGTACGTGAGCGCCGCGGCCGAGGCGGCGGCGCCGGTCAGGAACATTCGGCGTGAAATCACGAGGGGACTCCCGAGGTGGTGGGGGGCCGCAGGCGAGGGGGTGGGGGGTGGCGCGGGGAGGGACAGGAACTGTGGGGGTGCCTGCGGTGCGCACCACTCTCGCGAGGCCCGGCACGAGCGTCAATACTTGTGACTGAGAGCGCTCTCAAAAACTCCGAGTCTTCACAACCCGACGCCCCGAAGCGGTACTTGCCGGAACCGAGTGGGTGCGAACCGTGACCGCGCGGGGGCGTGGCCGACCAAGAGATGAACAGGCGCGCGACCCGGCCCGCGCACGCCTGACTTGGACTAACGCACCGGGGTTGTTGGACGGAGTCCGCCCCCGGAGCCGAAGTTCGTTGACGGTGTCCGGACACGGCGACTACTCAGGGGCCATGTCGCCAAGATTCCCTCTCCCCGGCCTGGTCGCCGCGGCCTCAGCAGCCGCCCTGGCGCTCGTGGGGACCGCCCTCCCCGCCGCAGCCGCCGATCCGTCCCCCACCCCGGCCGGGGCGGCGGAGTCAGCAGGATCCGCCGTCATCGGATCCGACCGGCTCGCCGTCGCCGTCGCCGACGACTTCCCGCGCGTCCTGTCGTACACCGACCGGGCGAGCGGGAAGCAGTTGCTCGGCAGCACCCGGCCCGTCACCGCCGTCACCCTCAACGGGACCGCCCACCCGGTGAAACTGAAGGGCGCACCGAAGACCACCCGCTCCGCCGCCCGCTACACCCTCGCCTTCGACTCCCTGCCGGGCGTCGAGATCGACGCCTCGCTCACCGTCTCCGGGCGGGCCACCACGTTCAAGGTGACCGCCGTCCGCGACACCGCCGCGTTCCGGGTCGGCACGATCGACATCCCGGGCCACGACCTGATCTCCGTCGGCTCCGCCGAGGCCGGGGCCGCCACCGCGTTCACGAAACTGGATCCGGACTCCACCCGCACCGCCGACGTGTTCGCGAAGATCACCGACGGGACGAAGCCCGACGCCGCGCCCGTCGGGGCCAGCTACGCGATCCTCAACACCGGCTCCCTCGCCGCCGCGATCGAGTCCAACTCCTCGTACGACAAGCCCGCCGGGGCCACCGGCGGCGACGACGCCCGCTTCTGGCACCAGGCGCGCACCGAGGACGGCGGCGTCCGGGTCGGCGTCTGGTCCGGCCAGTGGACCTACCGGGGCGAGGGCGCGCCGAAGCCCGAAAGCGGCGAGAACCTGCCGTGGGCCAAGGTCGTCGTCACCCCGGACGCCAACGGCGACCGGGCCGTCGACTGGCAGGACGGGGCCCTGGCCTTCCGCTCGATCGGCGTCACCGCGCCGGGCAGCGAGGACACCGCGAAGCGGGTCGTCACCCACATCCCGTTCAACTTCGCCAGCCAGGCCACCCACCCGTTCCTGCGCACCCTGGACGACGTCAAGCGGATCTCGAAGGCCACCGACGGCCTCGGCCAGCTCGCCGTCCTCAAGGGGTACGGCTCCGAGGGCCACGACTCCGCCCACCCGGACTACGGCGGCAACTACAACAAGCGGGCCGGCGGGCTGAAGGACCTCAACACCCTGCTCGAGGACGGCAAGAAGTGGGGCGCCGACTTCGGCGTCCACGTCAACGCCACCGAGTCCTACCCGGAGGCCAACGCCTTCGACGAGCAGCTCGTCGACAAGACCAAGCCGGGCTGGAACTGGCTCAACCAGAGCTACTACATCGACCAGCGCCGCGACATCAACAGCGGCGACCTGGCGCAGCGCTTCCAGCAACTGCGCGACGAGACCCACGAGAACCTCGACTTCCTCTACATCGACGTCTACTACAGCCACGGCTGGATCGCCGACAAGACGATCCAGGCCGTCCAGAAGCAGGGCTGGACCGTCGGCACCGAGTGGGCCGACAAGTTCGAGCGCGCCTCGCTCTGGTCGCACTGGGCCAACGACCTGAACTACGGGGGAGCCACCAACAAGGGGCTGAACTCGCAGATCATCCGGTTCATCCGCAACGGCGAGAAGGACATCTGGAACGACGACCCGGTCCTCGGCCAGAGCGCCCTGGAGGACTTCGAGGGCTGGACCGGCGAGACCGACTGGAACGCCTTCACCGCCAACATCTGGCAGAAGAACCTGCCCGCGAAGTACCTCCAGCAGCAGCGGATCACCCGCTGGGACGGCGATGACATCACCTTCACCGGCGGGGTGCGCGGCACGGTCGAGAACGGCAGGCGGACCTTCTACGACCAGGGCCGCAAGGTCCTCAGCGGCACCGACTACCTGCTGCCGTGGGACGGCGGCAAGAAGCTGTACCACTACAGCGAGACCGGCGGCGCCAGCAGCTGGGAGGTGCCCGGCAAGGGCGCGTACACCCTCTACAAGCTGACCGACAACGGCCGGGAGAAGGTCTCCACCGTCCGCCCGGCCGACGGGCGGATCACGCTGACCGCCACCGCCGGACAGCCCTACGTCCTCTACCCCGACCGCGCGCCGAAGGAGACCGGGGCCGACTGGGGGAAGGGGAGCAGGCTGAAGGACCCCGGCTTCAACGACCGTGACCTCAAGGGCTGGACGACGAGCGGCACCGCCGTCCGCGACACCGACGAGCAGGGCCGCAACAGCGCCGAACTCTCCGGCTCCGGCAAGGCCGCGCTCGCGCAGACCGTCACCGGCCTCGAGCCCGGCAAGCGCTACACCGCCTCCGCCCTCGTCGAGGTGGAGCCCGGCAAGAGCCGCCGCACCACGCTGAGCGCCGGTGGGAAGTCGGTGGCCGTCGAGCGCTCCACGGCCGAGGACTTCGTCGCCGCGTCCGACTGGCACGGCACCTCCTTCCAGCGCGCCAAGGTCAACTTCACCGCCCCCGCGAACGGCCGCACCACCCTGCGGATCGAGGCGGCCGCGGGCTCCACGGCCAAGGTGCGCACCGATGACGCGCGGATCGTCGAGAACGCCCCCGCGACCCGCCCCGGCACGGTGGCCCACGAGGACTTCGAGGCCGTCGACCAGGGCTGGGGCCCCTTCCTCAAGGGCAACGCGGGCGGCTCCACCGACCCCCGCACCAGCATTTCGCAGCTCCACGCCCCGTACACCCAGGCGGGCTGGAACGGAAAGCTGATCGACGACGTGCTCGGCGGGAAGGAGTCCCTGAAGTCCCACGAGGAGAACACCGGCCTCGTCTACCGCACCGCACCCTGGACCGTCCCGATGAAGGACGGCCACCGCTACACGGTCGCGTTCGACTACCGGTCCAGCCACGCCGGCGCCTACAGCTGGGTCGAGGGCTACGACAGGGTCGCCGACGGCAAGGCCACCTCGACCGAGACCCGGGCCACCCCGATCGGTCAGCAGCGCACCGACGGGCACTTCAGCCGGACGCTCACCGCGGGCTGCGGCGACACCTGGACCGGGCTGCGCAAGCTGTCGGGAGCACCCGAGGGCGCGGACTTCGTGCTCGACGACTTCACCGTGACCGACCTCGGCCCGGCCCCCGCCGGACAGGAGGCCGTCTGCGGGACGCTCGACGTGGCCGCCGACGCCGAGACCCTGGAGCCCGGCGCCCCGAACACGGTGAAGGCGACCTTCGGCAACGACGAGGCGGCCCCCGCCACCGGCGTGAAGCTCGCGCTGACCGTGCCCGAGGGATGGCAGGCCGAGCCGGTGGGCGCGGTCGCCTTCGACACGGTCGCCCCGGGCGCCAAGGTCACCGGCAGCTGGCGGGTCACCCCGCCGGTCGACGCCCCCTACGACACGTACGCACTGGGCGCGGAGGCCACGTACGCCGTCGGGGGAGCCGGTCGCACGCTCGGCGCGGATACCTCCGTCCGCACCCTCCCGCCGCCGCCCACCGAGGACAGCTGGGCCGGCGACATCGACTGGACCGCCTCGGAGAACGGCTGGGGCCCGGTCGAGCGCGACCAGTCCAACGGGGAGGCGGGAGCCGGCGACGGCGGCCCCCTGAAGATCGGCGGCGTCGGCTACGCCCAGGGCCTGGGCACGCATGCCCCGGCGAAGATCCGCTACTACCTGGGCGGGAAGTGCACCGCCTTCACCGCCGAGGTGGGCGTGGACGACGTCCAGACCACCCGGGGCAGTGTGCGGTTCTCGGTCACCGCCGACGGCGCGGAGCAGGTGGCGTCACCGGTGCTGGGGGCCGCCGATCCGGCCTGGAAGCTGACCGCCGATGTCACCGGCGCGCAGTACGTCGAGCTGGTCGTCCAGGACGGCGGCGACGGCAATGGCAACGACCACGCCGACTGGGGCAACGCCCGCTTCCACTGCGGGAGTTGATGGGCTCCATCGGTGCGGGGGAGGGGCGGATCCGGAACCGGAACCGCCCCTTCGGCCCGTCGCCCCGCAACGCTGGGCCATACTGAGGGGGCCTTCTTCGGCCCCCTCCGTGGCGTGTGGCCCACAGCACACCGATTCTTTGTGGGGTTTCCACAAGCCGAGGCGGCGTTTCGCTGGTGGATCGCCTGCACGGCCCAACGGTTCTGTTCACTCCCACCACGAAACCGGGCAGGAGACTGTACGGAGTCGACGGCGCGATTTCTGGGTCGGGGTTCGTAGGGTCGGTACATGACCGTTGTGGACGAAATCCAGGGTGAGCCGAACGACGCCCGAGGCCGGGTGGCCGAGCTGCTGGCCCTGCGCGAGCAGGCGCGGCGCGGACCGAGTGTGCGGGCGACCGAGGCGCAGCACGCCAAGGGGAAGCTGACCGCACGGGAGCGGATCGAGCTGCTGCTGGACCCGGATTCGTTCAAGGAGGTCGAGCAGCTCCGCCGGCACCGGGCCACCGGGTTCGGCCTGGAGGCCAAGAAGCCCTACACCGACGGTGTCATCACCGGCTGGGGCACGGTCGAGGGCCGCACGGTCTTCGTCTACGCGCACGACTTCCGGATCTTCGGCGGTGCGCTGGGCGAGGCCCACGCCACGAAGATCCACAAGATCATGGACATGGCCATCTCGGCCGGTGCCCCGCTGGTGTCGCTGAACGACGGCGCCGGAGCCCGTA
The DNA here is from genome assembly GCF_044333935.1 of Streptomyces sp. NPDC020884. Taxonomy (NCBI): domain Bacteria; kingdom Bacillati; phylum Actinomycetota; class Actinomycetes; order Kitasatosporales; family Streptomycetaceae; genus Streptomyces; species Streptomyces sp. NPDC020884. The sequence goes on along the minus strand of NZ_JBIRRY010000002.1, from coordinate 183,546 downwards.
TCCAGGAGGGCGTCTCGGCGCTCGCCGGCTACGGCGGCATCTTCCAGCGCAACACGCGCGCCTCCGGCGTCATCCCGCAGATCAGCGTGATGCTCGGCCCGTGCGCGGGCGGCGCGGCCTACAGCCCGGCGCTCACCGACTTCGTCTTCATGGTCCGTGAGACCTCGCAGATGTTCATCACCGGACCGGACGTCGTGAAGGCGGTCACCGGCGAGGAGATCACCCAGAACGGCCTCGGCGGCGCGGATGTGCACGCCGAGACCTCCGGCGTCGCGCACTTCGCGTACGACGACGAGGAGACCTGCATCGCCGAGGTCCGCTACCTCCTCGGGATGCTGCCCTCCAACAACCGCGAGAACCCGCCGACGGCTCCGAGCGACGACCCGGCCGACCGGCGCGGCGACGTCCTGCTGGACCTGGTCCCGGCCGACGGCAACCGCCCCTACGACATGCACAAGGTGATCGAGGAGCTCGTCGACGAGGGCGACTACCTGGAGATCCACGAGCGCTGGGCCCGCAACATCATCTGCGCGATGGCCCGTCTGGACGGCCAGGTCGTCGGCATCGTCGCCAACCAGCCGCAGGCGCTGGCCGGGGTGCTGGACATCGAAGCCTCCGAGAAGGCCGCACGCTTCGTTCAGATGTGCGACGCTTTCAATATCCCGATCATCACTCTTCTGGACGTCCCCGGCTTCCTCCCCGGCGTCGACCAGGAGCACGGTGGGATCATCCGGCACGGTGCGAAGCTGCTGTACGCCTACTGCAACGCCACCGTGCCGCGGATCTCGCTGATCCTGCGGAAGGCATACGGAGGCGCGTACATCGTCATGGACAGCCAGTCCATCGGGGCCGACCTCACCTACGCCTGGCCGACCAACGAGATCGCCGTGATGGGCGCCGAAGGCGCCGCCAACGTCATCTTCCGCCGGCAGATCGCCGACGCCGAGGACCCCGAGGCCATGCGCACCCGCATGGTCAAGGAGTACAAGGCCGAGCTGATGCACCCGTACTACGCGGCCGAGCGCGGCCTCGTCGACGACGTCATCGACCCCGCCGAGACCCGCGAGGTGCTCATCGCCTCGCTCGCCATGCTCCGCAACAAGCACGCCGACCTGCCGTCCCGCAAGCACGGCAACCCCCCGCAGTAGTCCTCCTCCGCAGCGGCGCGATCCGCCGCGCGGTCCACGACAGCCTGCCGAGAAGACGGAGACACCGCACCATGAGCCTGACTTCCGCCGAGTCCGTTCTGCGCGTCGAGAAGGGGCACGCCGACCCCGAGGAGCTGGCGGCCATCACCGCCGTCCTGATGGCCCGCGCCGCCGCCCAGCCGCCCGCCGCCGTGTTCGGCGGCCGTGACACCGCCGGCTGGCGCCGCCTGGAGCGCACGCCGGGCTTCCGCGCCCCGCACAGCTGGCAGGGCTGACCGCTCACCCGGCACGACGAGAAGGGCCCCGCTCCTCCCGAGGGAGGAGCGGGGCCCTTCTCGTGTCTCCCGGACGCCTCAGCGCAGGCGTGCCATCAGGGCGTGCTCGACCAGCGTGATGAGCGCGCTCTTGGCGTCCGCGCGGTGGCGGGCGTCCGTTGTCAGGATCGGGGTGTCCGGCCCGATCTGGAGTGCTTCGCGTACTTCGTCGGGGGTGTAGGGCTGGTGTCCGTCGAAGCCGTTGAGGGCGATGACGAAGGGGAGGCCGCTGTTTTCGAAGTAGTCGACTGCGGGGAAGCAGTCGGCGAGGCGGCGGGTGTCGACGAGGACGACGGCGCCGATGGCGCCGCGGACCAGGTCGTCCCACATGAACCAGAAGCGGTCCTGTCCGGGTGTACCGAAGAGGTACAGGATCAGGTCCTGGTCCAGGGTGATGCGTCCGAAGTCCATGGCCACCGTCGTGGTGGTCTTGTCCCCGGTGTGGGTCAGGTCGTCGATGCCCGCGGATGCGGACGTCATCACGGCTTCGGTGCGCAGCGGATTGATCTCCGAAACGGCACCGACAAACGTGGTCTTACCCACGCCGAAGCCCCCTGCCACCACGATCTTCGCCGAGGTAGTGGAGCGGGCTGCTCCGCCGCTAGAGCTTGCGAAGTCCACTGAGCACCCTTTCGAGCAGTGTCACATCTGGCTGGCCGCCGGCGGTCTCGTCGCCGCCGGGCTGATGGATAGCGACGAGCCCGGCCTCGGCCAGATCGGCGACGAGGATCCGGGCAACGCCGAGGGGGATCGAGAGAAGGGCCGAGATCTCGGCGACCGACTTGATCTCGACGCAGAGCCGGCAGATCCGCTGGTGCTCGGGCAACTGCCCTTGCAGCCGGGACGGATCGGCCGTGGTGCTGACCAGCGCCTCGATGGCGAGCTGGTACCGCGGCCGGGTCCGGCCGCCGGTCATGGCGTACGGACGGACCAACGGGTTGTGCGCGGCGGGCTGGTCAGGTGCCGGAGGCCGCTGCTGCTGCACCGGCTGAATGCGCGGCTGCCGGGGCGCGTCGTACCGCTGGGGCTGCTGCTGCGGCCACCCCGCGCCCGGCTGCTGCGGAGGCCACTCGGACCCCTGACCGCCGTGAGCACTCTGGGGCGGCTGTTGCTGGTGTGGCTGCTGGTATGGCTGATACTGCCCCGGTCCCTGACCGCCGGGTGCGGCAGGGAAGCCGAAACGGTTGTCACCGTGCTCACCCGGAACCCTCTGGTCACCGTTGTATGGGTGCCCATCTGTGGGTGCTGCCACGTCTCCTCCTCCGACTGCCGATCGCCGATCCCAGTGGGGCCGCGCCACCGCACTTTATGGCGCGGTGGCGAGAAACGCACTGTCTGCCTACTAGTTAAGAAGACTTCCCTGAAGCTCGGCGCGGAGGTCCGGAGTCAGAACACCGCCCGCGCGGTCGACCAGAAGGGCCATTTCGTACCCAACCAGACCGATATCGGCGTCCGGGTGGGCCAGAACGGCGAGCGAAGATCCGTCGGAAATGGACATGAGGAAGAGAAATCCCCGCTCCATCTCCACAACGGTCTGATTCACGGCGCCGCCCTCGAAGATCCGCGAGGCGCCCGCGGTCAGCGACGTCAGACCGGAGGCGACGGCCGCCAGCTGGTCGGCGCGGTCGCGCGGGAAACCTTCGGACATCGCCAGCAGGAGTCCGTCGGCGGAGACCACCACCGTGTGCGACACCCCGGGGGTGTTGTCCACGAAATTGGTGATCAACCAGTTGAGATTCTGCGCCGCCTGGCTCATCGGGCTCACACTAACGCTCCTGGTTGTAGGTGGTACTGGTGTCCGACCCCGCGCTGCGTCCCCGCTGGATCCCCCGCCGCAGGTTGCTCAACCTGCCGCGGACGTCCTCGGGTGCGCGGGAGACCTGTGGGCCGCCCTGCTGGGTCTGCTCCGCCGTGCCCTCGACCAGGTTGGCCTTGGGCACGCGCCGGGGGAGACCGGAGAGGGTGATTCCGCCCGCCTTCGGCTCACGGAGCTTCTCGGCCCGCTCCCAGCGCTCGTCGTTCGTCGAGCGCCAGTCGTCGGTGCCGTCCTTGTCCGTCTGCGGGTCCTGCCGCTGTTCCTGCTGCGGCTGCCGCTGCGGAACCGCAGTGGGCTGGTCGTTCCCGCGGCCGCCGGGGCCGGGCTGCCAGTGCTGCTGACCGCCGCGGCGCGGCAGACCGGCTTCGGTCAGCTCGTGGCCGACGTTCGGGGTGGGCCCCGGACGATCGAAGCCTACGCGCTCCGATGACTCCGCGGGCGTGCTCGGAACAGATTCCGATGCGTCGGGAGCAATCGGCTCATAAGTGTTCTGGAAACCGCTCTGAACAGGCCAGTCATCCTGGTGGGACTGGTCCGCCGGAGCCGTGTACGCGTCGGCGTACTGCCCTTGCCGGTCATCCGGAACGGGATACGCCGATTCCGGGTAACCGTCCCCCGGGTGCTGCTGATCCTGCTGCTGCGGATAACCGTTCTCGGCGCCGTACTGCTGCTGCTCGTACGACCCCTGGTACTGCTCCTGCTGCGGCTGCTGCGACTGCTGGCCGTACTGGTCCTGGCCGTAGCGCTCATCGGCGTAGCCCTGCTGCTGCGGCTGCTGCTGCCCGCCGTACGGGTCGCCCGCGTACGGCTCCGGTGCGTAGCCCTGCTGCTCCTGGGAGTTGTCCCCGAACGGGCCGCCCACGCCCGTCTGGGCCTCCAGGGCCGCCCTGCGCTCCTCGCGCATCAGCGAGCGGCCGACCGGGTCCAGCTGGGTCGGGTCCGCCGGGACGTCGTAGCGCGAGTCGTCGAAGCCGAGTTCGGCCGCCGTGCGCATCGGGGCCTGCTGCGGCGCCGGCTCGAAGGCCTGCTGCTGCTCGGGGATGATCGAGGAGACGGTGAAGTCGTCCTGACCGCCGTTCGGTTGGCCACCGCCACCGTGGGTGATGGCGTCCGGCAGCATGACCAGCGAGGTGGTCCCGGCCTGCTCGCCCGAGGGGCGCAGCTGGACCCGGATCCCGTGCCGGTCGGCCAGCCGGCCGACCACGAACAGGCCCATGCGCTGGGACACCGCGGCGTCCACGGTCGGCGGGTTGGCCAGCTTGTGGTTGATGTCGGCGAAGTCCTCGGCGGTGAGGCCGATGCCCTTGTCGTGGATCTCGACCATCACCCGGCCGTCGGGCAGCCGGGTCGCGGTGACCTTGACCTTGGTCTGCGGCGAGGAGAACGTAGTGGCGTTCTCCAGCAGCTCGGCCAGCAGGTGCACGAGGTCGGTGACGGCCTGGCCGTGGATCTCGCTCTCCGGCACCCCGGTCAGCTGGATGCGCTCGTAGGACTCCACCTCGGAGGAGGCGGCCCGCAACACGTCGACCAGCGGAACCGGCTGGTTCCAGCGGCGGCCGGGCTCCTCGCCCGCGAGGACGAGGAGGTTCTCGCCGTTGCGGCGCATCCGGGTCGCCAGGTGGTCCAGCTTGAAGAGGCTCTCCAGCTGGTCCGGGTCGGCCTCGTTGTTCTCCAGGTCGGTGATGAGGGTCAGCTGGCCCTCGATGAGCGACTGGTTGCGGCGCGAGAGGTTGGTGAAGATCGCGTTGACGTTGCCCCGCAGCATGGCCTGCTCGGCGGCGAGCCGGACGGCCTCGCGGTGCACCTGGTCGAAGGCGCGCGCGACCTCGCCGATCTCGTCCTGTGTGGTGATCGGGATCGGCTGCACCCGGGTGTTGACCCGGCCCGGGTCGGTGCGCGAGAGCTGGTCGACGAGGGAGGGCAGCCGCTGCTCGGCGATGGAGAAGGCGGCGGTACGCAGCTGGCGCATCGAGCGGCTCATCTGGCGGGCCATGAGCCCGGCCAGGATGAACGCGGCCAGCAGCGCGATGACGACGATGAGGCCGTTGACGATGGCGTCGGTCTTGGCGTCGGAGGAGATCTTCGCGGCTTCGTCCACCGCCTTGGTGACCAGCTCGTCCTCGACGGTGGCGTACCCCTCGAACTTCGCGGTCGCCGCCGCCATCCAGGTCTCGGGCGTGATGCCCTTGGCCGCCAGGTCCTTCGGGTCCTGGCCCTTGCCGATCTCCTGGGCCATGCCGTCGAAGACCGAGCCGTCGATGCTCGGCGGGGCCACGAAGGGCTTGCCCGCGGCCTCGGCCTGCTCCTTGGCCGCCTTGAGCTGCTTGGCGCCCTCGGCCGCCTTGCCGCTCATGACCTGCTTGAGGCGGTCGACGTCGGCCTGGGTGCCACCGGAGTTGAACTCGCCCAGCGCGATCTGCTCCAGGTAGTTGTACGAGCCGAAGGCCTTGACCTGGTCGTTGTACGTGCCGGGCTTCTGGCTCGGGCGCACCAGCAGGTGCATGCCGATCGAGCGCTGAAGCGATTCTGCAGCTTTGGACAGCTCGATCGCGTAGACGGTACGGCCGTAGCTGGTGATGTTGCCGGTGCCGAGGCCGAGCTCGTTGGAGAACTCCATCAGCGAGTGCTGGACCTGGGTGTAACCCTCTTCGGTCTTCACCGGGTCCAGGGCCTGCGAGTAGGCGGCCTTGCGCAGCTCGGGAAGCTTGGGCTCCTCGCCCTTGAACAGCTTCAGCCGGCGCTCCAGGCCCGGCTTCGCCGGCATCTCCTGCACCGCGGAGTCGAACTTCCGGGCCGCCTCGTCGGTGGTGGCCCGGGTCTGCTCGACCACGTCGGCGTCCCGGTCGCCCGAGAGCAGCGGGTCGGCGGTGAGGTCCCGCTCGTTCAGCAGCGCCTGTCCGTAGTCGGACGCGGCACGCACGACGACCGCGATCTTCTCGGCCTCCTGCGCCTCGCTCCAGGTGTCGATGGACCCCTTCACCTGGAAGCCGCCCATGACCAGGCCGACCAGCACCGGGATCAGGAGGATCGCGTTCAGCCGGGTGGCCACCCGCCAGTTGCGCGGGGACAGCCGACTGGTGCTGCCGCCCTCGGCGGGCTCCGTGCCGGACACCTCCGCAGGGGACGCCACAGCGCGCGACGGCGGGGTGAAGTTGCCCCGCTCGGGCTGTGCCGCGGAGCCCTCGTTGCTTCGCCTCACTCGACCAACAACCTCTCGGCGTCGGCACCTACGCTGTGCCGGATTATTCGTTCAGGGCCGTACTACTGGGGAGTTCGTCGAATTGCAGCACGGGGACCGGCCCCGTTCCAAACACTCGGAATCAACGATTCCGAGTGGTCCAGACCTCAGATAAAACGGGCATAAAGAGCGAGCCCCGTCAAAAGGCGGGGCTCATGTGAGCGCAGTGGTACCGAATGGATGCATCGGGTGGCGGCGTGGACTCAATTCTCTGTCGAAACGTTATGAACACGGGGGCGGATCGTGTCAAACGACACAGGCCGCCCCCGCGTGACTACTGCACCTTCCGTACGCCGATATCGGCTTACGCCTGGTGGGAGAACTACTTCAAGCGTGCCATCAGCGCATGCTCGACCAGCGTGATCAGACCGCTCTTGGCGTCCGCGCGGTGGCGGGCGTCCGTCGTGATGATCGGGGCGTCGGGCCCGATCTGGAGTGCTTCGCGTACTTCGTCGGGGGTGTAGGGCTGGTGTCCGTCGAAGCCGTTGAGGGCGATGACGAAGGGGAGGCCGCTGTTCTCGAAGTAGTCGACTGCGGGGAAGCAGTCGGCGAGGCGGCGGGTGTCGACGAGGACGACGGCGCCGATGGCGCCGCGGACCAGGTCGTCCCACATGAACCAGAAGCGGTCCTGTCCGGGTGTACCGAAGAGGTACAGGATCAGGTCCTGGTCCAGGGTGATGCGTCCGAAGTCCATGGCCACCGTCGTGGTGGTCTTGTCCCCGGTGTGGGTCAGGTCGTCGATGCCCGCGGATGCGGACGTCATCACGGCTTCGGTGCGCAGCGGATTGATCTCCGAAACGGCACCGACAAACGTGGTCTTACCCACGCCGAAGCCCCCTGCCACCACGATCTTCGCCGAAGTGGTGGAGCGGGCCGTACCGCCACTAGAGCTTGCGAAGTCCACTGAGCACCCTTTCGAGCAGTGTCACATCCGGCGCGCCGCCGGCCTCTCCGTTGCCCGGCTGGTGGATGGCCACCATGCCGGCTTCCGCCAGGTCCGCCACCAGGATCCGGGCGACCCCGAGCGGCATCGACAGCAGTGCCGACACCTCCGCCACCGATTTGACCTCACGGCAGAGGTGGCAGATCCGCTGGTGCTCGGGGAGCAGGGTCCCCAGATGCGCCGGGTCTGCCGTGGTGCTGACCAGTGCCTCTATCGCGAGCTGGTAGCGCGGCCGGGTCCGGCCGCCGGTCATGGCGTAAGGACGAACCAGCGGCTGGTCGCCTTCCCCGTCGTACGACGCGTGGTGCAGTGCGCCGTACGGATCGGGTGAGGCGGGTGGCGGGGTCATGAATCCTCCGGGCGTGACAGCAGGTTCTCGGCTTGCCGTCTGCAAGGGGCCGGTGAGGGGACTAAAGCGGCCTGACGGGTGAGGGTTGTGGGCATTACCTGAGGGGATCGTGTCGTGGATCGGCTGGACGGCCGCCTAGTGGAGCAGACTGCCTTGGAGTTCGGCGCGGAGGTCGGGCGTGAGGACGGTGCCGGCACGGTCGACCAGGAGGGCCATCTCGTACCCGACCAGACCGATGTCGGCGTCCGGGTGGGCCAGAACGGCCAGTGACGAACCGTCGGAGATGGACATGAGGAAGAGAAATCCCCGCTCCATCTCCACGACCGTCTGACTGACGGCGCCGCCCTCGAAGATCCGGGACGCACCCGCGGTCAGCGAGGTCAGCCCCGACGCGACAGCGGCGAGCTGGTCCGCGCGGTCGCGCGGGAAACCTTCGGACATCGCCAGCAGCAGGCCATCCGCGGAGACCACCACCGTGTGGGACACCCCCGGGGTGTTGTCCACGAAATTGGTGATCAGCCAGTTCAGATTCTGCGCGGCCTGACTCATGGGGCTCAACTAACGCTCCTGCTGGTGAGTGGGGCCGAGATGGATACTGCCGGTCTGCGAGCCGTTGTTGGCCTGCCGACCCTGCTGGATGCCCCGGCGGAGATTGGTCAGACGCCCGCGCACGTCATCGGGCGCGCGCGAAACCTGAGGTCCGGACTGGTGATTCTGCTGCTGTGCGGTCCCCGGCACCAAATTGGCGCGGGGTACACGGCGGGGCAGCCCGGATGTGGTGACCCCACCGGCGGCGGGCTTCTTGACCCGCTCGGCCTGGCGTACGAGTTCGTCGTTGGGCGAGGCCCGCCAGGAACTGGTGACCGGGGCGTCGGCCGCACCACGCTGAGGCAGGGGCGGGACGGGCGCTCCGGAGGGCTCCGGAGCGGCCGGCGCCTGCGGTTCGGCGGGCGGCTGCTGGCCGCCCTGGCCCGGACCGTGGAACCAGTTCGTCTCCAGGGTGTCGTACAGCGGCGTACGGCCGTCCCCGGGACCGGCCGGCGGCAGGGCCTCCGGCTGCTGGGGCTGGGCCGGCAGCGCCGGACGCGGCGCACCGAAGTCGCTGCCGTCCAGGCCGCGCTGACGCGGCGCGGGCAGCTGCTCGCCCTGGTTCTGCCGGCCCTGGCCGTAACCGCCCTGGTCCTGCTGGTTCGGCTGCTGCGGGACACCGAAGTCGGGCTGGGCGAACTGCGCGGTGCTCGCCGGGTCCTGGCCCAGCGGAGGCTGCTGCTGGTACGACCGGTCCTGGGGCGCCGAGAAGTCGGGCCGGGCGAACTCGGAGGTCGCGCCGGGACCCTGGCGGTCGTCCGAAGGCCGCTGGTTCAGCGGGGCGTTGAACGACGGGTCCTGGCCGGGGCCCGTCGGCCGGGCGAACTGCCCGGTCGCGTCGTGCTCCTCGTGACCGCGCGGGGTGTCGGCGCCCCAGCTGGTGGCCGCCGGCCGCTGCGGCTGGGGGTTGCCCCCGGGCAGCTCGGCACGCGGTCCACCGGGCGGCGGCAGCTGACGGCCGGGGCCGCCACCGGGCTGCGGGAAACCGCCCTGGCCGCTCTGTCCCTGGCGCCCCTGGGGCTGCTGCGCTCCGGGACCCTGCTGGTTCTGCTGGTTCTGCTGGTTCGACTGGTTCTGCCAGCCGGACGGGCCCTGCTGGCTCGGCGGTGCGACCGGGCCCGGACGGCCGTTCTGCCCGGGGGAGGGCGGAGCGCTGTGCCCGAAGAGGTTGGGCTGCACCGCGTCGCCGCGACCCGGAGCATCGCCCTGGGGGCCGCCCTGGGCGCCGCGGGCGCCGAGCCGGGCGCTGTTGCCGAAGGCGCCGGAGAGACCGCCGCCGCCCTGACGCTGGGGAGCCGGACCCTGAGCCGGGAAGTCCTGACCCGGACCGCCGTTGTTCGGCAGGCCACCGGTGCCCGGTCCCTGCGGACGGCCCGCTCCGCTGTCCCGGGAGGGCAGAGCCGCCCGGGGACCCGCGCCCGCGCCGACCTGGCCGCGCTGTGCGCCGGGTCCACCGCCGAGGCTCTTGGCGCCCGGTCCGCCGCCGAGACCCGCGCGCTGGCCGCTGCCCGCGCCGTTCCCGTTGCCCGCGAGCAGACCGCCCGGGGCGCCGGACTGCTGACCGGGGCCCTGCTTGGACGGCGGCTGCTTGCCGCCGTGCGCGACGTCGACGGGCAGCATGACCAGCGCGGTCGTACCGCCGGAGTCGGAGGGACGCAGCTGGATCCGGATGCCGTGACGCAGCGACAGCCGGCCGACCACGAACAGACCCATGCGGCGGGAGACGGAGACGTCCACGGTGGGCGGCTGCGCGAGCCGCTCGTTGATCGCGGCGAGGTCCTCGGGGGAGAGGCCGATGCCGGTGTCGTGGATCTCGACGAGCACCCGCCCGTCGGGCAGCGCGTGACCGGTGACCCGGACCTTCGTCTGCGGCGAGGAGAACGACGTCGCGTTCTCCAGCAGCTCGGCGAGCAGGTGGACGAGGTCGTTGACGACCCGGCCGGCGACCTCGGTGGCGGGCACCGCGGACAGCTCGATGCGCTCGTACTGCTCCACCTCGGAGGCGGCGGCACGGAGCACGTCCACCAGCGGGACGGGGCGGGTCCACCGGCGGCCCGGCTCCTCGCCCGCGAGGACGAGGAGGTTCTCGCCGTTACGGCGCATACGGGTCGCGAGGTGGTCGAGCTTGAAGAGCGAGGACAGCTGGTCCGGGTCGGCCTCGCGGGACTCCAGCTCGGAGATGAGCGAGAGCTGGCGCTGGATGAGGCCCTGCGAGCGGCGCGAGAGGTTGGTGAACATCGCGTTGACGTTGCCCCGGAGCAGAGCCTGCTCGGCGGCGAGGCGGACGGCCTCGCGGTGCACGTCGTCGAAGGCCGCGGCCACCTGGCCGATCTCGTCCCGGGAGTGCACGCCGACCGACTCGACGGAGGTGTCGACGTCCTGCGGGTCGGTCTCGGAGAGCTGCTTGACGAGCTCGGGCAGCCGGTCCTGGGCGACCCGGGTGGCGGTGTCCTGGAGGCGTCGCAGCGAACGGATCATGGAGCGGGCCACCACGAAGGCGCCGACGAGCGAGACGCCGAGCACGATGAGGATGACCGCACCGTTGACGATCGCCTCGCGCTGGGAGGCCTGGCGCAGCTCGCGGGCCTTGGCCTCCATGTCGCTGAGGAGGGTGGCCTCGATCGTCTCCATGGCCTTGATCTTGATGGTGCTCTGGTCGTACCAGTCCAGGTACGACCGGACCTGCTTGCCCTCGATCCCGTTCGTGGTGTCCAGGATCCGCTTGGCGTACATGTTGCCGGCGTTGATCTCCGGGTTGCCGTTGTCCAGGGGAGCCATGAGCTCCTCGGCGCTCTCCCCGGTCGTCCCGTAGATCGTCTTGAACGAGATGAGGGCCCGGGACTCCTTGGCGAGCGCGTTGGAGCCGAACTGCCGGTCGTTCGGGTTGAGGTGCGGCTCCTTGACCGAACCGCCGGGCAGCGCCGCGGCGATGATCGCGCGCTGGACCGAGGCGTACTCCTTGGCGGAGGAGAACGCCGCCAGGGCCCGGGTCCGCTTGATCATGTCCGGGTTGCTGGTCGCCTGCGCCATGTCCTGCGAGAGGCTCAGCAGCGAGGTGATCAGCTGGTTGTACTGGTCGATCGTGTTGAGACTCGGTGCGCCCTCTTCGTACGCCGTCTTGCGGATCGTACGGATGTTGCCGAGCTGGGAGGCGATCTGCGAGATGCTCGCGTGGATGCTGTCGAGCGCCTCGTCGCCCTCGGAGTCGCCGATCGAGTCGGTCTCGTCGAGGAAGGCGTCCTTGGCCCGGTCGGTCTTGTCCCGGGGCCCGGTGACCTTGTAGTCGGTGGGCTTGGACTTGTTCGACAGCGGGCCGGCCGACTGGTCGCGCTCCGACTGGAGCGCCTGGGCGAGCGAGGTCGCCTGCTTGGTCATCTTCGTCAGCAGCTGCATGTGCTCGAGCTGCTGCATGTCGGTCATGGACTCGTTGATCCGCAGACCGCCCAGGCTGGTCGCGGCGACCACGGGGAGGGCGAGGAGCGAGACCAGTCGCGTGCTGATGCGCCAGTTACGGAGCGCTATTCGCGAACCCGTGTCGACCGGGCCGCGCGGCTGGGCGGCCGTGTTCGGCTCCGCACCGCCGCTCGTCGTGGAGCCCGTGCGCTGGGCGCGGTCGCTGTTGTCGCCGGCGCCGGCCGGCCCGGGGTTCTGGGCGTGCTGGGGCGAGGAACCGCGGTCGGTCCCGCCGCGCGGCTCCTGTTCCGCCGGAGCGCTGCCATCCCTCTTGAAACGTCCCTGCACTAGCGTCGCAACCTCTGGACCAGGCGTCCCGCCCGCGTGTGCGGACAAGACGGTGTCGGCTTCGTGGGGCACTGGACGCGCCCCATGGTGGTCGTGTGAGTGACCGGCGAACTTCCCCCTCCCGCCGCCACTCGGCGCTGCGTTGCGCCCCGGCGCGCCGGACCTGAAACCCGCGGCGGTGCGTGGAATTCCAGCACAGTGCAGGATCTCCAACAAGGCCCCTGTACCGGGCTGTGACCTGGGTGACACGTTGTGATGGGCGAGTAACAAGCAGTGGGGAGTGATCGTGGGTAAACCGGACTATTAAGGATGAGTCACCTAGGGGTGGGGGGTGTCCCAGTCGCGATGATCAGCAGCGGAATGGTGGATTCAGTGATGCAATGTCCGTTTTCTGGACCGAGATCAGCTGTCCGGAATCGGTCAATTGTCCATAAGTTCGTGAGCAAACTCACATGATGATCGTCGCCTCATCCCGGCTCCGCCGGGGAATCGGATGTTTAGCCTGACGCTTTACAGGGATGGCGAATCCGACAAGCCGGCGCCGCGACGAGCGACGCCCTTCACCGAACAGGGTCCTGACGGCAGATGAAGACGACGACGATGTTCCGCAACATTGCCAACCCCCGGCGCACCACGCTGGCGCACCTCCAGGACGCCGAAGCGCTGGCGACGCCCTTCCAGCCGGAGCACGCCGCCGACCTGCCGACCGTGACGGCCAACCCGCGCCGCACCATCCTCATGGAAGCCCCGGTCGCCGTCGCCCGGTAGCACCCCGCAATGCGCGCGGTTGTCCCCCTCATCGGCGTCAGCGCCTCGCCCGGCCGGGGCCGGGCGAGGCGCTAGCCTGGAGCGTCAGTCTTCAGTCAGCCAGCAAGTGAGGGGCGACAGCATCCCGTGCGCATCGCCAGGTTCTCCATCGACGGCAATGTCGCCTTCGGCGCCGTCGAGGGACAGGGCACCGTGGAATCCGGTGGCCTCGTCCTCGACATCATCAAGGGCATTCCGTACGCCGACTTCGAGCTCTCGGGCACCAAGGTCCCCCTGAACAAGGTCCGGCTGCTGCCCCCCGTGCTCCCCAACAAGGTCGTGGCCATCGGCCGCAACTACGCGGAGCACGCCGCCGAGCTCGGCCACGAGGTCCCGGACGCGCCGATCACCTTCTTCAAGCCCACCACCTCGGTGATCGGCTCCGGCGACGCGATCGAGTACCCCTCCTTCTCCAACGAACTGCACCACGAGGCCGAGCTGGCCGTGGTCATCGGCCGCATGTGCCGCGAGGTCCCCCGGGAGCGCGTCAAGGACGTCATCCTCGGCTACACCTGCGCCAACGACGTCACGGCCCGCGACGTGCAGCAGCGCGAGAAGCAGTGGGCCCGCGCCAAGGGCTTCGACACCTCCTGCCCGCTGGGCCCCTGGGTGGAGACCGACGTGGACCCCCACGACCTCACCATCCAGGCGACGGTCAACGGCGAGCAGCGACAGCTGGGCCGCACCAGCGACATGGTCCGCTCCATCGAGGACCTGATCGTCCACATCACGGAGGCCATGACGCTGCTCCCGGGCGACGTGATCCTCACGGGCACCCCCGCGGGGGTCGGCCCCCTGCACGTCGGCGACGAGGTCGCCGTCACCATCGAAGGCATCGGCACTCTCACCAACAAGGTGATCAAGCGTGGCTAACGCACCAGTCCGTGTACGTTTCTGTCCCTCCCCGACCGGCAACCCCCACGTGGGCCTGGTCCGGACGGCGCTCTTCAACTGGGCCTTCGCCCGGCACCACCAGGGCACCCTGGTCTTCCGGATCGAGGACACCGACGCGGCGCGCGACTCCGAGGAGTCCTACCAGCAGCTGCTCGACTCGATGCGCTGGCTGGGCCTGGACTGGGACGAGGGCCCCGAGGTCGGCGGCCCGCACGCCCCCTACCGCCAGTCGCAGCGGATGGACCTGTACAAGGACGTCGCCGAGAAGCTGCTCGCCGCCGGGTACGCCTACCCCTGCTACTGCACCACCGAGGAGCTCGACACCCGCCGCGACGCCGCCCGCGCCGCCGGGAAGCCGTCCGGCTACGACGGCCACTGCCGCGACCTCACGGCCGAGCAGACCGCCGCGTACGAGGCCGAGGGCCGCAGCTCGATCGTCCGCTTCCGGATGCCCGACGAGGCCATCACCTTCACCGACCTGGTCCGCGGCGACATCACCGTCCAGCCGGAGAACGTCCCGGACTACGGCATCGTCCGCGCCAACGGGGCCCCGCTCTACACCCTGGTCAACCCGGTCGACGACGCGCTGATGGAGATCACCCACGTCCTGCGCGGCGAGGACCTGCTCTCCTCCACCCCGCGGCAGATCGCCCTGTACCGGGCGCTCATCGAGTTGGGCATCGCCAAGGACACGCCTGCCTTCGGCCACCTGCCGTACGTCATGGGCGAGGGCAACAAGAAGCTCTCCAAGCGCGACCCGCAGGCATCCCTCAACCTCTACCGGGAGCGCGGCTTCCTCCGCGAGGGCCTGCTGAACTACCTCTCGCTGCTCGGCTGGTCGATCGCCGAGGACCGCGACATCTTCTCGATGGACGAGCTGGTCGCGGCGTTCGACATCAAGGACGTGAACGCCAACCCGGCCCGCTTCGACCTCAAGAAGTGCGAGCACATCAACGCCGAGCACATCCGCATGCTGGACGTGAAGGCCTTCACCGAGGCCTGCGGCCCCTGGCTCCGGGCCCCGTTCGCGCCGTGGGCCCCGGAGGACTTCGACGCGGAGAAGTGGGAGCAGATCGCGCCGCACGCCCAGACCCGGGTCACGGTGCTCTCCGACATCACCGACAACGTCGACTTCCTCTTCCTCGACGAGCCGGTGGCGGACGAGGCGTCCTGGGCCAAGGCGATGAAGGGCGACCCCGCCGCCCTCCTGACCACGGCCCGCGCCAACCTGGAGACGGCGGACTGGAGCGACCCGGAGTCCCTGAAGAACGCCGTCCTCACCGCCGGCGAGGCCCACGGCCTCAAGCTCGGCAAGGCCCAGGCCCCGGTCCGCGTCGCCGTCACCGGCCGCACCATCGGTCTGCCGCTCTTCGAGTCCCTGGAGATCCTGGGCCGGGAGAAGAGCCTGGCCCGCGTGGACGCGGCGCTGGCCAAGCTGACCGCGTAGCGACAGGACACCCCGAGGAGGGCCGCGGCCGACCGGCCGCGGCCCTCCTCGGCTTTTCGCCCCCGCGGGCGGCCGCCGGACGGCTACCGTGGCGTTCATGCCGATCCGCGCCGTGCTCTGGGACATCGACGACACGATCTTCGACTACTCGGGGGCCGACCGCACCGGGATGCGGCAGCACCTGGAGCGCGAGGGCCTGCCCGAGGCGTACGCGTCGGTGGACGCCGCCCTCGACGCCTGGCGGGCGCTGAGCGTCCGGCACTGGGCGCGCATGACCGCCGGGGAGACGGACTTCGCCGGGCAGCGCCGGGACCGGGTGCGGGAGTTCCTCTCGCGCGAGCTGGAGGACGCCGAGGCCGAGGCATGGTTCGGGCGCCACGCCGCTCACTACGAGGCCGCCTGGGCGCTCTTCCCGGACGTGCTGCCCGTGCTGGACCTGCTGGCCCGCGACTACCGCCACGCGATCCTGTCCAACGCCAACACCCACCACCAGCACCACAAGCTCACCGTGCTCGGCGTTCGCGACCGGTTCGAGGCGATGGTCTGCGCCGTGGAGCTCGGGATCTCCAAGCCGGCCGCCGGAGCCTTCCACGCGGCCTGCGAGGCGCTCGCGCTGGAGCCGCACGAGGTGGCGTACGTCGGGAACGAGCCCGACATCGACGCGAGCGGGGCCGTCGCGGCCGGGCTGACCGGCATCTGGCTCGACCGGCGGGGCAGGGGCGGGCGCTCCGATCTCGTGACGATCACCGGGCTCGACCAGCTGCCCCCTCTGCTGGCAGGCAATACCCGTTTTGGAGCGCCGGACACCTTCGGGTAATGTTCTTTCTGCGCCGCCCGAGCAGGCCGAAAGATCCGCCCGGGAAGCGCAGACAGAGATGAAGCCCCACCGGGGGTTGCATTTCAATGGGCTATGGTGTAATTGGCAACACTACGGTTTCTGGTACCGTCATTCTAGGTTCGAGTCCTGGTAGCCCAGCGCAAGACCAAGCAGTACGAGCAAGATCAGCAGGAACAAGCAGGACAAGCCCCCGTTGTGTAGCGGCCTAGCACGCTGCCCTCTCACGGCAGTAGCGCCGGTTCGAATCCGGTCGGGGGTACAGATCCTTCCCGCGAGAACACCTGGGTCGCACCCACGTTTTCGATGCAGGATCGCTAGGGCCCCCGTTGTGTAGCGGCCTAGCACGCTGCCCTCTCACGGCAGTAGCGCCGGTTCGAATCCGGTCGGGGGTACTTGTCACACCATGGGCTATGGTGTAATTGGCAACACTACGGTTTCTGGTACCGTCATTCTAGGTTCGAGTCCTGGTAGCCCAGCGCAAGTCAGCAGTATCCACGCCCCCGTTGTGTAGCGGCCTAGCACGCTGCCCTCTCACGGCAGTAGCGCCGGTTCGAATCCGGTCGGGGGTACAACAGAGCAGTACAGGAAGGCCCTTCACCTCGGTGGAGGGCCTTCTTCGTGCTCCCCGAGAGAGCAACTCTCCCGCGCTGTGCGGCGGTTCGGGCCGGGAGGGGGGAGAAAAAGGGCCGCCACGGCGCTGGGGCGGCCTTCCGGAAGAGGGGAGAAGTGCGGGCGGAGGGTCAGCCCGTGCGGCGCAGGGCCTCGCTCAGGCGGGCCGCCGAGTCGATGACCGCCTGGGCGTGCATCCGGCCCGGGTGACGGGTCAGCCGCTCGATCGGCCCGGAGACCGATACGGCGGCGACCACCCGGTTCGAGGGGCCGCGCACCGGGGCGGAGACCGAGGCCACGCCCGGCTCCCGCTCGCCGATCGACTGGGCCCAGCCCCGCCGCCGTACGCCGGAGAGCGCCGTCGCCGTGAACCTGGCGCCCTGGAGGCCGCGGTGCAGGCGCTCCGGCTCCTCCCAGGCCATCAGGATCTGGGCGGAGGAGCCCGCCTTCATGGTGAGCGTGGAGCCGACCGGCACCGTGTCCCGGAGCCCCGACAGCCGTTCCGCCGCCGCCACGCAGATGCGCATGTCGCCCTGCCGGCGGTAGAGCTGCGCGCTCTCGCCGGTGATGTCGCGCAGGTGGGTGAGCACCGGTCCGGCCGTGGCCAGCAGGCGGTCCTCGCCCGCCGCGGCTGCCAGTTCCGACAGCCGGGGGCCGAGAATGAACCGGCCCTGCATATCCCTCGCCACCATCCGGTGGTGTTCCAGTGCCACGGCCAGTCGATGGGCCGTGGGCCGTGCGAGCCCGGTCGCCGCGACCAGCCCGGCGAGGGTGGCCGGACCGGACTCCAGGGCGCTCAATACCAGAGCTGCCTTGTCGAGAACGCCGACGCCGCTAGAGTTGTCCATACGACGATACTCCCGTCTCACTCTGTGAAACGCAAGTTCAATTTTCGGCGGAAGTTGCGAACCTGTAGGGGCGGCCGCACAACGGCCCGTAGCCGCCGCCCCGCACGGGGGTCCGGACGGAGGCAACCGAATCTCTAGTTGGGCCGGCGAAGACGCCGGCCGGAGGGAAAGCGATGGGTAGGACACTCGCGGAGAAGGTCTGGGACGACCATGTCGTCCGGCGCGCGGAGGGCGAGCCCGACCTTCTCTTCATCGATCTGCACCTGCTGCACGAGGTGACCAGCCCGCAGGCCTTCGACGGTCTGCGCCAGGCCGGACGTCCGGTGCGGCGCCTCGACCTCACCATCGCCACCGAGGACCACAACACCCCGACCCTCGACATCGACAAGCCGATCGCCGACCCGGTCTCGCGCGCCCAGCTGGAGACCCTGCGCAAGAACTGCGCGGACTTCGGCGTGCGGCTGCACCCGCTGGGCGACGTCGAGCAGGGCGTCGTCCACGTGGTCGGCCCGCAGCTGGGGCTGACCCAGCCCGGCACCACCGTGGTCTGCGGCGACTCCCACACCTCCACGCACGGCGCGTTCGGCGCGCTGGCGTTCGGCATCGGCACCAGCCAGGTGGAGCACGTCCTGGCCACCCAGACGCTGCCGCTGGCCCGCCCGAAGACCATGGCCATCACGGTCGAGGGCGAACTGCCCGACGAGGTCACCGCGAAGGACCTGATCCTGGCGATCATCGCCCGGATCGGCACCGGCGGCGGCCAGGGCTACATCCTCGAATACCGCGGCTCCGCCATCGAGAAGCTCTCGATGGAGGCCCGGATGACGATCTGCAACATGTCGATCGAGGCCGGCGCCCGCGCGGGCATGATCGCCCCGGACGCCACCACCTTCGACTACCTCGAGGGCCGCGACCACGCCCCCGAGGGCGAGGACTGGGACGCCGCCGTCGCGTACTGGAAGACCCTGCGCTCCGACGACGACGCGGTGTTCGACGCCGAGGTCGTCATCGACGCCACCGAACTGGCCCCGTTCGTCACCTGGGGCACCAACCCGGGCCAGGGCGCGCCCCTGTCGGGGCAGGTCCCCGACCCGGCTTCGTACGAGGACGCCTCGGAGCGCTTCGCCGCCGAAAAGGCCCTGGAGTACATGGGGTTGACCGCCGGGCAGCCGCTGCGTGACATCAACGTCGACACCGTCTTCGTAGGTTCGTGCACCAATGGCCGCATCGAGGACCTGCGCAACGCGGCCTCGATCCTGGACGGCCGCAAGGTCGCGACAGGGGTGCGGATGCTGGTCGTCCCCGGCTCGGTCCGGGTCGCCCTCCAGGCCGTCTCCGAGGGCCTGGACAAGGTCTTCACCGAAGCCGGCGCCGAATGGCGGCACGCGGGTTGCTCGATGTGCCTCGGCATGAACCCCGACCAGCTGGCCCCCGGCGAGCGCTCCGCCTCCACCTCGAACCGCAACTTCGAGGGCCGGCAGGGCAAGGGCGGCCGCACCCACCTGGTCTCGCCCCAGGTCGCCGCCGCCACCGCGGTGCTGGGCCATCTGGCCTCGCCCGCCGACCTGTCCGACGCCCGTACCCCCGCCGGAGTCCGATAGCCATGGAAGCATTCACCGACCACACCGGCCGGGCCGTTCCGCTGCGCCGCAGCAACGTCGACACCGACCAGATCATCCCCGCCCACTGGCTGAAGAAGGTCACCCGCGACGGGTTCGAGGACGGGCTCTTCGAAGCCTGGCGCAAGGACGAGAACTTCGTCCTCAACCGCCCCGAGCGCCAGGGCGCCTCGGTCCTGGTCGCCGGTCCCGACTTCGGTACGGGCTCCTCCCGCGAACACGCGGTCTGGGCCCTGCAGAACTACGGCTTCAAGGCCGTCGTCTCCTCCCGCTTCGCCGACATCTTCCGCGGCAACTCGCTGAAGAACGGGCTGCTGACCGTGGTCCTGGAGCAGCAGGTGGTCGACGCCCTCTGGGAGCTGACGGAGGCCGACCCGACCGCCGAGGTGACCGTCGACCTTCAGGCGCGACAGGTCCGCGCCGAGGGCATCACCGCCGACTTCGAGCTCGACGAGAACGCCCGCTGGCGACTGCTCAACGGCCTCGACGACATCAGCCTCACCCTTCAGAACGAAGCGGACATCGCCGCGTACGAGGCGGTCAGGCCCGCCTTCAAGCCGCGTACTATTGCCGTCTGAGCAGCACTTTTCCAGGACTGCGCCCCCTGCCTCCGGGCAGGGGGCGCAGTCGCTTGTTGAGACCCCGTCGGGCGACAACTCGCCCCAGATGGCACAATCGGTGCATGGAACGCGACAGCCAACTCAAGCTCTATGGCGAAGTCGCCGACCGATTGAAGGAAGCGCACGCGAAGGTGCGTGCACTGCAAGTCCCGGAGAGCGTACGGATGGCGCTGACCCGGAAGCTGCTGGTCGTCACGGCCGCGGCGAAGCACGATCTCCCGGACGCGGCAAGGCGTCTGGACCGGTTGGTGAAGGACCTCGATGAGGGCCGATTCCCCGAAGGTGACTGACACGTGGAACTGCGCATCGGTCGACTTCGTTGCGGCACTAGGGTGATTAGCCCGTTTCGTGTTTGATTTGCGGTATATATCTGCCTAACGTGCGAAAAAGCTTGAACACTTTCGTTCTGGCTATGTCTCCGAAGGGGAAGACGTGAACAAGGCGCAGCTCGTAGAAGCGATTGCCGACAAGGTCGGCGGCCGCCAGCAGGCCGCAGACGCCGTCGACGCGGTACTCGACGCGATCGTCCGTGCCGTTGTCGCCGGGGACCGTGTCTCGGTCACCGGCTTCGGCTCGTTCGAGAAGGTCGACCGCCCCGCCCGGTACGCCCGCAACCCGCAGACGGGTGAGCGCGTCCGGGTCAAGAAGACCTCGGTGCCCCGCTTCCGCGCGGGCCAGGGTTTCAAGGACCTGGTGAGCGGCTCGAAGAAGCTCCCCAAGAACGATGTGGCCGTCAAGAAGGCCCCCAAGGGCAGCCTCTCGGGCGGATCTTCCGCCGCCCGTACGACGGTGAAGGCCGCCGCCGCCAAGAAGTCGGCCGCCAAGAAGGCCACCGCGAAGAAGACCACCGCCAAGAAGGCGACTCCGGCGAAGAAGACCACCGCCGCCGCCAAGAAGGTCACCGCGAAGAAGACCACCGCGACGGCCAAGAAGGCCACCTCGGCCGCGAAGAAGGCGGCCCCGGCGAAGAAGGTCGCGACGGCAGCCAAGAAGGCCGTCGCCAGCAAGACCGCGCCCGCCAAGAAGACCACGGCGAAGAAGGCGCCCGCGAAGAAGACCACGGCGCGCAAGACCACGGCCAAGAAGGCCACCGCACGCAAGAAGTGAGACCGGGCACCCGCTCGCTCCTCACAACGCGCCGGGCCGGGCTCCCCTCCGGGGGAGCCCGGCCCGCGGGCTGTCCGGGCCCCGTTCGGCCCAGCGGACACTCCTAGAACGTCTGCAGCGTCACCAGCGTGATCCGCAGGGCCGCCCCCTCGCCCTCGCCCTCGATCCGCACCCGTTGCCCCGGCCGCAGCAGCAGCAGGCCGCCCGCGTCGAAGGCGGCGGCGTCGAAGTCCACCGGGGTGCCGTCGTCCAGCAGCACGCTGCCGCTGCGGGTCTCGGAGTCGTACGTGTACGAGGTCGCCTGCATGGGCGGCAGCCTATCGGTCACGGGCCGGGGCGGAGACGGCCGCGATCCGCGCCGTGTGCGGCCCCACCCCCAGGGCCAGGGCGACCCGCAGATCCTCGCCCGTATCCACGTCCCGGCGCACCGAGTCGACACCGGACAGCGTTATTTCCACCGCACCCGATGCCAGGTGCCGGGACCCGGACGGACCACCGAAAGCCGGACGGAATTCCGCACCGCTCGCCGCGGTCAGAAATGTCGTGCCGATTCCCGCCGCGTCCCGGAGAAAAGCGCGGGGAAAAGCGGAGGCAAAATCGAGCACCCGCGCCAATTCGCCGGTGCGCAGCGCGGGCAGATCCGCGTTGAGCGCGGCCACCGCCGCGGCGGAACGCAGGGCCCGCACGGAGCGGGCGCCGTGCGCGAGCGCCGCGTTGAGCCCGGCCCCCGGAGCGTCCGGCACGATCCGCGCCCCGAGCGCCGAAAGGGCCGCCGCGGCCGCCGCGTCGTCCGTGACGACCACCACATCCCGCACCCGGGAACAGGCCAGCGCCGCCGCCACCGTGTCCTGGGCGAACGCCAGGGCCAGCCGGGGCCGCGCGTCCTCGCCCGCCGCCCGTCCCAGGCGGCTCTTGGCCCGTGCGAGCGGCTTCAGCGGAACGACCAGGGACCAGGCCCCGGCCGGATCGGTGTTCGTGGCGATCTCCCCCTCCGTACGCATCAGGACTTATTCTCGCCTGCCGGTACGACAACCCGGAGGACCGGTGCCGAACGTGAGGCGTACGGTGTTCTCGACAGAGCCGGGGTCTGGGGCGAGACTTGACCGTCAGTAGCCAGACAGCAGGTCAAGCTCCTTAAGGAAGGTGTCCGAGTGTCCCGCCGCAGAATCGGCTTTTGGTACCGCCTGGCGGCGGTCATCGCCAAGCCGCCATTGGTGGTTCTGTTCAAGCGCGACTGGCGGGGGATGGAACACATTCCGGCCGACGGCGGATTCATCACCGCCGTCAATCACAACTCCTATCTGGACCCGCTCTCCTACGGACACTTCCAGTACAACACCGGGCGGGTGCCGCGGCTCCTGGCGAAGGCCGGCCTCTTCCGCACCCCGTTCGTCGGGATGATGCTGCGCGGCACCGGCCAGATCCCCGTCTACCGCGAGACCACCAACGCCCTGGACGCCTTCCGGGCCGCCGTGGACGCCATCGAGCGCGGCGAGTGCGTCGCCTTCTACCCCGAGGGCACCCTCACCCGGGACCCCGACATGTGGCCGATGGCCGGCAAGACCGGGGCCGCCCGGGTCGCCCTGATGACCAGGGCGCCCGTCATCCCCGTCGCCCAGTGGGGCGCCAACCTCGCGATGCCGCCCTACGCCAAGGAGAACAAGTTCCGGCTGTTCCCCCGCAAGACGCTCCAGGTGCAGGCCGGACCCCCCGTCGACCTCAGCCGCTTCCACGGTCTGGAGCCGACCCCCGAGGTGCTGCGCGAGGCGACCGAGGTCATCATGGCGGCCGTCACGCGCGAGCTGGAGGACCTGCGCGGCGAGAAGGCCCCCGCCGAGCTCTACGATCACCGCAAAGCCCGTGCTGAACAACGGCGCAGGGCCCAGGGAAAGGGACCCACGTGACGCACCCCGTAAAAGCAGCCGTCTTCGGAACCGGCTCATGGGGTACGGCCTTCGCCGTGATCCTCGCCGACGCGGGCTGCGAGGTCACCCTCTGGGGCCGCCGCGCCGAGGTCGCCGAGACCATCAACACCACCCGCACCAACCCGGACTACCTCCCGGGCATCGCGCTCCCCGACTCCATCCGCGCCACCACCGACGCCGCCGAGGCCCTGCGCGGCGCGGAGTTCGCCTTCCTCGTCGTGCCCTCCCAGACGCTGCGCGCCAACCTCGCCGACTGGACCCCGCACCTGGAGCCGGACACCGTCCTGGTCTCCCTGATGAAGGGCGTCGAGCTCGGCACCGCCGAGCTGATGAGCGAGGTCATCGCGGACGTCACCAAGGTCTCCGCCGACCGCATCGCCGTCGTGTCGGGCCCCAACCTGGCCAAGGAGATCGCCGAGCGGCGCCCCGCGGCGGCCGTCGTCGCCTGCGCCGACGCGGCGGTCGCCCAGCGCCTCCAGGCCGCCTGCCACACCTCGTACTTCCGGCCGTACACCAACACCGACGTCGTCGGCTGCGAGCTCGGCGGCGCCGTGAAGAACGTCATCGGCCTCGCCGTCGGCATCGCGGACGGCATGGGTCTCGGCGACAACACCAAGGGCTCCCTCATCACCCGAGGCCTCGCCGAGACCACCCGTCTGGGTCTGGCCATGGGCGCGGACCCGTTGACGTTCTCCGGCCTCGCGGGCCTGGGCGACCTGGTGGCGACCTGCTCCTCGCCGCTCTCGCGCAACCACACCTTCGGCACCAACCTCGGCCGCGGCATGACGCTCCAGGAGACGATCGCCGTCACCAAGCAGACCGCCGAGGGCGTCAAGTCCTGCGAATCGGTCCTCGACCTGGCCCGCAGGCACGGCGTCGACATGCCCATCACCGAGACCGTCGTCTCCATCGTCCACGAGGGCAAGTCCCCGGTCGTCGCCGTCAAGGAGCTGATGTCGCGGAGCGCCAAGGCCGAGCGACGCTGACGTCTCCCCTACCAGCAGGTACGCTCGTCGCGATATGAGCAGCGAGAACCTCCCCCAGAGCCCTGAGCGCGCCGAGAGCCCTGAGCCGCGGCGCCGCAAGCCACGTGTGGCTGTCGTGTTCGGCGGCCGCAGCTCCGAACACGGCATCTCGGTCGTCACGGCCGGCGCCGTCATGAAGGCCATCGACCGGACGAAGTACGACGTTCTGCCGATCGGCATCACGGCGGACGGCCGCTGGGCGCTCACCGCCGACGAGCCCGAACGCATGGCCATCGCCGACCGCCAGGTCCCCGACGTGGACCGGCTCGTCGAGTCCGCCGAGGGCAGCGTCGTGCTCTCCGTGGACCCCGGAAACCGCGAGGTCCTCTACAGCGAACCCGGCTCGGTGCCCAAGGCGCTCGGCGAGGTCGACGTCGTCTTCCCCGTGCTCCACGGCCCGTACGGCGAGGACGGCACGCTCCAGGGGCTGCTCGAGCTCTCCGGCGTGCCCTACGTCGGCGCGGGCGTCCTCGCCTCGGCCGTCGGCCAGGACAAGGAGTACATGAAGCGGGTCTTCCTCTCCTTCGGGCTGCCCGTCGGACCGTACGAGGTCGTCCGCCCCCGCGAGTGGGACAACGACCCCGCCGCCGCCCGCAAGCGGATCGTGGACTTCGCCGGCGAGCACGGCTGGCCGCTGTTCATCAAGCCCGCCCGTGGCGGCTCCTCGATGGGCATCACCAAGGTCGACGGCCTCGAGGGCCTCGACGAGGCGATCGAGGAGGCCCGCCGCCACGACCCGAAGTTCCTCGTCGAGTCGCTGCTGCGCGGCCGGGAGATCGAGTGCGGGGTGCTGGAGTTCGAGGACGGCCCGCGCGCCAGCGTGCCCGCCGAGATCCCGCCGGTCACCGCGCACGACTTCTACGACTTCGAGGCCAAGTACATCGACTCGGCCGCCGGTCTGGTGCCGGCGCCGCTCACCGAGGAGCAGACCGCCGAGGTGCAGCGGCTCGCCGTCGCCGCCTTCGACGCCGTCTCCTGCGAAGGCCTGGTGCGCGCCGACTTCTTCCTCACCGAGGACGGCTCCTTCGTCATCAACGAGATCAACACCCTGCCGGGCTTCACCCCGATCTCGATGTACCCGCGCATGTGGCAGGAGAGCGGCGTCGGCTACCCGGAGCTGGTCGACCGGCTGATCCAGGCCGCGTTGAGCCGTTCCACCGGGCTGCGCTGACGGACCCGCCGGGCGGCCTTCAGAACTTGCTCGGGACCGTCTTCGAGACGGGGCCGGCGAACGAGGCCAGCGGCGTGATGTCGTGGGCGTACGTCGAGTCCAGGGTGACCTCGACGTACGCCTTGCGGTACGTGGTGGTGAACCGCGGACCGGAGTCCTCGGGCTCCTCCAGCATCCACTGCACCCCGTCCGCCTCGACACCCTGTGACTGGGGGTCGTCCATCTTCGCGGGCCGGGGGACCCCGCAGCGCAGTACGATCGCCCCGTCCCCCCAGCCGGCGGTCAGCTCGGAATCCGGGGAGGGGTCGCTGCGGTCCAGTTCGAGGACGGCCTTCGGCAGTTCCTCGTGCAGGGCCCTGCAGTACGCGGCGGCCTCCGAAGACGGTGTGGGAACCGTGATCGAGGGCTGCGCGTCGCTGAAGGAACAGCCCGCCGCGGCCAGCACGAGAACGAGCACGGCAGCGGACGGACCGAGGGATATCGAGTGGTGGGAGCGGCGGGCGGATGACGTCACCGGCCCAGCCTAGACGGGGGTCAGAGGTGGACGACCGGGCAGGTCAGCGTTCGTGTGATGCCGTCCACCTGCTGCACTTTGGCGACCACCATGCGGCCGAGTTCATCGACCGTGTCGGCCTGGGCCCGCACGATCACGTCGTACGGACCGGTGACGTCCTCTGCCTGGATGACTCCCGGGATCTTGGAAATGGTCTCGGCGACGATCGACGCCTTGCCCACCTCGGTCTGAATGAGGATGTACGCCTGTACCACGGAACCTCCAGGGCGGCCACGAGGATCATGTGGGGGAAAGGGACGCCACGTTATCGCGTTGCCGAGGGCCACGGGGAGACCTACGGGCCGGATGACGCCCACAGCGTGGCGTACAGGGCGCAGAAGTTGACGTATCTCTTGACGGTACCGACAGCACAGACGGCTCGCGACCGGGGGCCCGGACGGGTGTCCGGGGCGATAAAGGAGAGGTGAGACTCGGTGAAGGGAACCGTGGGCGAGTTGGGGGAGTTCGGGCTCATCAGAGAGCTCACGTCCCGGCTCACCACCACTCCGGCGGTACGGCTGGGGCCCGGCGACGACGCCGCGGTCGTGGCCGCCCCCGACCGCAGGGTCGTGGCCAGTACGGACATCCTGCTGGAAGGACGGCACTTCCGCCGCGACTGGTCGACGGCGTACGACGTCGGCCGCAAGGCCGCCGCCCAGAACCTCGCCGACATCGCGGCGATGGGCGCCGTGCCCACCGCGCTGCTCCTCGGCCTCGTCGTCCCGGCCGACCTGCCCGTCACCTGGGCCGCCGAGCTGATGGACGGGCTGCGCGACGAATGCCAGGTGGCGGGCGCGGCCGTGGTCGGCGGCGATGTGGTCGGCGGCGACACGATCACCGTCGCGATCACCGCGCTCGGCGACCTGCGCAACCACGAACCGGTCACCCGGGCCGGCGCCTGCCCCGGCGACGTCGTCGCGGTCACCGGCTGGCTCGGCTGGTCCGCCGCCGGATACGCGGTGCTCTCCCGCGGCTTCCGCTCGCCCCGCGCCTTCGTCGAGGCCCACCGCCGCCCCGAACCGCCCTACCACGCGGGCCCCGCGGCCGCCGGGCTCGGCGCCACCGCGATGACCGACGTCAGCGACGGCCTCGTCGCGGACCTCGGACACATCGCGGAGGCCAGCAAGGTCCGCATCGACCTGCGCGCCGGCCTCATCGACATCCCCTCGCAGATGTCCGACATCGGTCAGGCCGTCGGCGTCGACCCGCTCCAGTGGGTGCTGACCGGGGGAGAGGACCACGCGATCGTGGCGACCTTCCCGCCGGACGTGAAACTGCCCGCCCGCTGGAAGGTGATCGGCGAGGTCCTCAACCCCTCCGCCCTGCCCCAGGTCACCGTCGACGGAGCGCCCTGGACCAGCAAGGGCGGCTGGGACCACTTCGGCTCGATCGAGGACACCCCGCCGCGCATGTGAGCGGGGGCTGCGCGCGCGAGCGTTAGATTGCTGCGTATGCCCATACGTACCGCTGTACCGCCCCGTGTGCTCACCGTCGCCGGATCCGACTCCGGCGGCGGTGCGGGGATCCAGGCCGATCTGAAGACGATGCTCGCCCTCGGCGTCCACGGCATGAGCGTGCTCACCGCCGTCACGGCACAGAACTCCCTCGGCGTCCAGGGCGCGTGGGAGCTTCCGGTGGACGCCGTACGCGCCCAGTACCGCAGCGTCGTCGACGACATCGGCGTCCAGGCCGTGAAGACCGGAATGCTCGCCTCCACCGCCCTCGTGGAGACCGTCGCCGAACTCCTCGCCGGAACCGACGCCCCCGTCGTCGTCGACCCGGTCGGCGTCTCCAAGCACGGCGACGCGCTGCTCGCCGCCGAGGCGCTCCACTCCGTACGGACGAAACTGCTGCCGGTCGCCACCGTCGCCACCCCCAACCTCGACGAAGTGGCCCAGCTCACCGGCGTCCAGGTCACCGACGAGCGCGACCTGCGGCGGGCCGCCGAGGAGATCCTCGCCTTCGGACCGCGCTGGGTCGTGATCAAGGGCGGCCACCTGCCCGGTGAGGCGGTGGACCTGCTCACCGACGGGAGCGCGGAACACTGGCTGCGCGCCCCCCGGCACGACAACCGCCACACCCACGGCACCGGCTGCACCCTGGCCTCCGCCATCGCCTCCGGGCTCGCGCTCGGTCAGGACGTGCCCACGGCCGTGCGGGGCGCGAAGGCGTACGTCACCGGTGCGATCGAGGCCGGCTTCCCGCTCGGCGGCGGCATCGGCCCGGTCGACCACGGCTGGCTGACCCGCCCGGCCGTCCGATCAGCCCCACGGTCCGCCTCCTGAGCCGCCTGCTGGGTCGCCTCCTGGGCACAGCAAAAAGCCGGTCCACCGAGGTGGACCGGCTTTTTTGGGCAACCGGAAGGCTGCGCTACGACGGGGACGTCAGCGCGCGACCTTGCCGGCCTTGATGCACGAGGTGCAGACGTTGAGCCGCTTCGGCGTCCGACCGACCACGGCACGCACGCGCTGGATGTTGGGATTCCAGCGACGGGACGTACGGCGGTGCGAGTGCGAAATGCTGTTGCCGAAGCTCGGCCCCTTGCCGCAAACGTCGCAGTTGGCAGCCACGGGTCACTCCAAAGACTTCAGATGCACTTACAGTGAATTCCGGCGCGCCGGATTCATTTGACTGAAGTGGCGGTACCGGAGGAATGGCCCGACTCTCATCGGGCAACCGGAGCAGCATACAACGCCTGCTTCGGAGATACGAAACTACCACGGGTTGGCCCCCCGCCCTCCCCGCCCCCTGTCCGGACCGGGACCCCGGAAAGCGGGCTAACCTGCGATGCAGCCCGTTGCCACGGCCGCTTCAAGGAGGACCATCGGTGCCGCAGCTCCCCGACGATCTGGACGCCGTCGCGGTGCGCACGTGGTGCTCACTGGCCCTGGAGGCCCTGGGCCGGGAGCGCGCGGAGATCGACGCGATCAACGTCTATCCCATCGCCGACGGGGACACCGGCACCAACCTCTACCTGACTCTCGAGTCCGCAGCCGCGGCCGTCGAAGCGGTGTTCGCCGCCCATGAGACCGGCACCACCGCACCCGCCACCTCCGACGCCGTACGCGCCATGGCGCACGGCGCCCTGATCGGCGCCCGCGGGAACTCCGGCACGATCCTGGCCCAGCTGCTGCGCGGCATGGCCGGGGTACTGGCCGACGGCGGCGACGCGGCTCACCTGCGGCTGGCCCTCGCCGACGCCGCCGAGGCCGCCCGGCAGGCCGTCGCCCATCCCGTCGAGGGCACGGTGCTCACCGTCGCGGCGGCGGCCGCCGAGGCCGCCCGGGGCGAGGACCCCGACCTGCGCACCGTCGTGAACGCGGCCTACGAGGGAGCGCGCGCCGCCCTCGCCAGGACCCCCGAGCAGCTCGCCGTCCTCGGCCGGGCCGGGGTCGTGGACGCCGGGGGCCGGGGACTGGTGGCGGTCCTGGGCGCGCTGGCGGAGACGGTGACCGGGCAGGCTCCGGCCCGGGGACCTAGCACCGGGCCCGGGAAGGCGCCCGTGCCCGTGGACGGCGGGTCCGTGGTGGGGCTTCCGGTGGGCGGCGTTCCGGTGCCGGCCGAGAGCGGCCCGCCGGGCGGCGCGCCCGTGGGGGAGGGCCCGCTCGACTGCCCCGAGGACGGCGGCGCGGGGCCCGCGTTCGAGGTCATCTATCTGCTGGAAGCCCGCGACGAGCAGGTGGCCCGGCTGCGCACCCGGCTCGACGCGCTCGGCGACTCCCTGGTCGTGGTGGGCGGCGACGGGCTCTGGCACGTCCACGTCCATGTCGACGACGCGGGGGCCGCGGTGGAGGCGGGCGTCGAGGCCGGACGCCCGTACCGGATCCGGATCACCCACTTCGCCACCGAGAGCGGCCACGACCTCCGCGTCCAGGCCGAACCCGCCCAGCGCGCCGTCGTCGTCGTGGTCCCCGGCGACGGCCTGGCCGGGCTCTGCACCGAGGCCGGCGCCACCACCGTGATCGCCCGGCCCGGCGAACCCCCCGCCAGCGGCGAACTGGTCGACGCCATCCGCCGCGCCCACGCCCGCGAAGTGGTGCTGCTGCCCAACGACGCGGCCCTGCGCCACACCGCGGCCGCCGCCGCCGAACAGGCCAGGACCGAGGGGGTCCGGGTCGCCCTCGTCCCCACCCGAGCCGCCGTCCAGGGCATCGCCGCCCTCGCCGTCCACGAGCCGGACCGCGGCTTCGACGAGGACGTGGTCGCCATGACCGCCGCCGCCGGCGCCACCCGCTACGCCGAACTGGCCGTCGCCGAGCGCCAGTCGTGGACCATGGCGGGGGTCTGCCAGGCCGGGGACATCCTCGGCCTGATCGACGGAGACGTGGCCGTGATCGGCGCCGACGTCCCGGCCACCGCCCGCACCGTGCTCGACCGGATGCTGGCGGCCGGCGGCGAACTGGTCACCCTCGTCCTCGGCGAGGACGTCCCCGACTCGCTGGCCCACGTGCTGGAGGAACACGTGCGCGAGGGCCATCTCGCCGTGGACACCGTGGTCTACCGGGGCGGGCACCAGCGCGCACCCCTGCTGATCGGCGTCGAGTAACCGCGTCGCGGCCGTGCCCGGCGGACAGCTGTCAGTGCCGTGGT
This sequence comes from Streptomyces sp. NPDC020884, assembly GCF_044333935.1. Taxonomy (NCBI): domain Bacteria; kingdom Bacillati; phylum Actinomycetota; class Actinomycetes; order Kitasatosporales; family Streptomycetaceae; genus Streptomyces; species Streptomyces sp. NPDC020884. Next base: position 153,356 of record NZ_JBIRRY010000002.1, on the reverse strand, counting down.
GTGCAATGGATCGCGTGTCCTCGTTCGATGAACCTCTCAAGAAGCTGCTCGGCGGAGCCACCGCGAAGGTGATGGCCGAACACCTCGACCTGCACACGGTCGGTGATCTGCTGCATCACTACCCGCGGCGGTACGAGGAGCGCGGCAAGCTGACCGCGCTGGCCGACCTCCCGCTGGACGAGCACGTCACCGTCGTCGCCCAGGTCGCCGACGCCCGGATCCTGATGTTCAACAACGGCCGGGGCAAACGCCTGGAAGTCACCCTGACCGACGGCAGCGGCCGCCTCCAACTGGTCTTCTTCGGCCACGGCGTCCACAAGCCGCACAAGGAACTGCTCCCGGGCCGCCAGGCGATGTTCGCGGGCAAGGCCTCGGTCTTCAACCGCAAGATGCAGCTGGCCCACCCCACCTACCAACTGCTCGACGCCTCCGACGCCGACGAGGCCACCGAGGCGGTGGACGCCTTCGCCGGACGCCTCCTGCCGATCTACCCCGCCTGCAAACAGCTCGACTCCTGGCGGATCGCCAAGGCCGTCGACGCCGTCCTGCCCAGCGCGCAGGACGCCGTGGACCCGCTGCCCGCCTCCCTGCGCGAGGGCCGCGGGTTCACCCCGCTCCCCGAGGCGCTGCTCAAGGTGCACCGCCCGCAGACGAAGGCGGACATCGAGGACGCCAGGGCCCGGCTCAAGTGGGACGAGGCGTTCGTCCTCCAGGTCGCCCTGGCCCGCCGCAGGTACGCCGACACCCAGCTCCCCGCCGTCGCCCGCCGCCCGGTCACGGACGGCCTGCTGGACGCGTTCGACGCCGAACTGCCCTTCACCCTCACAGAGGGCCAGCAGAAGGTCAGCAAGGAGATCTTCGACGACCTGGCCACCGAGCACCCGATGCACCGCCTCCTCCAGGGAGAGGTGGGCAGCGGGAAGACGATGGTGGCCCTGCGCGCCATGCTCACCGTGGTCGACGCGGGCGGCCAGGCCGCGATGCTCGCCCCCACCGAGGTCCTCGCCCAGCAGCACCACCGCTCGATCACCGAGATGATGGGCGAGCTGGCCGAGGGCGGCATGCTGGGCGGCTCGGACCGGGGGACCAAAGTCGTCCTGCTCACCGGCTCCATGGGCATGGCGGCCCGCCGCCAGGCCCTGCTCGACCTGGTCACCGGCGAGGCCGGGATCGTCATCGGCACCCACGCGCTGATCGAGGACAAGGTGCAGTTCCACGACCTCGGCCTCGTCGTGGTGGACGAACAGCACCGCTTCGGCGTGGAGCAGCGCGACGCCCTGCGCTCGAAGGGCAGGCAACCGCCCCACCTCCTCGTCATGACCGCCACCCCCATCCCCCGTACGGTCGCGATGACGGTCTTCGGCGACCTGGAGACCTCCGTCCTGGACCAGCTCCCGGCCGGCCGCTCCCCGATCGCCAGCCATGTCGTCCCCGCCAAGGACAAGCCCCACTTCCTCAGCCGCGCCTGGGAACGCGTCCGCGAGGAGGTGGAGAACGGCCATCAGGCGTACGTGGTCTGCCCCCGCATCGGCGACGACGCACAGGAGGCGGAGGGCAAGGGCGGGAAGAAGGCGAAGGCCCGGAAGCCGGCCGCCGAGGAGGACCCCGAGAAGCGGCCGCCACTCGCCGTCCTGGAGATCGCCGACGAACTGCGCAAGGGCGCGCTGGCCGGGCTGGGCGTCGAGGTGCTGCACGGGCGGATGCACCCCGACGAGAAGGACGACGTCATGCGCCGGTTCGCCGCCGGGGACGTGGACGTCCTGGTCGCCACCACCGTCATCGAGGTCGGGGTCAACGTCCCCAACGCCACCGCCATGGTGATCATGGACGCCGACCGCTTCGGCGTCTCCCAGCTCCACCAGCTGCGCGGCCGCGTCGGCCGTGGCTCCGCCCCGGGGCTCTGCCTGCTGGTCAGCGAGGCCCATGAGGCGAGCCCCGCCCGCGCCCGGCTCTCCGCCGTCGCCGCCACCCTCGACGGCTTCGAGCTCTCCCGCATCGACCTGGAGCAGCGCCGCGAGGGCGATGTGCTGGGCCAGGCCCAGTCCGGAGTGCGCTCCTCGCTGCGGATGCTCGCCGTCATCGACGACGAGGAGGTGATCGCCGCCGCCCGTGAGGAGGCCGTCGCGATCGTCGCCGCCGACCCGGAGCTGGAGCACCTGCCGGAGCTGCGCACGGTGCTGGCCGCCCTCCTGGACAAGGACCGCGAGGAGTATCTCGACAAGGGGTGAGGGCGCGGGGGCGACCGCCGACCGGGCCGGTGCGGACCGCACGCCATATCGTGGACGCACGGCACGCGCACAGCGCGCGGGCCGGCCGCCGACGGCTCCGTACGCCGTACGTCCACGACCCCGAGGACCACACACCCATGACCCGCGTGATCGCCGGCTCGGCCGGCGGACGCCGCCTGGCCGTACCGCCCGGCACCGGCACCCGCCCCACCTCCGACCGGGCGCGCGAGGGCCTGTTCTCCACCTGGGGAGCGCTGCTCGGCACCCTGGAGGGGGCCAGGGTCGCCGATCTGTACGCCGGATCCGGCGCCGTCGGCCTCGAAGCGCTCTCCCGCGGCGCGGTCCACGCCCTGCTCGTCGAGGCCGACCCGAAGGCGGTCCGCACCGTCCGCGACAACGTCCGGACGCTCGGCCTGCCCGGCGCCGAGGTACGCACCGGCAAAGCGGAGCAGATCGTGACAGGTCCGGCGCCCGCCGACCCGTACGGCATCGTCTTCCTGGACCCGCCGTACGCCGTCACCGATGACGATCTTCGCGAGATCCTGCTCACACTCCGTGCTCAGGGGTGGCTCACGGCCGATGCGCTCGTCACGGTGGAACGCAGCACCCGGGGCGGAGAATTCGGCTGGCCCGCCGGATTCGAGCCACTGCGGTCCCGTCGCTACGGCGAGGGAACGCTTTGGTACGGTCGCGCCGCCGCTACGTGCGAAGACGCACGATGACCGGACCGGAGAGCGAGGGAATCACAGTGCGCCGCGCCGTCTGTCCGGGGTCGTTCGACCCCATCACCAACGGACATCTCGACATCATTGGCCGAGCCTCGAAGCTGTACGACGTGGTGCACGTCGCGGTGATGATCAATCAGTCCAAGAAGGGGCTGTTCACCGTGGACGAGCGGATCGAGCTGATCCGCGAGGTCACCGCCGACTTCGGCAACGTCGAGGTGGAGTCCTTCCACGGACTGCTGGTCGACTTCTGCAAGCAGCGGGAGATCCCGGCGATCGTGAAGGGCCTGCGGGCCGTCAGCGACTTCGACTACGAGCTGCAGATGGCCCAGATGAACAACGGGCTCTCGGGCGTCGAGACGCTCTTCGTGCCGACCAATCCGACGTACAGCTTCCTGTCGTCCTCGCTGGTCAAGGAGGTGGCGACCTGGGGCGGCGACGTCTCCCACCTGTTGCCGCCGGCCGTCCACGAGGCACTCGTGGAGCGCCTGGGCGAACGCTGAGGCGCTGACGGATCGTCAGCAGGTGTCGGGCGGCGGCCGACTGGCCTTACAGTCGTCCCGTCCGTCTCCAACAGAGCAGCAGAGAGTGGCGAGCACACGGTGGACGTGCAGAAGAAGCTCGACGAGATCGTCGAAGCGGTCGGGAGCGCCCGATCCATGCCCATGTCGGCCTCGTGCGTGGTCAACCGCGCCGAGCTGCTCGCCATGCTCGAAGAGGTGCGCCAGGCGCTGCCCGGCTCCCTCGCCCATGCCCAGGAGCTGATCGGCGGCCACGAGCAGTTCGCCGAGCAGGCCCGGCAGGAGGCCGAGCGGATCATCGAGTCCGCCCACGCCCAGCGCGCCTCCCTGATCTCCGAAACCGAGATCGCCCGCCAGTCGCAGAGCGAGTCCGACCGGATCCTGTCCGAGGCCCGCCGCGAGGCCGAGGAGGTCCGGGCCGAGGCCGACGACTACGTCGACAGCAAGCTCGCCAACTTCGAGGTCGTCCTCACCAAGACCATCGGCTCGGTGGACCGGGGCCGCGAGAAGCTCCTCGGCCGCGGTCAGGGCCTGGACGAGCAGGGCTACCAGGACCCCGACTTCGCCGAGGCCCCCGAGCGCAGCGCCGACCCGGAGACCCTGCGGCAGCGGGCCGACGCGTACGTCGACGCCAAGTTCGGCGCCTTCGAGGCCGTTCTCGCCAAGACCCTGGAGGCGGTCGGCCGGGGCCGGCAGAAGCTGCTCGGCCGGGTCGCCAGCGACGACCTCGGCGCGCACATGGCCGCCCAGGACGCCGCGGGCGGCCAGGGGCACACCAGCGACGCCGACTATCTGGCCGGTCTCGCCGAGCACTCCGCCCCGGAGCAGCAGCAGGCGCCCCAGCAGCCCGCGTACCCGGCGCAGCCGCAGGCCGAGCCGAGCTACGCGCAGGCGGCGGCCTACGGCTACCAGGAGCAGCCGCTCCAGCAGGGCGTCCAGGACGCGTACGGCTACCAGCAGCAGCCCGACCCGTACGCGGCCTACCCGCAGCAGGGGGGCTACGACCCGAACGGGTATCCGCCCCAGCCGGGGACCCAGCCGGACTACGGCTGGCAGCCCCAGCCCCAGCAGCAGCCCCAGGCGCCCGATCAGCAGGGCGGCGGCGCGCTGGACGAGACCAGCCTCTTCGACACCGGCATGATCGACCTGGAACAGCTGCGCCGGTACGAACAGGGCCGCTGACCCCGGCGAGCTGGTCCGATTGGGTGCTGAGCGGTCCTTCCAGTATCCTGAATCCTCGGTCGCACATAGGTCCGCGATCTCGGCTGCCCGTTTCGTCCATGGATCGGGACGATGCGATTCCGGACCGCCCACGGCCCTTCCTTTGCAGCACGACACCCATGATTCGAAAGCAGGAAAAGCCCTGAACGGCCACCTCGACCACCGCAACCCCCTCGTGTTCGATACGCACGAGCTGGGTCGGCGTCCCGGTGCCATGAAGCGGCTGACCCGCTCGGTGGACGCACCCGGTTCACCGGTCCTGGGCATCGACGGCGTCATCGGCGTGCCGGCAGGCGCACCCGTGGAGCTGGACCTCCGCCTCGAATCGGTCATGGAAGGGGTGCTTGTCACAGGCACCGCCCGTGCAACCGCCGAGGGGGAGTGCGTAAGGTGTCTGGAGCCGCTGACCGTAGAGGTCGACGCGGATTTCCAGGAAATGTTCTCGTACCCTGACGCCGATGACCGGGGCCGCAGCAGTGCGGCGGAACCGGCCGACGACGCCGAGGACGACGAGGACAGGTTCTTCCTCGAGGACGGCTTGTTCGACCTCGAGTCAATGCTGCGTGACGCGGTAGTGCTCGCACTGCCCATGCAGCCGGTGTGCAAGGAGACCTGCGCCGGTCTGTGTTCCGAATGCGGAATCAGGCTGGACGAGAATCCGGACCACCACCACGACGCCCTCGACATTCGTTGGGCGGCACTGCAAGGACTCGCCGAGACCGATCAGGACGGCGAGAAGGACAACATGGGCGGCGCCGAACCGGGCGTCGACGAGAAGCAGGAGAAGTAGCCGTGGCTGTTCCGAAGCGGAAGATGTCGCGCAGCAACACGCGCCACCGCCGGTCGCAGTGGAAGGCTGCGGTCCCCACCCTGGTTTCGTGCGAGCGTTGCCAGGAGCCCAAGCTCCAGCACATTGCGTGCCCGAGCTGCGGCACCTACAACAAGCGCCAGGTCCTCGAGGTCTGAGCGGCTGGTGAGAGGCCCGATGTCTGAGTTGTCCAGCGCCAAGAAGCAGGCAGACAACGTCAACACAGCCTCGTCCCACACGCTTCTGGAAGGGCGGCTCGGGTATCACCTCGAGTCCGCCCTTCTGGTGCGTGCGTTGACCCACCGTTCGTACGCATACGAGAACGGCGGTCTGCCCACCAACGAGCGGCTCGAATTCCTCGGGGATTCGGTGCTCGGCCTGGTGGTCACGGACACGCTGTACCGCACCCACCCCGATCTGCCCGAAGGCCAGCTGGCCAAGTTGCGGGCCGCGGTGGTCAACTCGCGTGCACTTGCGGAAGTGGGCCGCGGCCTCGAACTCGGCTCCTTCATCCGGCTCGGCCGCGGTGAAGAGGGCACGGGTGGCCGGGACAAGGCTTCCATCCTCGCCGACACCCTTGAAGCGGTGATCGGCGCGGTCTATCTCGACCAGGGCCTCAGTGCGGCCTCGGAGCTGGTTCACCGGCTCTTCGACCCGCTGATCGACAGGTCCTCGAACCTCGGTGCCGGCCTGGACTGGAAGACCAGCCTCCAGGAGCTCACCGCGAGCGAGAGCCTCGGAGTCCCCGAGTACCTCGTCACGGAGACCGGTCCGGATCACGAGAAGACCTTCACTGCTGCCGCTCGCGTCGGTGGTGTCTCGTACGGCACCGGCACCGGTCGTAGCAAGAAGGAAGCGGAGCAGCAGGCGGCCGAGTCCGCCTGGCGCGAGATCAGCGCCGCCGCAGAGGCACGGCAGGCCGCGGAGAAGTCCGCGGCCGACGGAGGGGCCGCCGACACCCCTGCCGAGCCGTCGCCGAACACGGACGCCGCTCCGGCCTGAAGCGAAACGGGAACCCCTCGGTGCCAGGTGCACCGGGGGGTTTCCCCTGTCCTGGGAGCTCTCGCACCACCTGCTCCCGAACTGCCGTCTACTGCGTCTACTGCCGTCGTCGTGTCCAGAGGAGTGCGTCGTGCCCGAGCTGCCCGAGGTCGAAGTCGTACGCCGGGGCCTGGAGCGCTGGATCAGCGGTCGCACCGTCACCGAGGTCGAGGTCCTGCACCCGCGCGCGGTCCGCCGGCATCTCGCGGGCGGCGTCGACTTCGCCGCCCGGCTGCGCGGAGCCCGCTTCGGCACGGCGATGCGCCGCGGCAAGTACCTCTGGGTGCCCATCGACGAGGCCGCCTCCTCGCTGCTGGGCCACCTCGGCATGAGCGGACAGCTCCTGGTGCAGCCCGCGGACGCGCCCGACGAGAAGCACCTGCGGATCCGGATGCGCTTCGACGACGCGCTCGGCACCGAGCTGCGCTTCGTCGACCAGCGCACCTTCGGCGGGCTCTCGCTGCACGACAACACCCCCGACGGCCTGCCGGACACCATCGCCCACATCGCCCGGGACCCGCTCGACCCGCTCTTCGACGACGCCGCGTTCCACACCGCGCTGCGCCTGCGCCGTACGACGGTCAAGCGCGCCCTGCTCGACCAGTCGCTGATCAGCGGCGTCGGCAACATCTACGCGGACGAGGCGCTCTGGCGCGCCAAGCTGCACTACGACCGGCCGACCGCGACCCTGACCCGCCCCAGGTCCGCCGAGCTGCTCGGCCATGCCCGGGACGTCATGAACGCGGCGCTCGCCCAGGGCGGCACCAGCTTCGACAGCCTGTACGTCAACGTGAACGGCGAGTCCGGCTACTTCGACCGGTCGCTCGACGCGTACGGCCGGGAGGGCGAGCCCTGCCACCGGTGCGGCACCCCGATGCGCCGCCGCGCCTGGATGAACCGCTCCAGCTACTACTGCCCGCGCTGTCAGCGGCCGCCGCGCGCCTCGTCGTAACGCGTACGGGCGGACAGCACGTCGTCCATCCGCCCCTCGACGAACTGGATCAGCCCGAGAAGCCGCCCGGCGACCTCGCGCCCGAACGGGGTGAGCTCGTAGTCCACCCGGGGCGGGTTCACTGGCTGGGCCTCCCGCAGGACGAGCCCGTCCCGCTCCAGGGCGTGCAGGGTCTGGGAGAGCATCTTCTCGCTGACCCCGTCGACCCGGCGGCGCAGCTCGTTGAACCGGAGACTTCCCTCGTACAGGGCGCCCAGCGTCAGGCTGCCCCAGCGCCCGGTGACGTGCTCCAGCGTCGAGCGCGAGGGGCACTCCCGGGAGAAGACGTCGAACGCGAGGCGGTCCGTATCGCTGTCCATGCAACAAGCTTACTCCCGCGCAGTGCTCACCCCGAGGGAGCGCTGCGCGGGAGTAAGTGGTCGGTGGGACCGTCGGGAGGCGGTCCCGGGCGGTGGTCGGGAACGGTGGGTCAGAAGCCGAAGTTCTGGACCCACCACGGACCGCCGGAGCCCTCGTGGACGCCGATGCCGATGGTCTTGTAGTCGCAGTTGAGGATGTTCGCCCGGTGGCCTTCGCTGTTCATCCAGCCCTCCATCACGGCCTGGGCGTCGGCCTGGCCGCGGGCGATGTTCTCCGCGGCGAGCCCCTGCACGCCGGCCTGTGCGGCGCGGTCCCAGGGGGTGTCGCCGTCCGGGTCCGTGTGGTCGAAGAAGCCGCGGGCCGCCATGTCCTCGCTGAAGTTCTGGGCGAGGGAGGTCAGCGGGGCGCTGGTGGACAGCGGTGAGCAGCCGACCTTCGCCCGCTCCTGGTTCACCAGGGCCAGCACCTCGCTGCGTGCGGAGGCGTCGGTCGGGGAAGGGGTCGGCTTCTTGCTGGGCGGCGGGGCGGTGGAGGTCTTCGGCGGCGCCGGGGCCTTGCTCGCCGGGGCGGTGCTCTTCTTCGGGGCCGAGGTGGGCGCCTTCGACTTCTTCGACGGGGTGGCGGCCGGCTTCTTCGACGTGGAGGGCGCGGCCGACTTCGACGGCGTCTTCGAGGGCGAGGCCGAGGGCGTCTTGGAGGGCGTCTTCGACGGAGTCCCGCTCGGCGTCTCCGGGCGCTCGCTGCCCCGGCTGGTGGGGGAGGAGGACCGGTCGGCCGGCTCGGTGGAGCTGCCACCCTGCGTCAGCAGGTCCGGAGCGCCACCGGTGCGCACCTGGTCGGCGGCGGTGGTGTTGCCGGAGGTGAAGGTGTCGCCGCCCGGGATCAGACCCGAGGCGACGGCGACCGCGCCGACGGCCACGGCCGCCGAGACGCCGAGGAGCCCGGTGCGCAGGGGCACGGCGGACCTCTTGCGGCGCGTGCCCCGGTGCCGGAAACCGGCCCCGGCCGCGGGTTCTTCAGCGGCGGGGCCTGCGGCGGATCGTCGATGGCGTCCCATGCGCTGTGCCTTCCTGATGCTCCGGACGCCGTGGTGACGTCACTCGACTGCCCCGTTGACCGCCTCTTCGATCGAATTCGGTCGCGGCGGAGCGAATGCTCCTTGATCGACTTTCCGTCGACGCCCGTCCGATACTCACCCGATCGAGTGAGGCTGTTGCGACGGGACTGTAGCCCATGGGTGAAAGGGGGCGACGTGCTTCGCGAGCAATTGGCCCGTTAGCGTTCGGGTATGAACGAAGAAGCGCGCCTCGTCGTCTGGGTACGCGGCCGAGTACAGCAAGTAGGCTTCCGCTGGTTCACCAGGGCAAATGCTTTGGAGATCGGCGGGCTCATCGGGTTCGCCCTCAATCTCGACGACGGCAGGGTGCAGATCGTGGCCGAAGGGTCGCGTGAGAATTGCCACCGTCTGCTGGACTGGCTGCGGTCCGACGACACACCCGGGCGCGTGGACGGAGTCACTGAGATCTGGGACACCCCGCGCGGTGGATACGACGGATTCGCCATCCGCTGATCCCGCCCCCGCCCTGCTCCTCGGATCCGCTCGGTGAACGCCGCGCGCCGAACGGTCACCGGTACGTCTCCTCGTGCCCCGCACCCGAAATGACCTGCGACGGGACCTGACGGCGGCCGATGGTTGCCAGATGCGGCATGTCGTGCAAGGCTGCGGCATTGACGAAGATCCGCACGCCCCTCGGGGTCCCGCAGAAGAGTCGCGCCGCATGATCGTCCGGCCGCGCACCCTCGGGACGCCCGGGTACACGGGGTGTGATCGTGTTGACCGTCAAACTTTTTGGTGAGACGCTGAAAACCCCGCGCACCTTAGCTGTTCGGTAGAGCTGATTAGCAGCGAACCGCAGTGATGACAGAGTCCTGCCGAGCACCGCGGGTGCGATCCCCTGACGACCCACACCGCATCGGTCGGTCACTCATTGTGGAGGACCATCCATCATGGCAAAGGCGCTTCTCGGTTACGTCGGCGGTTCCGACCCGCGACTCCTCGCCGAGATGCGACGGCTCCAGCAGCGCGTCCAGGACCTGGAATCCGAGCTCACCAGGATCCAGGACGAGAACGACGCGCTCAACGCCGCCGCTCAGCACCAAGAGTCGCTGCTCGACAGCATCGACATCGACGTACCCCAGGGCGAGCCTGCACTGACCTGACCACAGCGGCCCCTTCGGGCCGGTCGGGCCGGGCACGCTCAGTAGCCTCGGAACACCTCTGATTCGTCCTGCGTCACGGATCGCCGTCTCCGAACACCGGAGTCCCCTCAGCACCGGGGACGTCGTTGTCCGGTCGTCTGCGATGCGCCGCGCAGGACCGCAACAAGATTCACAGGGACGCTTCGGCGTCCCTTTTTCTTTGCCCGACCCCCACCCCGGACCTACCGGCCTTCGCTTACCGTCTGATGTGCCCTGCACCTTCATCAGCGAAACCGAGAGCGAAAGGTAGAGTCCGGCGGCGTGCACCTCAAGGCCCTGACCCTGCGTGGTTTCAAATCGTTCGCGTCCGCCACCACCCTGCGGTTCGAACCGGGGATCACCTGCGTCGTCGGTCCCAATGGCTCCGGAAAGTCCAATGTGGTGGACGCGCTCTCCTGGGTCATGGGGGAACAGGGAGCCAAATCCCTGCGCGGCGGCAAGATGGAAGACGTGATCTTCGCCGGGACGACCGGGCGGCCCCCGCTCGGTCGCGCCGAAGTGTCGCTGACCATCGACAATTCCGACGGCGCATTGCCCATCGAGTACGCCGAAGTGACGATCACTCGGATCATGTTCCGCAATGGCGGCAGCGAATACCAGATCAATGGCGACACCTGCCGGCTGCTCGACATCCAGGAACTCCTCTCCGACTCCGGCATCGGCCGCGAGATGCACGTCATCGTCGGGCAGGGCCAGTTGGACTCCGTGCTGCACGCCGACCCGATGGGCCGCCGGGCCTTCATCGAGGAGGCGGCGGGCGTGCTCAAGCACCGCAAGCGGAAAGAGAAGGCGCTGCGGAAGCTGGACTCGATGGGCGCCAACCTGGCCCGGGTCCAGGACCTCACCGACGAACTGCGCCGCCAGCTCAAGCCGCTCGGCCGGCAGGCCGCCGTCGCCCGCCGGGCCGCCGTCATCCAGGCCGACCTGCGGGACGCCCGGCTCCGGCTCCTCGCGGACGACCTGGTGACCCTGCGGGACGCGCTGCGCGAGGAGATCGCCGACGAGGCGGAGCTGAAGAGGCGCAAGGACGCGGCCGAGGCCGAGCTGCGGACGGCGCTCGCGCGCGAGGCCGAGCTGGAGGGCGAGGTGCGCCGGCTCGCGCCCCGGCTCCAGCGCGCCCAGCAGACCTGGTACGAGCTGTCGCAGCTGGCCGAGCGGGTCCGCGGCACGATCTCGCTGGCCGACGCCCGGGTCCGCAGCGCCTCCGAGGCCCCCGCCGAGGAGCGCCGGGGCCGCGACCCCGAGGACCTGGAGCGCGAGGCCGCCCGGATCCGCGAGCAGGAGGCGGAACTGACGGCGGCCCTGGAGGCGGCCGAACACGCGCTGGAGGACACCGCCGCCCACCGCGCCGACCTGGAACGCGACCTGGCCGCCGAGGAGCGCCGCCTCAAGGACGCCGCCCGCGCCATCGCCGACCGGCGCGAAGGGCTCGCCCGGCTGAACGGCCAGGTCAACGCGGCCCGCAGCCGGGCCGGTTCGGCCCAGGCCGAGATCGACCGGCTGGCCGCGTCCCGCGACGAGGCCCAGGAGCGCGCGGTCACCGCCCAGGAGGAGTACGAGCAGCTCAAGGCCGAGGTCGAAGGCCTGGACGCGGACGATGAAGAGCTGACCGCCCGCCACGAGGCCGCCAAGGAAGCCCTCGCCGAGGCCCAGTCCGCGCACAGCGCCGCCCGTGAGCAGGCCACGGCCGCCGAGCGCAGGCGGGCGGCGGTCCAGGCCCGGCACGAGGCGCTGGCCCTGGGGCTGCGCCGCAAGGACGGCACGGGGGCGCTGCTCGGGGCCCGGGACCGGCTGGCCGGACTCCTCGGCCCGGCCGCCGAACTGCTGACCGTCGAGCCCGGGTACGAGGTCCCGGTCGCGGCCGCCCTTGGCACGGCGGCGGACGCGGTGGCCGTCGCGGACCCGGCCACGGCCGCCGACGCGATCCGGCTGCTGCGCGAACGGGACGCGGGGCGCGCGGCGATGCTGCTGGGCGCGGTGGCCGCCGGCGCTCCGGAGGCCGGGCCCCCTCACGTACCGGAGCAGTCCGGCGAGCACGTAAGCGTGCGCGAGGAGACGCGCGGGACCGGTCCGGCGAGCGCCGGCGCACCTGCGGTCTCCGGTGCGTCGGGCCCGTTGGCGTCGGGTCTGTCCGCGTCCGGACCGTCCGGACCGTCCGCTTCCGCCGGCACGACCGCCTCCGGCCCGCCGGTCTCCGCCGGCCCGTCCGCGTCGGGCCCGTCCGCCGCCTCGGGCTCATCCGCCTCCGGCCCGCCGGTCTCCGCCGGCCCGTCCGCCTCGGGCCCAACCGCCGCCTCCGCCCCGCCCGCCTCCGCTTCGACCGTCTCCGCCGCTCCGACCGCCTCGGGCCCGACCCCCTCCGCCCCCCTCCCCGCGCAGCTCGGTGCTCACAGCAGCCCGGAATCCGCGTCCGCCGTGCAGCCCGTGCCCGGTGGACCGGACGCCGTCGTTCTGCCGCGCGGTCGTGCCGAGAGGGCCACCGTCCTCGCCGCGCCCGCCGTCGCCGACCTCGTGCGCGGGCCCGCCGCGCTGGTCGGGGCCGTACGCCGGCTCGTACAGGACATGGTGGTCGTCGGGACGCTGGAGGACGCCGAGGAGCTGGTTGCCGCGCATCCCGGGGTGATCGCGGTGACCGGTGAGGGCGATGTGCTCTCCGCCCATTTCGCGCACGGCGGGTCGGCCGGGGCGCCCAGCCTTCTGGAGGTGCAGGCCTCCGTCGACGAGGCCGCCGCCGAACTGGCCGACCTCGCCGTACGGTGCGAGGAGCTCGCCGGGGCCCAGCGCCTGGCGGGGGAGCGGCGCACGGAGCAGACCGCGCTGGTCGAGGAGCTGGGGGAGCGCCGCCGGGCGGCCGAGCGGGAGAAGTCCGGTTTCGCCCAGCAGCTCGGCCGGCTCGCCGGACAGGCCCGGGGGGCGGCGGGCGAGGCCGAGCGGATGACCGCGTCCGCCGCCCGTGCCCAGGAGGCCCTGGAGCGGGCGACCGAGGAGGCCGAGGAGCTGGCCGAGCGGCTGCTGGTCGCCGAGGAGGCCCCGGTCGAGGAGGAGCCCGACACCGCCGTGCGGGACCGGCTCGCCGCCGACGGGGCCAACGCCCGCCAGACCGAGATGGAGGCCCGGCTCCAGGCCCGTACGCATGAGGAGCGGGTCAAGGCGCTGGCCGGGCGCGCCGATTCGCTGGACCGGGCCGCCCGCGCCGAGCGGGAGGCGCGTACCCGTGCCGAACAGCGCCGGGCCCGGCTGCGGTACGAGGCCGAGGTCGCCGCCGCCGTCGCCTCCGGGGCCCGCCAGCTGCTGGCGCACGTCGAGGTGTCGCTGGTGCGGGCCGACCAGGAGCGGACCTCGGCCGAGGCGGCGAAGGGCGAGCGGGAGCGCGAGCTGGCCGTCGAGCGCGACCGGGGCCGGGGGCTGAAGGGCGAGCTGGACAAGCTCACCGACTCGGTCCACCGGGGCGAGGTGCTGGGCGCGGAGAAGCGGCTGCGGATCGAGCAACTGGAGACGAAGGCCCTGGAGGAGCTGGGCGTGGAGCCCGCGGGGCTGACCGCGGAGTACGGCCCGGACCAGCTCGTGCCGCCGTCGCCCGCCGCGGAGGGCGAGGAACTGCCGGAGGACCCGGAGCATCCGCGTAACCAGCCCAAGCCGTATCTGCGGGCCGAGCAGGAGAAGAGGCTGCGGTCGGCCGAACGGGCGTACCAGCAACTCGGGAAGGTGAATCCGCTCGCTCTCGAGGAGTTCTCGGCGCTGGAGGAACGGCACAAGTTCCTCTCCGAGCAGCTCGAGGACCTGAAGAAGACCCGGGCCGATCTGCTCCAGGTGATCAAGGAGGTCGACGAGCGGGTCGAGCAGGTCTTCACGGAGGCCTACCGCGACACCGCCCGCGAGTTCGAGGGCGTCTTCTCGCGGCTCTTCCCCGGCGGTGAGGGGCGGCTCATCCTGACCGACCCGGACAACATGCTCGCCACCGGAGTGGACGTCGAGGCGCGCCCGCCGGGCAAGAAGGTGAAGCGGCTCTCCCTGCTGTCGGGCGGCGAACGGTCCCTGACGGCCGTGGCGTTGCTGGTCGCGATCTTCAAGGCCAGGCCCAGTCCGTTCTACGTGATGGACGAGGTCGAGGCCGCGCTCGACGACACCAACCTGCAGCGGCTGATCCGGATCATGGCGGAGCTCCAGGAGAGCTCCCAGCTGATCGTGATCACGCACCAGAAGCGGACGATGGAGGTCGCCGACGCGCTGTACGGCGTGTCCATGCAGGGCGACGGGGTCTCGAAGGTCATCAGCCAGCGGCTGCGCTGACTCTTTACCGAATCATCAGAGGTTCAACGCACCTTTGGTGCGCTCTGGGGTACACGGGGCTGGACCCGCTGTTTGACTTCGTTTCTTGAACGCATAACCTCTGCAAAGTTGATTTCACCTTCAAGTGGTGGCGGGCCAGATGTTGTGCCCCACTGGGAAGGCTCACCCCCCCCACGTCTGACTTGCGGCCAGGCATCAGGAGTTCACGTGACCAGCACAGCGAACGGACCCGAGTCCGGGGCCCGAGCGGCCCATCCGGACCACCTCGGCCATGTCATCTTCATCACCGCGGCCGCGGCGATGGGCGGCTTTCTCTTCGGCTACGACAGCTCCGTCATCAACGGGGCCGTCGAGGCGATCCGCGACCGGTACGACATCGGTTCCGGAACCCTCGCCCAGGTCATCGCCATCGCGCTGATCGGCTGTGCGATCGGCGCCGCGACCGCCGGCCGGATCGCGGACCGGATCGGCCGCATCCGCTGTATGCAGATCGCCTCGGTGCTCTTCACGGCCAGCGCGATCGGCTCCGCGCTGCCGTTCGCGCTCTGGGACCTGGCGATGTGGCGCGTCATCGGCGGCTTCGCCATCGGCATGGCCTCCGTGATCGGCCCCGCCTATATCGCCGAGGTCTCCCCGCCCGCCTACCGCGGCCGGCTCGGCTCGTTCCAGCAGGCCGCGATCGTCATCGGCATCGCCATCTCCCAGCTGGTCAACTACGCCGTCCTCCAGATCGCCGACGGCGACCAGCGCGGCGAGATCCTGGGGCTGGAGGCCTGGCAGTGGATGCTCGGCGTGATGGTGATCCCGGCCGTCCTGTACGGGCTGCTCTCCTTCGCCATCCCGGAGTCCCCGCGCTTCCTCATCTCGGTCGGCAGGAAGGTCGAGGCCCGCAAGATCCTCGAAGAGGTCGAGGGCGACAAGATCGACCTCGATGCCCGCGTGGCCGAGATCGAGACGGCCATGCACAGCGAGCACAAGTCCTCCTTCAAGGACCTGCTCGGCAACCGCTTCTTCTTCCTGCCCATCGTCTGGGTCGGCATCGGCCTCTCGATGTTCCAGCAGCTCGTCGGCATCAACGTCGCGTTCTACTACTCGGCGACGCTGTGGCAGTCCGTCGGCGTCGACCCGACCGACTCGTTCTTCTACTCGTTCACCACCTCGATCATCAACATCATCGGCACGGTGATCGCGATGGTGCTGGTGGACCGGGTGGGCCGCAGGCCGCTCGCCCTCGTCGGCTCCATCGGCATGGCCCTCGCGCTCGCCGTCGAGGCCTGGGCCTTCTCCGCCGACCTGGTCGACGGCAAGCTGCCCGAGACCCAGGGCGCCGTGGCCCTGATCGCCGCCCACACGTTCGTGCTCTTCTTCGCCCTGTCGTGGGGTGTCGTCGTCTGGGTCTTCCTGGGCGAGATGTTCCCGAACCGGCTGCGCGCCGCCGCCCTCGGCGTCGCCGTCTTCGCGCAGTGGATCGCCAACTGGGCGATCACCGCCAGCTTCCCGAGCCTCTCGGACTGGAACCTCTCGGGGACGTACATCATCTACGCCTGCTTCGCCGTGCTCTCGATCCCCTTCGTGCTGAAATTCGTGAAGGAGACCAAGGGCAAGACGCTGGAGGAGATGGGCTGAGGGGCGCCGCTCGGCCGGGCGCCCCGGTCTCCGCCGCCCCGCTCCCCGTCCCGCCGCCCCGGCTCACCCGAGCCGGGGCGGCGGCGTCCCGGGCGTCTCAGACGGTCGCCTCGCAGAACAGCCGCAGGCTCCGCCACCCCTCCTCCACCGGCATCCCGCCGCACAGCGGATGCAGCACCAGGCTCTGAGCCTCCAGGGCCTTCAGTCCGTCCGGCGTGACGATCCGGTACACCCCCTCCGCGCGCAGCTCCGCCACCGTCGCCGCCGACGAGCGCACCGCCGAGCGGATGTCCTTGGACTGCCAGGAGGCGTACGTCCGCGCCTCGTGCAGCAGGTGCTCGCCGTACAGCGCCCAGGTCCGCTCCGGGTCCTCGGAGACATGCAGCAGCGGAGTGCGCTCCGCGGGCATCATGCAGAAGCCGTCCGTCCCGTGCTCCGCGCGCTGCTCGTGGTAGTACGCCTCCAGCTCCGGCAGATGCGCGCTCGGGAACAGCGGCAGCCCCAGCCGGGCCGCCCGCCGCGCCGCCGCCCGCGAGCTGCCGCCGACCAGCAGCATCGGGTGCGGGTGCGTGTACGGACGCGGGGTGACGCGGACCGTACGGCCCCGGTACGAGAACGGCTCCCCGGTCCACGCGGCGAGCAGCGTCTCCAGCAGCTCGTCCTGGAGCCTGCCGCGCCGCCCCCACTCGACCCCGGCCCGCTCGTACTCCTCGGGGCGGTAGCCGATCCCCGCGACCGTCACCAGCCGGCCCGCGCTCAGCAGGTCCAGCACGGCGACGTCCTCCGCGAGACGCAGCGGATCGTGCAGCGGCCCGATGATCGCCGAGACGGTCACCGCGATCCGGCGGGTGGCGCCGAAGACCGCTCCGGCGAAGGTGAACGGGGAGGGCAGCCAGGAGTTCGCCACCCCGTGGTGCTCCTCGGTCTGCACCGTGTCGACACCGTGCTCGTCCGCGTACGCCGCCATCTCCAGGGCGGTGCGATAGCGGGCCGAGAGCGATACGGGGGTGGCTTCGGGATCGACGAGATTGAACCGGACCACTGTGAAGGCCATCAGGGGCATCCCTTCGCCGGGCGGGCAGGGCGGGCGGCGGCACCGTAGCTGACGAAGCGTCAGAAGTGTAGGGGCCGGCGTATCCCTTGCGGCCAAAAGGTGCATATGGTCCGGCCGGATCGCCGGGGGGCAGCCGGGGCAGCACCCGCGGCATGGCTGTGGCCGATACTGGACAGGTTATGGAACTCGTCGAAATCGTCATCCTCGCTGTAGTCATCGCCCTGGTCGCTGTCGGCCTGGTCGGCGGGCTCGTGGTCGGCAGCCGCAAGAAGAAGCTGCCGCCCCCGCCGCCGAGCGCGCCGACCATCACTCCTCCCGCCGAGCCGCAGGTCGGCGAGGAGGCCGAGACGCCGCGCGACGAAGCGCGGCGCACCATCGACGAAGTCGGCCTCCCGGACGCCACCGCGCCCGTGGAGGAGGCCCCGGTCGCCGAGGCCCCCGCGCCGCCGGAGCTGGAGGTCCCCGAGCCCACGGCCGGGCGGCTCGTCCGCCTGCGGGCCCGGCTCGCCCGCTCGCAGAACTCGCTGGGCAAGGGGCTCCTCACCCTGCTCTCCCGGGACAACCTCGACGAGGACACCTGGGAGGAGATCGAGGACACCCTCCTCACCGCCGACGTCGGCGTCGCCCCCACCCAGGAACTGGTCGAGCGGCTCCGCGAGCGGGTCCGGGTGCTCGGCACCCGCACCCCCGACGGGCTGCGCACCCTGCTCCGCGAAGAGCTGATCACCCTGCTCGGTCCGGACTTCGACCGGGAGGTCAAGACCGAGGGCGGCGCGGAGACCCCCGGCGTCGTCATGGTCGTCGGCGTCAACGGCACCGGCAAGACCACCACCACCGGCAAGCTCGCCCGGGTGCTCGTCGCCGACGGCCGCAGCGTGGTGCTCGGCGCGGCCGACACCTTCCGCGCCGCCGCCGCCGACCAGCTCCAGACCTGGGGCGAGCGCGTCGGCGCCCGTACGGTCCGCGGGCCCGAGGGCGGCGACCCGGCGTCGATCGCCTACGACGCGGTCAAGGAAGGCATCGCCGAGGGCGCGGACGTCGTCCTCATCGACACCGCCGGCCGACTGCACACCAAGACCGGCCTCATGGACGAGCTCGGCAAGGTCAAGCGCGTCGTGGAGAAGCACGGCCCGCTGGACGAGATCCTGCTCGTCCTCGACGCCACCACCGGGCAGAACGGCCTCGTCCAGGCCCGGGTGTTCGCGGAGGTCGTGGACATCACCGGCATCGTCCTCACCAAGCTCGACGGCACCGCTAAGGGCGGCATCGTCATCGCGGTCCAGCGCGAGCTGGGCGTACCGGTGAAGCTGATCGGCCTCGGCGAAGGGGCGGACGACCTCGCTCCGTTCGAGCCGGGCGCCTTCGTGGACGCTCTGATCGGCGACTGACCCCCGTTCTCGAACCCGGCACGGCCCCGGACGGCGGACGGGCGGCGGCTCCTGCGAGGAGCCTGCCGCCCGTCCGCCGCTTCCGTATCTCCCGCGGGTCTCCTGCCGGTCTCCCGCCAGCTCCCGCAGGCTCCGGCTAGGAGCGGTGGCAGACGTACGCCAACGTCCCCAGCAGCAGCCGCGCCTGCGGGGGAGCGGCCGCCGTGTCCAGCACCGGGGGCCGCAGCCAGCGGACCGGGCCGAGGCCGCCGAGGTCGGAGGGCGGGGCGGTGATGTGCGTCCCCGGGCCGAGGGCGCGCAGATCGAGGCCCGCGTCGTCCCAGCCCATCCGGTAGAGCAGATCGGGCAGCTCGGCGGCGGCCCCGGGGGCGACGAAGAACTGCGCCCGCCCGGTGGGCGTCACCGCGACCGGGCCCAGCGGCAGTCCCATCCGCTCCATCCGGACCAGGGCGCGCCGCCCGGCCTGTTCCGCCACGTCCAGGACGTCGAAGGAGCGGCCCACCGGCAGCAGCATCGCGGCACCGGGCGTCTCGGCCCAGGCGTCCGCGGCGCGGTCCAGGCCGGTGCCGGCCGGGACCTCCCGGGCGAAGCCCAGCGGGTGCGCGCCCGGCGCCGGACAGGCCGGCTCGCCGCACGAGCAGGAGCCGCCCGCCGCCCGCGCCCCGGGCGTCACCGCCCAGCCCCACAGTCCCGTGTACTCGGCCACCGCCGTGCCCTCGGTGCCGCGGTGGCGCCGTCGCGCACCGGATCGCATCTCCCGGATACCGCCGATAGTGAAGCCCATGCCCCCTCCAACGGGTCCGGATCGCCGGTGGTTACGACCCGCGTTGGCCGGGTAACCCTCCGTCGCTGAAAGTCGATCGAGTGGTGTGCGCCGTGGTGCGCAAGGGAGTGCGGCACGGTGTGCGCGCCCCCGAGTGCTTCCGTCCGCTCGCCCTCGGTCCTGGTCGCTCAAGTCAAGCGCGCTCAGCGGCAGTCGGGTTCATTCGAAGGGGTGGCGAATGGTGGCGTTTCTTCAATCCCCCTCGCGGGAGGGGTGATCGTAGGATTACCGTCGGTACACGAACCCTGGGAGTATGTGCGCCGACGGGTATGCCGCGGGCAACCCGATTTCCTGTTCGATGATGTCGGTGACGCCGGCGGGTTTGAACTCCCGTACGGACGGCACCGATGCACGGCATTCTGATATTGGTTCGCGCGATGAGGTTTCGGCGGGATGGGGGCGTTCCAGTGAGTGGCAGCGGCGCAGGCGACACGGATGCCGGAAAGCGCCCCAACGGGCAGTTGGGATCATGGTTCGTGCGCAGTGGCTGGTCCAAGGGCGAGCTGGCGCGCCAGGTGAACCGGCGGGCACGGCAGATGGGCGCCCACCACATCAGCACCGACACCTCCCGGGTGCGGCGCTGGCTCGACGGTGAGCAGCCGCGTGAGCCGATCCCGCGCATCCTCTCGGAGCTCTTCTCGGAGCGCTTCGGCGCCGTCGTCGCCGTCGAGCAGCTCGGGCTGCGCACCGCCCACCAGTCCCCCTCGGTGGCCGGCGTCGACCTGCCCTGGGCCGGCCCCCAGACCGTCGCCCTGCTCAGCGAGTTCTCCCGCAGCGACCTGATGCTCGCCCGGCGCGGCTTCCTCGGCAGCTCGCTGGCGCTGGCCGCGGGGCCCGCGCTCATCGAGCCGATGCAGCGCTGGCTGGTGCCCGTCCCCGCCCAGGGCCCCGGCGAACCGGAGTCCCCGGCCGCCGCCCACCGGCCCTCCCGGCTCTCCCGGCCCGAGCTGGACCTGCTGGAGTCGACCACCGCGATGTTCCGGCAGTGGGACGCCCAGTGCGGCGGCGGACTGCGCCGCAAGGCCGTCGTCGGGCAGCTGCACGAGGTCACCGACCTGCTCCAGGAGCCCCAGCCGGGACCCACCGCCCTGCGGCTCTTCCGCTGCGCCGCCGAGCTGGCCGAGCTGGCCGGCTGGATGAGCTACGACGTCGGCCTCCAGCCCACCGCCCAGAAGTACTTCGTGCTCGCCCTGCACGCCGCCAAGGAAGCCGGCGACAAGCCGCTCGGCAGCTACATCCTGTCCAGCATGAGCCGCCAGATGATCCACCTGGGCCGACCCGACGACGCCCTGGAGCTGATCCACCTCGCGCAGTACGGCAGCCGCGACTGCGCCACCTCCCGCACCCAGGCGATGCTGTATGCGATGGAGGCCCGCGCCTACGCCAACATGGGCCAGCCCAGCAAGTGCAAGCGGGCCGTCCGGATGGCCGAGGACACCTTCCTGGACGCCGGTCTCGACGGCGAACCGGAGCCCGACTGGATCCGCTTCTTCTCCGAGGCCGAGCTGAACGGGGAGAACGCCCACTCCTACCGCGACCTGGCCTATGTCGCCGGCCGCAGCCCCACCTACGCCTCGCTCGCCCAGCCCGTCATGGACAAGGCCGTCGAGCTGTTCGGCGAGGACGACGAGCACCAGCGCTCCTACGCGCTCAACCTCATCGGCATGGCCACCGTCCACCTCCTCCAGCGCGAGCCCGAGGAGTCCACCGTGCTCGCCACCCGCGCCCTGAAGATCGCCAAGAAGGTCCGCTCCGAGCGGGTGAACACCCGCCTGCGCAAGACCGTCGACACCGCTGCCAGGGACTTCGGCGATGTCGCCGACGTCGCCCGGCTCACCGAGCTGCTCCACGAACAGCTGCCGGAGACCGCCGAAGCGGTCTGACCGGCACCCCCGGCCCCGGCCGCGGCGCCCCTTCCGTACAGCCCGACTCGGCTCCCCCATTGCCTGGTCACACGGAGGGTCGCCGTGGCCGGTTTCGTGTTTCCGGCTCCTGGGCGTTTCAACCGCACCGTATGCGGAGTGCGCTGCATGCTGGGGCCTCTCGTCCGGATCGGGCCGGGCGCGCGCGGTCCGTGATCCGGCCCGACTCGAACGAAAGACCCTAGGCGGCACACCGCACGCGCCACCCCGGATTCATTCGGCCGTAACACGCGATCCCTCTTCGTCACGCTCGCGAAACATCGTGCGGCATCCCCGGAAACGGCACTCCGCCAATCTCAGGGCCCATAACCGGCCCGCACCTTCCCAGTGGTCCCGCAGCATTCCCCCGCACGCCGCGGCCGCACCGACGACGAGGAGACGCCGATGCCCCCAGGCATCACGACGCTTGCCGCAGACGCCCCCGAGCTGTCTGCCGCCAACACCGGGTTCATGCTCATCTGCTCGGCCATGGTGATGCTCATGACCCCCGGCCTGGCCTTCTTCTACGGAGGCATGGTCCGCGTCAAGAGCACCCTCAACATGCTGATGATGAGCTTCATCAGCCTCGGGATCGTCACGATCCTGTGGGTGCTCTACGGATTCAGCCTCGCCTTCGGCTCCGACGTCGGCTCGGTCATCGGCTGGAGCTCCGACTACGTCGGCCTCAGCAACATCGGCGTCACCGAACTCTGGGACGGCTACACCATCCCGGTCTACGTCTTCGCCGTCTTCCAGCTGATGTTCGCCGTCCTCACCCCGGCCCTGATCAGCGGCGCCCTGGCCGACCGGGTCAAGTTCACGGCCTGGGCGGCGTTCATCGTCCTGTGGGTCACCGTCGTCTACTTCCCCGTCGCCCACTGGGTCTGGGGCTCCGGCGGCTGGCTCTTCGAGATGGGCGTCATCGACTTCGCCGGCGGCACGGCCGTCCACATCAACGCCGGCGCGGCGGCCCTCGGCGTCATCCTGGTCATCGGCAAGCGCATCGGCTTCAAGAAGGACCCGATGCGGCCGCACAGCCTGCCGCTCGTCATGCTCGGCGCGGCCCTCCTGTGGTTCGGCTGGTTCGGCTTCAACGCCGGATCCTGGCTCGGCAACGACGACGGCGTCGGCGCGGTCATGTTCCTCAACACGCAGGTCGCCACCGCCGCCGCCGTCCTCGGCTGGCTCGTCTACGAGAAGCTGCGCCACGGCTCCTTCACCACGCTCGGCGCCGCCTCCGGCGCGGTCGCCGGTCTCGTCGCCATCACTCCGGCGGGCGGCTCCGTCAGCCCGCTCGGCGCCATCGCGGTCGGCGCCATCGCCGGTGTCCTGTGCGCCATGGCCGTCGGCCTGAAGTACAAGTTCGGCTACGACGACTCCCTGGACGTCGTCGGCGTCCACCTCGTCGGCGGCATCATCGGCTCCATCCTGGTCGGCTTCTTCGCCACCGGCGGGGTCCAGTCCGACGCCAAGGGCCTCTTCTACGGCGGCGGCCTCGAACAGCTCGGCAAGCAGGCCGTCGGCGTCGCCGCCGTCCTCGCGTACTCTCTGGTCGTCTCCGCCCTCATCGCCCTCCTGCTCGACAAGACCATCGGGATGCGGGTCTCCGAGGACGACGAGATCTCCGGCATCGACCAGGTCGAGCACGCCGAGACGGCGTACGACTTCAGCGGCGCCGGCGGCGGCACGGTCTCCCGCACCGCCGCACCGGCCCAGGACCCGACGGCAGCACCGAAGGCAAAGAAGGTGGACGCATGAAGCTCATCACCGCGGTCGTGAAGCCCCACCGGCTGGACGAGATCAAGGAGGCCCTCCAGGCCTTCGGCGTCCAGGGGCTCACCGTCACCGAAGCCAGCGGTTACGGGCGGCAGCGCGGCCACACCGAGGTCTACCGGGGCGCCGAGTACACCGTCGACCTGGTTCCCAAGATCCGCATCGAGGTCCTCGTCGAGGACGAGGACTCCGAACAGCTCATCGAGGTCGTCGTCAAGGCCGCCCGAACCGGCAAGATCGGAGACGGCAAGGTCTGGAGCATCCCGGTCGAGACCGCCGTCCGCGTCCGGACCGGCGAGCGCGGCCCGGACGCCCTCTGACCGACGGCCCGCAAACGGAAGGCAGCTGGGTGACGAGTACCGAAGTGACCACCGAAACCGAAGGCTCGGGACCCAGCGGCTACGCGGCGGCCCGGCTGCGCCTCCTCCAGCAGGAGGCGCGGTCCGGGCCGCCGCGCCGTGCGGCCCTCGCCCGCCTCACCGACGACTGGCTCACCGGCCTGTTCACCGCCGCCGCGACCCGCGCCGGGGTGCGCGGAGCCGCCCTCGTCGCGGTCGGCGGTTACGGCCGCGGCGAACTTTCCCCGCGCAGCGACCTCGACCTGCTCCTCCTGCACGACGGCAGCGCCGACGCGGCCGCCCTCGCCGCTCTCGCCGACGCCATCTGGTATCCGGTCTGGGACCTGGGCCTGGCCCTCGACCACTCCGTACGCACCCCCGGCGAGGCCCGGAAGACGGCGGGCGAGGACCTCAAGGTCCAGCTCGGCCTGCTGGACGCCCGCCCGGTCGCCGGCGACCTCGGCCTCGTCGCCTCCCTGCGCACCGCGATCCTCGCCGACTGGCGCAACCAGGCCCCCAAACGCCTCCCCGCCCTCCACGAGCTCTGCCAGGAACGCGCGGAGCGGATGGGCGAGCTCCAGTTCCTCCTGGAACCCGATCTCAAGGAGGCCCGCGGCGGCCTCCGCGACGCCACCGCTCTGCGCGCCGTCGCCGCGTCCTGGGTCGCCGACGCCCCCCGCGAAGGCCTCGCCGAGGCCCGCCGCACCCTCCTGGACGCCCGCGACGCCCTCCACCTCACCACCGGCCGCGCCACCGACCGCCTCGCCCTCCAGGAACAGGACCAGGTCGCCGAGGCCCTCGGCCTCCTCGACGCCGACACCCTGCTGCGCAAGGTCTACGAGGCCGCCCGCACCGTCTCGTACGCCACCGACGTCACCTGGCGCGAGGTCAACCGGGTCCTGCGCGCCCGCTCGGTCCGCCCGAAGCTCCGCGCCATGCTCAGCGGCGGCCTCGGTACCAAGGCCGCCCCCGAACGCACCCCGCTCGCCGACGGAGTGGTGGACGCGGACGGCGAAGTGGTCCTCGCCCGCGCCGCCCGCCCCGAACGCGACCCGGTCCTCACCCTGCGCGCCGCGGCCGCCGCCGCCGAGGCCGGACTCCCGCTCTCCCGCCACCTCGTACGCCACCTGGCGACCACCGCCCAGCCGCTGCCGGTCCCGTGGCCCCCCGAGGCCCGCGAGGAACTCGTCACGCTGCTCGGCGCGGGGGAGGCGACCGTCGGCGTCTGGGAGGCGCTCGAAGCGGAAGGGATCATCACCCGGCTGCTGCCCGACTGGGAACGCGTCCACTGCCGCCCCCAGCGCAACCCCGTCCACACCTGGACCGTCGACCGGCACCTCGTGGAGACCGCCGTCCGCGCCGCCTCCCTCACCCGCCACGTCCACCGCCCCGACCTCCTCCTGGTCGCCGCCCTCCTCCACGACATCGGCAAGGGCTGGCCCGGCGACCACTCCGTGGCCGGCGAGGTCATCGCCCGCGACATGGCCGCCCGCATCGGCTTCGACCAACACGACGTGGGCGTCATCGCCACCCTCGTACGCCACCATCTGCTGCTCGTCGACACCGCCACCCGGCGCGACCTCGACGATCCCGCCACCGTGCATGCCGTCGCCGCCGCCGTCTCCAGCACCTCCACCCTGGAGCTGTTGCACGCCCTCACCGAGGCCGACGCGCTGGCCACCGGGCCCGCGGCCTGGAGCTCCTGGCGCGCCTCCCTCGTCGCCGACCTGGTCAAGCGGGTCGCCGCCGTCCTCGCCGGAGAGCTCCCCGACGAGCCCGAGGAGGCCGCGCCCAGCGCCGAGCACGAACGCCTGGCCGTCGAGGCGCTGCGCACCGGCGAACCCGTCCTCGCCCTGCACACCCAGTCCGAGGAGCCCGCCGGCGACGGCGAAGTGGAACCCGTCGGCGTCGAACTCCTCATCGCCCTGCCCGACCGCCCCGGCGTGCTGCCCGCCGCCGCCGGAGTCCTCGCCCTGCACCGCCTCACCGTGCGCGCCGCCGACCTGCGCGCGGTGGAGCTGCCCAACGAGGTGGGCGAATCCGCGGACCTGCTGCTGCTCAGCTGGCGGGTCGCCGCCGAGTACGGGTCCCTCCCGCAGGCCGCCCGCCTCCGCGCCGACCTCGTACGCGCCCTGGACGGCTCCCTGGACATCCGGGCCCGCCTCGCCGAGCGGGAGGCCGCCTACCCGCGCCGGCGCGGCGTGAAGGCCCCGCCGCCCCGGGTGACCGTGGCCGCCGCCGGCTCCCGCCGCGCCACCGTCATCGAGGTCCGCGCCCAGGACGCCCCCGGCCTGCTGCACCGCATCGGCCGGGCTCTGGAACAGAGCGCGGTACGGGTGCGCAGCGCCCATGTCTCGACCCTCGGCGCCAACGCCGTGGACGCCTTCTACGTCACCGGGACCGACGGCGAACCCCTGTCCCGGAGCCGGGCAGGGGAGGTTGCCGGGGAGGTCGAGAAGGCCCTCGGCTGACCCGCAGGACACCGTCCGCGAGCCCTCGCTCCCCTTCGTATCCGGGCGAGGGCTTGGTGTTCGCCGGGGGACGGATACCCTGGAGGGCGACCGACCTGCCCCGCCCCCGACCCTGAGGACCGACGAGCGCCGTGTTCGATACTCTCTCCGACCGCCTTAGCGCGACCTTCAAGAACCTCAGGGGCAAGGGCCGCTTGTCCGAGGCGGACATCGACGCCACGGCACGCGAGATCCGTATCGCCCTGCTGGAAGCCGACGTCGCCCTGCCCGTGGTCCGGGCCTTCATCGCCAACGTGAAGGAGCGGGCGCGCGGCGTCGAGGTCTCCCAGGCGCTGAACCCCGCCCAGCAGGTCGTCAAGATCGTCAACGAGGAGCTCGTCTCCATCCTCGGCGGCGAGACCCGGCGGCTGCGGTTCGCCAAGACCGCGCCCACCGTGATCATGCTCGCCGGCCTCCAGGGCGCCGGTAAGACGACGCTGGCCGGAAAGCTCGGCCTCTGGCTCAAGAGCCAGGGCCACTCCCCGCTGCTCGTCGCCTGTGACCTCCAGCGCCCCAACGCCGTCAACCAGCTCAGCGTCGTCGCCGAGCGCGCCGGTGTCGCGGTGTACGCCCCCGAGCCGGGCAACGGCGTCGGTGACCCGGTCCAGGTCGCCAAGGACTCCATGGAGTTCGCCAAGGCCAAGGTCCACGACATCGTCATCGTCGACACCGCCGGCCGCCTCGGCATCGACCAGGAGCTGATGCAGCAGGCCGCGGACATCCGCGACGCCGTCAGCCCCGACGAGATCCTCTTCGTCGTCGACGCGATGATCGGTCAGGACGCGGTCAACACCGCGGAGGCCTTCCGCGACGGCGTCGGCTTCGACGGCGTGGTGCTCTCCAAGCTCGACGGCGACGCCCGCGGCGGCGCGGCCCTGTCGATCGCCCATGTCACGGGCAAGCAGGTCATGTTCGCGTCGAACGGCGAGAAGCTGGAGGACTTCGACGCGTTCCACCCGGACCGGATGGCCTCCCGCATCCTCGACATGGGTGACCTGCTCACCCTGATCGAGCAGGCGGAGAAGACGTTCAGTCAGGAAGAGGCCGCCAAAATGGCCTCCAAGCTGTCGTCGAGCAAGGGCGGCAAGGACTTCACGCTCGACGACTTCCTGTCCCAGATGGAACAGGTCCGCAAGATGGGCTCCATCTCCAAGCTGCTCGGGATGCTGCCCGGCATGGGGCAGATCAAGGACCAGATCAACAACATCGACGAGCGCGACATCGACCGCACCGCCGCGATCATCAAGTCGATGACCCCCAAGGAGCGCGCCGAGCCGACGCTCATCAACGGCTCGCGCCGGGCCCGTATCGCCAAGGGCTCGGGCGTCGAGGTCTCCGCGGTCAAGAGCCTCGTGGAGCGCTTCTTCGAGGCCCGCAAGATGATGTCGAAGATGGCCCAGGGCGGCGGCATGCCCGGGATGCCGGGGATGCCCGGCATGGGCGGCGGCCCCGGCCGTCAGAAGAAGCAGATCAAGCAGGCCAAGGGCAAGCGCAAGAGCGGCAACCCGATGAAGCGCAAGGCCGAGGAGGCCGCCGCCGCCGAACGCCGCGAGCAGGCGGGCCAGGGCGGCGCGTTCGGTCTGCCCGCCCAGGAGGACAAGAACTTCGAGCTGCCGGACGAGTTCAAGAAGTTCATGTAGCGGAACCGATCGCCACGCGTAAGGGGCGCCCTCTCTGGAGGGCGCCCCTTACGCATGCGGTGACGTCGTCCGCTCAGGTCACGCAGACCAGATAGCGGAAGACGTTCGGCATCCACACCGTGCCGTCCTGCCGCCGGTACGGATGCAGGGCCTCCGCGACCTCCTTCTCGACCTGGGAGCGGTCCGTGGCCCGGACGGCGGCGTCGAAGAGCCCGGTGGACAGGAGTCCGCGCACCGCGCTGCCCACGTCCGCGTAGCCGAACGGGCAGGACACCCGGCCCGAACCGTCCGGCTTCAGCCCGGCGCGCGCCGCCACATCCTCCAGATCGTCCCGGAGCGTGGGCCGCCACCGGCCCGGATCCGTACGCGGCGGACGCGCGGACTCCGCGAGCCGGGCGGCCACCCGCAGCACCGCGGCCGTGGCGCAGCGCTCCGGCGGACCCCAGCCGGTCAGCACCACGGTGGCGCCCCGGACGGCCAGCGGCACCGCGGACCGCAGCGCCGGGTCGAGCCCTTCGGAGTCCCCGGCCGCACAGCCGATCGGCTCGAAGACCGTGATCAGGTTGTACGGAGCGCCGTCCGCGCCCGCCGGCCGCCCGTCCTCCAGCAGCCGGGCCCGGCGGTGGGCCCCGTGCGCGGAGTGCGCGGGCGCGTCGTCCCAGCCGGCGTCGGGCAGCAGCCGGGCGCGGGCCAGGGCCAGGCGCTCCCGGTCGGAGTCCACACCCGTGACATGCGCCCCCCGGGCCGCCGCGACGAGCATCGCGAGGCCGGAGCCGCAGCCGAGGGACAGCATCCGGGTGGCGGCCCCGACTTCCATCCGGTCGTACACCGCCTCGTACAGCGGCGCGAGCATGCGTTCCTGGATCTCGGCCCAGTCACGTGCGCGGGTACCGGCGTCCGCCGGCGCGGAGGGATCCGCGTCCAGGTGGTTCCGGACGAGCGTTGGTGTCATGGAAAGTGCCCCAATCCGCCAGGAGGTCGGTCGTGCCCGAGTGGACGTCCCCCGTGTGCGTGTGTTCCGCACCCCCGTAGCCAGAGAACTGCGCATCCGCCGTTCCGTCCAGGGGTTGTGGAGCAGTGCTTGTGTGCCCCGGTCGTGCGCCCCGTCCCACGTCTGCTCTCCGACCCAGTCTTACCCGACACTCCGCGCCGGGCACGTCGAGCGGCGCGGCGGGTAGTCTCGCGGGCGGATTCGTCAGGACCGGAGGCCGCCCGCGCTCCTCACATCCCCGGCCCCGGGCGCACCGCACGCTGTGCACCACCTTGGTGTGAGCTGTGCGTCTTCTCCGCAGTTCTGCGCACCCGCCCTCGTCCGGACGCATCAAGGGCAACTGACTGGTACGTGCAAATTATTTGGGATGCCCCGGAATAGGAACACCGGGGCACTCGGGCTCGTTGTCACGACGTGAGCACGACACCACCTGTACTTGCCGCAGAGCTGGCACAGGCGTGGGCCGACATTCAGCGGTACCACGCCGAGCTGCCCGATCTTGCCGCGCCCGAGTCCCTGATCGGAGAGTCCTCGTCCGCCTGTGGCGCCGAGCTCTCCTTCGAGCGACTGCTCCACGAGGCAGTCCACGGCATCGCCGCCGCGAGAGGTGTCCGCGACACCTCCCGCGCCGGCCGCTACCACAACCGACGTTTCCTCGCGATCGCCGAGGAGCTGGGCCTCGATCACGCCGAGGAACCCCACCCCAGCAGCGGATTCTCGCTGGTCACGCTGAATCCGGAAGCCAAGCGCCGGTACCGTCCGACCACCGAACGGCTGCAGCGCGCCCTCAAGGCGCACACGGTCGCCACCGCCGCCGACACCAAGCGCTCCTTCCGCGGACCTGCCGCCCGGCACGGTTCCTCCGGGGGCGGTGTGCGGGTCAAGGCCGTCTGCGACTGCGGACGCAACGTCCGCGTCGTCCCGTCGGTCCTGGCGCAGGCGCCGATCGTCTGCGGCGGCTGCGGCAAGCCGTTCCGGATTCCGGAAGCGGCGGTCGCGGTGGGGTGAGCCGACGGCGTGTGGCACAATGGCTAGCTGTACTCGACAGTCGCACAGGACCCCTCTCTCCTCCGGCTGACGCGTCCATCGGGCACTCCGAGTACCGCAACCCCACGTGGCATCTAGTTGTGCCCAACCACGTCATAGACCAGGAGACACCACTTCCGTGGCAGTCAAGATCAAGCTGAAGCGTCTGGGCAAGATCCGTTCGCCTCACTACCGCATCGTCGTCGCCGACTCCCGTACCCGCCGTGATGGCCGGGCCATCGAGGAGATCGGCCTGTACCACCCGGTGCAGAACCCCTCGCGCATCGAGGTCAACGCAGAGCGCGCGCAGTACTGGCTGTCCGTCGGCGCCCAGCCGACCGAGCCCGTCCTCGCGATCCTGAAGCTCACCGGTGACTGGCAGGCCCACAAGGGCCTCCCGGCCCCCGCGCCGCTGCTGCAGCCGGAGCCCAAGGCTGACAAGCGCGCGCTGTTCGAGGCGCTGTCCTCGGACGGCGACGAGGCCAAGGGTGAGGCCATCACCCCCAAGGCCAAGAAGTCCGACAAGAAGGCGGACGAGGCGGCTGAGGCCCCCGCGTCCACCGAGTCGACCGAGGCCTGAGCATGCTCGAGGAGGCTCTCGAGCACCTCGTGAAGGGCATCGTCGACAACCCCGACGACGTGCAGGTTGCCGAGCGCACCCTGCGTCGCGGACGCGTGCTGGAGGTCCGGGTCCACCCCGACGACCTCGGCAAGGTGATCGGCCGTAACGGCCGCACCGCTCGCGCTCTGCGCACGGTCGTGGGTGCCATCGGCGGCCGTGGGATCCGCGTCGACCTCGTCGATGTGGACCAGGTTCGCTGATAAGCGAGTTGAACACCGGCCAGGGCCGGGGAGGGCCTTCGGGCCGTCCCCGGCCTTTGTCGTCGGCCACCCGGACGTTTCCGCGACAGGTCGACGTCCGCACCCCATCAATCGGAGAACAGCGTGCAGTTGGTAGTCGCGCGGATCGGTCGCGCCCACGGCATCAAGGGCGAGGTCACCGTCGAGGTACGAACGGACGAGCCGGAGCTGCGGCTCGGACCCGGTGCCGTCCTGGCCACCGAACCGGCGGAGACGGGCCCGCTGACGATCGAGACGGGCCGGGTCCACAGCGGCAGGCTCCTGCTGCGCTTCGAGGGGGTGCGCGACCGCACCGCCGCGGAGGCGCTGCGCAACACCCTGCTGATCGCCGACGTGGACCCGGAGGAGCTCCCCGAGGACCCCGAGGAGTTCTACGACCACCAGCTGATCGACCTCGACGTGGTGCTCGCCGACGGCACCGCGATCGGCCGGATCACCGAGATCTCCCATCTGCCCTCGCAGGACCTGTTCATCGTGGAGCGCCCCGACGGCAGCGAGGTGATGATCCCCTTCGTGGAGGAGATCGTCACCGGGATCGACCTGGAGGAGCAGCGCGCGGTCATCACCCCGCCGCCCGGCCTGATCGACGAGAGCGAGGCCGTGGTGGCCTCCTCCCGCGACGAGGAAGAGGCCGCCGGGGACACGGGCGGGGCGCCGAAGGGCGACGCCTGATGCGACTCGACGTCGTCACGATCTTCCCGGAGTACCTGGAACCGTTGAACGTCTCCCTCGTCGGCAAGGCCCGTGCCCGCGGCGTGCTGGACGTCCACGTGCACGACCTGCGGGAGTGGACGCACGACCGGCACAACACGGTCGACGACACCCCGTACGGCGGCGGCCCCGGCATGGTCATGAAGACCGAGCCCTGGGGCGAGGCGCTGGACGACGCGCTGGCCGACGGCTACGAGGCCGGGGCGGGTTCCCCGGTGCTCGTCGTGCCCACGCCCAGCGGTCGCCCGTTCACCCAGGAACTGGCCGTCGAACTCTCCGCCGAGCCCTGGCTGGTCTTCACCCCGGCGCGGTACGAGGGCATCGACCGCCGGGTGATCGACGAGTACGCCACCCGGCTGCGGGTCGTCGAGGTCTCCATCGGCGACTACGTGCTGGCCGGCGGCGAGGCGGCCGTCCTGGTGATCACCGAGGCCGTGGCCCGGCTGCTGCCCGGCGTCCTCGGCAACGCCGAGTCCCACCGGGACGACTCCTTCGCCCCCGGCGCGATGGCGAACCTCCTGGAGGGGCCCGTCTACACCAAGCCGCCCGAGTGGCGCGGCCGGTCGATCCCGGACGTCCTGCTCAGCGGCCATCACGGCAGGATCGCACGCTGGCGGCGGGACCAGGCCTTCGCCCGCACCGCCCTCAACCGGCCCGATCTGATCGAGCGGTGCGAGGCGGGCGCCTTCGACAAGAAGGACCGCGAGATCCTCTCCATCCTCGGCTTCGCGCCGGAGCCCGGCGGCCGATTTTGGCGCAGGCCCACCGGCGTGGAAGAATAGGCCGCTGCTGTACGTCCGGAGTGCGCCCCTGCCACAGGGGGAAAGACGCCCGCCCGACGCGATCAGCACTCCGAACTCCTCAACGACATGCCGTCGATGACCTGTGGCATCGGCGAAGAAAGCAGAAACCATGGCTTCCCTGCTCGATGGCGTCAACGCCGCCACCCTCCGTTCGGACGTCCCGGCGTTCCGCCCCGGTGACACCGTCAACGTCCACGTGCGCGTGATCGAGGGCAACCGCTCCCGTATCCAGCAGTTCAAGGGTGTTGTCATCCGCCGCCAGGGCTCGGGCGTCAGCGAGACCTTCACGGTCCGCAAGGTCTCCTTCAGCGTCGGCGTCGAGCGCACCTTCCCGGTGCACAGCCCGATCTTCGAGAAGATCGAGCTCGTCACCCGCGGTGACGTCCGTCGCGCCAAGCTGTACTTCCTCCGTGAGCTGCGCGGCAAGGCCGCGAAGATCAAGGAGAAGCGCGACAACTGAGCTGCCGCCCGCGTCCACAGGACGGCCGGATAAGCTTCGGCCGCGATGGACACGCAAGCACAGCACTCGGAGCGCGACCGCTCCTCGGAACCCGAAGCGGGGTCCGGGGAGGGGTCGCGCTTTTCGCGTACGCGGGCCCGTGCCGCCGCTGTGCTGTCCTGGCGGCGGGTGCTCGCCGGTGCGGTCGTGGCCACCCTCGTCCTGCTGCTGTTCAGCTCCTACGTGGTCCAGCCCTTCCTGATCCCCAGCCGCTCGATGGAGCCCACCCTGCAGGTCGGGGACCGGGTCCTGGTCAACAAGCTGGCGTACCGGTTCGGCGCGGAACCCGAGCGCGGCGACGTGGTGGTCTTCGACGGCACCGGCTCGTTCGTGCAGGAGGACCTCGACGCGAACCCCCTGGCCGGCCTGGCGCGCGGGGCGGCGGCCTCCCTGGGGCTCGCCGAGCCCGCCGACACCGACTTCGTGAAGCGGGTGGTCGGCACGGGCGGGGACCGCGTCGTCTGCTGCGACGCGCGGGGAAGGCTCGCGGTCAACGGCGCGACGGTGGACGAGCCTTATCTGTACCCCGGCGACACCGCTTCCCGGGCGCCCTTCGACATCGTGGTGCCCGCCGGCACCCTGTGGATGATGGGCGACCATCGCAGCCGCTCCAGCGACTCACGGGACCATCTCGGGTCGCCCGGCGGCGGGATGGTTCCCGTCGAGCGGGTGACCGGACGGGTGGACTGGCTCGGCTGGCCGCCGGCCCGTACGGGTTCGCTGGAGGGGACCGGCGCCTTCGACGGCATACGGGCGCCCGGCGGGGCGCATGGGTAACCGCGGACGTCCGCGCGGCGCACCCGACCCCGAGGCCTCCCTGCCGACCGGGACCAGGCCGACCGGGCCGCGCTCCCTGCCCACCCGGGCCGAGCGCCGCCGGCTCGCCAAGAAGGTCCGGCGCAAGCGCCGCAGGTCGGCGGTGAAGGAGATACCCGTCCTCATCGTCGTGGCGCTGCTGATCGCGCTCGTCCTGAAGACGTTCCTGGTCCAGGCGTTCGTCATCCCGTCCGGGTCGATGGAGCAGACCATCCGGATCGGTGACCGGGTGCTGGTGGACAAGCTGACCCCGTGGTTCGGATCGAAGCCGCAGCGCGGCGACGTCGTGGTGTTCAAGGACCCCGGCGGCTGGCTCCAGCAGGAGAACCCCGGGCAGCAGAAGGACCCGCCGATCGGCGTCAAGCAGGTCACCGAGGTGCTGACCTTCATCGGGCTGCTGCCGTCCGACGACGAACAGGACCTGATCAAGCGGGTCATCGCGGTCGGCGGCGACACCGTGAAGTGCTGTGGCGAGGACGGCCGGATCACGGTCAACGGCGTACCGCTGGCCGAGACCTACCTGCACCCCGACGACCGTCCCTCGACCATCCCGTTCGAGGTGAAGGTCCCCGAGGGCCGGCTGTTCGTGATGGGGGACCACCGCTCCGACTCCGCCGACTCCCGCTTCCACCTCAACGAGCCCGACCGGGGCACGGTCTCCGAGACGGAGGTCGTGGGGCGGGCCGTCGTGATCGCCTGGCCGTTCGGCCACTGGAGCACCCTGGAAGAACGCGACGCCTTCACCGCGGTCCCGGACTCACGGGCATCGGAGGCAGCGGCTCCGGCCCCGTCGAATAGTGTGGCACCTCCGGATCGCGACGGAATGGTCCGGCTCCCGACCCCTGCGGAACTCCCGCTCGTTATGGGAGTGGTGGGCCTGCACCGGATCGGGCGCGGGCAGTGGCACGTATTGAGGAGTGGATGTGGGGGATTTGGCGGTCGGCGCACGATCCGGACACGACGAACCCGAGGACCGGCCGGAGCGCGACGAGTCTCCCGAGGCCGGGGCGGCGATCCCGCCGGAGGGTGACGGCGACACCCCTGGCGACGACGGTGGCAAGCCTCCCAGGAGGCAGCGTTCCTTCTGGCTGGAGCTGCCGCTGCTCGTCGGCATCGCCCTGGTTCTGGCGCTGCTGATCAAGACGTTCCTGGTCCAGGCGTTCTCGATCCCCTCGGACTCCATGCAGAACACCCTGCAGCGGGGTGACCGGGTGCTGGTCGACAAGCTGACCCCGTGGTTCGGCTCGGAGCCGGAGCGCGGCGAGGTCGTGGTCTTCCACGACCCGGGCGGCTGGCTGGAGGACACCGCGACCCCGGAGCCCAACGCGGTGCAGAAGTTCCTGAGCTTCATCGGCCTGATGCCGTCCTCCGAGGAGAAGGACCTGATCAAGCGGGTCATCGCGGTCGGCGGCGACACCGTGGAGTGCAAGGAGAACGGGCCGGTCACGGTCAACGGGAAGAGCCTGGACGAGAAGTCGTTCATCTTCCCGGGGAACACCCCCTGCAACGACAAGCCCTTCGGCCCGATCAAGGTGCCGGACGGCCGGATCTTCGTCATGGGCGACCACCGGCAGAACTCCCTGGACTCGCGCTACCACCAGGAACTCCCGGGACAGGGCACGGTCTCCACGGACGAGGTCGTCGGCCGCGCCGTGGTCGTCGCCTGGCCGCTGGGCCGCTGGGCGACCCTTCCGGTCCCCGGCACCTTCGACCAGCCCGGTCTGAACGCGGCCGCCGCGATGGCCCCGGCGGCACTGGGCGTAGCCGGAGCGGTGCCCCTCGTGTTGTGGCGCCGCCGGAGGCTGACCGCCGGGCGTACCGCCGGGTAGGGTGCCGACTCGGATCAGCGATTGTCGATCTCCGACGGGGGAGCGCTGGGATGAGCGGTACAGGACGCAAGGAAGACGGCCGCGGCCGGCTCGGCACCATGGTGTCGGGCCTGGCCGTGGCCGTCGGCTGTGTGCTCTTCCTCGGCGGTTTCGTCTGGGCGGCGGTGGTCTACCAGCCGTACACGGTTCCGACCGCCTCGATGTCCCCCACGGTGAACCCCGGTGACCGGGTGCTCGCCGAGCGGATAGACGGCGCCGAGGTCCGGCGCGGTGACGTGGTGGTCTTCACCGACCAGGTCTGGGGCGCCACACCGATGGTGAAGCGCGTCGTCGGGATCGGTGGCGACAAGGTGGCCTGCTGCGACAAGGAAGGACGGCTCACCGTCAACGGGACCCCCGTCGACGAGCCGTATCTCGACCGGGGCCCGGCCGCCCCGGGAAAGCGTGCGCCCGCCTCGCCCCAGGACTTCTCCGCCACCGTGCCCCGGGGCCAGATCTTCCTGCTCGGCGACGAACGGGCCACCTCCCTGGACTCCCGGGTCCACCTGCAGGACGCCGGCGAGGGCTCCGTGCCGCTGAGCGCCGTGCAGGCCCGGGTGGACGCGGTCGCCTGGCCGATGAACGGCATGATCGGCAGGCCCGCATCGTTCGCCGCGCTGCCCGGCGGAGTGTCCGCCGCAGGGCCCCTGCCGCTCCAGCTGGGCGCGATCGTGGTGGGAGTGGCACTGATCCTCGCCGGTGCGGTGTACGGGCCTGTGGCGGCGCGCCTCGCCCGTCGTGGGACGGCCCCCGGCGGGGCCCGATGACCTCCGGGGCCCGCCGGGTCGCCCGGGTGGTCCTCCTGGACCCCGACGACCGCGTTCTGCTGCTGCACGGGCACGAGCCGGACGACCGGGCCGACCACTGGTGGTTCACCCCGGGCGGCGGTCTCGAAGGCGACGAGACCCGGGAGCAGGCGGCCCGCCGCGAGCTCGCCGAGGAGACCGGCATCACGGACATCGAGCTGGGCCCGCTCCTGTGGACGCGGATCTGCTCCTTCCCGTTCGACGGGCGGCGCTGGGACCAGGACGAGTGGTACTACCTGGCCCGTACGGCGCAGACCGCCACCTCCCCGCAGGGCCTCACCGACCTGGAACTGCGCAGCGTCGCCGGTCTGAGGTGGTGGACTTCCGCCGAACTGCTGGCGACGCGTGAGACGGTGTACCCGACCAGACTCGCCGAGCTGCTGCGCAGGCTCCTCGACGAGGGTCCCCCGCGTGATCCGCTGGTTCTGGCCCCCG
This sequence comes from Streptomyces sp. NPDC020884, assembly GCF_044333935.1. Classification (NCBI taxonomy): domain Bacteria; kingdom Bacillati; phylum Actinomycetota; class Actinomycetes; order Kitasatosporales; family Streptomycetaceae; genus Streptomyces; species Streptomyces sp. NPDC020884. Next base: position 117,082 of record NZ_JBIRRY010000002.1, on the reverse strand, counting down.
AAATCGTCTAATCGTTCAGGGGCGCCGGAGGCTGGCGCACAATGGGGGCACGCACGGCTGAAGGGGAAACATGCCATGAGCGCCGAGGACCTCGAGAAGTACGAGACCGAGATGGAGCTGAAGCTCTACCGGGAGTACCGCGATGTCGTCGGTCTGTTCAAATATGTGATCGAGACCGAACGGCGCTTCTACCTCACCAACGACTACGAGATGCAGGTGCACTCCGTCCAGGGTGAGGTCTTCTTCGAGGTATCCATGGCGGACGCCTGGGTCTGGGACATGTACCGGCCCGCGAGGTTCGTCAAGCAGGTCCGCGTCCTGACCTTCAAGGACGTCAACATCGAAGAGCTCAACAAGAGCGATCTGGAACTTCCGGGAGGCTGAGCCCGCGCGGCCCCGGCGGGCGGCCGCCGATACGCGACGCGCAGTGAACGACCCGGTCACCCGTGTGGGTGGCCGGGTTTTCCACATCCGGGGGGTTGTCCACCAAGATCCACATCCTCGGTCCCGACGGGTCACAGTCGGTGCCGGAGGTGGTGCCGACATGAACGCACGGGGGGCACTCGGGCGGTACGGCGAGGATCTGGCGGCGCGGCTGCTGGCCGAAGCCGGGATGGCGGTGGTCGAGCGCAACTGGCGCTGTCGCGCCGGAGAGATCGACATCGTGGCCAGGGACGGCGACGCCCTGGTCTTCTGCGAGGTGAAGACGCGCAGCTCACAGGGGTTCGAACACCCCATGGCGGCGGTCGGCCCGGCCAAGGCGGACCGGCTGCGACGGCTCGCCGAGATCTGGCTCGACGGGCACGGCGGGCCACCGCCAGGCGGTGTCCGCATCGACCTGATCGGGGTGATCGTGCCCCGGCGCGGAGCCCCGGTCACGGAGCATGCCCGGGGGGTGTCCTGATGGGCTTCGCGCGAGCGTGTTCCGTGGCGCTGGTCGGCGTCGAGGGCGTGGTGGTGGAGGTCCAGGCGGACCTGGAGCCGGGGGTGGCGGCCTTCACCCTGGTGGGACTGCCGGACAAGAGCTTGGTCGAGAGCCGGGACCGGGTGCGGGCCGCCGTGGTCAATTCCGGAGCCGAGTGGCCGCAGAAGAAGCTCACGGTGGGGCTCTCCCCGGCCTCCGTGCCGAAGAGCGGTTCGGGGTTCGATCTCGCCGTCGCGTGCGCCGTGCTCGGAGCGGCGGAGCGGATCGACCCGGCCATGATCGCCGATGTGGTGATGGTCGGCGAGCTGGGTCTGGACGGCCGCGTCCGCCCGGTACGCGGGGTGCTGCCCGCCGTCCTCGCGGCGGCCGAAGCGGGGTACGAGCAGGTGGTCGTCGCCGAGCAGTCGGCCGGCGAGGCGGCCCTGGTGCCCGGGGTCTCGGTCCTCGGCGTCCGGAGTCTGCGCCAGCTCATCGCCGTCCTGTGCGACGAACCGGTGCCCGAGGAACCCGCCGACGACCAGGGCCGCCCCGACGCCATGCTGGCCGGGCTCATGATCCCCGGCTCGGGCCTCGGCGCGGGACTCGCCCCGGCCGCCGCGCGGGGCGACGGACACCGGCCGGATCTGGCGGACGTCGCCGGGCAGCCGCGTCCGCGCCGGGCCCTGGAGGTGGCCGCGGCCGGCGGACACCATCTGCTGTTCTCCGGCCCGCCGGGCGCGGGCAAGACCATGCTGGCCGAGCGGCTGTCGGCGGTCCTGCCGCCGCTGACCCGGCAGGAATCCCTCGAAGTGACGGCGGTCCACTCCGTGGCGGGCATCCTCCCCCCGGGTGAACCGCTCGTCTCCCGGGCGCCCTACTGCGCCCCGCACCACTCGGCGACCATGCAGTCGCTGGTCGGCGGGGGCAATGGGATCCCGAGGCCGGGGGCGGTGTCCCTCGCCCACCGCGGGGTCCTCTTCCTCGACGAGGCCCCCGAATTCTCGGGCAAGGCTCTCGACGCGCTGCGCCAGCCCCTGGAGTCCGGTCATGTGGTGGTCGCGCGGGCGGCGGGAGTGGTGCGGCTACCCGCCCGGTTCCTGATGGTGCTGGCCGCCAATCCGTGTCCCTGCGGGCGGCACACCCTCACCGGCGCGGGCTGCGAGTGCCCGCCCTCGGTGGTCCGCCGCTATCAGGCGCGCCTGTCCGGGCCGCTGCTCGACCGGGTGGACCTGCGGGTCGAGGTGGAGCCGGTCGATCGCGCGGACCTGCTGGGGCAGGGCGGCCGGGGCGAGTCGACGGCCGTCGTCGCCGCACGCGTCCGCGACGCCAGGGCGCGCGCGGCCGAGCGGCTGGCCGGCACCCCGTGGACGACGAACAGCGAGGTCCCCGGCCACGAGCTGCGGACCCGGCTGCTCGCGGCCCCGGGGGCACTGGCGGCGGCGGAACGCGACCTGGAACGCGGGATCCTCACGGCCCGGGGCCTGGACCGGGTGCTGAGGGTGGCGTGGACCGTTGCGGACCTGCGCGGCGCCGACCGCCCGGACGCCTCCGACGTGGCGGTGGCCCTGGAGCTGCGGACGGGCATCCAGCGCGGGGTGCCGATGGGGGTGGGGGAGCGGTGACCGGTCTGCGGGGGGAGCGGCGGTACGGGCCGGAGGAGGACGGGGAGCAGCGCCCGGGGGGCCGGGGCCGCGACCTCGACCGGCACCGCGAAGGGGACCGCCACCGCGACGGGTACCCCGGCCGTGACGCGCACCCCGGCCGTTGCGGAGACCAGGAGTCGGAGCGGGTGGCCAGGGCGGCGTTGACGCGGGTGTTGGAGCCGGGGGACGAGCGTGCCGGGGGCTGGCTCCGGCGGACCGGTGCGGTCGAGCTGATGCGGAGGCTCACCGTCGAGGACGGCTCCGCCGAGAGGCTGCCGGGGATGACCGCCGCCCGGCTCGGGGGCTACCGCCTGCGTGCGGCCGCCGCGGAGCCGGAGCGGGATCTGGCCGCGGTCGCCGCGCTCGGCGGGCGCTTCGTCTGTCCGGGGGACCCGGAATGGCCGAGCCAGTTGGACGACCTGGGCGACGCGCGGCCCGTCGGGCTCTGGGTGCGGGGGCGGCCCGACCTGCGGTTGTGGTCCCTGCGCTCGGTCTCGGTGGTCGGTGCGAGGGCCTGCACCCCGTACGGCGCGCACATGGCGGCGACCCTCGGCTCCGGGCTCGCGGAGCGCGGCTGGGTGGTGGTGTCGGGGGCCGCGTTCGGGGTGGACGGGGCGGCCCACCGCGGCGCGCTGGCCGCAGGCGGGGCGACGACGGCGGTCCTGGCCTGCGGAGTTGACGTCCCCTACCCGCGCGGGCACGCCGAGTTGCTCGGGCGTATGGCCCAACAGGGTCTCATCGTCGCCGAGTTGCCGCCGTCCGCCCACCCCACCCGCAGCAGATTCATTCTGCGCAACCGGGTCATCGCCGCGCTGACCAGGGGAACGGTCGTGGTCGAGGCCCAGTACCGCAGCGGATCCCTGGTCACCGCCCGCCAGGCGCAACGGCTCGGCCGCTTCGCGATGGGGGTGCCAGGCCCCGCCACCAGCGGACTGTCGGCAGGTGTCCACGAACTGTTGCGCGGTGAGGGCGTGCTCGTCACCGATGCCGATGAAGTCGTCGAGCTGGTCGGGGACATGGGCGATCTCCCGCCGCTCCGCCGCGGCCCGGTGCTGCCCAGGGACCAGCTCGACGCGGTCACCGCGAGTGTCCTCGACGCGCTCCCTTACCACGGTGTCACCCACCCCCGTGACCTCGCCCGCACCGCGGGGACGTCCGCGGACGAAACGCTCGGTCGACTGTACGAACTGCACTCACTGGGGTTCGTCGAACGCGAAGGCGACGGCTGGCGGTTGACGCTTCCTTCGGCACGCAACGACGACGCGCGGCGAGGCGATACTTGACCTGGAGCATTCGGGTGAAAAGGTAAGCCGATGGCCTCGCACGATCGATCGGTGACCTGCCCGGGACCCGCGCCCACGGCGGCGGCCCCGGCCCCGGGCGGGCGCGGACAGCGTGAACGGCAGAACGCAATCACGCAGCCTGGATCTCCCGTCCTGCGCGGACTGCGACGTTGCAGTCACGCTACGCTCACAAGGATTTCGCCCCAGACAAAAGTCCCCCAGCACTTCACGGCAGAACGGCTCAAGGCACCACATGCCCCAGCACACCTCCGGGTCTGACCGCGCGGCAGTACCACCGGTTGCGCGTGGCACTGTGCGCCCTCCCGCCCCCTCCTCCCTCGACGAGTTGTGGCGTTCCTACAAGACCACGGGAGACGAGCGGCTGCGGGAGCAACTGATCCTGCACTACTCGCCGCTCGTGAAGTACGTCGCGGGCCGGGTGAGCGTGGGGCTGCCGTCCAACGTCGAGCAGGCCGACTTCGTCTCCTCCGGCGTCTTCGGGCTGATCGACGCCATCGAGAAGTTCGATATCGAGCGGGCCATCAAGTTCGAGACGTACGCGATCACCCGGATCCGCGGCGCCATGATCGACGAACTCCGGGCCCTGGACTGGATCCCGAGGTCCGTCCGGCAGAAGGCGCGGAACGTGGAGCGCGCCTACGCGACGCTGGAGGCGCAGTTCCGGCGCACCCCGTCGGAGGCCGAGGTCGCCTCGGAGATGGGCATCGCGCTGGAGGAACTGCACGCTGTTTTCAGCCAGTTGTCGCTGGCGAACGTGGTGGCCCTGGAGGAGCTGCTGCACGTCGGCGGCGAGGGCGGCGACCGGCTGAGCCTGATGGACACCCTGGAGGACACCGCCGCCGACAATCCGGTGGAGGTCGCCGAGGACCGGGAGCTGCGAAGACTGCTCGCGCGGGCCATCAACACCCTCCCCGACCGCGAGAAGACCGTGGTGACCCTCTACTACTACGAGGGCCTGACCCTCGCGGAGATCGGCAACGTCCTCGGGGTGACCGAGAGCCGGGTCAGCCAGATCCACACCAAGTCCGTGCTCCAGCTCCGGGCGAAGCTGGCGGACGCGGGCCGCTGACGTCCTTCTCCCGGCTCTCTCCGGCCATCCGATCCGAGGCCGTACCCTTCCTCCGCGCACCTGCCGCCGTAGAGTGGATGCGTGCCCAGGATTCGAGCGGCCTCCGTGGCCGAGCACCGGACCATGCAGCGCGGCGCCCTCCTGGACGCCGCGCGCTCCCTGCTGTCCGAGGGCGGTACGGAGGCGCTGACCTTCCCCGCGCTCGCCGAACGCACGGGCCTCGCCCGGTCCTCCGTGTACGAGTACTTCCGCTCCCGTGCCGCCGTCGTCGAGGAGCTGTGCGCCGTCGACTTCCCGGTCTGGGCGGCCGAGGTCGAGAACGCCATGGAGCGCGCCGAGACGCCCGAGGCGAAGATCGAGGCGTACGTCCGCCGGCAGCTGGACCTCGTCGGGGACCGCCGCCACCGTGCGGTCGTCGCGATCTCCGCGAGCGAGCTGGACGCGGGCGCCCGGGAGAAGATCCGGGCCGCGCACGGCGGACTGATCGCCATGATCGTCGAAGCGCTGGGCGACCTGGGCCACACACAGCCGAGGCTCGCCGCCATGCTCCTGCAGGGTTCGGTCGACGCCGCCGTGCGTCGCATCGAACTGGGCGTCGCGGAGGAGCCGGGCGTCATCGCGGACACCGCCGTCGCGATGGTCCTGCGCGGTGTGAGCGGCTGACCCGGACGGCCCCCGGCTCCGGCACCCCGAACACCGGCAGCAGCCGCGAGGGCCCTCTCCTCAGCAGCGAGGGCGGCAGCAGTGAGAGCGGGTCCAGGTAGGCCTCGCCGCGTCGCAGCCCCCAGTGCAGGCAGCCCGCCGCGCAGTGGAACGGCCCCTCCTCCAGCACCCCGATCGGCTGCCCTGCCCGCACGCTCGCGCCCTTTTCGGCCAGTGCCCGTACCGGTTCGTACGTGGTGCGCAGCGGCGGCGTACCGCTGCCGGCCACCTCGATGGCGAGCACCCCGCGTCCCGCCACCCGCCCTGCGAACGACACCCGGCCGTCGGCGGCCGCCAGCACCCGGGCGCCCGGCCCCGCCGCGAGGTCCACGCCGCGATGGCCGGGCCCGTACGGGCCGGAGGGCGGTTCCCACCCCCGTGACACCGCGGGTCTCCCCGCCAGCGGCCAGCTCCGGCCGCCGCCGTCCCGGCCCACGTCCGCATCCACTTCGGCGTCCACATCCGCCTCCACGTCGGCGTCCGCGCCGGGGAGGGATGCCGGTGCCCCGGCCGGGACCACAGCTGCGCCCGGCGCGGAAGGACCGGTCGGGAGCGGCACGTACAGCAGGAGAAGCGGGAGTAGCAGGACGGGCAGGATCACGGGACGGAGAGCGGGGCGGAGGGCGGGGCGGAGGGCGGGGGAGCGGCGTGGGCCGGGCTGATGGCGCATGCCCGCCACGATGGCCCGGACGCCGGGATTCCGGGGATCACGGGCCGTTCCTGTGGACTACTCGCCGGTTGTGGACATCGCCGTCACCCGGCACTCAACCGGTCCCGTACACTTCTTACGGCGATCCGGGTCACCGGGTCGACTTCGCACGCCCCGCCACCTCCCTCTCTCGGAGGTGGCCGCGCTCCTCGGTCCCTCGTGGCACGGCGCGTCGGGGCGTCAGGCGCGAACGCAAACCTGCGGTCGCGATAACCGAGTACCTCAAGGAGTACGGCCATGGCCGTCGTCACGATGCGGGAGCTGCTGGAAAGCGGCGTCCACTTCGGTCACCAGACCCGTCGCTGGAACCCGAAGATGAAGCGCTTCATCTTCACCGAGCGCAACGGCATCTACATCATCGACCTGCTCCAGTCGCTGTCGTACATCGACCGCGCCTACGAGTTCGTCAAGGAGACCGTCGCCCACGGCGGCTCCATCATGTTCGTGGGTACGAAGAAGCAGGCCCAGGAGGCCATCGCCGAGCAGGCGACGCGCGTCGGCATGCCGTACGTCAACCAGCGTTGGCTCGGTGGCATGCTCACCAACTTCTCCACCGTCTACAAGCGCCTTCAGCGTCTGAAGGAGCTCGAGCTCATCGACTTCGAGGACGTGGCCGCCTCCGGCCTCACCAAGAAGGAGCTCCTGGTCCTCTCGCGTGAGAAGGCCAAGCTGGAGAAGACCCTCGGTGGTATCCGCGAGATGCAGAAGGTGCCCAGCGCCGTCTGGATCGTCGACACCAAGAAGGAGCACATCGCCGTCGGTGAGGCGCGCAAGCTCCACATCCCGGTCGTCGCCATCCTCGACACCAACTGCGACCCCGACGAGGTCGACTACAAGATCCCGGGCAACGACGACGCGATCCGCTCCGTCACCCTGCTCACCCGCGTGATCGCCGACGCCGTCGCCGAGGGCCTCATCGCCCGTTCCGGTGCCGCCACCGGTGACTCGAAGCCGGGCGAGAAGGCCGCCGGCGAGCCCCTCGCCGAGTGGGAGCGCGACCTGCTCGAGGGCGACAAGAAGGACGAGACCGCGGCTGCCGCCGAGGTCCAGTCCTCCGCCGAGACCGAGAAGGTCGCCGACGCCGAGAAGCCGGCCGAGGCCGTCGCCGAGGCCGAGGCCGCTGTCGAGACTCCGGCTGCTGCCGAGGAGCCGGCCGCTGCCGACGCCCCGGCCGCCGACGCGGACGCCGAGCAGGCCTGACACCCGTCACGGCTGCTGACGGCGGGGGCCGACGCCACAAGCGTCGCCCCCGCCGTTCACCCGTAGATCTTTCAGACTTCGAGAGAGACATACAGACTCATGGCGAACTACACCGCCGCTGACGTCAAGAAGCTCCGCGAGCTCACCGGCGCCGGCATGATGGACTGCAAGAAGGCGCTCGACGAGGCCGACGGCAGCGTCGACAAGGCCGTCGAGGCGCTCCGTATCAAGGGCCAGAAGGGCGTCGCCAAGCGCGAGGGCCGCTCTGCCGAGAACGGCGCCGTCGTCTCCCTCATCTCCGAGGACCAGACGTCCGGCGTCATCCTCGAGCTGAAGTGCGAGACGGACTTCGTCGCCAAGGGCGACAAGTTCCAGGCCGTGGCCAACGCGCTCGCCGCGCACGTCGCCGCGACCTCCCCGGCCGACATCGCCGCGCTCCTCGCCTCCGAGATCGAGTCCGGCAAGACCGTCCAGGCGTACGTCGACGAGGCCAACGCCAACCTCGGCGAGAAGATCGTCCTGGAGCGTTTCGCGCAGTTCACCGGCGCGTTCGTCTCCGTGTACATGCACCGCACCATGCCCGACCTGCCCCCGCAGATCGGTGTTCTGGTCGAGCTGGACAAGGCCGACGCCGGGCTGGCCAAGGGTCTCGCGCAGCACATCGCCGCGTTCGCCCCGAAGTACCTGTCCCGCGAGGACGTCCCGGCCGAGGTCGTCGAGGCCGAGCGCCGCGTCGCCGAGGAGACCACGCGCGCCGAGGGCAAGCCCGAGGCCGCGCTCCCGAAGATCGTCGAGGGTCGGGTCAACGGCTTCTTCAAGGAGGCGACCCTCCTCGGCCAGCCGTACGCGCTGGACGCCAAGAAGTCGGTCCAGAAGGTCCTGGACGAGGCCGGTGTCACCCTGAAGCGCTTCTCGCGCATCAAGGTCGGCATCTGAGTCCGTCCGGGCGAACAGCACGAGACCCGATAGGGTCTGGTGCAGTCGACGGCCGCACCCACGCCGGACGACCGCAGATCTGACGAGGAGGCCATTGCCGCTGTAGGGACACCAGACCCACCGGCAATGGCCTTCTTCGTATGTGCACGAGGAGAATTTCCATGGACAAGGGCGCGGACGCCATTCAGGCCGACGACAAGCGCGACGACGACAAGGGTTCCGGACGCTTCATGCTGAAGCTCTCCGGTGAGGCATTCGCCGGTGGCGGCGGCCTCGGCGTCGACCCCGACGTCGTGCACACGATCGCCCGCGAGATCGCCGCCGTCGTACGCGACGGCGCCCAGATCGCGGTGGTCATCGGGGGAGGCAACTTCTTCCGCGGCGCCGAGCTCCAGCAGCGCGGCATGGACCGGGCCCGGTCCGACTACATGGGCATGCTCGGCACCGTCATGAACTGCCTGGCGCTCCAGGACTTCCTGGAGAAGGAGGGCATCGACTCGCGCGTCCAGACCGCCATCACCATGGGCCAGGTCGCCGAGCCGTACATCCCGCTCCGTGCCGTACGGCACCTGGAGAAGGGTCGCGTGGTGATCTTCGGCGCCGGTATGGGCATGCCGTACTTCTCCACCGACACCACCGCCGCCCAGCGTGCCCTGGAGATCGACGCCGAGGCGCTGCTCATGGGGAAGAACGGCGTGGACGGCGTCTACGACTCCGACCCGAAGACCAACCCCGACGCGGTGAAGTTCGACGCACTGGAGTACGGCGAGGTGATCACTCGCGACCTGAAGGTCGCCGACGCCACCGCGATCACGCTCTGCCGTGACAACCAGCTCCCGATCCTCGTCTTCGAGCTGACCGTCGAAGGCAATATCGCCCGCGCGGTCAAGGGTGAGAAGATCGGCTCGCTCGTGAGCGACGCGAGCACCCGGGCCTGACGGCCCCCCAGGATGGACAACGGCCTGCCGGTCGGACACCGTGCAGGTGAGGACGCGACGCAGGACCCACAGGGCCGGACGATGACGACGCCGGGCCCACTCAAGACACGCAGGAGCACGTGGTGATCGAAGAAATCCTCCTCGAGGCCGAGGAGAAGATGGAGAAGGCCGTTGTCGTCGCGAAAGAGGACTTCGCCGCGATCCGTACCGGCCGCGCGCACCCGGCGATGTTCAACAAGATCGTCGCCGACTACTACGGCGCGCTGACCCCGATCAACCAGCTGGCCTCGTTCTCGGTTCCCGAGGCGCGGATGGCCGTCGTGACGCCGTTCGACAAGACCGCCCTGCGCAACATCGAGCAGGCGATCCGTGACTCCGACCTCGGCGTCAACCCGAGCAACGACGGCAATATCATCCGGGTGACCTTTCCCGAGCTCACCCAGGACCGCCGCAAGGAATACATCAAGGTCGCCAAGACCAAGGCCGAGGACTCCAAGATCTCGATCCGCTCCATCCGCCGCAAGGCCAAGGAGACCCTCGACAAGCTCGTCAAGGACAAGGAGTCCGGCGAGGACGAGGTGCGCCGCGCCGAGAAGGAGCTCGACGACACCACCGCGAAGTACGTCGCGCAGGTGGACGAGCTGCTCAAGCACAAGGAAGCCGAGCTGCTCGAAGTCTGATGAACGACTCTTCCTGGGGTGCCCCGCAAGGAGCCGGTTACTGGGGCACGCCCGAGATGAGGGCTGCCCCGGCGGGTCCTGCCCACGATGTGCATGGCGCCCAGCAGACTCGGCCCATGCCCAACGTGCCGGACGTTCCCGACGCAGGTAGAGACGCAGCCGACCGCGACGACCGGGACAGGGATGCCGCTCACGTCAGCGGCCCCCTGTTCCGTGACGAGATGCCGCAGGAGCCCATGTCCACCCCGCTGCCGCCCCCGCCGCAGAAGAAGCGTGCGGGGCGTGATCTGCGCGCCGCCATAGGGGTCGGCGTGGGTCTCGGCGCCGTCATCGTCGCGTCGCTGTTCATCGTGAAGGCCGTCTTCATCGGCGTGATAGTGGTCGCCGTCGTCGTCGGCCTCTGGGAGCTCACCTCCCGCCTCCAGGAACGCAAGGGCATCAAGGCGCCCCTGGTCCCGCTGGCCGTCGGCGGAGCCGCGATGGTCATCGCCGGCTACGCCCGGGGTCCCGAGGGAGCCTGGATCGCGATGGCCCTGACCGCCCTCGCGGTGCTGGTGTGGCGGATGACCGAGCCGCCGGACGGCTATCTCAAGGACGTCACCGCCGGAGTCTTCGCGGCGTTCTACGTCCCCTTCCTGGCCACCTTCGTCGCCCTGCTGCTGACGGCGGACGACGGGTCGTGGCGGGTGCTGACCTTCCTCGTCCTCACGGTGGTCAGCGACACCGGGGCGTACGCGGTCGGCTGGCGCTTCGGCAAGCACAAGCTCGCCCCGCGCATCAGCCCCGGCAAGACCCGTGAGGGCCTGCTCGGGGCGGTCGCCTTCGCGATGGTCGCCGGCGCGCTCTGCATGGAGTTCCTGATCGACGGCGGCGCCTGGTGGCAGGGTCTGCTGCTCGGCCTCGCGGTCGCGGCCAGCGCCACCCTCGGCGATCTCGGCGAGTCCATGATCAAGCGGGACCTCGGGATCAAGGACATGGGCACGCTGCTCCCCGGCCACGGCGGCATCATGGACCGGCTGGACTCGCTCCTGCCGACCGCGCCGGTCGTGTGGCTGCTCCTGGTGCTGTTCGTCGGCTCCGGCTGAGCGCCTCGGCACCACGAAACACCGTCCCACCTGCACGTTTTACGAGTGAGGGTCCGTTGTCCACAGGGCGGCGGGCCCTCACCCGTCTGTCTGCGACACTGGATGAACCATGCCTAAGCCCGGAGAACTCACTTTCGTCGCGCCCCGCGGAGCCAAGAAGCCCCCGCGGCACCTCGCCGACCTCACGCCCGCCGAGCGCAAGGAAGCGGTCGCCGCGACCGGTGAGAAGCCGTTCCGCGCCCAGCAGCTCTCGCAGCACTACTTCGCGCGGTACGCGCACGACCCGGCGGAGTGGACCAACATCCCGGCGGCCGCGCGGGAGAAGCTCGCCGAGGCGCTGTTCCCCGACCTGATGTCCGTGATCCGGCACATCAGCTGCGACGACGACACCACGCGCAAGACGCTGTGGAAACTGCACGACGGGACGCTCGTCGAGTCCGTCCTGATGCGCTATCCCGACCGCGTCACGATGTGTATCTCCTCGCAGGCCGGCTGCGGAATGAACTGTCCCTTCTGCGCCACCGGACAGGCCGGCCTCGACCGCAATCTGTCGACCGCCGAGATCGTGCACCAGATCGTCGACGGCATGCGCGCGCTGCGCGACGGCGAGGTGCCCGGCGGGCCCGCGCGGCTGTCCAACATCGTCTTCATGGGCATGGGCGAGCCGCTCGCCAACTACAACCGCGTCGTCGGAGCGATCCGCCGGCTCACCGACCCGGAGCCGGATGGCCTCGGTCTGTCGCAGCGCGGGATCACCGTCTCCACCGTGGGCCTCGTCCCGGCCATGCTGCGCTTCGCCGACGAGGGCTTCAAGTGCCGTCTCGCCGTCTCGCTGCACGCCCCGGACGACGAGCTGCGCGACACTCTGGTCCCCGTCAACACCCGGTGGAACGTCCGCGAGGTGCTGGACGCCGCCTGGGAGTACGCGGAGAAGTCCGGCCGCCGGATCTCCATCGAGTACGCCCTGATCCGGGACATCAACGACCAGGCCTGGCGCGGCGACCGGCTCGGCCGGCTGCTCAAGGGCAAGCGGGTGCACGTCAACCTGATCCCGCTGAACCCCACGCCCGGCTCCCAGTGGACCGCCTCGCGGCCCGAGGACGAGAAGGCGTTCGTCGAGGCCATCGCGGCCCACGGCGTGCCCGTCACCGTCCGGGACACCCGTGGTCAGGAGATCGACGGGGCCTGTGGTCAGCTGGCGGCCTCCGAGCGTTAGCCTCTCCCGGGCGGGCGGCCGAAAACCGCCGGTGTAGCCTGGGCCCGAAATCAACTTCATATTCCGACAGGGGAGCGCCACAGCGCTGAGAGTGCGGCACCAAGGACAGGTTGGCCGCAGACCCTCTGAACCTCGCCCGGGTCATTCCGGGTAGGAAGTTCGGACCTTACTCAAGCTGTTGCGCCCTGCCCGCTTCCGGTTCGCCGGACAGCGGGCGGGGCCGCGTCTCTTCCTGGTCACCTCCAGGAGGAATCACATGAACACCACCACGAAGTACGCGGCGACCGCGCTCGCCGCCGCTCTGGGCGTCTCCGTGCTCGCGGGCTGCGGCGACGACGGCCCGTCGGGCTCCGGGGCGTCCAAGGGCAGCGGCTCCAAGACCGTGACCCTGGTCAGCCACGACTCCTTCAACGCCTCGGACAAGGTGCTGAAGGCGTTCACCGAGGAGACCGGCTACAAGGTCGAGATCCTCAAGAGCGGCGACGCCGGGGCCGCGCTCAACCAGGAGATCCTGACCAAGGGCTCCCCGCGCGGCGACGTCTTCTTCGGCGTCGACAACACCCTGCTCTCCCGCGCCCTCGACAACGGTCTGTTCACCGCGTACGAGGCCAAGGGCCTGGACGGGGTCGCGGCGGACACGCAGACGGACGACAAGCACCGGGTCACGCCCGTCGACACCGGTGACATCTGCGTCAACTACGACAAGAAGTACTTCGCCGACAAGAAGCTCGCGCCGCCGAAGACCTTCGAGGACCTGCTCGAGCCCGCGTACAAGAACCTCCTCGTCACCGAGAACGCCGCCAGCTCCTCGCCCGGTCTCGGCTTCCTCCTCGGCACCGTCGCCACCCAGGGCGAGGACGGCTACGAGACGTACTGGAAGAAGCTGAAGGCCAACGGCGTCAAGGTCGTCGACGGCTGGGAGCAGGCGTACAACGAGGAGTTCTCCGGCTCCGCCGGCGGCAAGAAGGCCAACGCGGACCGGCCGCTCGTCGTCAGCTACGCCTCCAGCCCGCCCGTCGAGGTGCTCTACGCCGACCCGCAGCCCAAGGAGGCCCCCACCGGAGTCGCCACCGGCACCTGCTTCCGGCAGACCGAGTACGCCGGACTGCTGACCGGGGCGAAGAACGAGGCGGGCGGCAAGGCGCTGCTGGACTTCCTGATCAGCAAGACGTTCCAGGAGGACATGCCGCTCACCATGTTCGTGAACCCGGTCGTGAAGGACGCCGAGCTGCCGGAGCTGTTCACGAAGCACGGCGAGACCGTCGAGACGCCTGCCACCGTCGCGCCCGAGAAGATCACCGCCAACCGTGAGCAGTGGATCCAGTCGTGGCAGTCGCTGGTCCTGAAGTAGGGCCCAAGGAGAAGACCGCCCGCCCCGCGCCGCCCGTCCGGGGGGCCGGGCGGCGCGGGACCGCGGTGCGGCTCGGCCTGATGGCCGTGCCCGTCGCGTTCTTCGTGGTGTTCTTCGCCTATCCCGTGACCGCGATCGTCGGCCGGGGCCTCAAGGCGGGCGGCGACTGGCAGTTCGGGCGGATCGGCGAGGTGCTGGCCCGCCCGGACATCCTGGACGTCCTCTGGTTCACCACCTGGCAGGCCCTCGCCTCGACCGCGCTCACCCTGCTGATCGCCCTGCCCGGGGCGTATGTCTTCGCCCGGTTCGACTTCCCCGGCAAGCAGGTGCTGCGGGCGGTCGTCACGGTGCCGTTCGTGCTGCCGACCGTCGTCGTCGGGACCGCGTTCCTGGCGCTGCTCGGGCGCGGCGGGCTCCTCGACGAACTGTGGGGGGTCCGCCTCGACACCACGGTGTGGGCCATCCTGCTGGCCCACGTGTTCTTCAACTACGCCGTGGTCGTCCGGACGGTGGGCGGGCTCTGGTCCCAGCTGGACCCGCGCCAGGAGGAGGCCGCCCGGGTGCTCGGGGCCGGCCGGTTCGCCGCCTTCCGCCGGGTGACGCTGCCCGCCCTCGCCCCGGCCGTCGCCGCCGCCGCGCTGATGGTCTTCCTGTTCACCTTCACCTCCTTCGGCGTCGTGCAGATCCTCGGCGGTCCGGCCTACTCCACCCTCGAGGTGGAGATCTACCGGCAGACCGCGCAACTCCTTGATCTGCCGACGGCCGCCGTGCTGACCCTCGTGCAGTTCGCCGCGGTCGGCGCGATCCTCGCCGTGCACGCCGCGACCGTACGCCGCCGGGAGCGGGCGCTGAAGCTGGTCGACCCGGCCCAGACCTCCCGCCGGCCGCGTGGCGCCGGGCAGTGGGCGCTGCTCGGCGGGGTGCTGCTCACCGCGCTGCTGCTGATCCTGCTGCCGCTCGGGGTGCTGGTGGAGCGTTCCTTCGACGGAGCAGCCGGAGCAGCCGGAGCAGCTGGAGCTGACGGATCCGGCGGATCAGGCGGTTACGGCTTCGGCTACTACCGGGCCCTCCAGTCGGCCGGGTCCGGCGGCTCCTCCACCTTCCTGGTCCCGCCGCTGGAGGCCGTCGGCAACTCCCTGCGGTACGCGCTCGTCGCGACGCTCATCGCGCTGGTCGTCGGCGGGCTCGCGGCGGCGGCCCTGACCCGCCGGGCCGGGCGGCTGGTCCGCGGCTTCGACGCGCTGCTGATGCTGCCGCTCGGGGTGTCCGCCGTCACCGTCGGCTTCGGCTTCCTGATCACCCTGGACGAGCCGCCGCTCGACCTGCGGACCTCCTGGATCCTGGTCCCGCTGGCCCAGGCGCTGGTCGGCGTCCCCTTCGTCGTACGGACCATGCTGCCCGTGCTGCGCGCGGTCGACGACCGGCTGCGGGAGGCCGCCGCCGTGCTGGGGGCCTCGCCGCTGCGTGCCTGGCGGGAGGTCGATCTGCCGCTGGTGCGGCGGGCGTTGCTGGTCGCGGCGGGCTTCGCCTTCGCCGTCTCCCTCGGGGAGTTCGGCGCGACGGTGTTCATCGCACGCCCCGACAACCCGACCCTGCCGGTGGCCGTGGCCCGGCTGCTGGGCCGGTCGGGGGAGCTCAACTACGGGCAGGCGATGGCGCTCAGCACGATTCTGATGCTGGTGTGCGCGGTGTCGCTGCTGCTCCTCGAACGTATCCGCACCGACCGATCCGGGGAGTTCTGAACGACATGCTGAGCTTGCAGTCAGCCACCGTGCGGTTCGGGAAGCGGACCGCGCTGGACGCCGTGGACCTGGAGGTCGCCGACCACCGGATCGTCTGCCTGCTCGGACCCAGCGGCAGCGGCAAGTCCACCCTGCTCCGGGCCGTCGCCGGGCTCCAGCCGATGGACGGCGGCCGGGTGCTGCTGGCGGGCCGGGACCAGGCGGGCGTCCCGGTGCACCGGCGCGGCCTCGGCCTGATGTTCCAGGACCACCAGCTCTTCCCGCACCGCGATGTCGGTGCCAACGTCGCCTTCGGGCTCCGGATGCACGGTGTCGGGCGGGCCGAGACCGGACACCGGGTCCGCGAACTGCTGGAGCTGGTCGGCCTGCCCGGGGCCGAACGCCGCGCGGTCGCCGCACTGTCCGGCGGCGAGCAGCAACGCGTCGCCCTGGCCCGCGCCCTCGCCCCGCGCCCGAAGCTCCTCATGCTGGACGAGCCGCTCGGCCAGCTCGACCGCAGCCTCCGCGAACGGCTCGTCGTCGAACTGCGGACGCTGTTCCAGGAGTTGGGTACGACGGTGCTGGCCGTCACACACGACCAGGGCGAGGCGTTCGCGCTCGCCGACCGGGTCGTCGTGATGCGGGACGGCCGGATCGCGCAGGAAGGGAGCCCGCTGGACGTCTGGCAGCGCCCCGCCTCCGCGTTCGTCGCCCGTTTCCTCGGCTTCGACAACGTCACCGCGGCGACGGTCACCGGATCGGCCGCCGCCACCGCCTGGGGCAAGGTCCCGGTGCCCGAGGGATCCCCGCAGGGCGAGGTCGATCTGCTGGTCCGGCCCGCCGGGGTCCTGATCGGCGCCCCCGAGGACGGCCTGCGCTGCACGGTCGGCGTCCGCACCTTCCGGGGGAACCATGTGACCGTACGCCTGATGCCCGAGAACGCGCCGGTGCTGGAGGCCGAGTGCGCGCTGCGGGACACCCCGGACGAGGGCGCGGTGGTGGGCGTCCGCTTCGACGCGGCGGAGACGGTGGTGCTGGCGGACTCCGGGCAGCCCTCAGGAGTCTGAGGGTCCCCGCAGTCGGCCCTTCGGTGGCCCGAGGCCCCCGCAGTCGGTCCCTCGGTGGCCGAGGTCCCCGCGGTCGGCTTTCAGGGACCCGAGGTCCCCGCCACCACCAGACCCAGTTCGTACGCGAGGATCACCGCCTGCGCCCGGTCCCGCAGCCCCATCTTCGCGAACAGCCGGTTGATATGGGTCTTCACCGTGTGGTCGGTGATCGTCAGCCGGTCGGCGATGTCCGCGTTGGACAGGCCCCGGGCGATCAGGACGAGCACCTCGGCCTCGCGCGTGGTCAATGCGTCGATCGAGCGCCGCGGGGGAGCGCTGACCCGCTGCCGGGTGAACTCCGCGATGAGCCGCCCGGTGATCTCGGGGGCCAGCAGGGCATGGCCGTCCGCCACCACCCGTACCGCGTGTAGCAGTTCGGGAAAGGTCGCGTCCTTCAGGAGGAAGCCGCTGGCCCCGGCGGTGAGGGCGTCGTAGACATACTCGTCCAGGCCGAACGTCGTCAGCATCAACGCCCTGGTCGCCCCGCTCGACGCCGAGACGATCTCGCGTGCCGCGTCGATGCCGCCGAGCCGGGGCATCCGGATGTCCAACAGCGCCACGTCGGGCCGCAGTTCGGCGGCGATCCGGATCGCCTGCTCGCCGTCCTCGGCCTCCCCGACCACCTCGATGTCGTCCTGGGTGTTCAGCAGACCGGAGAACGCCGTCCGCACGACCGCCTGGTCGTCGGCCACCAGCACCCGGATCACCACGGAAGTTCCGCCTCCACGAGAAATCCGCCGGCCGGACTCCGGCCGGTGGTGAGGGCCCCGCCGAGCAGGGCGGCCCGTTCGGCCATGCCCACCAGCCCGTGGCCCGGCCGTTCGGAGCCGCCGGACGGATCGGGGCCCGGCCCGTCGTCGGTCACCCGGACCGTCAACAGGCCCGGACCGTAGCGGAGTTCCACGACCGTGCGCGCACCCGGGGCGTGCCGCCGGGCGTTCGTCAGGGCCTCCTGGACGATCCGGTACGCCGACAGCTCCCAGGACGCGGGCAGCGGTGTCCGCTCGCCGGTGACCCGCAGTTCCGCCGCACCGCCCACCGCCCGGTGCTGGTCGAGGAGGTCGTCGAGACCGGCCAGCGAGGGCTGCGGGGCGGTGAGCGGAGCCGGTTCGGCCCCGTCGCCCGTCCGCAGCACCCCGAGCAGTCTGCGCAGCTCGGCCATCGAGGAGCGCGCCGTCCCCGCGATCTCCTGGAAGGCGTCCCGTGCCGGGGGCGAGAGGTCCGCGGTCGTGTACGTGGCGCTCTCGGCCCGGACCGCGATCACCGAGACCGAGTGCGCGATCATGTCGTGCAACTCCCTTGCTATCGCGGCTCGTTCCGCCTCGGCGGCCTGCCGCCGCTCCATCGCCAGCAGCCGGGACTGGGCGGCGGCCCGGGTGTGCCGGGTCTCCTCGCGCGCCCGCACCGCGTCCCCCGTGCTCACCGCGCCCAGGATCATCACGGTCAGCACCAGCGTCTCGGCGTACAGCCCCAGGCTGAACCGGTCGGCGCCCTGGAGCGCGGGCAGCCCGGGGGAGCCGTCCCGGGCCCACCGGTCGATGTGCACCAGATTGACGGTCAGCGCGGCCAGGGAACCGGCCAGCACGAGGACGGCCGGGTGCTGCACCCGGTGCCGCCCCAGGGTGTAGCAGCCGATCAGGGCACCGGCGATGGTCGCGAACGCCATGTTGCCGTCGGTCCCGAAACTGAGCAGGGCCGCGCCCACCGTCAGGAATCCCACGGCGGGCCACGCCGCCCGCAGCGCCAGCGAGGCCGTGCAGACCAGCACCCCGAACGTCGTCGCCGCCGAACCCGGTACGAGGACCAGCTCCACGACGGCGAACAGCGTCAGCGCGGCCCCGGTCAGCCAGGCGTACGAGGGCGCCGCCGCCCAGTGCCGCAGCCGCCTCCGCACCCTGCGGTCCGGCGGCGGCGGGGCGGCGGTGGCGACCGGGCGGTCCGGCGTGATGGTGCGCGTCATGGGGAGATTCTTCGTCACCCCGGGGACCGGCGCATCGGAGCACGGGTGGAATTCGCGGCGCCGTCTCATGCCACGGGTTGAGCCGGAGGACCGGACGGTGGTGTGACGATCCGTGAACGGTCCGTTCCTAGCCTCGGATCCATGGCCACGATCACGCTCCCCACCCCTCCCGACCGGCACCGGGAGCTCCCCGCGCTGCCTGCCGGAACCGCCTGGTGGACGTTCTGCGCGGCCACCGCCCTGGCGCTCGCCGCCTTCTCCTCGCTGGGCCCGCACCGGATCTGGGGAGCCGCCGCCGCACTCGGCTACACCGCCGCCGCGGTCCTCGCGGCAGCCGGACGGAGCCCCCGAACGGCCGGGGCGGTCGCCGTGGCCGGCGCGGTGCTGGTGCCCCTGGCCCTGCTTCTCGCCGCCGACCGGGCGCAGTTGGAGGTCGCCGTCGTCGCCCGCTCGGCGGAGCTCCTGCTCTCCGAGGGGACGCCGTACCCCGAACGGCCCGCGGCCCCCGAGGACTTCAACCCCTACCTCCCGGGCATGGCGTTCTTCGGGATCCCGGAGGCCGTGGCCGGACCGGGACCGCTCACCGATCCGCGCCTGTGGATGGGCGCGGCCTTCCTCGGCGCGTTCGCGCTCGCGCTTCCGGCGCGGTCCCGCCGCGCACCGCTGCGGTGGATCGCCGGCTGTCCGCTGGTGGCCCTGCCGCTCGCGGTCGGCGGGGTCGACCTGCCGGTGGCCGGGCTGATGTGCCTCGGGCTGGCGCAGGCGGGACGGGGCAGAGCGGGCCCGGCCGGGCTGGCCCTCGGCCTGGCCGCCGCCCTCAAGTGGACCGCGTGGCCGGCGGCGCCGGTGGCCCTCGCGCTGCTCGCCGCTGCCCGTGGGGGCGACGGCCGCCGGGGGAGCCGCGCCGCCCTGCGCTGCGGGCTCGTCACCCTGCTCACCGCCGCGGCGCTCGTCCTGCCCGCCGCACTGCGCGACCCGGGAGCCTTCCGGACCCATGTCGTCGACTTCCCCCTCGGGCTGACCGACGCCCTCTCGTCCGCCGCGAGCCCGCTCCCCGGCCATCTGCTCGCCACCCAGGTCCCCGGCGGCCGGACCCTGGCCCTCCTGCTGCTCGCGGTGAGCGCGCTACTCCTCGCCCTCTCCCTGCCGGTCCGGCCCCCGGCGACGGCGGCGGCCGCCGCCGGGCGGCTCGCGCTCGGGCTGCTCCTGGCCATCGCGTTCATGCCCGCGACCCGGTTCGGCTATCTGGTGCACCCACTGGTCCTCGTGGCCTGGGCCCTCGCCCGGCAGGCACCCGCCCACCCCCTCGGCGTACGCGAACCCGTACCCGTACGCGAACGGAAGCAGGCTCCTGATGACACCCCGCCGCACCCTTGTGGTGACCAACGACTTCCCGCCGCGCCAGGGCGGCATCGAGACCTTCGTCCAGGCGATGACCGGCCGGTTTCCCCCGGACTCCGTCGTCGTCCACACCTCTGCCGAACCCGGGGCGGCCGCCCATGACGCCGCTCTGCCGTACCCCGTGGTCCGCGACCCGGCCCGGATGCTGCTGCCGACCCCGCGCGTCGCCGCCCGCACCGTGGAAACCGCCCGCCGCCACGGCTGCGACAGCGTCTGGTTCGGGGCCGCCGCACCGCTCGGGCTCCTGGCGGGCCGGCTGCGCCGGGACACCGGGATACGGCGGGCGGTCGCCACGACGCACGGGCACGAGGTGTGGTGGGCCCGCACACCCGGAGCGCGGGCCCTGCTCCGGCGGATCGGCGACCGCACCGACGCGGTGACCTACCTGGGCGCGGCCACCCGCGCGCCCATCGCCGCCGCGCTCGGCCCGGCCGCCGCCCGCCGCATGGTGCGCCTGGCGCCGGGGGTGGACGCGGAGGCCTTTCGGGTACGCCCCGGGGAGCACGGCGTCCGCGAGCGGTACGGGCTCGGCGCGCGCCCGGTGATCCTCTGTGCGGCGCGGCTCGTCCCCCGCAAGGGCCAGGACACCCTGATCCGCGCCCTGCCCGCCGTGCGGCGGTCGGTGCCGGGCGCCGTGCTCCTGCTGACCGGGGACGGACCGTACGCCCGGACCCTGCGCCGGCTCGCCGCGGACACCGGGGTCGCGGACCACGTGATCCTCGCCGGCGGGCAGCCGCACGCGCGGATGCCCGGTCACTACGCCGCCGCCGACGTCTTCGCCATGCCGTGCCGCACCCGCAGGCGCGGCCTGGAGGTGGAAGGGCTCGGCATCGTCTTCCTGGAGGCGGCGGCGGCCGGGCTGCCGGTCCTCGTCGGCGATTCGGGCGGTGCGCCGGACACCGTACGGAACGGGGAGACGGGGTACGTGGCCGACGGCCGCGACGTCGCTGCCGTCGCGGACCGGCTCATCGCGCTGCTGCGGGACCGGGCGGCGGCCGCGGCGATGGGGGAGAAGGGCCGGGCGTGGGTCCGCGAGGCGTGGGGGTGGGAGCGGACGTACGACACGCTCGCCGGGCTGCTGACCCCCTGACCTGCGTGGCAGGCGGGCGGCGGGCGCGGCAAGCTGGAGGCGGACACCGCGCGGACGCATCCGGGCCCCGCGGGGACGGCCGACTCCGACAAGGACCGTGATCATGACCGGTGGCACCCGCGAGGGCATCGACCTCACCCGCGTCCTGCACGCCCCTCAGCAGCGGGTCTTCGCCGCCTGGACGTCACCCGAGGACTTCGCCGCCTGGTACGGCGGGGAGGCGGACGTCCCCCTGGACCGGGTGGCGATGGACGTGCGGCCCGGCGGTGCGTGGAGCCTGGTCATCGTGATGCCGGGGGTCGAGATGCCCTTCCACGGGGTGTACCGCGAGGTGAGCGAGCCCGACGGCCTCGTCTTCACGCTTCTGGGCGGCTCCGCGCCCCAGGACGCCGAGGGCGAGGTCGTGACCGTCACCTTCAGCGACCTCGGGGGCGGGACCACCGAGCTGGCCTTCCAGCAGCGCGGCGGCAACCTCACCGCCGAGCAGTACGCGGCGGCGGAGGACGGCTGGGAGGCCTTCTTCGACTCCCTGGCAGCCCGCCTGGCCACCCACCCCTGAGTCCGCCGGGCCCCCCCCACCCGGTTCACTTCGTCAGCGGAAGCGCCGCCAGCTGGGCGATCGCCCAGGTCAGCGGGGCGAACAGGGCCAGCAGCGCGGCTGCCCGCAGCGCCGTCGCCCGGCGCAGCGCGGAAACCGGAGCGCCCATCCTGAGCAGCACCTCGGCGGTGTGGGCGCGGGCGTGCTTGGCCTCCAGCGCGGAGGTCAGCAGCGTCGCCGTCGTACAGCTGAGGACCAGCACCGCGCCGAGTGCGGTGAGCGGGCCGTAGGGGCGCTCGTCGCCCCCGTACAGAGCCGAAGCGGCGATCGCCGCGGACAGCACCGCGCAGACGACCCCCAGCGGGCGGCCGATCCGGCGCGCCTCGCTCATCAGGACCCGCCCCGCCAGCAGCCGTACGGCTCCGGGGCGCACCGCCTGCAGCGCCCGCCCGCACAGATGGGTCAGGCTCGGTCCGGCCATCGCCAGGCCGACCGCGGTGAGCGTCCACCCGATCAGCACCGCCACCGGCGTGGCGTCGAACCGGCCGGGCAGCGGGAACGCGTTCCCCGTCGCCTCCCGTGACGCGTACGCCTCGACCGCGAGCCCGGCGGCCGTCAGCGCCACACCCCAGGGGAGCCCGGCCGGAGCCGGTGCGGGCTCCGGCAGCTCCTCGGAGCCGAAGGAGTCCTGTGCCGGGTCGGGCCGTGACCGCAGCGCCAGCGCGCTGGCCGCCGACGCGGCCAGCGGCACGAGCGTCAGCAGCATCAGCGCGGCGGCGAGCGGCAGCGGGCTGCCCGCGCCGAGGAACTCCGCCGCACCGCCGTCGAACGGCATCCCGGTCAGATCGCCACGCAGATGCAGGAAGAAGAGCAGGGCCACCATGGAGCCGAGCGTGGTGGAGACGGCCGTGGAGACCGCGGCCAGCGCGGAGAGCCGGACCGGTCCGAGGCCCACGGAGGACAGACCGGGCCGGGGCCGGGTGCTCGGGTCGGTCCGGGCCACCGCCACGGCGAACTGCACGGTGGCGGCCAGCGGGACGAAGCACCACAGCAGCCGCAGCACGGAACCGGCGGACGCCGGGTGCGCGGCGGCGTAGCCGAGGGTGCACAGGAGGAGGAACCCGACGCCCGCCGAAGCGGCGGCCACCAGCAGCCGCCGGACCAGGACGAGGGGATGCGAACCGCGGGCTAGACGGAGAGCGAGCACGCCGCGCGGCCCTCCGCTTCCGGTTCCGCGGGCAGGGCGACGGTGGCGACGCGCCGGCCGTCCAGCAGCGGGACCGCCCGGTCGGCGAGCGCGGCGACCTCGGCGTCGTGCGTGGCCAGGACGACGGTGATGCCGTGCGAGCGGGCCGCCGTGGTCAGGGTGCGCAGCAGCTGGGTGCGGTCCGCGCGGTGCAGGGTCGCGGTCGGCTCGTCGGCGAAGATCACGGTCGGCTGTGCGGCGAGGGCCCGCGCCACCGAGATCCGCTGGCGCTGCGCCTGGAGCAGGGCGTGCGGCCGCTTCTTGGCGAAGGCGGCGATGTCCAGGCGCTCCAGCCACTCGGTGGCGGCCTTCCGGGCGGCCCGGTGCGAGACGCCGCGCAGCATCAGGGGCAGCGCGGCGTTCTCCCAGACGGTCAGCTCCGGGACCAGCTCCGGATCCGAGGCGATCCAGCCGAACCGCTCCCGGCGCAGCTGTTCGCGGACCCGGGGGGCCATGGTGTGGACGGGGACGCTGTTGAACCAGACCTCGCCCTGCTGGGGCACCAGCCGGCCCGAGAGGCAGTGCAGCAGCGTGGTCTTCCCGCTGCCGCGCGGACCGGTCACGGCGAGGATCTCGGCGTCCCGGACACCGAGGGAGACACCGCCGAGACCGGGCGATCCGTTGTGGGAGTGGTGCAGGGAACGCGCCCAGATCACGTCGTTGTCCGGCGGGGCCACCATGGCGTACACCTCGGTTCAGGTCAGATTTCCCGTTCCCCCGTACGGGGGAACGAAGACGCGGCCGATCGGTCACTCGGCACCGTAGATAGTCGGACCGGTGCGGGCGCACAGCACGCGGCCCGGACACCCCCTTCTCACTCGAAGGGCGTATCCGGGCCGGGTGGACCGTATGAAATGACCGCTGGGCGATGATCACCCAGGGGGTGTGGCGTCGGTCGGAACCAGAACCTCGGACCAGGGGTCAGAGCTTCGTCCAGGCCTCCGTGAGGACGGCCCGCAGGATGCCCTCGATCTCGTCGAACGTCGACTGGTCGGAGATCAGCGGCGGTGCGAGCTGGATGACCGGGTCGCCGCGGTCGTCGGCCCGGCAGTAGAGGCCGTTCTCGTACAGCGCCTTGGAGAGGAAGCCGTACAGGACGCGCTCGGTCTCCTCGTCGGTGAACGTCTCCTTGGTGACCTTGTCCTTCACCAGCTCGATGCCGTAGAAGAAGCCGTTGCCGCGGACGTCGCCGACGATCGGCAGGTCGTGCAGCTTCTGCAGCGTCGTGAGGAAGGCGTTCTCGTTGTCCAGGACGTGCTGGGTGAGGTTCTCGCGCTCGAAGATGTCGAGGTTGGCGAGGCCCACCGCCGCGGAGACCGGGTGGCCGCCGAAGGTGTAGCCGTGCAGGAAGGTGTTGCCGCCCTGGTAGAACGGCTCCGCGATCCGGTCCGAGACGATGCAGGCGCCGATCGGGGAGTAGCCCGAGGTCATGCCCTTCGCGCAGGTGATCATGTCCGGCACGTAGTCGAACTTGTCGCAGGCGAAGATCGTGCCGAGCCGGCCGAAGGCGCAGATGACCTCGTCGGAGACGAGCAGCACGTCGTACTTGTCGCAGATCTCGCGGACCCGCTGGAAGTAGCCGGGCGGCGGCGGGAAACAGCCGCCCGCGTTCTGCACGGGCTCCAGGAAGACGGCCGCGACGGTCTCCGGACCCTCGAAGAGGATCTCCTGCTCGATCTGGTCGGCGGCCCAGCGGCCGAAGGCCACCGGGTCGTCGCCGAACAGCGGGGCGCGGTAGATGTTGGTGTTCGGCACCTTGTGCGCGCCGGGGACCAGCGGCTCGAAGGGGGCCTTCAGGGCCGGGAGGCCGGTGATGGACAGCGCGCCCTGCGGGGTGCCGTGGTAGGCGACGGCACGCGAGATGACCTTGTACTTGGTCGGCTTGCCCTGGAGCTTGAAGTACTGCTTGGCCAGTTTCCAGGCGGTCTCGACGGCCTCGCCGCCACCGGTGGTGAAGAAGACCTTGTTGAGGTCGCCCGGGGCGTGGCCGGCCAGGCGCTCGGCCAGCTCGACGGCCTTCGGGTGGGCGTAGGACCACACCGGGAAGAAGGCCAGTTCCTGGGCCTGCTTGTACGCCGTCTCGGCCAGCTCGTGACGACCGTGACCGGCGTTGACCACGAACAGGCCGGAGAGCCCGTCCAGGTAGCGCTTGCCCTGGTCGTCGAAGATGTACGTTCCCTCGCCACGCACGATGGTGGGAACGGGTGCGTTCTCGTAGTCCGACATGCGGGTGAAGTGCATCCACAGGTGGTCGTACGCGGTTCGGCTGAGGTCCTTGCTCACGGCTATCGGGTTCCCCACATATAGGTCTGCTTCTTGAGCTTGAGGTAAACAAAGCTCTCGGTGGAGCGCACGCCGGGAAGGGTCCGGATGCGTTTGTTGATCATCTCCAGCAGGTGGTCGTCGTCCTCGCAGACGATCTCCACCATCAGGTCGAAGGAGCCCGCGGTCATCACCACGTACTCGCACTCGGCCATGGCCGACAGGGCTTCGGCCACCGGGTCGAGGTCGCCCTCGACATTGATGCCGACCATCGCCTGGCGCCGGAACCCCACGGTGAGCGGGTCCGTGACGGCGACGATCTGCATCACGCCCTGGTCGAGCAGCTTCTGGACGCGCTGGCGCACAGCCGCTTCGGAGAGGCCGACGGCCTTGCCGATCGCGGCGTACGGACGCCGTCCGTCCTCCTGGAGCTGCTCGATGATTGCGAGGGAGACGGCATCGACCGCTGGCGGTGATCCGTTCCCGGTCCTGGAGTCTGCGCTGCGACTGGCCACGGACCCACCATGCACCGCTCCTCGTCTGTCTCGCAACCCCAGATCGATGAAATTCGTTGTCTGAGAGCTTCGATCTGACTGAATCCGAAGTTGAGGCCGGTTGGGTATGTCGAAAGCGTCACCGGAGCGATTAGGGTGGACATCTCACCCATCGGACAGCCGACAGGAGGGGTGGTTGTGACCACCGAGGTGCGCCGTCTGCGCAACTACATCAACGGAGAGTTCCGGGACGCCGCGGACGGGCGGACCATCGATGTGGTCAGCCCGGTGACGGAAGAGGTCTACGCAACCTCGCCGCTCTCCGGCCAGGCCGACGTCGATGCCGCCATGGAGGCCGCAGCGGCGGCCTTCCCCGCCTGGCGCGACACCACGCCCGGTGAGCGCCAGAAGGCTCTGCTGAAGATCGCGGACGCCTTCGAGGAGCGGGCCGAGGACCTGATCGCCGCCGAATCGGAGAACACCGGCAAGCCGCTCGGCCTGACCCGCAGCGAAGAGATCCCGCCGATGGTGGACCAGATCCGCTTCTTCGCGGGGGCCGCCCGGCTGCTGGAGGGCCGCTCGGCCGGCGAGTACATGGAGGGGCTGACCTCCATCGTCCGCCGCGAGCCGGTCGGCGTCTGCGCCCAGGTCGCACCGTGGAACTACCCGATGATGATGGCCGTGTGGAAGTTCGCCCCGGCGCTCGCCGCGGGCAACACGGTCGTCATCAAGCCGTCCGACACCACCCCGGCGTCGACCGTGCTGATGGCCGAGATCATCGGCCAGATCCTGCCCAAGGGCGTCTTCAACGTCCTGTGCGGCGACCGGGACACCGGCCGCGCCATGGTCGAGCACCCGACCCCGGCGATGGCCTCCATCACCGGTTCGGTACGGGCGGGCATGCAGGTCGCCGAGTCCGCCGCCAAGGACGTCAAGCGCGTCCACCTGGAGCTCGGCGGCAAGGCCCCCTGCGTCGTCTTCGAGGACACCGACCTCGAGAAGGCCGTCGCGGGCATCTCGGAGGCGGGCTTCTTCAACGCCGGCCAGGACTGTACGGCCGCCACCCGCGTGCTGGTCCACGAGTCGATCCACGACGAGTTCACCGCCGCGCTCGCCAAGGCCGCCGCCGAGACGAAGACCGGGCAGCCGGACGACGAGGACGTGGCGTACGGCCCGCTCAACAACGCCAACCAGCTGAGGCAGGTCACCGGCTTCATCGAGCGCCTCCCCGCCCACGCCAAGGTCGAGGCGGGCGGCCACCGGGTCGGCGACAAGGGCTACTTCTACGCCCCGACCGTCGTCTCCGGCCTGAAGCAGGACGACGAGATCATCCAGAACGAGGTCTTCGGACCCGTCATCACCGTCCAGTCCTTCACCGACGAGCAGCAGGCCGTCGAGTACGCCAACGGCGTCGAGTACGCGCTCGCCTCCTCGGTGTGGACCAAGAACCACTCCCGCGCCATGCGGCTGTCCAAGAACCTCGACTTCGGCTGCGTGTGGATCAACACCCACATCCCGCTGGTCGCCGAGATGCCGCACGGCGGGTTCAAGAAGTCCGGCTACGGCAAGGACCTCTCCGCGTACGGCTTCGAGGACTACACCCGCATCAAGCACGTCATGACGTCCATCGAGGACTGACGTCCCCACGGCGACGGACCGCGCACGGCCCCGGGCTTCGGCCCGGGGCCGTGCGCGTGGGTCCCCCTGGACAAGGTGTGCGGGACGGGCCCGTCCCGCTGGACGCTTGGCCCATTGTCCGCGCGCCCGCCGACCGGCATTCTGCGCGGGTGCGAGCGATCAGGAAGAACCCCATGTCCCGCCGTTCCCTGCTGCGCGCCCTCGGGGCGGGAGCGGCCGGCGCCGCCCTGACCGGCTGCGGGGTGCCCGCGGCCTTCGTCGGTCCGGGGGAGCGCGCCGGGCACGACAGCTCCGCCACCGACCGCACGCTGCACTTCGCCAACTGGCCGCTCTACATCGACACCGACGATGACGACGAGTCGAAGCGGCCCACCCTGGACGCCTTCTCGAAGCGGACCGGGATCTCCGTCACGTACACCGAGGAGATCAACGACAACGACGAGTTCTTCGGGAAGATCAGCCCCGCGCTGATGAACCACCAGCAGACCGGCCGGGACCTGATCGTCATCAGCGACTGGATGGCCGCCCGCTTCGTCCGGCTCGGCTGGGTCCAGGAGATGGACCGCGCGAAACAGCCCAACGTCGCCCAGTACCTGGACCCGCAGCTGCGGAACCCCGCCTTCGACGAGGGGCGGCTGCACAGCGTCCCCTGGCAGTCCGGGATCACCGGCATCGCCTACAACCGCAAGAGGCTCGGCCGCGAGATCCGGTCCACCGACGACCTGTGGGCGGACGACCTGCGCGGCCGGGTCACTCTGCTCTCCGGGCTCGACGAGTCGTTCGCGCTGCTCATGCAGGGCAACGGCGTCGACATCACCCGCTGGAAGTCCGACGACTTCCACACGATCTGCGAGCAGGTCGAGAAGCGGGTCCGCTCCCGGCACATCCGCCGCTTCACCGGCAACGACTACATCAAGGACCTCGCCACCGGGGACGTGCTCGCCTGCCAGGCGTACTCCGGCGACGTCATCCAGCTCCAGGCCGACAACCCCGACATCGAGTTCGTCGTCCCCGAGGAGGGCGCCGAACTGTGGGCGGAGTCCCTGATGATCCCCAACCTCGCCCGCCACAAGCGCAACGCCGAGCGGCTGATCGACCACTACTACGACCCCGAGGTCGCCGCCGAACTCGCCACGTGGGTCAACTACGTCTGCCCCGTGCCCGCCGCCCGCGACGTCCTGGCCTCCTCGAAGGACCAGGAGACGGCCGCACTCGCCGAGGATCCGCTGATCTTCCCGGACGACGTGATGCGCCGCCGGCTCGCCATCGCGCGCGACATCACCTCCGAGGAGCGGATGGACTTCGCCAAGAAGTGGAACTCCATCGTCGGCTTGTGAACGCGTAACAGGGGCGGCGTGAAGGGGGCGTAAAGGCGGGCGTACGCTGCGGATATGAGCGAGCGACACGCCCTCACGCGGCGTATACGCAGGTGGTTGGTCTTCTTCATCGTCTGTCTGGTGCTGAGCGGGCTCACCGCCTTCCCTCTGGTCACCGAACTCCGCTGGGCCGAGGATCTGCTGAGCGCCTCGGCCTCCCCGGTCCCCGAGCACCTCCCCGGCCTGATGGACTGGATCACCCGGGTCCGCGAGGGCCTCGACACCGTCGAGCGCGACCAGCCCTTCATGCTGTACGGCACCGACTGGCTGGCCTTCGCCCACCTGGTCATCGCGGTCGCCTTCTACGGCCCCTACCGCGACCCGGTCCGCAACATCTGGGTCATCGAGTTCGGCATGATCGCCTGCGCCGGGATCATCCCGCTCGCCCTGATCTGCGGCCCGATCCGTGACATCCCGTTCTGGTGGTCCGTGATCGACATGTCCTTCGGGGTCTTCGGCGTCATCCCGCTGCTGATCGTCCGCCGCATGATCAAGCGCCTGGAGGCGCTCGAGCGGACGGCCACCGCGAGCACGGAGCCCGTTCCGGCCGGCGCCTGAGTCAGGAGCGCGCGGTCTCAGGGCTTTCGGGCCACCGCCCCGAACTGGGCGACCTCCGGCTCCCGCGGGTTCGTACGCCAGCGGGAGCAGGAGACGATCCCCGGCTCCAGGATCTCCAGATCGTCCAGGAACGAGGCGAACTCCTCGCGGCCGCGGGCGGTGATGGGCGGCGTGGCGTTGTCGTTCCAGAAGCGCATCGCCGCCTCGTTGCCCGCGCCGCCCAGCTCCAGCGTCGGGTGGGTCAGCACCAGATGGCTGCCCGACGGCACGGCCGCCATCAGCGTCCGCACGATGGACCGCGCCTCGTCCGTGTCCAGCACGAAGTTCATGATGCCCAGCATCATCACCGCGACCGGCCGCCCCAAATCGAGGGTGGGCTCGGCGGCCCGCAGGATCCGCTCCGGGTGGTGCGCGTCCGCGTCGACGTACTCGGTCGCCCCCTCCAGCGAACTGGTCAGCAGGGCGCGGGCGTGGGCCAGCACGATCGGATCGTTGTCCACGTACACGATGCGCGCGTGCGGCGCGGTGTGCTGGGCGATCTCGTGGGTGGTGTTCCCGGTCGGCAGCCCGGTGCCGATGTCGAGGAACTGGTCGACGCCCGCGTCCCCGGCCAGGTGGTGCACCACCCGCCCCAGGAACGCCCGGTCCGCGCGCGCCACTTCACCGATGCTCGGGTACATCCCGGTGATCCGGTCGCCCACCGCCCGGTCCACCGGGTAGTGGTCCCTGCCGCCCAGCCAGTAGTTCCACACCCGGGCGTTGTGCGCGAGGTCGGAACGTATCCGGGCGGGGGCGGGCTGCGGTCGGCGGTCCATCACATCTGCTCCTCGGTGCCCGGGGGCCCGCCGCCCCGGGGTGACGGAGCGGCGGGCGGTGCGGGGCGGCGGGCGGTGCGGGACCTCCATCATGCCGGACCGATCAAGTGCCTTTGTGTGCGGAGGAGTTGGCCAGCAGCCGGCGCAGGGTGTCGATCCGGTTGGTGGTGATCGAGTCGACGCCCCGCTCGATCAGCCGGCGCATCGTGCGCTTCGTGTCGGCCGTCCACGCCGAGACGAGCAGCCCGTCCCGGTGCGCCCGGTCCGTCAACTCCCGGCTCACCAGGCCGAAGCGGTAGTTCAGCCAGCGCGGCTTCACCGCGGCCAGCAGCTCCGGACGCGGCGGGGCCAGCGTGGTCCAGGTCAGGGCGATCTCGGCGGACGGGTCGGCGGCCCGCACCCGCAGCATCGCGTCCGCGCTCGCGCAGTAGTACGCCCGCTCGCCAGCCCCGCACTCCCGGACCGTCCCGACGATCTTCTTCACCGAGGCGTCCGTGGAGCCGGGCAGGTCCACCATCACCCGGTGCGCCCCGACGGCGAGCAGCGCCTCGCGGAGCGTGGGCACCCCGCCGCCCGTCAGCTCCTTCAGCTCCGTGTGGTCCAGCCGGTCCACGCGCCGGTCGTGACCCCACAGCCGCTCCAGCGTCGCGTCGTGGAGGAGGACGGGCACGCCGTCGCGGGTCACCCGGACATCGATCTCGACCGCGTCCGCCCCCCGTTCGAGGGCGGAGCGGATCGAGGGCAGGGTGTTCTCGCGGGCACGGTAGGGATCGCCGCGATGCCCCACGGCGGTGACGCTGGTGACGGTGTTGGCCATGGGGCCATTGTCGACGACCGGGTCAGCGACCGGGGGCCCGGAGCCAGTTCGCCGTGTACGTGTCGATCTCCTCGGCCAGCTTCCGCTTGCCCGTCGGGTCGAGGAACGAGGCCTCGACGGCGTTCTTCGCGAGGTCGGCGATGCCGCGCTCGTCGAGCTCCAGCAGCCGGGCGGCCACCGCGTACTCGTTGTTGAGGTCGGTGCCGAACATCGGCGGGTCGTCGCTGTTCACGGTGACCAGCACGCCCGCCCGGACCATCTCCCGGATCGGGTGCAGCTCGATGTCGGTGACCGCGCGGGTGGCGATGTTCGACGTCGGGCAGACCTCGAGGGCGATGCGGTGCTCGGCGAGGTGCTCCAGCAGCTTCGGGTCCTGGACGGAGCTCGTGCCGTGGCCGATGCGCTCGGCGCGCAGCGAGGTCAGCGCGTCCCAGACGGTCTGCGGCCCGGTCGTCTCCCCGGCGTGCGGCACCGAGTGCAGCCCCTCGGCGATCGCCCGGTCGAAGTAGGGCTTGAACTGCGGGCGGTCCACCCCGATCTCCGGTCCGCCGAGGCCGAAGGAGACGAGCCCCTCGGGCCGCCGCTCGACGGCGAGCCGGGCGGTCTCGTCGGCCGCCTGGAGCCCGGCCTCGCCCGGGATGTCGAAGCACCAGCGCAGGACGACGCCGAGCTCGGCCTCGGCCGCCTTGCGGGCGTCTTCGATGGCCTCCATGAACGCGACCTCGGGGATGCCCCGGCGGGTCGAGCTGTAGGGGGTCACGGTCAGCTCCGCGTACCGGATGTTCTGTCGGGCCATGTCCCGCGCCACCTCGAAGGTGAGCAGCCGGACGTCCTCGGGGGTGCGGATCAGGTCCACCACGGAGAGGTAGACCTCGATGAAGTGCGCGAAGTCGGTGAAGGTGAAGTAGTCGGCCAGCGCCTCCGGGTCCGTGGGGACCTTGGAGTCCGGGTGGTGGGCGGCCAGCTCCGCGACGATCCGGGGCGAGGCCGACCCGACATGGTGGACGTGGAGCTCGGCCTTGGGCAGCCCCGCGATGAAGGGATGCGGATCAGTCATCGGTTATCTCCCGGTTCGGTGTGACGTCGGCCGGACCGGGGGACTCGCCCGTGGATCACGCCGGGCTCGCGGGTCCCGGCACGATCCGGACGCGGGGCCCCGGCCGGCTGCACCGATCATCGTAGGCGGGGTCCGGGGCCGTTGGGCCGGGCCGTAGCATGACGGGACCACGATGGGGGAGGCCCATGTCAGACAACACAGAGCAGCCCGGGGGCGGGGCCGCGCCGCGCGATCCGTGGGCACCGCCGGACAGCAGGGTGGAACTGGGCAAGCCCGGTGCGGACACGCCGCCGCCCGCGGTCCACGACCAGCAGACCGTCACGTCGATGCCGGGCGCCGGACCGGCGGCGGGGGACGGCACCGGGCCGATACCCACGGCCGGAGGCTTCGGGCCCGCACCCGCGGACGTACCGCCGCCGCCGGTCGGCCCGCACGGCCCCGGCCACGCGACCCCGCCGCCCGCCGCGCACTACGGCTACCCGGCCCCGCCCGCGCAGCCCTACGGCGGCTACCCGGGCTACGGCGCCTACGGCATGGGGCCGGCCGGCTGGGCCCCGGCGCCCTCGAACGGCCTCGGCACGGCCGCGATGGTGATCGGCATCGTCTCGGTGGTCGGCTTCTGCCTCTACGGCATCAACATCATCCTCGGCATCCTCGCGCTGATCTTCGGCATCATCGGCCTCGGCCGTGCCAAGCGCGGTGAGGCCACCAACCGGGGCATGGCGATCGCCGGGATCATCCTCGGCTCCGTCGGCATCGTCGTCGGCTCCGCGATCCTCGGCCTGATCATCTGGGCCGCCACGAACGCCGACAGCGACGAGGACTACGGCGACACCTACGACGACCCGTTCGCCACGTCGCTGGTCGTCGAGGACCACCGCTAGGGTCTGTCCACGACAGACCCCAGGGCGCAGCGCCGTCGGCGCGAACGCCGCACACCACCGGCCGGGCAGGGACCGCTCCCCGCCCGGCCGGGCGTCGTAGCGGCGGAACCGCCTCAGCCCGCCGCCTCGCCTTGCAGCCGGTCCCGCGCCTCCATCAGGGCGAAGCCCAGGAGATTCAGCCCCCGCCACTGCTGCGGCCGCTCCACCCGCTCGTCGTCCGCCGCGAGCCCGACGCCCCAGATCCGGTCCAGCGGGGACGCCTCCACCAGCACCCGCTTCCCGGTGCCCAGCAGATAGCCGCCCAGCTCCGGGTCCTGCCCGAACTTGTGCACGCTGCCCGCCACGACCAGGGCGAACCGCTCCCGTATCCACACGTCCTCGTCGAAGCCGCGCACCAGCCGCCCCGCCCTCTTCGCCGCCGCCGGGCTCTTCGCCGACACCGCCGCCCGCTCCGCCTCCCCGTCGCCGAAGAGCCGCGCCTTGCCGGCCATCATCCAGTGCTCGGCACTCGCGTAGGCGACCTGGTCCACCGTGAACGGCGACGGCCACCACTGGCTCAGGCAACTCGACCCGAGCCGTCCGTCCGGACGCGGCCGGTGGCCCCAGAACGGCAGATACTTCACCCGCTTGCCCCGCGCCACGTCCGCCAGAAGCTCATCGATCGGTCCCATGGCATGTGAGTGTGGCATCCGCCACTGACACTCCGTACGGGGATTTCCGCACCGACACGACACATGGTCGACAGATTCCGTCGCGTAACCAAAAGGCAACAACGGAATCACTTGTTGGGTGCGAACCCCTCTGTCAGGATCGGCACTCAATTCACGAAGAAGCTACGCCGACCCCGCCCAGCGGGTACAGCGGCGGAGGAGAGCGTCATGAGCAACGGCTTCCAGGTTCAGGACCGCTTCGCGGAAGGTGCGCAGTACATCGGCGGCAAGCTGCTCCCCGGCACGTCCGGCAACCACCACGACGTGGTGAACCCCGCGACCGGCGAGACCGTGCTCCGCTACGAGCTCGCGGGCGCCGACGACGTGGACGCGGCGGTGGCCGCCGCCCGCGCCGCCTTCCCCGGCTGGTCCGGCGCCACCCCCGGCGAACGCTCCGAGGCACTGCACCGGTTCGCCGCCGTCCTCGCCGAGCAGGCCGACGACTTCGCGTACGCCGAGTCCCTCCAGTGCGGCAAGCCGATCAAGCTCTCCACCGAGTTCGACGTCCCCGGCACCGTCGACAACGCCGCCTTCTTCGCGGGCGCGGCACGCCACCTGGAGGGCAAGGCCGCCGCCGAGTACGACGGCGACCACACCTCCTACGTACGCCGCGAGGCGATCGGGGTCGTCGGCTCCATCGCCCCCTGGAACTACCCCCTCCAGATGGCCGCCTGGAAGGTCCTCCCGGCCGTCGCCGCGGGCAACACCATCGTCCTCAAGCCCGCCGAACTCACCCCGCTCACCTCGCTGATGTTCGCCCAGGCGGCCACCGAGGCGGGCCTCCCCGACGGCGTCATCAACATCGTCACCGGCGCCGGCAAGGACGCCGGCGAGCACCTCGTCGGCCACCCCGACGTCGTCATGACCTCCTTCACCGGCTCCACCGCCGTCGGCAAGCGCGTCGCGGAGATCGCCACCGCCACCGTCAAGCGCCTCCACCTGGAGCTCGGCGGCAAGGCCCCCTTCGTGGTCTTCGACGACGCCGACCTGGAGGCCGCCGTGCACGGCGCCGTCGCCGGGTCCCTCATCAACACCGGCCAGGACTGCACCGCAGCCACCCGCGCCTACGTCCAGCGCCCGCTCCACGACGCCTTCGTCCGGGGCGTCGCCGCCCTCATGGAGACCGTCCGGCTCGGCGACCCCTTCGACGCCGCCACCGACCTCGGCCCGCTCATCAGCCACGCCCAGCGCGACCGCGTCGCCGCCTTCGTCGAGCGGGCCCGCGGCTACGCCCAGGTCGTCACCGGCGGCGAGGGCCCCGGCGGCGACCTCGCCGACGGCGCGTACTACCGGCCCACCCTGGTCGCGGGCGCCGCCCAGGACAGCGAGATCGTCCAGTCGGAGATCTTCGGTCCCGTCCTGGTGGTGCTGCCGTTCGACACCGACGACGAGGGCATCGCGCTCGCCAACGACACCCCGTACGGACTGGCCGCCTCCGCCTGGACCCGCGACCTGTACCGCGCGAACCGCGCCACCCGCGAGATCCAGGCGGGCTGTGTGTGGGTGAACGACCACATCCCGATCCTCTCCGAGATGCCGCACGGCGGATACAAGGCCAGCGGCTTCGGCAAGGACATGTCGGCGTACTCCTTCGAGGAGTACACGCAGGTCAAGCACGTCATGTACGACAACACCGCGGTCGCCCGCAAGGACTGGCACCGCACGATCTTCGGGGACCGATAGCAGCTGCCGCGCACCTCGGGGCCGAGAGGCCCCGGCGGCCTCCCACCCGAAAGGGCACAGCGTATGGAGAGTTACGAGCCCGAGCGCCTCTCGTCCGCCCAACTGGCGGCCATGAGGCGATCCCTGAACAGCGGCAGGGGCGCCCTCACCCGCCGCTCCCTGCTGCGCGCCTCCGGCATGGGCGCCCTGGCGCTCGGCGGGGTGGCCACCCTCGGCGCGTGCGGCATCCCGCCCGCCAAGCGCGCCGACGCGGGTCTGGCCTCCGACGACCACTCGGCCAAGGAGAAGGAAGTCAGCTTCTCCAACTGGACCGAGTACATGGACGTCAGCGAGGACGAGAAGAGCCGGCCCACCCTCCAGGCGTTCACGAAGCGCACCGGGATCAGGGTCAGGTACACCGAGGACATCAACGACAACGTCGAGTTCTTCGGAAAGATCAAACCGCAGCTCGCGGCCGGCCAGAACACCGGGCGCGACCTCATATGCGTCACCGACTGGCTGGCCGCCCGCATCATCCGGCTCGGCTGGGCGCAGAAGCTCGACCCCTCGAACCTCCCACACGCCTTCGCCAACGTGTCCGCCCAGTTCCGCACCCCCGACTGGGACCCGGGCCGCGCCTACTCCTATCCCTGGACCGGCATCCCGACCGTCATCGCGTACAACGTGAAGGCGACCGGCGGCCGCAAGGTCGACTCCGTCACCCAGCTCCTCGACGACCCGAAGCTCAAGGGGCGCGTCTCCTTCCTCTCCGAGATGCGCGACTCCATCGGCATGACCCTGCTCGACCAGGGCAAGGACCCGGGGAAGTTCACCGACGCCGACTTCGACGGCGCGATCGGCCGGCTGCAGAAGGCCGTCGACAAGAAGCAGATCCGCCGCTTCACCGGCAACGACTACACGGCCGACCTGAGCAAGGGCGACATCGCCGCCTGCGTCGGCTGGGCCGGGGACATCATCCAGCTCCAGGCCGACAACCCGGACATCGAGTTCGCCATCCCGGCCGCCGGTTACATCACCTCCAGCGACAACCTCCTGGTCCCCGCGCAGGCCCGGCACAAGACCAACGCCGAGAAGCTCATCGACTACTACTACGAACCTCCGGTCGCCGCGCAGCTCGCCGCGTACATCAACTACGTCTGCCCGGTCGACGGCGTACGCGAGGAACTCGCCAGGATCGACGAGTCGATGGCCTCCAACACCCTGATCCTCCCGGACCAGGAGATGGCGGCGAAGTCCCGCTCCTTCCGCTCCCTGAGCACGGAGGAAGAGACGGCGTACGAAGAGAAGTTCGCCAAACTCATCGGCGCCTGACCCGGCACGGCCACCGGCCCGGCACAGCCACAGCCACCGGCCCCGGCACGGGCCGGTCCGCCCGGCCAGGTCACCCCCTTCCCCGAACTCCCCCCGAACACACTGGGACTGCGACCCATGACACAGCAGCAGCAGACCGCGGGCGGCGATGTCCGCCTCGCCGGGATCAGCAAGACCTACGGCTCCTTCACCGCCGTACAGCCGCTCGACCTGACCGTCCCCCAGGGCTCCTTCTTCGCCCTGCTCGGCGCGTCCGGCTGCGGCAAGACCACCACCCTGCGGATGATCGCGGGCCTGGAGGAGGCCACCACCGGCACGGTCTTCCTCGGGGACAAGGACATCACCGACCTGCCCCCGTACAAACGGCCGGTCAACACCGTCTTCCAGAGCTACGCGCTCTTCCCGCACCTGGACGTCGTCGAGAACGTCGCCTTCGGGCTCCGGCGGCGCGGCGTCAAGTCGGTGAAGAAGCAGGTCGCCGAGATGCTGGAGCTGGTCCAGCTCGGCGACTTCGCCCGCCGTAAACCGCACCAGCTCTCCGGCGGCCAGCAGCAGCGCGTCGCCGTCGCCCGCGCGCTCATCAACCACCCGCAGGTCCTGCTGCTCGACGAACCGCTCGGCGCCCTCGACCTCAAGCTCCGCCGCCAGATGCAGCTGGAGCTCAAGCGGATCCAGACCGAGGTCGGCATCACCTTCGTGCACGTCACCCACGACCAGGAGGAGGCCATGACCATGGCCGACACCGTCGCGGTGATGAACGGGGGCCGCGTCGAGCAGCTCGGCGCGCCCGCCGACCTCTACGAGAACCCGCGCACCACCTTCGTCGCCAACTTCCTCGGCACCTCCAACCTCATCGAGGGCGAGATCGTGTCCACCGGCGAGGAGCTGGTGGTGGCCGCGGGCGGCGGGAAGCTCGCCCTGCCCCGCGAGCGATGTTCGGCCTCCTCCACCGCCGCCGGCGGCCGTCTCCTCCTCGGCATCCGGCCGGAGAAGATATCCCTGGCCCACGCGGACCAGGCGGATGGGATAGCCGCCGGCCGCAACCGCGTCACCGGTCGCATCACCGACTCCAGCTTCATCGGCGTCTCCACCCAGTACGTGGTCGAGAGCCCGGCGGGCAAGGCGCTCCAGGTGTACGAGCAGAACATCGGCAGGCGTACGGGACTCCTCCCCGGCGCGGAGGTCGTCCTGCACTGGAACCCCGCCCACACCTTCGGACTCGACGCGGACCAGGACATCGACGCCGGCGTGGAGAGCGTGGAGGACGCGGCGTGAGCCTCACCGAGGCGCCGCCCGCGCCCCCTTCGCAG
Organism: Streptomyces sp. NPDC020884; assembly: GCF_044333935.1. Lineage (NCBI taxonomy): Bacteria > Bacillati > Actinomycetota > Actinomycetes > Kitasatosporales > Streptomycetaceae > Streptomyces > Streptomyces sp. NPDC020884. The sequence goes on along the minus strand of NZ_JBIRRY010000002.1, from coordinate 79,368 downwards.
CCGGAGGAGCCCACAGGACCGGCGCTCCGCAAGCCCTCCACCCGCAAACGCCTCGTCCCCTACTGGCTGCTGCTCCCCGGCATCCTCTGGCTGCTCGTCTTCTTCGCCCTGCCGCTCGTCTACCAGGCCTCCACCTCCGTACAGACCGGCTCCCTGGAGCAGGGCTTCGAGGTCACCTGGCACTTCCAGACGTACGTGGACGCGCTGCGCGACTACTACCCGCAGTTCATCCGGTCCCTGCTGTACGCGGGCACCGCCACGATCCTGTGCCTGCTGCTGGGCTACCCGCTCGCCTACCTCATCGCCTTCAAGGCGGGCCGCTGGCGCAACCTGGTGCTGGTCCTGGTCATCGCCCCGTTCTTCACCAGCTTCCTCATCCGTACGCTGGCGTGGAAGACGATCCTCGCCGACGGCGGCGCGGTCGTGGACGTGCTCAACACGCTGCACGTCCTGGACGTCACCAGCTGGCTCGGCTGGACCGAGTCCAACCGGGTCCTCGCCACGCCGATGGCCGTCGTCTGCGGTCTGACGTACAACTTCCTGCCGTTCATGATCCTGCCGCTCTACACCTCGCTGGAGCGGATCGACGGCCGGCTGCACGAGGCGGCGGGCGACCTCTACGCCACCCCCGCCACCACGTTCCGCAAGGTGACGTTCCCGCTCTCCATGCCCGGCGTCGTCTCCGGCACCCTGCTGACCTTCATCCCGGCCAGCGGCGACTACGTCAACGCCGAGCTGCTGGGCTCCACCGACACCAAGATGGTCGGCAGCGTCATCCAGAGCCAGTTCCTGCGGGTCCTGGACTATCCGACGGCCGCCGCGCTCTCGTTCATCCTCATGGCGATCGTCCTGCTGGCGGTCACCTTCTACATCCGCCGCTCCGGGACGGAGGACCTGGTCTGATGCCCGTACTGCGCTGGATACGCCGGAACCTGATCGTCATCGCGGGTCTGCTGACCCTCGCGTACATGATCCTGCCGAACATCGTCGTGATGGTCTTCTCGTTCAACAAGCCGAACGGGCGCTTCAACTACGCCTGGCAGCAGTTCTCGCTGGACGCCTGGAAGGACCCGTGCGGCGTCGCCGACCTGTGCGGCTCGCTCTCCCTCTCGCTCCAGATCGCCTTCTGGGCGACGCTCGGGGCGACCGCGCTCGGCACGATGATCGCGTTCGCGCTGGTCCGCTACCGCTTCCGGGCACGCGGCGCGATCAGCTCGCTGATCTTCCTGCCGATGGCCATGCCCGAGGTCGTCATGGCCGCCTCCCTGCTCACGCTCTTCCTGAACATGGGAGCCCAGCTCGGCTTCTGGACCGTGCTGATCGCGCACATCATGTTCTGCCTCAGCTTCGTGGTGACCGCCGTCAAGGCGCGCGTGATGTCGATGGACCCGAGACTGGAGGAAGCCGCCCGCGACCTCTACGCGGGCCCCGTGCAGACCTTCGTACGGGTGACCCTTCCCATCGCCGCCCCCGGCATCGCGGCGGGAGCGCTGCTGGCCTTCGCGCTCTCGTTCGACGATTTCATCATCACGAATTTCAACGCGGGCTCCACCGTCACGTTCCCCATGTTCGTCTGGGGTTCGGCACAGCGCGGCACGCCCGTGCAGATCAACGTCATCGGCACCGCCATGTTCATCATTGCGATATCGATGGTTCTCGTCGGCCAGATCGTCGCGAGCCGACGGAAGAACAACGCTCGACCCTGAAATTCCTGAAGGAGTTGGAAACCATGGCCCCAGCTGCCATGCGTACGGCCGCCCATGCACTCTCCGGCGCCAAGCCGGTCTCCTACTGGCTCGACGACCCGGCCAGGCCCGATGCGCTGCCCGCCCTCACCGGCGACGAGCACACCGACCTCCTGGTCATCGGCGGCGGCTACAGCGGCCTGTGGACCGCGCTCATCGCCAAGGAGCGCGACCCGGACCGCGATGTCGTCCTCATCGAGGGGCACGAGGTGGGCTGGGCCGCCTCGGGTCGCAACGGCGGCTTCTGCGCCGCCTCCCTCACCCACGGCCTGGCCAACGGCCTGGAGCGCTGGCCCGGGGAGATCGCCCGGCTGGAGGAGCTGGGGGAGCAGAACCTCGACGCCATCGAGGCCGCCGTCGCCCGCTACGACATCGACTGCGCATTCGAGCGGACCGGCGAGATCGACGTCGCCACCGAGCCCCACCAGCTCCAGGAGCTGCGGGAATGGCACGAGGAGCTCCAGCGGCTCGGCATCACCGGCGTGGACTTCCTGGACCGCGACGCCCTGCGCGCCGAGGTCGACTCGCCCACCTTCCTCGGCGGGCTCTGGGACCGGCGCGGCGTCGCGATGCTGCACCCGGCGAAGCTCGCCTGGGGCCTGAAGCGGGTCTGCCTGGAGCTCGGCGTACGGATCCACGAGCACACGCGCGGCCTGGACCTGGTCCGCTCCGGCTCCGGAATGGCGGTCCGCACCCCCTACGGCCGGGTCTTCGCCCGCCGCGTCGCCCTCGGCACCAACATCTTCCCCTCGCTCGTCAAGCGGGTCCGGCCCTACACCGTGCCGGTCTACGACTACGCGCTGATGACCGAGCCGCTCAGCCCTCAGCAGCGGGAATCCATCGGCTGGAAGGGGCGGCAGGGGCTCGGCGACAGCGCGAATCAGTTCCATTACTTCCGGCTTTCCGCCGACAACCGGATCCTGTGGGGCGGATACGACGCGATCTATCCGTACGGGGGCCGGCTCAGCGCCGATCTCGATCAGCGTCCGGAGACGTTCCTGAAACTCGCGGAGCAGTTCTTCGACTGCTTTCCCCAGCTTTCCGGGCTGAATTTCTCGCACGCCTGGGGCGGCGCGATCGACACCTGTTCCCGTTTCACGGCCTTCTTCGGGACGGCCCATCAGGGACGGGTCGCCTACGCGGCCGGGTTCACCGGACTCGGCGTCGGATCCACCCGGTTCGGGGCCGACGTGATGCTCGACCTGCTCTCCGGCGAGGAGACCGAGCGGACCCGTCTGGAGATGGTCCGCTCGAAGCCGATGCCCTTCCCGCCGGAGCCCTTCGCCTGGGCCGGGATCGAGATCACCAAGCGGTCCCTGGCCCGTGCCGACAGCAACGGCGGACACCGCAATCTGTGGTTGAAGACCATGGACAAGCTGGGCCTCGGCTTCGACAGCTGACCTGGTCACGGCCGCTGTGACCCACTTCACTACCAACTGGTAGCCACAACCCGCGTCATAGTCGGCGCCGAGCCCTCTCTCGCACGTGAAGCACCGGCGGAACCCTGCCGGCGCCCACGCCAACGGGAGGCTGGTCATGACTGGCTCGGAAACGAAAGCCGCGGTCGAGTGGCTCACATCGGTGGCACCGGACCCGGACGCCTGCCGGTGGGAGTGGGAGCGCAATCCGCAGGGGATCGCGCTCCTTCCCGCCGGTCGGCGCTGGGACGTTCTGATCCTCCCGGGTGAGCTGGGGTATCCGACGCTCGACGTCCTCACCCGCCTGATCGACCGCCCGGGACCCGTCCTCGCCGACTTCGGGGAGTCCCGGATGGGCTTCTTCGTCCCGCCGGGCACCGTCTCCCGCTGGATCGGCACCGGGATCAGGGGCTGCGGCCAGGGCACCTGGATCGTCGTCCCCTATCCGGGGCGGGCCACCGGGGGAACGCGCTGGCTGGTCCCGCCGGACGGGTCGGGGACCCTCACCGACGCCGGGCTCCTGGAACTCGCGATGCACGAGGCGGCGGGCGCCGCCGCCCGGGAGGCCCGCGAAGAGCGGCCGGAGGGCTGAGCGGGCTGCCAGAGGTCTTGACAACCTCATTGGTCTGGACCATGTTGTGCGCACGCCGAACCCCGAATTCCCCCCTGCGCGGAGGCTGTTGTGGAACGCACCGGACCAATCGTCAGATTTTCCAGACTTCTGGCCGTCTGCTCGGCCGCCCTGCTCGCCGCCGGAGTCCTGGTCGCCTCGGCGCCCGCGGTGAGTGCGGCCGACGCGGACCTGATGCGCAACGGCGGCTTCGAGGCGGGCCTGGACGGCTGGACCTGCGCGAACTCCAGCGGGGCGGCCGTCTCCGCGCCCACCCGCAGCGGCGCTTCCGCGCTCAAGGCGACCCCGGCCGGCAGCGACCACGCCAAGTGCTCCCAGAGCGTCACCGTCAAGCCCAACTCCTCCTACACGCTGAGCGCCTGGGTGCGGGGCAGCTACGTCTACCTCGGGGCGTCCGGCACCGGCACCACCGACGTCTCCGCCTGGACCCAGTCCCCCGAAGCGTGGAAGCAGCTCACCACCACCTTCACCACCGGCCCCTCCACCACCTCCGTGAGCGTCTACACCCACGGCTGGTACGGCACCCCCGACTACTACGCCGACGACCTCACCCTCGTCGGCCCCGGCGGCGACCCCGTCGTGGTCCCCGCCGTCCCTGCGGGCCTGAAGACCACCGCGCTCACCTCCTCATCCGTCGCGCTCTCCTGGAACGCCGTCTCCGGCGCGAGCGGCTACCACGTCTACCGCGGTGGTACGAAGGTGGCCTCGGCCACCGGACCGTCCGCCACCGTGACGGGCCTGACCGCCTCCACCGCGTACAGCTTCCAGGTCACCGCCGCCAACGCGGCCGGTGAGTCCGCGAAGTCGGCCGCCGTCACCGCGACCACCACGCAGGGCGGCGGAGGCGGCGACCCCAAGCTCCCGGCCCGCGCACTCGTCGGCTATCTGCACTCCAGCTTCGCCAACGGCTCCGGCTACACGAGGATGGCGGACGTGCCCGACTCCTGGGACGTCGTCAACCTCGCCTTCGGCGAGCCCACCTCCGTCACCTCCGGCGACATCCGCTTCGCGCTCTGCCCGGTCGCCGAGTGCCCGAACGTCGAGTCCGAGGCGGAGTTCAAGGCCGCGATCAAGGCCAAGCAGGCCGCGGGCAAGAAGGTGCTGATCTCGATCGGCGGCCAGAACGGACAGGTGCAGCTCGGCTCCACCGCGGCCCGGGACGCCTTCGTCACCTCGGTCTCGAAGATCATCGACACCTACGGGCTGGACGGCCTGGACATCGACTTCGAGGGCCACTCCCTCTCCCTCGACACCGGCGACACCGACTTCCGCAGCCCCACCTCACCGGTGATCGTCAACCTGATCTCCGCGGTGAAGTCACTCAAGGCGAAGTACGGCCCGGACTTCGTCCTCACGATGGCGCCGGAGACCTTCTTCGTACAGCTCGGCTACCAGTTCTACGGATCCGGTCCCTGGGGCGGCCAGGACCCGCGCGCCGGCTCCTATCTGCCGGTCATCCACGCGCTGCGCGACGACCTGACCCTGCTGCACGTCCAGGACTACAACTCGGGCCCGATCATGGGCCTGGACAACCAGTACCACTCGATGGGCGGCGCGGACTTCCACATCGCGATGACCGACATGCTGCTGGCGGGCTTCCCGGTGGCGGGCGACACCGCCAAGGTCTTCCCGGGCCTGCGCCCCGACCAGGTCGCCATCGGCCTCCCGGCCTCCACCCAGGCGGGCAACGGCCACACCTCACCGGCCGAGGTCAACAAGGCGCTCGACTGCCTGATCAAGAAGACCTCCTGCGGCTCCTACCAGACCCACGGGACCTGGTCGGACCTGCGCGGCCTGATGACCTGGTCCATCAACTGGGACCGCTTCAACAGCTGGGAGTTCAGCCGGAACTTCGACGCCTACTTCGGCGGCTGACCCACCACAGGGGCGCGAGCACCAGCGGCCCCAGGCACCAACTGGCCAGCACGTCCAGCGGCCAGTGGTAGCCGTGCAGCACCAGACCGATGCCCGTCGCCGTGGTCAACAGGATCGCGGCGACGGGCATCATCCACGCCCGGGGCCAGGACGCCTCCCGCAGCCACGACGGACGCGGCAGGGCCAGCAGCACCAGGGCCGAGGCCCCGTACGCCACGGCCGCCGTCGCCGTATGGCCGGAGGGGTAGTAGTTGACCGCCTCGGTCAGCGGCCCCTGCCGGGCGGTGGCCACCTTCAGGGGGATCACCAGGGCGGGCACCGCCGCCATCGTGAGGGCCGCGTACACGGCGAGCCGCCGCGCGCCGCGCCACAGGGCGTACGCGATCACACAGGTGAGCACCGGGAGCGCCACCGGCATCCCGCCGAGGTCGGAGAAGAGCTGGGTCAGCGCGCCCGGCCCCCGCCCGAAGAGCTCCGCGCCGAGGCGCTCGTCCGGCCGCAGCAGCGGGCCGTCGACGGCGACCTGCCAGGTGATCAGCGCGAAGAGGACCGCGAGCAGACCGAGGACGCCGGAAACAAGAGGGGCCGGCCACCCGGGAACAGGGGGGGTTGTTCCGGGATGGCCGGCGAGATCGGTTCGCCGCGCGCCCCGGGGGGTGTGGGGCGGGCGGCCGTCCGATCGGTGAGGAGTCCCGGAGCCCGAGGCTCCGGTGTGCGCGAACGCACGCCCCGGACGGCGCTGGGGAAGCCCCGGTCCGGAGTCGGCCGCGGTTTCCCGCGGTCGAGGTGTTTCTCTCATCTGCAGAAACCGTACGGCAGCCGAGGGGCGGCCGACAGCCGCCGCCGCCTCCCGCCATCGCCCCCGCACACCTTCTTCACAGGCCCTCACCCGGATGCCGGACGGAAGCGGGGATACGCCCGCTCCGCCCGCATTCCGGTTCGACGGGATCAGAGCTGACCGAAAGCCTGCTCGATCAGGTCCAGGCCCTCGTTGAGCAGGTCCTCGCCGATCACCAGCGGCGGCAGGAAGCGCAGGACGTTGCCGTACGTGCCGCAGGTGAGGACCAGGAGGCCCTCGGCGTGGCAGGACTTCGCGAGCTGCGCGGCGGCCTCCGGGTTCGGGTCCTTGGTGCCGGACTTCACCAGCTCGATCGCGATCATCGCGCCGCGGCCGCGGATGTCGCCGATGATGTCGCCGTTCGGCAGCTTGGCCCGCATCTCGGCGAGGCGGCCCTTCATGACCTCCTCGATCCGCTTGGCCTTCCCGTTCAGGTCCAGCTCGCGCATCGTCTCGATGGCCCCGAGCGCACCGGCGCAGGCCACCGGGTTGCCCCCGTACGTACCGCCCAGGCCGCCGGCGTGCGCGGCGTCCATGATCTCGGCGCGGCCGGTGACGGCGGACAGCGGCAGACCGCCCGCGATGCCCTTGGCGGTGGTGATGAGGTCGGGAACGATGCCCTCGTCCTCGCAGGCGAACCACTGGCCGGTACGGCAGAAGCCGGACTGGATCTCGTCCGCGACGAACACGATGCCGTTGTCCTTGGCGAACCGGGCGATCGCCGGCAGGAAGCCCTTGGCGGGCTCGATGAAGCCGCCCTCGCCGAGCACCGGCTCGATGATGATCGCGGCGACGTTGTCCGCGCCGATCTGCTTGGTGATCGCGTCGATGGCCTGCGCGGACGCCTCGGCGCCGGCGTTCTCGGCGCCGGTCGGCCAGCGGTAGCCGTAGGCGACCGGGACGCGGTAGACCTCGGGCGCGAACGGGCCGAAGCCCTGCTTGTACGGCATGTTCTTCGCCGTCATGCCCATGGTGAGGTTGGTCCGGCCGTGGTAGCCGTGGTCGAAGACGACGACGGCGGTGCGCTTGGTGTGGGCGCGGGCGATCTTCACCGCGTTCTCGACGGCCTCGGCGCCCGAGTTGAACAGCGCGGACTTCTTCGCGTGGTCGCCCGGCGTCAGCTCGGCGAGCTGCTCGCAGACCTCGACGTACCCCTCGTACGGCGTGACCATGAAACAGGTGTGGGTGAAGTCCGCGAGCTGCGCGGAGGCCCGCCGCACGACGGCCTCGGCGGACGCGCCCACGGAGGTCACGGCGATCCCGGACCCGAAGTCGATCAGACGGTTGCCGTCCACGTCCTCGATGATCCCGCCGCCCGCACGGGCGGTGAACACCGGCAGGGTGGAGCCCACACCTGCGGCGACGGCCGCCAGGCGGCGAGCCTGCAGCTCGACCGACTTCGGGCCGGGGATGGCAGTGACGACGCGGCGCTCCTGCGGGATTGCGGTCATGAGGGGCTCCTGGGGGGTGTCTCGGACGCTCTTCTTTCTGCAGGCTAGGGGTGGGGGAGGGGTGCGGGCATGCTCCGATCGGGAGTGGTGGGGGGTGTGTCCTTGTCCTTGGCGGACAGATGGCGGGGCCTGCCCGCCGTGTCGGCGCAGTCCGCGTCCACGGCGGCCCTGACGGTCACTATCCGGGCGCGTTGCTGAACTCACCGTGTGCGCGCACTACATTGACCGGGGCAGCGGACGGACCGGCAGGTCAAGGGGGCAGTGGTTCATGGACGACGACGGCACGCGGGGCGTACGGGGATCGAGCGCGGACAGAGTCCCCGGACCGGCTCTCCCGCCACCGCCCACGACCCCGCCGCGGGTGCCGCCTCCCGCTGCCGGCCCGTACCCGGCGGCCCCGCACCCGGCCCCGCCGGTCGAACGGCGCCCGGCCCGCCCCGCAGCTCCACCGGCCGAGCAGCCTCCCCCCGGGGCCCCGCTCGACGCCTGGCTGCGCACCCCCCGCCCGCCCCAGGAACCGGGCGTCTGGCGGTACGGATACACCCCGCCGCCCCCCGAGGAGCCCGAGGGCGTCTCCGACCGGTCACTGCTGGTCGGCGCCCTGATCTCGTTGCTCTCCGCGCTGCTGCTGTGGTCGCTGTGGCGCAACGGCTATCTCCCCTACCGGCTCGTCCCCCTGAAGCTCTTCACCCCGGGGGAGTGGTGGAACCCGGGAACGTCCGGCGGGCCCCGCACCATCGAGGGCAGCGACGCCCTCACGGTGTACGAGGCGATCCTGTTCGGGCTGCTGGCCTACGGCTGCGGGCGGATCGGCAACTGGTCCGAGCTGTTCCGCCGCCATGTCGCGGGCCGGGGCCAGCCCTTCCTCGCCGTCGCGGCAGCCGTCGCGGCGGCCCTGACCCAGCTGCTCGTCTGGAAGGAGACGCTTCCGGTCGTCCGCCCGGTCCTTGTCCTGGTCGCCTCCGTCGCGGGCGGCGAGATCTACCAGAGCCAGACCGTCGTCAACGTGATCTACGGGGTGATCGCCGCCGCCGTGCTCTGGCCCTTCGCCCGGGGCGGCCGCTGGCGCGAACTGATCGCCGCCCGCCGGGGGAGCGCCGCCCCGAGGCCGGACGACGACGCGGCCCCCGCCACCACGACCTCCGCCGATCAGTGGCCCGAGCTGCGCGCGGCGGGCTGGACCGATGCCGCGGACACCCTCACCGCCGAGGTCCGCACCGGCCGCATGAACGACGTGGACGTGGCCCGGCTGCGCCACGCGTGGACCCTCGCCACCCGGCGGCCCGACCGGCTCGCCCCCCTCGCCGAGGCCGTACTGCGGACCGGCGGCGCCGCGGCCCTGCACCCCTCCGGCCACCGCGACCTGCCCCGGCGGACCGCCCGCCACGACGTGCTCACCGGCCAGGTCAGGATCGGCCGGTGCGCCGAGGACCCGCACAACCCCTATGTCCGCCGGGGCACGGGCCTCGCCCTGGAACCCGCGCTGCTGGGCACCTCCCTGCTCGCGGTCGGACCGCCCGGCGCAGGGAAGTCGGCCCGGCTGATCCGGCCGGTCGTCGAGGCCCTGGCCCTGCGCGCACTGGCCGGACAGGCCGCGGTTCTCGCCGTCGGCGGGGCGGGTGCGCCGCTCGGACCCGACGACTCCTTCGACGTCGTCGTCCGCATCGGCCACCCCGGCTCCGCCCACGACATCGACCTCTACGGCGGCACCACCGACCCCGACGAGGCGGCAGCCGTCCTCGCCGAAGGGCTCGTCGGCGATGTCGGCAGCCTCGACAGCCGCCGCGCCGCCACGGTCCTCGCCCAGTTGCTCGGCCCGTACCGCGCCGCCCACGGGTACTTCCCCTCCGTGCCCGAACTGCGCGAACTCCTCGACGGCACACCGGCCGCGCTCGACGGACTCCGTGCCTCCCTCGAAGCCGCCGGCCACCGAGCGATGCTCCGTGAACTGGACGCGCGGTCCCGGCAGGCGGGCGGCCCCGGCGACCCCGCACCGGCCCTCGCCGACCGGGTCGCCCTGCTCGACCGGCCGGCGTTCACCGGGTTCTTCGCCACCGGCCCGGACGCCCGGCCCTTCTCGCTGCGCGCGCTCGGCCAGCACCCGCTGCGGGTCCGCGTCGATCTGCCCGAACGCGGCCACGCGGAGGCTTCCCGGCTCCTCACCCGGCTGCTCCTCGCCCAGTTCACCGCGATCACCGCCGCCCGCACCGACACCGCGCTCTTCGCCTGCCTCGTCCTGGACGACGCCACCCACGCCGTGACCGCCGAGACCGTCCGCGGCATCCGCCGACTGCGCTCGGTCAACGCGGGGGTGGTGCTCGCCCTGCGGACCGTCGACGACGTTCCCGAGGCCCTGCACACCCCGCTGCTCGGTGCGGTCGGCTGCACGGCGGCCTTCTCCGGGATCACCACCTGGGACGGCAAGCGCTTCGCCGAGGCCTGGGGCAAGGAATGGGTCGAGACCCGCGAGGTCGCCCAGCACACCGTCTTCGCCGACCAGCCGTTCACCCGCGCCCTGCACGCCCTGCGCAAGCTCGTCACCGGCAAGGCCGTGACCACGGACGCGGTGACCGTGCGGCAGGTCGAGCGGGAGCGCTGGTCGGCCTCGGAGCTGGCGTACGCGGTCCCGGCCGGCCACGCCGTCGTCCGACTGGCGAATGTCGAGGGCGAGCACGCCCCCCCGCTCCTCGTCCACCTCGACGCCTGAGAACCCCGCCCCCGCCCCGAGACCCCCTACCCGGGAGTAGTGGAGAAGGGCCGCCGGGAGCGGTGAGAGGAACCCTGCCGCCCTGGCAGAATCGGAGACAGCCGTTCATACGGGACGGCGCAATGCGGAGTCATCGATCCGGCGGCGATCCGGCCGTCCCCACGGCGGCGCCGCGACCTCGTCCCCGACCTTGAGGGTTCCCCGCCCATGCCCCCCACGCTCGCCTCGCTCGTCCAGAACTCGGCGCTCAAGCTCACCGTGCGGGCGGGCGCGGACCGGCTCGACACCCTCGTGCGCTGGGCCCACGCCAGCGAGCTCGCCGATCCCGTTCCGTACATGGACGGCGGCGAACTCCTCCTCGTGACCGCCACCAATCTCGACGCCGAGAACGCCGAGGCCATGCGGCGCTATGTGCGGCGGCTGGCCGGATCCGGGGTCGCCGGGGTCGGATTCGCGGTCGGCGTGAACTACGAGCACGTCCCGGCCGCCCTGGTCGACGCCGCCGAGGAGGCCGGGCTGCCGCTCCTCGAAGTCCCCCGCCGCACCCCGTTCCTCGCCATCAGCAAGGCCGTCTCGGCCGCCATCGCCGCCGACCAGTACCGCGCGGTCACCGCCGGGTTCGAGGCCCAGCGCGAGCTGACCAGGGCCGCGCTCGCCGGGGACGGCCCCGCCGACCTCCTCGCCCGGCTCGCCGCCCACATCGACGGCTGGGCCGCCCTGTACGACACCTCCGGCGCGGTCCTCGCCGCCGCCCCCGACTGGGCCGCCCGCCGCGCCGCCCGGCTCACCCCCGACGTCGAGCGCCTCCGGGACCGCCCCGCCCCGGCCAGCGTCGTCGTCGGCGACAGCGAGGACCGGGTCGAGCTCCAGTCGCTGGGCTCCGGCCGCCGGGCCCGCGGCGCGCTGGCCGTCGGCACCGGAGCAGCGCTCGGCACCGCCGAGCGCTACGCCGTGCACTCCGCCGTCGCTCTGCTCACCCTGACCACCGCCCGCTCCCGCTCCCTCCAGGGCGCCGAACAACGCCTGGGGGCCGCCGTCCTGCGGATGCTGCTCGCCGGACAGCCCGACCACGCGCGGGCCGTCGCCGGCGACCTCTACGGCGGGCTGCTCGACGCCCCGTTCCGGCTGCTGATCGCCGAGGCCGCCGCGCCCGCCGGGTCCGAGCTGCTCACCGAGACGATGGAGGCCGCCGCCGCCCGCACCGGCGAGGCGCTGCTCCTGGTCCCCGAGGGCGAACGCGTCGTCGTGCTCGCCGCGGACGGCGGCTCCGCCGTCGCCGCCTGCGCCTCCTACGCCGAGGCGCAGGACGACCGCGCCCCGCGCGAGGGCGGCCCCGAGGACAGCGACGTCGTGGTGGGCCTCTCCGCCCCCTCCGGCCCGATCGCCGTCTCCGCCGCGTACAAGCAGGCCGAACAGGCCCTCTCCGTCGCCCGCCGCCGGGGCAGGGCGCTGGTCGAGCACGAGGAGCTGGCGGCCGGATCCGTCCTGCCGCTGCTCGCCGACGACGCGGTACGGGCCTTCGCCGACGGCATGCTCCGCGCGCTGTACGAGCACGACGCCAAGGGCCGCGGCGACCTCGTGGCCTCCCTGCGCGCCTGGCTCTCCCGCCACGGCCAGTGGGACGCCGCCGCCGCCGACCTGGGCGTGCACCGGCACACCCTGCGCTACCGGATGCGCCGGGTGGAGGAGATCCTGGGCCGCTCGCTGGACGACCCGGACGTCCGCATGGAGCTGTGGCTCGCCCTCAAGACGACCGAGGCGGCGACGCCCGCCGAGGACTGAGCCGCCGCCCGGACGCCTCGCGGTGACCGGGCCGCTCACCCCCGTACCGGAACTGCTCCGGCGTACGAGGAAGCCCGGCGCGGCCGGACCGGGTGAGCCCTCCGCCAATTCGGAGTACCCGGCACCCGCTCCGCTCCACGCCGGACAAACGCCCTGAGCGCCTGTCCGCCCTACCGTGGACCACAGAGGGGAGCCTTCCCGGCGCCCACCACCCCCGTCACGACCTCCGAAGGGCCGGAACCTCCATGACTTCGCCCCACGCCTTCTGGGTAGCCGGCCGCCAGGCCACCGGTGCCGACAGCTTCGACGTCACCAACCCGTACGACGGACGCCTCGTCGGCACCGTCAGCGTGCCGACCGACGCCCAGGTCGAGGAGGCCGTCGCCGCCGCCCACGCGGTACGCGACGAGTTCGCCGCCACCCCGGCGCACGTACGGGCCGCCGCGCTCGACCACGTCGTACGGCGGCTGACGGAGCGCACCGAGGAGATCGCCCAGCTGATCTCGGCGGAGAACGGCAAGCCGATCAAGTGGGCCCGCGGCGAGGTCGGCCGGGCCGTGTCCGTGTTCCGGTTCGCCGCCGAGGAGGCCCGCCGCTTCAACGGCGGCGAGGCCCAGCGGCTCGACACCGACCTCGGCGGCACCGGCCGCCTCGGGCTGACCCGGCGCTTCCCGCGCGGGGCCGTCCTCGGCATCGCGCCCTTCAACTTCCCGCTGAACCTCAGCGCCCACAAGGTCGCCCCGGCCATCGCCGTCGGCGCCCCGATCATCCTCAAGCCGGCCCCGGCCACCCCGATCTCCTCGCTGATCCTCGGCGAGCTGCTCGCCGAGACCGACCTCCCGGCCGGCTCCTGGTCCGTCCTGACGGTCCCGAACGACAGGATGCCCGCCCTGGTCCAGGACGAGCGGCTGCCGGTCATCTCCTTCACCGGCTCCGGCCCGGTCGGCTACGCGATCATGGAGTCGGTGCCCCGCAAGCACTGCACCCTGGAGCTCGGCGGCAACGGCGCGGCCGTCGTCCTCGGCGACTACGCCTCGGAAGCGGACCTCGACTGGGCCGCGACCCGGATCGCCACCTTCTCCAATTACCAGGGCGGCCAGTCCTGCATCTCCGTGCAGCGCGTCATCGCCGACGCCGCCGTCTACGACCGGCTCGTCCCCAAGATCGTCGCCGCCGTCGAGGCCCTGGCCACCGGTGACCCGGCCGACGCCGCCACCGACGTCGGCCCCCTCGTCAGCGAGGCGGCCGCCCAGCGCGTCGAGTCCTGGGTCGACGAGGCCGTCCAGGGCGGCGCGGAGCTGCTCACCGGCGGCAAGCGCGACGGAGCCACCTACGCCCCGACCGTCCTCGCCGGCCTCCCCGACGGCGTGAAGCTCTCCTGCGAAGAGGTCTTCGGCCCGGTCATGTCGCTCCAGAAGGTGGACGGCGAGGCCGAGGCGTTTGCCGCCGTCAACTCCTCCCCGTACGGCCTCCAGGCCGGCGTCTTCACCCACGACCTCCAGACCGCCTTCCGCGCCCACCGCGCCCTGGAGGTCGGCGGCGTGATCATCGGCGACGTCCCCTCGTACCGCGCCGACCAGATGCCGTACGGCGGCGCCAAGCAGTCCGGCGTCGGCCGCGAGGGCGTGCGCTACGCGATGGACGACTACACCTACGAGCGCGTCCTGGTCCTCACCGGCCTCGCCCTGTAACACCCCTGGACGACCCCGCCCGCCCTCCGCCCGGACAGCGTGCGCGGGCGGGGGCGCGAAACGGACGGCCCGAACCCACTGTGCGGGGGTTCGGGCCGTCCGCGTGTCCGTGCGCGGGGGCTGGTGCGGGTGCCGAACCGCGGGTACACGGGTTACATACGGACCAGTAAGCAGCGACTAGCAGTCCGCGCGTCCCGGGCGACCCCTCCCCTCCTGGTCACGCGCGGCGAGGTGAGGTCCCTCATGTCCGCACCACACAACACCCCCCAGGTGCCCAAGGCCCCCAAGGTCACCGAACGCGAAGCGCGACGGGTCGCCGAGGCCGCCCGGGAACAGGACTGGCGCAAGCCCAGCTTCGCCAAGGAGCTGTTCCTGGGGCGCTTCCGGCTCGACCTGATCCATCCGCACCCCCTGCCGCCGCCCGACGACATACGGCGCGGCGAGGAGTTCCTGGCGCGGCTGCGGGCGTTCTGCGAGACGAGCGTCGACAGCGCGCGGATCGAGCGCGAGGCGCGGATCCCCGACGAGGTGATCGCCGGTCTCAAGGAGCTCGGCGCGCTCGGGATGAAGATCGAGACGAAGTACGGCGGACTCGGCCTCACCCAGGTGTACTACAACAAGGCGCTCGCTCTCGTCGGCTCCGCCAGCCCCGCGATCGGCGCGCTGCTCTCCGCGCATCAGTCGATCGGCGTACCGCAGCCCCTGAAGATCTTCGGCACCCAGGAGCAGAAGGACGTCTACCTGCCCCGGCTGGCCACCACCGCCCTCTCCGCCTTCCTGCTGACCGAGCCGGACGTCGGCTCCGACCCGGCCCGCCTCGCCACCTCCGCCGTGCCCGACGGACCGGACTACGTCCTCGACGGCGTGAAGCTCTGGACCACCAACGGCGTCGTCGCCGACCTCCTGGTCGTCATGGCACGGGTCCCCGCATCCGAGGGCCATCCCGGCGGCATCACCGCGTTCGTCGTCGAGGCCGACGCCCCCGGCGTCACCGTGGAGCACCGCAACGCCTTCATGGGCCTGCGCGGCATCGAGAACGGCGTCACCCGCTTCCACCGGGTCCGGGTCCCCGGCGCCTGCCGGATCGGGGCCGAGGGCGCCGGCCTGAAGATCGCCCTGACCACCCTCAACACCGGCCGCCTCTCGTTGCCCGCGATGTGCGTAGGCGTGGGCAAGTGGTCCCTGAAGATCGCCCGCGAATGGTCCGCCGTACGGGAGCAGTGGGGCCGGCCCGTCGCCCGGCACGAGGCGGTCGGCGTGAAGATCTCGTTCATCGCGGCCACCACCTTCGCCCTGGAGGCCATCGTCGACCTCTCCTCGCAGATGGCCGACGAGAACCGCAACGACATCCGTATCGAGGCCGCCCTCGCCAAGCTGTACGGCTCCGAGATGGGCTGGCTGATCGCCGACGAACTGGTCCAGATCCGCGGCGGCCGCGGCTTCGAGACCGCCGAGTCGCTGGCCGCCCGCGGGGAGCGGGCCGTCCCCGCCGAGCAGATGCTCCGCGACATGCGGATCAACCGGATCTTCGAGGGCTCCACCGAGATCATGCACCTGCTGATCGCCCGTGAGGCCGTGGACGCCCACCTCAAGGTCGCGGGCGACATCATCGACCCCGACAAGCCGCTCTCCGCCAAGGCGAGGGCGGGCGCGAACGCCGCCGGGTTCTACGCCCGCTGGCTGCCCAAGCTCGTCGCCGGACCGGGTCAACTCCCGCGTACGTACGCCGAGTTCCATCCGGCCGGTCACCGCGACCTCGCCGGCCATCTCCGGTACGTGGAGCGGTCCTCGCGCAAGCTCGCCCGGTCCACCTTCTACGCCATGTCCCGCTGGCAGGGCCGGATGGAGACCAAACAGGGCTTCCTCGGCCGGATCGTCGACATCGGCGCGGAACTCTTCGCCATGAGCGCCGCCTGCGTCCGCGCCGAGCACCTGCGCGGCGCGGGGGAGCACGGCCGCGAGGCCTACCAGCTCGCGGACGCCTTCTGCGAGCAGTCCCGCATCCGGGTGGAGGAGCTGTTCACCCGCCTGTGGTCCAACACCGACGACCTCGACCGGCGCGTGGTCGACGGCGTCCTGTCGGGGACGTACACCTGGCTGGAGGAGGGCGTCATCGACCCCAGCGGCGAGGGCCCCTGGATAGCGGACGCCACCCCCGGACCCTCCGTCCAGGAGAACCGGCACCGCCCGGTGCGCTGAGCCCCGGGGGCCCGGCGCAGCCGACCGGGGCCGCGTCCGGCGGGCCGGGGCCCCGGTCGATCGGGGCGCGTCCACGCACCGGACGCGCCCCGCCCGGCCCGCCCGCCGCAGGGCAGGATGATCGTTGTGACCGTCATCGACATCCCCGGCTCCAAGTCCGTCACCGCCCGCGCCCTCTTCCTGGCCGCTGCCGCCGACGGCACCACCACCCTGCTGCGGCCGCTGCGCTCGGACGACACCGAGGGCTTCGCCGAAGGCCTCAGGAGCCTCGGGTACACGGTCACGCAGGAGGCCGACCGCTGGCATGTCGAGGGCCGCCCGGCCGGGCCCGCCGCCCCCGACGCCGACGTGTACTGCCGCGACGGCGCTACCACCGCCCGCTTCCTGCCCACACTCGTCGCGGCCGCCGCCTCCGGGACGTACCGCTTCGACGCCTCCGCCCAGATGCGCGCTCGCCCGCTCGCCCCGCTCACCCGGGCCCTCACCGCACTCGGCGTCGACCTGCGCCACGAGGGGGCCGAGGGACACCACCCGCTGACCGTCCGGGCCGCCGGGATCCGGGGCGGCGAACTCACCCTGGACGCGGGGGAGTCGTCCCAGTACCTCACTGCCCTGCTGATGCTCGGACCGCTCACCGCAGAGGGGCTGCGCATCGAGGTCACGGAGCTGGTCTCGGAGCCGTACGTCGAGATCACCCTCGCGATGATGCGCGATTTCGGCGTGGAGGTGCTGCGGGAGGGGAACACCTTCACCGTCCCCTCCGCGCGTTCTCGGCCTCGCCCGGACACCGGGGGCCCCATCGGCGGCTACCGGGCCACCGCCTACGCCGTCGAACCCGACGCCTCCACCGCGAGCTACTTCTTCGCCGCCGCCGCCCTCACCGGCCGCGAGGTCACCGTCCCCGGCCTCGGCATCGGCGCGCTCCAGGGCGACCTGCGCTTCGTCGACGTCCTGCGGGACATGGGCGCCGAGGTGGCGGTGGGCGCCGACGCCACCACCGTCCGCTCCACCGGCCGGCTGCGCGGGATCACCGTCAACATGCGCGACATCTCCGACACCATGCCCACCCTCGCCGCCATCGCCCCCTACGCGGACGGCCCCGTCACGATCGAGGACGTCGCCAACACCCGGGTCAAGGAGTGCGACCGGCTGGAGGCCTGCGCCCAGAACCTGCGCGCCATGGGCATCACCGTGCACACCGGTCCCGACCGGATCGAGATCCACCCCGGAACGCCGAAGCCCACCGAGATCGCCACCCACGGCGACCACCGCATCGTGATGTCCTTCGCCGTCGCCGGACTGCGCACGCCCGGTCTCACCTACGACGACCCCGGCTGCGTACGCAAGACGTTCCCGGGGTTCCACGGTGCCTTCGCGGACTTCGCGAACGGCCTCGAAGGGCACGGATGAGGAACTGACAGCGCGCCCCACGGGGACGCGCTGTCCCCACACACAGCCGGAGCGGCAACAATGGGGGGTATGAGCGACACCCACGCCCCCCTCGCCGATCCGCATCTCGTCTTCGACGCCGCGGCCGGCCGCCGGGATCTCGTGATCCTCGGCTCCACCGGGTCCATCGGCACCCAGGCCATCGACCTGGTCCTGCGCAACCCCGCCCGCTTCCGGGTCACGGCCCTCTCGGCGGCCGGATCCCGGGTCGCCCTGCTGGCCGAGCAGGCCCGCCGGCTGCGGGTCGGCACGGTCGCCGTGGCCGCCGAGGACGCGGTCCCCGCCCTGCGCGAGGCGCTGCGCGCGCAGTACGGGGCCGGCGAGCCGCTCCCGGAGATCCTGGCCGGACCCGACGCGGCCACCACCCTCGCCGCGAGCGACTGCCACACCGTGCTCAACGGCATCACCGGCTCCATCGGGCTGGCCCCGACCCTGGCCGCGCTGAAGGCGGGCCGCACGCTCGCCCTCGCCAACAAGGAGTCGCTGATCGTCGGCGGCCCGCTGGTGAAGGCGCTCGCCGCCCCCGGGCAGATCATCCCGGTCGACTCCGAGCACGCCGCGCTCTTCCAGGCACTGGCCGCGGGCAATCGCGCCGACGTCCGCAAGCTCGTCGTCACCGCCTCCGGCGGACCCTTCCGGGGCCGTACGCGCGCGGAACTGGCCGACGTCACCCGGGAGCAGGCGCTCGCCCACCCGACCTGGGCCATGGGCCCGGTCATCACCATCAATTCCGCGACCCTGGTCAACAAGGGCCTGGAGGTCATCGAGGCGCACCTCCTCTACGACATCCCGTTCGACCGGATCGAGGTCGTGGTCCACCCGCAGTCCTACGTGCACTCCATGGTCGAGTTCAGCGACGGGTCCACGCTCGCCCAGGCCACCCCGCCGGACATGGGCGGCCCCATCGCCGTCGGGCTCGGCTGGCCGGAGCGCGTCCCGGACGCGGCCCCCGCCTTCGACTGGACGAAGTCCTTCAGCTGGGAGTTCTTCCCGCTGGACACCGAGGCCTTCCCCTCGGTCGGTCTCGCCCGGCACGTCGGCGCGCTCGGCGGCACCGCACCGGCCGTGTTCAACGCCGCGAACGAGGAAAGCGTCGACGCTTTCCTCTCCGGACGGCTGCCCTTCAACGGAATCATGGATACGGTCACCGCTGTGGTGTCCGAACACGGGACCCCCGCCCCGGGAACCTCGCTCAGCGTCGCGGACGTCCTCGAAGCGGAAACCTGGGCCCGCGCACGGGCCCGGGAACTCTCGGCGAAAGCGACAGCGGAGGCGCGCGCATGAGTCTGACCTCGATCCTGCTGACGGTCCTGGGGATCGCCGTCTTCGTCGTGGGCCTGCTCTTCTCCATCGCCTGGCACGAGCTGGGCCACCTCTCCACGGCCAAGATGTTCGGCATCCGGGTGCCGCAGTACATGGTCGGGTTCGGTCCGACGATCTGGTCGCGCAAGAAGGGCGACACGGAGTACGGCATCAAGGCCATCCCGGCCGGCGGCTACATCCGCATGATCGGGATGTTCCCGCCGGGACCGGACGGCCGCCTCGAGGCGCGATCCACCTCACCCTGGCGCGGCATGATCGAGGACGCCCGCTCCGCGGCCTACGAGGAGCTGGAGCCGGGCGACGAGAAGCGCCTCTTCTACACGCGCAGGCCGTGGAAGCGCGTCATCGTGATGTTCGCCGGCCCCTTCATGAACCTGATCCTCGCGGTCGCCATCTTCATGGGCGTCGCGATGACCTTCGGCTTCCAGACCCAGACCACCGAGGTGGCCGGCGTCCAGCAGTGCGTGATCTCGCAGAGCGACAAGCGCGAGACCTGCAAGGACGGCGACCCGGTCTCGCCCGCCAAGGCCGCCGGCCTCCAGGAGGGCGACAAGATCGTCGCCTTCGACGGGAAGAAGGTCGACGACTGGGCGACCCTCTCGGACCGCATCCGCGAGACCATCGGCCCCGCCACCCTCGTCGTCGAGCGCGACGGCAGGGAAGTGACGCTCAACGCCGTCCTGCGCGAGAACGCCGTCGCGAAGAAGGACGGCAACGGCGAGGTCGTCCCGGACCAGTTCATCAAGGCGGGCTACCTGGGCTTCGCCGCGCAGACCGAGATCGTGCCGCTCTCCTTCGGCGACTCCGTCGTCCGGATGGGCGACATGATCGAGAACGGCGTCGACTCGATCATCGCCCTGCCGTCCAAGATCCCGGCCCTGTGGGACGCCGCCTTCAGCGACGGCGAACGGGCCGACGACTCGCCGGTCGGCGTGGTGGGCGCGGCCCGCATCGGCGGCGAGGTGATGAACCTCGACATCCCGGCGCAGAACCAGGTCGCGATGATGCTGTTCCTGCTCGCCGGCTTCAACCTCTCGCTGTTCCTCTTCAACATGCTCCCGCTGCTCCCGCTGGACGGCGGGCACATCGCGGGCGCTCTGTGGGAGTCGCTGCGGCGCAATGTGGCCAAGGTCTTCCGGCGCCCCGACCCGGGCCCGTTCGACGTGGCCCGGCTGATGCCGGTCGCCTATGTGGTCGCCGGAGTCTTCATCTGCTTCACGCTGCTGGTCCTGGTGGCCGACATCGTGAACCCCGTCAAGATCACCTGATCGCCCCTTCCGCCCCACAGGTGACGGCCGGGCACACACGGTGTGTCCGGCCGCTCACCAACGGGTGGACTTGTCGACACGGTGCGTCCGTCCCGGCTCGGGTGCCGTAACCTCGAAGGCTGGAGCCCGCCGATCTCGGGACCTTGATCCACACCTTGGGGATGCACAGCGCATGACTGCGATTTCTCTCGGAATGCCGGCCGTTCCGACCAAGCTCGCCGACCGAAGGGTCAGCCGACAGATCCAGGTCGGCTCGGTCGCGGTCGGCGGCGACGCGCCCGTCTCCGTGCAGTCGATGACGACGACACGCACGTCGGACATCGGTGCCACCCTCCAGCAGATCGCCGAGCTGACGGCGTCCGGCTGCCAGATCGTCCGGGTCGCGTGCCCGACGCAGGACGACGCCGACGCGCTCGCCACGATCGCCCGGAAGTCGCAGATCCCGGTGATCGCCGACATCCACTTCCAGCCGAAGTACGTCTTCGCCGCGATCGACGCGGGCTGCGCGGCGGTCCGCGTGAACCCCGGCAACATCAAGCAGTTCGACGACAAGGTCAAGGAGATCGCGAAGGCGGCCGCCGAGACCCGCACCCCGATCCGGATCGGCGTCAACGCCGGCTCCCTGGACGCGCGGCTCCTGAAGAAGTACGGCAAGGCCACCCCCGAGGCGCTGGTCGAGTCGGCCCTGTGGGAGGCGTCCCTCTTCGAGGAGCACGGCTTCGGCGACATCAAGATCTCGGTCAAGCACAACGACCCGGTCGTCATGGTCAACGCCTACCGCCAGCTCGCCGCCCAGAGCGACTACCCGCTGCACCTCGGCGTCACCGAGGCCGGACCGGCGTTCCAGGGCACCATCAAGTCGGCCGTCGCGTTCGGCGCGCTGCTCTCCGAGGGCATCGGCGACACCATCCGCGTCTCCCTCTCGGCCCCGCCGGCCGAGGAGGTCAAGGTCGGCCTCCAGATCCTGGAGGCGCTGAACCTCAAGCAGCGCCGCCTGGAGATCGTCTCCTGCCCGTCCTGCGGCCGCGCCCAGGTCGACGTCTACAAGCTCGCCGACCAGGTCAGCGCCGGACTGGAGGGCATGGAGGTCCCGCTCCGCGTCGCGGTCATGGGCTGCGTCGTCAACGGACCCGGCGAGGCCCGCGAGGCGGACCTCGGCGTCGCCTCCGGCAACGGCAAGGGCCAGATCTTCGTGAAGGGCGAGGTCATCAAGACCGTCCCCGAGTCGAAGATCGTCGAGACCCTCATCGAAGAGGCCCTGAAGATCGCCGAACAGATGGAGAAGGACGGCATCGCCTCCGGCGAGCCCGAGGTCTCCATCAGCGGCTGACCCGCTCCCTCCGGACCATCGCCGCCCCGCCGAGCCCCGCGCCCGGCGGGGCGGCGGCGTATCCGGAAGCCGGCTCCCGGACTCGAGCGGCGTTCGAGGGCCTTGTTGGGTACAGTGCGGAAATCAGCAGACCGCATGGTGAGGCCCCCTCGTGTTGACGCAGACCACCACCCGGGTCCTCGAACCCAGCGACCTCGGCGCCGCACTCGCCATCCTCGAGAGCGAGCCGGTGGCCAACGCCTTTGTGACGTCCCGCGTGCAGGTCGCCGGGCTCGACCCCTGGCGCCTCGGCGGCGAGATGTGGGGCTGGTACGCCGACGGCAGGCTCCGCTCCCTGTGCTACTCCGGCGCCAACCTCGTCCCCATCTGCGCCGGACCCGAGGCCGTCCGCGCCTTCGCCGACCGCGCCCGCCGGGCCGGCCGCCGCTGCTCCTCCATCGTCGGGCCCGCCGAACCCACCACCCGGCTCTGGCGGCTCCTCGAACCGACCTGGGGACCCGCCCGCGAGGTCCGCGCCAACCAGCCCCTCATGGTCACCGAGAGCCCGGCCGCCGACGTCACGCCCGACCCGCTCGTCCGCCGCATCCGCAAGGACGAGACCGAGATCCTCATGCCGGCCTGCGTGGCGATGTTCACCGAAGAGGTCGGCATCTCCCCGCTCGCCGGCGACGGCGGACTCCTCTACCAGGCCCGGGTCGCCGAACTCATCGGCACCGGCCGCTCCTTCGCCCGCATCGACGACGGGAAGGTCGTCTTCAAGGCGGAGATCGGCGCCGCCACCCCCCAGGCCTGCCAGATCCAGGGCGTCTGGGTCGCCCCCGAACACCGCGGCAAGGGCCTCTCCGAAACGGGCATGGCCGCCGTCCTGCGCTACGCCCTGGCCGACGTCGCCCCCGTCGTCAGCCTGTACGTGAACGACTACAACACCGCCGCCCGCAAGGCCTACCGCCGCGTCGGCTTCCGCGAGGTCGGCGCGTTCATGAGCGTCCTGTTCTGAGCCCTCGCGCGCACACGCGCCCGGAACTCGCGGTTCTGACCGCCCGCCCCGGCCAGTAGGGTTCCCGCATGGCAGCAGTCCCCGCGCACGGCCCCGCAGCACCCGACGCCGAGATCGGCCCCGTCGACCTGGCCGCCCGCGTCGACGAAGCCCTGCTCGTCCAGGCGGCGGCCTTCGGACTGAGCCAGGACGAGATCGACGTACGCCGCCACATCGTCCTGCGGCACCTGGAACACCCCCACGCCCGCGCGCTGGGCGCCATCACCCCCGACGGCCGGCTCGTCGGCTTCGTCTACGGACTGCCCAACGACCGCGCCCAGTGGTGGTCCACCGTCGTCGAGCCCTATCTGCGGGCCACCGGGTCCGAGGGCTGGCTCGACGACTCCTTCGTCATCACCGAACTCCACGTCCACCCGGACCACCAGCAGCGCGGCATCGGCCGCACCCTGATCACCGCCATCACCGACGCCGTCGACCACCCCCGGTCGATCCTCTCGGCGATCGACCAGGACAGCCCGGCCCGCACGCTGTACCGCTCCCTCGGCTACCGCGACCTGGCCCGCCAGGTCGTCTTCCCGAGCGCCCCGCAGCCGTACGCGGTCATGGGAGCGGCCCTGCCGCTGCTGCGCGGGGCTCCCCGGGACTGAATGGATTTCCGCCTGCCCGCACCGCCCGGCTAACCTCGGGCTCACCACCCTTGCGAGCAGGAGTTCATCATGGCCCAGGTCCAGCGCATGTCCCGATTGATGATCAAGACACTGCGCGACGACCCGGCGGACGCCGAGACGCTCAGCCACAAGCTGCTGGTCCGCGCCGGGTACGTCCGCCGCAACGCGGCCGGCATCTGGTCCTGGCTGCCGCTCGGCAAGAAGGTCCTGGACAACATCTCGGGCGTCGTCCGCGAGGAGATGGACGCCATCGGCGCCCAGGAAGTCCTGCTGCCCGCCCTGTTGCCCAAGGAGCCCTACGAGGCATCCGGCCGCTGGGAGGAGTACGGCGACCTGCTCTTCCGCCTCAAGGACCGCAAGGGCGGCGACTACCTTCTCGGCCCCACCCACGAGGAGATCTTCACCCAGACCGTCAAGGACCAGTGCACGTCCTACAAGGACCTGCCGGTGATGCTCTACCAGATCCAGACCAAGTACCGCGACGAGGCCCGCCCCCGTTCCGGCGTGCTCCGCGGCCGTGAGTTCCAGATGAAGGACTCGTACTCCTTCGACACCACCGACGAGGGCCTCGCGCACTCCTACGCCCTGCACCGGGCCGCGTACATCAAGATCTTCGAGCGCCTCGGCCTGGACCACCGCGTCGTCTCCGCCGTCTCCGGCGCGATGGGCGGCTCCGCCTCCGAGGAGTTCCTCGCCCCCGCCGCCGCCGGTGAGGACACCTTCGCCGACTGCCCGAACTGCGACTACGCCGCCAACACCGAGGCCGTGACCTTCGCTCTCGCCCCGGTCGACGGCTCGGCGCACGGCGCGGTCGAGGAGCTGGACACCCCCGACACCCCGACCATCGAGACGCTCGCCGCGCACCTGGGCGTCCCCGCCTCCGCCACCCTGAAGAACCTGCTGGTCAAGGTGGACGGCGAGATCGTGGCCGTCGGCGTCCCCGGCCACCGCGAGGTCGACCTCGGCAAGCTCGGCGAGCACCTCGCCCCCGCCGTCGTCGAGCTGGTCACCGCCGAAGACTTCGTCGGCCGTGACGACCTCGTACGCGGCTACGTCGGCCCCCAGGGCCTGGAGAAGGTCCGCTACCTCGCCGACCCCCGCGTCGCCCCCGGCACCTCCTGGGTCACCGGCGCCAACCAGGAGGGCAAGCACGCTGCGAACGTCGTCGCAGGCCGCGACTTCGAGGTCGACCAGTACCTCGACGTCGTCGTGGTCCAGGAGGGCGACCCCTGCCCCAACTGCGGCACCGGCCTCACCCTGGACCGCGCCATCGAGATCGGCCACATCTTCCAGCTCGGCCGCAAGTACGCCGACACCTTCCAGCTCGACGTGCTCGGCCAGCAGGGCAAGCCCGTCCGCGTGACGATGGGCTCGTACGGCATCGGCGTCTCCCGCGCCGTCGCCGCCCTCGCCGAGCAGACCGCCGACGACAAGGGCCTGTGCTGGCCCCGCGAGATCGCCCCGGCCGACGTCCACGTCGTCGCCGCGGGCAAGGCCCTCCAGACCGAGCTGGCCCTCGACGTCTCGGAGAAGCTCAGCGCGGCGGGCCTGCGGGTCCTGGTCGACGACCGCCCCGGCGTCTCGCCCGGCGTGAAGTTCACCGACTCCGAGCTGCTCGGCGTGCCCCAGATCCTGGTCGCCGGCCGCCGCTCCGCCGACGGCGTCCTGGAGCTGAAGGACCGCCGCACCGGTGAGCGCGAGGAGCTGACCGTCGACGAGGCGATCGCCCGCCTGACGGCCGACCTGGCCTGAGCACCCACGAGGAAGGCCCCCGCGCAGGGTTGCGCGGGGGCCTTCGCCGTACGGGAAGGGCTACAGCCAGCCCGCGAACTCCAGATTGACCTCGCCCATCTGCCGCCGCCCCTCGGCCAGCGCGCGGACGCCCGACTCGACCGCCCGGAACAGCGTCCAGCCGTGCAGCCGCGCCTGCTCCACCTCCAGGGACTCCGCCAGCTTCTTGACCCGCCGACGCGCCGTCACCGGGCCGCCGGGGGAGGCGATGAGATCCTCCACCCGGTCCCGCACCAGCCGCGCCAGGTCGTAGGCGCGCTCCCCGACCAGCGGCTCCGGACCCACCGTCAGCCACGGCGCCCGCTCGCCGGAGAGCACCTTGCTCTGCCGGAAGTTGCCGTGCAGCAGCAGGAGTTCGGGCGATCCCTCGACCAACTCCGCCCGTGCCGCGAGCGCCGCGTCCACCAGCGGCGCCAGCTCCGGATCGGCCTCGGCGGCCGCCCGCATCCCGGCGCTCTGCCGTTCGGTCCGCTCGGCCACGCTCTCGAAGGAGGACCCGGCAGGCGGCTCCACCCACAGCCGCCGCAGCGTGCCCGCCGCCTCCAGCAGGGCCTTCGCCTCCGGCAGTGAGCGCAGCGACACCTCGTGGTGCAGCCGCTCCAGCAGCAGCGTTCCGGACGCTTCGGGCTCCGGGGCGTCCAGCAGCTTCACCGCACCCCAGCCGTTCCAGTGCTCCAGCGCGGCCCGCTCCAGCTCCGGCCCGGCGACCGGCGGGGCGATCTTCAGCGCGGCCGGGGTCCCGTCGGCCCGCCGCACCAGAACCACCAGGGAGCTGCGTCCGCCGGGGGCGGCCGCCCGCTCCGCGGTGAGGCCGTCCCCGGCGGCGAGCGCCCGATCGGTCAGCGAGGGGAGCCCGTCCAGCCAGTCGGCCGCCGCGGTGTCCCCGTACATCTCACCGAGCGCGCGCACCAGGCGCTGCGGCGGTTCGAAACCCATACGTCGTGTGTTCCCTTTCCGGTCCTTCGGATCAGCGCGTCCCGTCCGCGCCGGCGGCCTCCACCGGGCCCGTCGCGGCCGGATCCGCCCCGGCGGCCCGCTCGGCGAGCCCCGGAAAGGCTACGTTGCCGCCCCGCCAGCGGGCCGACCGCACCGCGGCCTCCCGCAGCGCGCCCGCGGCCTCCTTGCGGCGCGGGCCCTCGGTGGCCCGTACGAGATCGGCGTAGACGCCCGCGATCCGGTCCTCCAGCACCGCGGCCAGCCGCACCGCCGAGGGGGAGTCCGCGACGGCGAACGGCAGAGCGTACGCGGCGTCCGAGGCCACCGGCCGCCCGCCCAGGTCCCGCACCGTGCGTGCCAGCGCGTCCCGGCGCGACCGGTGCCCGGCGTGCGCCGCGCCCGCCTCGGTGCGCGGCTTCCCCTCCAGACGGCCGGCCAGCACGCCGTAGCCGTACACCGCGGCGTGCTCGGCGGCCAGGGCCGCCTGGACGGCGGTCAGTTCGGGGGAGTCGGAGTCCTCATCGGACGGCCGGACGGAACGGGTGCTCATGCGGCGGTCTCCTTGGCCAGTCCGGTCAGCAGATACGCGTGTGCGGCCGCGGCCGCCGCCACCGAGGCAAGCAGCCGGGCCAGCTCCGGCCCGGCGCTCAGCAGGGCCTCGGTGTGCGCGTCGGCCCGGCGGCGCTCGGCGGTCGCCAGCTCCCGCACCGCGGCCTTCGGGTCGGCCGACACCGGGCCGGGGGCGGCGGGCGGGGCCTTCTCGGCGCCCCCCTTCGCGCGCGGCGGCGCCAGTGCCTTCCCGTGCTCCGCCACGGCCGCCCGCAGGGGCGCCAGGCCCGCAGCGGTCGCCGGATGGGCCTCGGCCACCAGGTCGTACCGGGCGAGCAGGAGGGCGCCGTCGCGCACCGCCTTCTCGCGCAGGGTCCTCTCGGCCCGCGCGGTGGCGGCCCGCGCGCCGGAGTGCGCGGGCTTTCCGCGTCCCGCCGCCTCGTCGTCGCCCCCGCAGCCGGTCAGCACCGCACCCAGGGCGAGAGCTCCCGTGGCGGTGAGCGCCCCCCTGCGCGTCGTCCCCGTGCGCCGCACGTTTCTCCTTCGGGCCTGGACCGATCCTGACAGGATCTGTCCTGATGTGATCACCGCAGGCGAGCGTACCCGCGGCTGAGCGGCAGGCGGACGGCAACACCCCTGGCGACCGGATACCCTTTGACCTGACGCACGACGATCCCCACAACAGCACACGCGGCCGAGGAGTCACCCGGATGAGCACCACCCAGAGCGAGAGGCTGCGCGGGTTGCTGGAACCGCTCGTCAGCGCACAGCAGCTGGACCTCGAGGAGATCGAGGTGTCCCGGGCCGGCCGCCGAGGAGTGCTGCGGGTCATCGTCGACTCCGAAGAGGGCGTGGAGCTGGACGCCTGCGCGGAGCTGAGCCGCGCGATCTCCGAGAAGCTGGACGAGACCGACGCGATGGGCGAGGGCGAGTACGTCCTCGAAGTCACCTCCCCCGGCGCCGACCGCCCGCTGACCGAGCACCGCCACTACGTACGCGCCATCGGCCGGCTGGCCCGGTTCCACCTGGCCGCCGACGGTTCCGGCGAACTGGTCGCCCGCATCCTCGCCGTGGACGAGGAAGGGCTCGACCTCGAAGTGCCCGGCGTCAAGGGCCGCAAGCCCACCGCGCGCCGCCTCGCCTTCGACGAGATCGCCAAGGCCCGCGTGGAGATCGAATTCAACCGCAAGGACAAGAAGGAAGAGGAGGCGTAGCCGTGGACATCGATGTGAAGCTTCTGAAGGGCTTGGCGCAGGACAAGGAGATCCCCTTCGACGTGCTCGTCGGGGCGATCGAGTCGGCCCTCCTCATCGCGTACCACCGCACCGACGGCAGCCACCGCCGGGCGCGCGTGAAGCTCGACGAGAACGGCCACGTCACCGTGTGGGCCAAGGAGGACCCGGCCGACCTCGAAGAGGGCCAGGAGCCCAAGGAGTTCGACGACACCCCCTCCGGCTTCGGCCGGATCGCCGCGACCACCGCCAAGCAGGTCATCCTGCAGCGGCTGCGCGACGCCGAGGACGACCGCACCTTCGGGGAGTACGCGGGCCACGAGGGCGATGTCGTCACGGGCGTCGTCCAGCAGGGCAAGGACCCCAAGAACGTCCTGGTCGACATCGGCAAGATGGAGGCCATGCTGCCGGTGCAGGAGCAGGTCCCGGGCGAGGAGTACACCCACGGCCTGCGCCTTCGTACGTATGTCGTACGGGTCGCCAAGGGCGTGCGCGGGCCGTCGGTGACGCTCTCGCGCACCCACCCCAACCTGGTGAAGAAGCTCTTCGCGCTGGAGGTCCCGGAGATCGCGGACGGTTCGGTGGTCATCGAGGCCATCGCACGCGAGGCCGGTCACCGCACCAAGATCGCGGTGCGCTCCACCCGTGCGGGCCTGAACCCCAAGGGCGCCTGCATCGGTCCGATGGGCAGCCGGGTGCGCAATGTCATGGCCGAGCTGCACGGCGAGAAGATCGACATCGTGGACTGGTCCGACGACCCGGCCGAGATGGTCGCCAACGCCCTCTCGCCCGCCCGGGTGAGCGAGGTCGAGGTCGTCGACCTCGGCGCCCGCTCCGCCCGCGTCACCGTGCCGGACTACCAGCTGTCGCTGGCGATCGGCAAGGAGGGCCAGAACGCCCGCCTCGCCGCCCGTCTCACCGGCTGGCGCATCGACATCCGCCCCGACACCGAGACGGACGAGGAGCGCGAGAGCGCCGACCGCGAGCGGGCCGAGCGGGCCCGGGAGCGCTCGGAAAGGCGTTGACCCGGGACGGGTCCAGGGAATAGATCTGGGCGGTACGCCGCTGAGATCACGACAACATCCGTTCGATTCTTGCCCCAAAGAGGTGAGGTCGGTACGGGGAGGTAGACTTAAACGTGTCTGGCCGGACGCAAGCCCGCGCTTGCCCCGAGCGAACCTGTGTGGGATGCCGGGAGCGAGCGGCCAAGAGCGAGCTGCTGCGCATCGTGGTGGACGAGGGCGCTTGCGCCCCTGATCCACGCGGTACGCTGCCCGGCCGGGGTGCTTACGTGCACCCCGCCTCTGTCTGTCTCGACCTGGCGGTTCGCCGCCGGGCGTTCCCCCGGGCCTTCAAGGCCAAGGGGCCGTTCGACACCGCGGCACTCACGCGGTTCGTCGAGCGGGTGACACCGCAAGAAAAGTGAACGGCACGGGTCCCCGTGCGGTCAGGTACCTCGCGAGTTGGAAGTAGGTCGAGATTGCGATGAGCACTCGATGAGTACGCGATGAGTACGCCCATGAAGTAGCGACGGTCCGGCGGTAACCCGGACCTAAAAGGAGCGAAGTGGCTAAGGTCCGGGTATACGAACTCGCCAAGGAGTTCGGCGTCGAGAGCAAGGTCGTCATGGCCAAGCTCCAAGAACTCGGTGAATTCGTCCGTTCGGCGTCCTCGACGATCGAGGCGCCGGTTGTACGTAAGTTGACCGATGCACTGCAGGGGCCCGGCGGCAACGCCGGCAAGTCCGCTGCGAAGCCTGGTGCGCCCCGCAAGGCGGCGCCCGTGAAGCCCGCAGCGCCCTCCCCGGCCGCTGCGGCACGTCCCGCTGCCCCCAAGCCCGGCGTCCCGGCTGCCAAGCCGGCCGAGGCCGAGGCCCCGAGCAGCACCCCGGCAGCGCCCTCCGCGCCGTCGGCGGGCCCCCGTCCGGGCCCGAAGCCCGCGCCGAAGGCGGCCCCGGTGACCCCGGTCCCGGCCGCCGAGTTCTCGGCTCCGGCTCCGGCCCAGCCGGCTGCCCCCCAGCAGCCCCAGGCCCCGCGTCCCGCGGGTGCCACCCCCGGCCCCCGTCCCGCACCCGCCCGTCCGGCTCCGGCCGGCGGTCAGCGTGACGGCGGTCAGCGCGACGGCGGCCGTGACGGTGGCCAGCGCGACGGCGGCCGTGGCGGCGAGCGTGGCGGCGACCGCCCCGCACGTCCCGCGGGCCAGGGCGCCCCGCGCCCCGGCGGCGCCCGT
Organism: Streptomyces sp. NPDC020884; assembly: GCF_044333935.1. Classification (NCBI taxonomy): domain Bacteria; kingdom Bacillati; phylum Actinomycetota; class Actinomycetes; order Kitasatosporales; family Streptomycetaceae; genus Streptomyces; species Streptomyces sp. NPDC020884. Next base: position 49,259 of record NZ_JBIRRY010000002.1, on the reverse strand, counting down.
CCGGCCGGTCCCCGTCCGGGCAACAACCCCTTCACCTCCGGCGGTTCCACCGGCATGGCGCGCCCCGGGGCGCCCCGTCCCGGCGGTGCCCCGCGCCCCGGTGGCGGCTCGGAGCGCCCCGGCGCCCCGCGTCCCCAGGGCAGTGGCCCCGGCGGCGCTCCGCGCCCGCAGGGTGGTCAGGGTCAGGGCGGCGCCCGTCCCACTCCGGGCGGCATGCCCCGCCCGCAGGCTCCGCGTCCCGGCGGCGGTCCCGCCGGTAACCGTCCGAACCCGGGCATGATGCCGCAGCGTCCCGCCGCGGGCCCGCGTCCCGGCGGTGGCCCCGGCGGTGGCCGTGGTCCCGGCGGCGGTGGCGGTCGTCCCGGCGGTGCCGGTGGCGGCGGCGGTCGTCCCGGTGGCGGCGGCGGCTTCGCCGGTCGTCCCGGTGGCGGCGGTGGCGGCGGCTTCGCCGGCCGTCCGGCCGGTCCCGGTGGCGGCGGCGGTGCCGGTCGTCCCGGTGGCGGCGGCGGCTTCGGCGGTCGTCCCGGCTTCGGTGGCCGTCCCGGCGGCCCCGGTGCCCGTGGTGGCACACAGGGTGCGTTCGGCCGTCCCGGCGGTCCCGCGCGTCGTGGCCGCAAGTCGAAGCGGCAGAGGCGCCAGGAGTACGAGTCCATGCAGGCCCCGTCGGTGGGCGGCGTCATGCTGCCCCGCGGCAACGGGCAGGCTGTGCGGCTCTCCCGCGGCGCCTCCCTCACGGACTTCGCGGAGAAGATCAACGCGAACCCGGCGTCGCTCGTCGGCGTGATGATGAACCTCGGCGAGATGGTCACTGCGACGCAGTCCGTTCCCGACGAGACGCTGCGGATGCTCGCGGACGAGATGAACTTCGTCCTGGAGATCGTCAGCCCCGAGGAGGAGGACCGCGAGCTGCTCGAGTCCTTCGACATCGAGTTCGGCGAGGACGAGGGCGGCGAAGAGGCCCTGGTCTCCCGTCCGCCGGTCGTCACCGTCATGGGTCACGTCGACCACGGTAAGACCCGACTGCTGGACGCGATCCGCAAGACGAACGTCGTCGCGGGCGAGGCCGGTGGCATCACCCAGCACATCGGTGCCTACCAGGTCGGCGCCGAGGTCAACGGCGAGGACCGCCGCATCACCTTCATCGACACCCCGGGTCACGAGGCGTTCACCGCCATGCGTGCCCGTGGTGCGAAGTCCACCGACATCGCGATCCTCGTGGTGGCGGCGAACGACGGTGTGATGCCCCAGACGATCGAGGCGCTGAACCACGCCAAGGCGGCCGAGGTGCCGATCGTGGTCGCGGTCAACAAGATCGACGTCGAGGGCGCCGACCCGACCAAGGTGCGCGGTCAGCTCACCGAGTTCGGGCTGGTGGCCGAGGAGTACGGCGGCGACACGATGTTCGTCGACATCTCCGCCAAGCAGGGCCTCAACATCGAGGCTCTCCTGGAGGCCGTCGTCCTCACCGCCGACGCCTCGCTCGACCTGCGGGCCAACCCGGAGCAGGACGCGCAGGGCATCGCGATCGAGTCCCACCTCGACCGCGGCCGCGGTGCCGTCTCGACCGTCCTGGTCCAGCGCGGAACGCTGCGCATCGGTGACACGGTGGTCGTCGGCGACGCGTACGGCCGAGTCCGGGCGATGCTCGACGACAACGGTCAGAACGTCCAGGAAGCGGGTCCGTCGACCCCCGTCCTGGTCCTGGGTCTCACCAACGTCCCGGGTGCGGGCGACAACCTCCTGGTGGTCGACGAGGACCGTACGGCCCGTCAGATCGCCGAGAAGCGTGCCGCCCGTGAGCGCAACGCCAACTTCGCCCGCAAGGGCGTCCGGTTCTCCCTGGAGAACCTGGACGAGGCGCTCAAGGCCGGTCTGGTCCAGGAGCTCAACCTCATCATCAAGGGCGACGCGTCCGGTTCGGTGGAGGCTCTCGAGTCCTCGCTGCTCCAGCTCGACGTCGGTGAAGAGGTCGACATCCGGATCCTGCACCGCGGTGTGGGTGCGGTCACCGAGTCGGACATCAACCTGGCGACCGGCTCCGACGCCATCGTGATCGGCTTCAACGTGCGCGCCGCAGGGCGTGCCGAGCAGATGGCCGAGCGCGAGGGTGTGGACGTCCGGTACTACTCGGTCATCTACCAGGCGATCGAAGAGATCGAAGCGGCCCTCAAGGGCATGCTCAAGCCGGAGTACGAAGAGGTCGAGCTCGGCACGGCGGAGATCCGCGAGATCTTCCGCTCGTCCAAGCTGGGCAACATCGCCGGTGTGCTGGTCCGCTCCGGCGAGGTCAAGCGCAACACCAAGGCGCGCCTGCTGCGCGATGGCAAGGTCATCGCGGAGAGCCTCAACATCTCCGGTCTGCGCCGCTTCAAGGACGACGTCACCGAGATCCGCGAAGGATACGAGGGCGGTATCAACCTCGGAAACTTCAACGACATCAAGATCGACGACGTCATCGCGACGTACGAGATGCGCGAGAAGCCGCGAGGCTGATCCACCAGGATCCGCAAGGATTCGGAAGGGGTCCGGGAGTTCGCTCCCGGCCCCCCTCCACCACGGTCGGGGCCGGTCGACGGGTCGTATTTCCGTCGATCGGCTCCGGCCGTTCCGGTACGGTTCTGATGTCCCCGGCAAGCTCTGGCGGGGCACGAACCCGAACCGGCGGGACATCCGGACATACATGTATGTGGGGACCCTGTCCTTCGATCTGCTCCTCGGCGACGTACGGTCGTTGAAGGAGAAGCGTTCCGTCGTCCGCCCGATCGTCGCCGAGCTCCAGCGCAAGTACGCGGTGAGCGTGGCCGAGACAGGCGGACAGAATCTCCACCGCAGGGCCGAGATCGGCCTTGCTGTGGTCTCCGGTGACACCGGACACCTCACGGACGTACTGGACGGCTGCGAGCGGCTGGTCGCAGGACGCCCCGAGGTGGAGCTGCTGTCGGTGAGACGGCGGCTGCACAGTGACGAAGACTGACAGTCGAGCGAAATCAGAAGGAAGAGTGACGGACCGGTGACCGACAACGCGCGGGCCCGCAAGCTGGCCGATCGCATCCAGGTCGTGGTCGCGGAGACCCTGGACCGGCGAATCAAGGATCCGCGGCTGGGATTCGTGACGATCACGGACGCCCGGGTCACCGGCGACCTGCGGGAGGCCACGGTCTTCTACACGGTCTACGGCGACGACGAGGAGCGCGCGGCCTCCGCCGCGGCGCTGGAGAGCGCCAAGGGCGTCCTCCGCACCGAGGTCGGCCGGCAGACCGGGGTCCGGTTCACGCCGAGCCTGGCCTTCGTCCCGGACGCCCTCCCGGACAACGCCCGCACCATCGAGGACCTCCTCGACAAGGCGCGGGCCAAGGACGCGGAGGTGCGCCAGGTGTCCACGGGTGCGAGTTACGCCGGCGACGCCGACCCGTACCGCAAGCCCGAGGACGAGGACGAGGAGACCGGGACCGCCGGACCCCCCGAGAAGACCGACGGACCCTCCGAGAAGAACGAGGGCCCGGCCTCCGCATGACCGAGCAGACCACCACGCCGGACGGCCTTGTCATCGTCGACAAGCCGTCCGGCTTCACTTCGCACGACGTCGTCGCCAAGATGCGCGGCATCGCCCGCACCCGGCGGGTCGGCCACGCCGGCACGCTGGACCCGATGGCGACCGGTGTCCTGGTGCTCGGCGTCCAGCGGGCCACCAAACTGCTGGGCCACCTCGCCCTGACCGAGAAGGAGTATCTCGGCACGATCCGGCTCGGCCAGGACACCGTCACCGACGACGCCGAGGGCGAGATCATCTCGTCCACCGACGCCTCCGCCGTGACCCGCGAGTCCATCGACGCCGGGGTGGCCGCGCTGACCGGCCGGATCATGCAGGTCCCGTCCAAGGTCAGCGCCATCAAGATCGACGGCAAGCGGTCCTACGCACGGGTGCGCGGCGGTGAGGAGTTCGAGATCCCGGCCCGCCCGGTGACCGTCTCCTCCTTCCGCGTCTACGACGTCCGCGAGGCCGTCGCCGAGGACGGCACCCCGGTGATGGACCTGGTCGTCTCCGTCGTCTGCTCCTCGGGGACGTACATCCGGGCCATCGCCCGCGACCTCGGCGCCGGGCTCGGCGTCGGCGGCCATCTGACCGCGCTGCGCCGCACCCGGGTCGGCCCGTACGGACTGGACGCGGCCCGCACGCTCGATCAGCACCAGGAGGAGCTGACCGTGATGCCGGTCGCCGAAGCGGCCGCCTCCGCGTTCCCCCGCTGGGACGTGGACGAGAAGCGGGCGAAGCTGCTCCTGAACGGCGTACGGCTGGACATGCCCGCCCACCCGCCGGGGCCGGTCGCGGTCTTCGGGCCCGACGGCGCCTTCCTGGTGCTCGTCGAGGAGGAGAAGGGCAAGGCCAAGAGCCTCGCCGTCTTCGCCTGAGCCGCACCCCGCACCCCGGGCCGGCCCGAAGGCCATCCGTGGAGCGGGCACCCACCCCCCACCCGGTGCCCGCTCCACGTTCCCCTCCCCGGCACCATTCCTGCTCCCCGGGGGACACGATTATTCACCCCATTGGACGGGCGCTCGGAGTGAATACCGGGGGCGCGGGGGGCGCTTTGCCGCTCCGCGCGCTCCAGGGGATCACCGGCGGCCTAACGTCGGACCATGGGCAGTGGGGACCGGTCGAAGCTGGTAAAAATCTGCGATCAGGCCGGCCGGCCGCGGGGGACGGGATTCGTCGCGGACGACCGCGGCACGGTCGTCACCGCCCACCAGGCCGTCACCTCCCCGGGCCCGCTCCTCCTGCACGGCACCGACGGCCGCACCTGCCCCGTCGCCCCCGACGACATCACCGCGCTGCCCGCCCTCGGCCTCGCCCTCCTGCGCACCGGCGGCCCCGAAGCCCTCGACGCGGAGCCCCTGGTCATCGCCGGACGCGACCGCGCCGAGCCCGGCGGGTACGTGGACATCGCCGCCCACGGGCGGCGCGAGGCCCGGGTGCTCGGCACCACCCCCGCCACCTACACCGCACCGGACGGCACCGCCCATCCGGTCCCCGCCGCCCTGGAGCTGGCCCTCGGCACCGACGGACGCGACGCCCTGCGCTCCGGGGGCGCGGCCATCGGCGGACCCGTCACCGACCCGGCCACCGGTGCGGTCGTCGGCATCCTCTGTACCGCCCTCACCGCCCCGCACCAGGCCGCCGGGCTCGCCCTGCCGATCGCCCGGGGCGCGGACGACGCGCTGGACGCCCTGCTGCGGCGCAACGCCACCGCCGTCCCGGGCTACGGCCCCCACCTCAACCTCGCCGGGGCCCTCCAGCTGACCGCCACCTCCGTCGGCTCGGCGGACGGCCCGAAGGCCCGCACCGCGCCGGTCGAGCGCGACGACGTCCACACCGAGCTGGCCGCCTTCGCCGCCGGCACCGGCCTGGTCCTCGGCCTCGTCGGAGCACCCGGCACCGGCCGCACCACCGAACTGGCGGCCCTCGCCGCCCGCCGCGCCGACGGCGGCGCGCCCGCCCCCACGCTCTGGCTGCGCGGCGCGGACCTGCTGGCCGACGACGTCTCGATCGCGGACGCCGCGATGCGCACGCTCACCCGCTCCGCCCGCATCGTCACGGCGGCCGGGGCCCGCGGCGACATGGGCACGGCGACCCCGGAGCGGGTCGCCCGGCTCGCCGCCGACGCCGGGCATCCGCTGCTGGTGGTCCTCGACGGCCCCGAGGAGATGCCGCCGCTGCTGGCCCACCGGCTCGCCGACTGGACGGCCGGCACCGCCGGCTGGCTGCGGGAGAGGGGCGTCCGGCTCGTCGTCGCCTGTCGCCCCGAGCACTGGGAGACCGCGGGCACCCTCTACCCGCCGGGCGCCCTGCACCGCCCGCACCGCCCCGCCCGCCGGCTGCCGCCCGCCCTGCGCCTGGGCGACCTCACCCCCGAACAGGCCGAGCGCGCCAAGGAGGCGTACGGCATCCCGCCCGCCGCCCTGGCCCCCGGCCACGACCGGCACCCGCTCACCCTGCGGCTCCTCGCCGAGGTCCGCGCCGCGCTGCCGCCCGGCGTGCCGGGCCGACCCGACACCGAGGACGTCTTCGGCGCCCACCTCGACCTGCTGTGCGTGCGCGTCGCGGTCCGGATCGCGGCCGCCGCCGACGAGCAGCCCCGCGGCGCGGCCGTGCGCCGGCTCGCCGCCCGGGTGGCGGGCCAGGTCCACGAGGCGGCCCGCCGCTGCCTGGGCCCGGGACAGGGCGAGCTGGACCGGGCGGCCTTCGAGGAGATCTTCCCCTGGCGCACCGGCTGGGCCTCCGCCGTGCTGACCGAGGGCCTCCTGGTCCCCGCCGGGGCGGGGTACCGCTTCGCCCACGAGGAGCTCGGCGACTGGGTGCAGGGCGCCCACCTCGACCTGGACGCGGCGCTGCGCTCCCTCGTGCACCGCTGGCACCGGGGGAGCGCCGAGCCGGACCGGGTGCCGCGGCCCCGCACCGCCGGCGAACCCCGCAGCCTGCCCGTGCCCCGGCACCGCATCGGTCCGGTGATCCAGGCGATGGTGCTCCTGGGCCGCCGTCAGGGCACCGCCGCGCTCGCGCACCGGATGGCCGACCTCATCGAGGCGCTGGACCGGCTGGGGACCGACGAGGGGCCGCGCGACGACGACGCCGCCTGGTGGGCGGCCCACCTCCTGGGCGGCAGTCTCCTGCGGGTGCCCGACGCCCGCCCGTACCTGGGCGTCCTGCGGGTTCTCGCCGGGCGCATCACCCGCCACTCCGCGGCCCCCGAAGGACCCGGGGATCTCGGGGCGTACGGGGAGTTCGGACCCTGGTTCTGGCGGCGGCTGCGGCTGCCCGAGGAGGACCGGATCGATCTGCTCCGCCGCCTCGTGCCCGCCGACGGGCTGCCCCGCACCGACGGCGACGAACGCTATCTGGACGCGGTCGCCCGCCGGCTCGCCCGCGACGCGCCCGCCGTGCAGCCGCTGCTGTGCCGCTGGTTCACCGACGAGCGGCCGCTGCTCGGGGGCCCCGACGCACCGGACGTCCCGCTGCGCCCCACAGTCGCCGCCGCCGCGCAAGCCTTGCTGTACACCCGCCGCGACCTCGCCCTCGACGACCTGGCCGACGCATTGATCGCCACCCCGCACCGGCGGGCCGGGGAACTGCTCGCCGCCCTCGCGGAGGAGGAGACCACCGCGCTCTGCCGGGCCGTCGAGCGCTGGGCCCGCGACGAGGACCGCCCGGCCCGCCGCTCCGCCGCCGCCCGCTACGCCGGACTCCTCCAGCAGCGGGTCACCGCCGAGGGCGACCGGGCCCTGCTGCGCGCCGCGGCCCTCGTGCTGCTGGACCGCCCCGAGGACGCCGAACTGCATGCCGCGGCCCTCACCCTCCTCGTCCGCGACCCGGGGGCCAGGAACCGTCACCTCCCCGCCGCCCTGCGCGCGTTCGCCGCCGGCGACCACCGGATGCCCGTCGAACTGCTCGCCGAGGTGTTCCCGGCCCACCCGGAGCCGGTCCTCGCCGCCCTGCGCGCCCGCCTGGCCCGCCCCGGGGACGGCGGGGGAGCGGTGCTGCGGGCACTGGCCGGACTCGACACGCCCGCGCTCGCGCTGCACGTCGCCGGGCTCGTACGGGAGTACATCGACGCCCACCCCGAGGACGGCACGCACGCCGCCGAGTACGTCGACCTCCGCCTCGAACACGGACCGGCCGCCCGCGCCCTGCTGCTGCCGCTGGTGACCGGGCTGCTGCGGGACCGCCCGGCACCGCCGCCGGTGCGCGCCGCGCTCGCCCGGGTCCTCGCCGGGGCCGGCAGCGCCGCTTCCCGGCCCCAGCGGGCCGAGCTGCTGGAGGTGCTGCTGGAGTTCGAGCAGGTCACCGGCCGGGATCCGGACGTCCTGGAGGCCCTGCTCCGGGCCGCCGCCGAGGGCTCGGAGCGCCGCCCGGAGATCCGTACGCGCGCTCTGGTCCACCGCACCGGGATGCTGCTGGTCCGCACCCCCGAGGGCGCCGCCCGCTTCGACCGGGGCCTGGTCGAACTCGCCCGCGACGTGCCCGGATTCGCGGCCCTCGTCACCCGCTGGCTGGCCGACGCCCCGCCGGAGTGGGCGGCGGTCGTGGGTCCGAGCGCCCGGCGCACGGTCGAGACGTTGGAGACATCACGTCCCCCGATGCCGATGCCGATGCAGGCGGCGGGACGTGAGCATGGCAGTCTTAGACCTGCGTAACGACATACACACGTACACAGGTTCGGGCGAGGAGCGGTCACAGTGCAGCGCTGGCGTGGCTTGGAGGACATCCCCCAGGACTGGGGACGCAGCGTCGTCACCATCGGCTCCTACGACGGCGTGCACCGCGGACACCAGCTGATCATCGGCCGGGCCGTGGAGCGCGCCCGTGAGCTGGGCGTTCCGTCCGTCGTCGTCACCTTCGACCCGCACCCCAGCGAGGTCGTCCGCCCCGGCAGCCACCCGCCGCTGCTCGCCCCGCACCACCGCCGCGCCGAGCTCATGGCGGGGCTGGGTGTGGACGCCCTGCTGATCCTGCCGTTCACCGCCGAGTTCTCCAAGCTGTCGCCCGCCGACTTCATCGCGAAGGTCCTCGTCGACCGGCTGCACGCGAAGGCGGTCATCGAGGGCCCCAACTTCCGCTTCGGCCACCGGGCCGCCGGAAACGTCGCGCTGCTGACCGAGCTGGGCGCCACCTACGACTACACCGTCGAGGTCATCGACCTGTACGTGACCGGGGAGGCGGGCGGCGGACAGCCGTTCTCCTCCACGCTCACCCGCCGGCTGATCGCCGAGGGCGATGTCGCCGGGGCCGCCGAGATCCTCGGCCGCCCGCACCGGGTCGAGGGCATCGTGGTGCGCGGCGCGCAGCGCGGCCGGGAGCTGGGCTTCCCGACGGCCAACGTCGAGACCCTGCCGCACACCGCGATCCCCGCCGACGGCGTCTACGCCGGCTGGCTGGAGGTGGACGGCGAGTCCATGCCCGCCGCGATCTCCGTGGGGACCAACCCGCAGTTCGACGGCACCGAGCGGACCGTCGAGGCGTACGCCATCGACCGGGTCGACCTGGACCTGTACGGGCTGCACGTGGCCGTCGACTTCCTCACGTACGTCCGCGGCATGCTGAAGTTCGACTCGATCGACGAGCTCCTGGTCGCGATGGCCGCCGACGTGAAGCGCTCCAGCGAGCTGACCGCCGCGTACGAACGCGCCCGCTGACGCACTCACCGGCGCACCCACCGACGCACGCGCCGGCCGTGCGCTCCGCCCGGAGACGGCGGATGCTGACAGGGTGCGCGACATCCTGCCCGACCTCCGCTCCCGCTGCGCCGACGGCATCCCCTTCGCCCTGGCGACCGTCGTCGCCGTGCACGGCAGCGCGCCCCGCGACCCCGGCGCGGTGCTGGCCGTCGACGCGGCGGGGACGGTCGTGGGCAGCGTCTCCGGCGGCTGCGTCGAGGGCGATGTGTACGAGGTCGCCCGCGAGGTGCTCGCCGGGGCGGAGCCGCGCGTGGTGTCGTACGGAATCAGCGACGACGAGGCGTTCGGCGTCGGACTGACCTGCGGCGGCACGATCGAGGTCCTGGTGCGCGCCTGTGCGACCGCCGGCGAGCGCGCGGACCTCGCGGCCGTCCTGGACCTGATCGCCGCCGATCTGCCGGTCGCCGAGGCCACGGTCCTGTCCGGCGCGGCGGGGACCGGGGCTCGTCTCATCGTTCGCCCCGCCGGGCACGGGCCCACAACCGGCACACTCGGCGCCGAGGGGCTCGACGCCGCCGTCACCGACGACGCCCGGGGGCTGCTGGCCCAGGGGCTCACCGGCGTCCAGTGGTACGGGGCGTACGGCCAACGCCGGATGCAGGAGGTCGCCGTCTTCGTCCGGACGTACGCCCCACCGCCCCGCATGCTCGTCTTCGGCGCGATCGACCACGCCGCGGCCACCGCCCGCATCGGCTCGTTCCTCGGCTACCGGGTCACCGTCTGCGACGCCCGCCCGGCCTTCGCCACCCGTGAGCGCTTCCCCACGGCGGACGAGGTGGTCCGTGCCTGGCCGCACACCTACCTGGAGTCCACCGAGGTCGACGCCCGCACGGTGATCTGCGTGCTCACCCACGACCCCCGGTTCGACGTGCCCCTGCTCGCCGCGGCCCTGCGCACGCCCGCCGCGTACATCGGGGTGATGGGCAGCCGCCGCACCCACCGCGACCGGCTGGAGCGGCTGCGGGAGGCCGGGGTGGACGACGCGCGCCTCGCACGCCTCGCGTCACCCGTCGGCCTCGACCTCGGAGCCCGTACGCCGGAGGAGACGGCGGTCTCCATCGCCGCCGAGATCATCCAGCACCGCTGGGGCGGCACGGGCCGCCCGCTCGGCGAACTGACGGGGGCGATCCACCACGGGGGCCGGGGCGCTGAAGGAGGCCCCGGCCGACGGTGAGCGTCAGGGGCCGGCCTTCGTACCGTCCGCCACGTCCTGTTCCCCGGTGCGCGGCGGCGGGACGGCCCGACCCCCGGGACGGTCCATCTCGCGCCATTCCGGCCGCAGCCCGGCCAGACCGGTGGTGAGGAGGTACGCGGCCCCGCAGGCGAGCAGCGCCGGGGTCAGTCCGACGACGGTCACCGCCGCCCCGGCGAGCAGCCCGCCGAGCGGGATGCCGGACCAGGACAGCGAGTCGCCGAGGGCGTTGACCCGGCCCAGCATCCGGCGCGGCACCCGTTCGACGAGGACGGCCGCCAGCACGGGGTTGATGAACCCGGCCCCGAACCCGCTGACGGCGAAGACGGCCATGACCACCCCCAGGGGGGCGTCGACGGCGAGGACCAGGAATCTCGGCGCCCCGGCCAGCAGGAAGCCGACGAGGAACACCGTCCTGCGCGGCAGCCGGTGCGCGGCCATCGCGGCGATGAGGCTCCCGGCGACCGCCGCGGCCCCCATCGCGCTGCCGATCAGGCCGATCGCCGCCGGGCCGTTCGCGGACTCCCTGGCCCAGACGGGCAGCAGCAGGGTGGTCATCGCCGCGTCCAGCAGGTTGGTGATCCCGACCATGACGATGACGGCGAGCAGCAGCGGCTCACCCCGCAGGAAGGTGAAGCCCTCGCCGAAGCGGCGCCAGTAGCCCGGTTCCTCCCCGGCGGCCGGCGGCGAGGCGTCCACGGCCGGACGCCCCATACCGCGAGGCAGCGCGACCGCGACGATCACCGAGCCGAGAGCGAAGCAGGCCGCGTTGAGGACCAGGCCGGTCAAGGGGCCCAGCAGCGCCACCAGGGCGCCGCCCGTCACCGGGCCGACGGTGGCGGCCAGCCGCTCGACCACGCCGGACAGACCGGTGGCCCGCTCCAGCGGGATCCCGGCGCGCTCGGCCGCCTCCGGCACCATGACCTCCTTGGCCAGATCGCCCGGACCGCGAGCCGCGCCGATCACCGCGACCAGGCCCAGCAGCACCGGGAAGGACAGCAGGTCCAGGGCGTGGAGCAGCGGGATCGCCGCGGCGGCTGCCGCGCTGGCCAGGTCCGTGGTCCAGGAGACGACCCGCGAGCCGATCTGGTCCACCAGGGGGCCGGTGAACGCCTTGACCACCACGTAGGGGGTCATCTCGCAGAAGGCGACCAGACCGGTCTGGGTCGCGCTGCCGGTCGTGACGAGCACGAACCAGGGGAGGGCCACCAGGGAGATCCGGGTACCGGTCAGGGACACCGCGATGGCCGCCAGAACCCCGGCCAGCGGCCGTAGGGACCGCTCGGCGGATATTCCGCCGGGATCGCCCGGGGCGTCCGCCGTCACGGTGTCTCCGCTCCCGCCGCGGGGGTGTCCAGCTCGGGCAGGATGTGGGTGATGACGCCGACCCGCTCGGCGCCCTCGGGGGCGTTCGCCGCGGCCTCGGGGGTGTCTCGCCGGTAGCGCGTGATGACCTGCGCCAACTCCTCGTAGAGGGCGGCCGTCTCCTCGGGCGTGAGCCGCAGGGCCCAGTCGCTCATGTCGAAGGTGTTCCGCCAGGCGCGGGGCATCGTCCGGAGCCCGTTCAGGGTCTCCTGTGTGCGCAGGGTGTAGATGGCGGCCACGGACTGCTGGTAGACCAGCGCGGCCTCGGGCTCCTGCTCGGTCAGCTCCGGATCGTTGAACCAGATCGTCCGGTGCACCGAACGCCACCAGCGCTCGCGCGCGTTGCCGCGTTCCGTGTCCTCCTCGACGAAGCCCGCCGCGCCGAGCCGGCGCAGGTGGTAGCTGGCCGTCCCGGAGTTCACGCCCAGCCGCTCCGCCAGGCGCGTGGCGGTCGACGGGCCGTCCTTGCGCAGCAGCCCGACCAACCGCACGCGTACCGGATGCGCCAGGGCGCGCAGCCCCTTGGCGTCCAGAACGACCGATCCCTCTTCGGCTGCCGGGGCGCCCGGCCTGTCCGACGCGTCATCTGTCATGGGGCACACCCTAGACCGCGAAGAGTTCTTCGCAAAGAAGTCTTCGCAAAGAAGTCTTCGCAAAGAAATGTTCGCGAAGAAGTATGTGCGAAGAACCCTTCGTGGTCTGTTCCGGCTGTCCGGCCGATGAGTTCCGGGCCGGGCGGGGGTCATCCCCTGCGGGACCGCCCGCAGGCAAGTGTTCGCACCCCAAGGAGAACCGTGGCCAAGCTCATCTACTCCATGATCACCTCGCTCGACGGCTACGCGGAGGCGGCCGAGGGCGGCCTCGGCACCGGGGCCGAGGACCCGGAGGTGCACGCCTTCGTCGGCGACCTCTTCCGCCCCGTCGGCACCTACCTCTACGGCCGGCGGATGTACGAGACGATGGTCTACTGGGAGACCGCCCACGCCGAGCCCGGCCAGCCGCCGCACATCCTGCAGTACGCCCGCGACTGGCAGTCCGCGGAGAAGGTCGTCTACTCCACGACGCTCGACGGGGTGTCCAGCGCGAAGACCCGGATCGAGCGGACCTTCGACCCGGACGCGGTGCGCAGGCTCAAGGCCGAAGCCGAGGCCGACCTCACCGTCGACGGCCCGAACCTCGCGGCCCAGGCCATCGCGGCCGGGCTGGTGGACGAGTACCACCTGTTCATCACCACGAGCGTGGTGGGCGGCGGCAAGCGGTTCTTCCCCGACGGCGTGCGCCTCGACCTCGAACGGGTCGAGGAGCGCGCCTTCGACAGCGGGCTCATCTACGTGCGCTACCGCACCCGCTGAACCGCACCGGCCTCAGACGGGCGGCTCGGCAGACCCGCCCCGGTCCTGCCCGCCGCCCGCCGCCGCCCAGTGGCAGGCCACCTGGGTGTCCCCGCCCCCGTTCAGCACCGGCAGATCCACTGTGCGGCAGGCCTCCGCCACTCCCGCCCGCTCAGCCTCGCCCGAGGCCAGCACCTGGCAGCGGACGTGGAAGCGGCAGCCGGAGGGCACCTTCGAGGGGTCCGGCGGCTCCCCGGCCAGCACGACCGGTTCGCCCTCCGCCTCCGGAAGCACGGACAGCAGGGCCCGGGTGTACGGGTGCTGAGGGGCGGTGAGCAGCTGCTCGACCGGGCCCGTCTCGACGATCCGGCCCAGATACATCACCGCCACCCGGTCCGCGATGTTCCAGGCGAGCCCCAGGTCATGGGTGACCACCAGCGCCGAGAGGCCCAGCTCGTCCCGCAGACGCAGGAGCAGGGCCAGGATCTCGCCCCGTACCGAAGCGTCCAGCGAGGCCACCGGCTCGTCGGCCACGATCAGCTCCGGCTCCAGCACCAGGGCCCCGGCGATCACGACCCGCTGGCGCTGACCGCCCGACAGCTCGTGGGGGAAGCGCAGGAAGAACCGCTCCGGGGGCCGCAGCCCGGCCCGGGACAGGGCCCCGGAGACGGCCGCCCGCTCGTCCCCGGCGTACCCGTGGATGCGCAGCCCCTCGGCCACCGCGTCGTACACCGTGTGCCGGGGGTTGAGCGAGCCGCTGGGGTCCTGGAGAACCAGCTGCACGCGCTTGCGGTACGCCTTGAGCGCCCGGCCCGTGTAGTCGAGCGGTGCGCCGCCGAAGGTGACCCGGCCCGAGGTGGGCGGGACCAGACCGAGCAGGGACCGGGCGAGCGTCGTCTTGCCGCAGCCGGACTCGCCGACCAGCGCGACGATCTCGCCGGGCCGGATGTCGAGGTCGACCCCGTCGACGGCGCGGGCGGTGGCGGCCCCGCGCCGGCCGGGGAAGGCGACCTTCAGCGTCTCGGCGCTGAGCAGGGGAGCGGCGCCGAGAGAGGGGGCGCCGGCCGGAGGAGCGGCGTCGACCGGAGGGGTGGTGCTCATGTCGTGCTCCTTGCTTCTTCGTCCCCGGGCTGTGCGCGGTCCGCGTCCACCAGCACGCAGGCCGCCCGGCGCTCGCCCCCGGCGTCCCGCAGCTCCTGGTCCTCGGTGGCGCAGGAGTCGAGCGCCACCGGGCACCGCGGATGGAAGGTGCAGCCGCCCGGCAGCGCCGCCGGATCCGGCGGATCGCCCGGCAGACCGCGCGGGGCGTGCCGGGAGGAGAGGTCCCCGATCCTCGGGAAGGCCGCGGAGAGCGCCTTGCCGTACGGGTGCCGGGCGTCCGTGTACACCTGCCGGGCGGGGCCCTCCTCGACGACCCGGCCCGCGTACATCACCGAGAGCCGGTCGCAGGTGTCGGCGAGCACCGCGAGGTCGTGGCTGATCATGATCAGCCCGACGTCCTGGTCCGCGACCAGCGCCTCGATCAGCCGCAGGATCTGCGCCTGGATCATCACGTCGAGGGCGGTGGTCGGCTCGTCCGCGACGATCAGGCGCGGATCGCAGGCCAGCGCCATGGCGATCATCACCCGCTGGCGCTGCCCGCCGGACAGCTCGTGCGGATACGCCTGGGCGCGGGCGGCGGGCAGCCCGACCTGTTCCAGCAGCTCACCGGCGCGTTTACGGGCGGCGGCGGGGGTGGCCCTGCTGTGCAGCAGGATCGGCTCGGCGATCTGGTCCCCGACCCGGTGCACGGCGTTCAGCGAGTGCATCGCGCCCTGGAAGACGATCGACGCGCCCGCCCAGCGGACCGCCCGCAGCCGTCCCCACTTCATGGTCAGGATGTCCTCGCCGTCGAGAAGGATCTCGCCGGACAGCGTGGCCGTCGTGGGCAGCAGCCGCAGCAGCGCGAGGGCCAGCGTCGACTTCCCGCAGCCGGACTCCCCGGCGATGCCGAGCTTCTGCCCGGCCTCGACCCGCAGATCGACCCCCCGTACGGCGGGGACGGCGTCGGCCCCGCTCCCGTAGGTGACGGTCAGATTCCGTACCTCCAGGAGCGGCGGGTCGCCCACGGGCCGCTTCGGGTCGGGCGAGCCGGCCGGGTCCGGGTTCGGCGTGCTGGTCGTGGTGGTGGCGGTCAACGGGACACCCCCAGCTTGGGGTTGAGCACGGACTCGATGGCGCGGCCGCACAGGGTGAAGGCGAGGGCGACCACGGCGATGGCGAGTCCGGGCGGAGCGAGGTACCACCAGTTGCCGGAGCTGACCGCGCCGGCCTCGCGGGCGTCCTGGAGCAGTCCGCCCCAGGAGACGATCGTGGGATCGCTGAGCCCGAGGAAGGCGAGGGTGGCTTCGGTGAGGATGGCGGTGGAGATCACGAGGGTGGTCTGGGCGAGCACCAGCGGCATCACGTTGGGCAGCACATGGCGGGACATGATGTGCCCGTGTCCGCCGCCGAGGGCCCGCGAGCGTTCGATGTACGGGCGGGACTCGACGGACAGCGTCTGGGCCCGGACCAGGCGGGCGGTCGTCGGCCAGGTCGTCACGCCGATGGCCAGGATCGTCGTCCAGACCGACCGGGAGAGGACCGTGGCCAGGGCGATGGCCAGAACGAGGGTCGGCATCACCAGGAACCAGTCGGTGACCCGCATGATGACGGTGGCGTACCAGCCCTTGAAGTGGCCCGCGGTGATCCCGATGAGGGTGCCGATCGCCACCGACAGGAACGCGGCGAGCAGCCCGACGGTGAGCGACACCCGCGTTCCCCAGAGCATCAGAGCGAGCAGACTGCGCCCGAACTGGTCGGTCCCGAGAGGGAATTCACCGCTGGGGGCCTCCATCGGGCCACCCGGGGCGTTGGTCACGCTCTGCGAGTCGGCCCCCACGAGCAGGGGTGCGGTCAGCGCGAGCAGGGCGATCACCGCGAGCACGGCGAGTCCGACGAGACCGGCGCGGTGCGTGCGGTACTGCCGCCAGAAGCGGAGCACGGCCTGTCGCCGCCGGGCCCGGGTCAGGGCGCGCGGGCTCGGCGGCGGCACGGCCTTCCCCGGCTGCCCGGACGGCTTCTCGGCCTCCGGCTTCCGCGGGTCGGGCTTCTCCATCGACGTCGTCATCGGCCCACCCGGGGATCGAGCAGCGGATAGATCACATCGGCCAGCGTGTTCATCAGGATCACCGCGGCGGCGAACACGAAGAACAGCGCCTGCACCAACGGCAGGTCGGGCACGCTCAGCGCCTGGTAGAACAGGCCGCCGAGCCCCGGCCACGAGAACACGGTCTCCACCAGGATCGCCCCGGCGACCGTCGTGCCGAGGTTCACGAAGAGCAGCGTCACGGTCGGCAGCATCGCGTTCGGCACGGCGTGCTTGCGGCGCACGAGGTCGTCGCGCAGCCCCTTGGCGCGGGCGGTCGTCAGATAGTCGCTGCCCATCTCGTCCAGCAGCGAGGAGCGCATCACCAGCAGGGTGCGCGCGTACTCCACGGCGACGAGCGTGACGACGGGCAGCACCATGTGGTGGGCGATGTCCAGCACCCGGTCGAAGCCGGCGGTGGAGCCGGACTCCATGCCCCCGGTCGGGAAGAGCCCGGGGATCGGGCCGATGCCCACCGACAGGGTGATGATGAGGAGCAGACCGAGCCAGAACGAGGGCACCGAGTACAGCGTCAGCGCGAACGCGGTGTTGGCGCGGTCCCCGGCGCTGCCGTTGCGCCACGCGGAGCGGGCGCCCAGCCAGATGCCGAGCAGGGTGTAGATCACGAAGGCGGTGCCGGTCAGCAGCAGGGTGGCGGGCAGCGCCTCGGCGATCTTGTCGACGACCGGGGCGCGGAACTGGTACGACGTACCGAAGTCGCCGGTCAGCGCCTTGCCGCAGTACTGGGTGAACTGCTGCCACAGGGGCAGGTCGAGGCCGAACTCACGGCGCATCGCCGCGATCTGTTCGGTCGACACCTGCCGGCCGCCGGTCATCTGCTTGACCGGGTCGCCGGGGATCAGCCGGAAGAGGAAGAAGCTGGTGACGAGGACGGCGAAGAGGGAGACGGCCGCCCCGGCCACCTTGCCCGCCGCGTAGCGGGCATAGGCGGCCGCGGAGCGGGAGCGTGGGGAGCGGGCCGACGGCCCGGCCGGAGCCGGGCCGCCGGACGAGGTGCTCTCCACGCCCGCCGCGCCCTTCAGCAGGGCGGGAGTGCTTTCTGAGCTCATGGACTATTCACGGTCTTCCGCGGTGGAGCGGCGACGCATGGCGAACAGGAGTCCGCCACCGGCGAGGACGACGACGGCGATCCCGACCCCGATGAGCACCCCGGTGGAGCTGCCACCGGAGTCGGAGGAACCGGACGAGGAGGCCCCGGCGGCCGGGACCGCCGACCACCAGCTCCAGTAGCCGTCCTGGCCGTAGATGTTGCCCGCGGCCGACGGCATGGTGGTGATGGACTTGATGTGGTCGGTGCGGTAGGCCTCGACGGCATTCGGGTACGCCATGACGTTCATGTACCCGGTGTCGTACAGCCGCGACTCCAGTTGCTTGACCAGATCCGCCCGCTTGGCGGGGTCGTACTCCGCCAGTTGCTTCTTGTAGAGCTCGTCGTACTGCTTGTCGCAGATGAAGTTGTCGGTCGCGGCCGACTCCTTCGCCTTGGACGGCAGGGCGGCGCAGGTGTGGATGGAGAGGACGAAGTCGGGGTCGGGGTTGACGGACCAGCCGTCGAAGGCGAGGTCGTACTCACCGGCGTACCAGGGGTCGGAGACGTTGTCGAGGCAGTCGACCTTCAGTCCGATGCCCTGCTCGCCCCACCACTCCTGGAGGTACTTGCCGATCGCCTTGTCGTTGGGGTCCGTGGCGTGGCAGAGGATGCGGAAGTCGAGCGGCTTGCCGTCCTTGCCGACGCGCTTGCCCGCGCCGTTCTTCTTGTACCCGGCCTCGTCCAGCAGGTCCGCGGCCTTCGCCGGGTCGTAGGCGAGCTTCTGGTCGGCCGACGGCTTCCAGAAGTAGTCGGCGAAGCGCGGCGGGATGTAGCCCTCGCCCTCGACGGCGTGGCCCTGGAAGACCTTGTCGATGATGGTCTTGCGGTCGACCGCCATGAACAGCGCCTGGCGCACCTTCTGGTCCAGCAGCGCCGGGTGGCCGTCGCCGAACTTCGTCCCGTCCTTGGTACGGGCTCCGGGGTTGACGGCGAGCGCGAAGAAGCGGCGGCCCGGAGCGTCGTTCACCTTGATGTCCGGGGCGCTCTCCAGCGAGGCGGACTGGGCCGGCGTCAGGCTGGGGCTGCCCGCGACGAAGGAGACCTCGCCCTTGCGCAGGGCGGCCACGGCCGCGTCCTGGTCCTTGTAGTAGCGGAAGACCAGCTCGTCGAACTTGGGCGACCCGCGCCAGAAGTCCTTGTTGGCCTTCAGCTTCACAAAACTGTCGACCTTGTAGTCCGTCAGGATGAACGGACCGTTCCCCACGATGGGGAAGTCCTTGTCGTTGTTGAACTTCGAGAAGTCGCCGACCTTGTCCCAGAGATGCTTCGGGACGATCGGGACGTCGAGCGCGGCCATCGTGGCCTGCGGCTCCTTGAGCTTGATGACCAGCTTGTCCTTGCCGGTCGCGGTCACCTTCTCGAAGTTGCCCACGAAGCTGCCGTTGGAGGTCGCGGCCCCCTCGTCGGTCATCATCTTGTTGAACGTCCAGGCCGCGTCCTCGGCGGTGGCCTGCTGCCCGTCGGACCACTTCGAATCCGACCGGATCGTGTACGTCCAGGTCAGCTTGTCCGCCGAGGCCTCCCAGGCGGTGGCGAGACCCGGGATCGCCTTGTTGTCCTTGGCGTCGTAGTTGGTCAGGTAGTCATACATCAGCCGGTGGATGCTCGTGCTGACCAGGCGCTGGGCGAGGAACGGGCTGAGGGAGTCGACGCTCTGCGCGACGGCGACCGTGAGGGTCGTCTTCCCGTCGTCGGCGCGCGCCTCGGAGGGCGCGAGCGGGCTTCCCGGGACGACGGATCCGGCGGCGAGCGCCAGGGCGGCCACGCCGGAGGCCAGCAGGAGGCGCAGGCGCCGGCGTGGCCGGGGGGAGCGGGCGGGAACTCTTGTGACCATGGACGGGACCTCGCGTCATCACTCGCTGAAAGAAGGCGGGGCGGATCTCTGGTTCGCCAGTTGGTGAAGCGAAGGTTTATCAGCGGTGGTCGAGCCTCGTCAACGGTGAGTCAAACCGCGTGTGGGCTGCGGGAATACGGAAGGGCTCGCACCGCGTGAGCGGTGCGAGCCCTCATTGGTCTAAACCTCTTCCCGTCCTACTGCTGAGGCGCGGGCGGCGGCTGCGGAGGCGTCTGCTGCCAGCCGGCCGGAGGCACCGGACCGTGCAGATCGGGCTGGCCTGCCGGGTTGGCCGGTCCGCCCTGCTGCTCCGGCTGTCCCTGCTGCGGCGCGCCGGCCCCGGGCGTGCCCGGCCCGGCCTGCGGGGACGGCGGCTGCTGCCACCCGTTCTGCGGTCCGCCCGGCAGGGCCTGCGGGGGGTAGGGGGACTGCGGCGCCCCCGGCTGACCGGCCGCCTGATGTCCCCCGTACGGCGGCTGTCCCGCGTACGGCGGCTGTCCGCCCTGGGGCTGCCGGCCGTACGGCTGCTGCTGCCCGGGGTGCTGCGACGGATAGGGCTGACCGGGGCCGGGCTGCTGCGGTGCGTACGGCTGCTGACCGGGCATCTGCTGCCCGGGGCCGCCCTGCTGACCCGGCATCGGCTGGCCCGGCATGGGCTGGCCCGGTACCTGCTGGCCCGGTGCCGGGTAGCCCTGCTGGCCGGGCATCGGCGGAGCGTACTGCGGCGGCGGGTTCTGGCCGTCCGCCGTCCACAGCCCCTGCTGCTGCTGGGCCCGCGCGAAGTCCTCGGCCACCAGTGCCGAGAGGTGGAAGTACGCCTCACGGGTCTTCGGGCGCATCATGTCGAGGTCGACCTCGGCGCCCGCCGCCAGGTGCTCGTCGAACGGCACGACGACGACCCCGCGGCAGCGCGTCTCGAAGTGCTGGACGATGTCGTCGACCTTGATCATCTTTCCGGTCTCGCGGACGCCGGAGATGACGGTGAGCGAACGCTGCACCAGATCGGCGTAGCCGTGCGCCGAGAGCCAGTCCAGCGTCGTGGAGGCGCTGGACGCGCCGTCGACCGAGGGCGTCGAGATGATGATCAGCTGGTCGGCGAGGTCCAGCACCCCGCGCATCGCGCTGTAGAGCAGCCCGGTGCCCGAGTCGGTGAGGATGATCGGGTACTGCTTGCCGAGGACCTCGATCGCGCGCCGGTAGTCCTCGTCGTTGAAGGTCGTGGAGACCGCCGGGTCCACGTCGTTGGCGATGATCTCCAGACCGGAGGACGCCTGCGAGGTGAACCGCCGGATGTCCATGTACGAGTTGAGATACGGGATCGCCTGGACCAGGTCGCGGATGGTCGCCCCGGTCTCGCGGCGCACCCGGCGGCCCAGCGTGCCGGCGTCCGGGTTGGCGTCGATGGCGAGGATCTTGTCCTGCCGCTCGGTGGCCAGCGTCGAACCCAGCGCGGTCGTCGTGGTGGTCTTGCCGACACCGCCCTTGAGGCTGATGACGGCGATCCGGTAGCAGGAGAGCACCGGGGTGCGGATCAGCTCCAGCTTGCGCAGCCGCTCGGCCTCCTCCTTCTTGCCGCCCAGCTTGAACCGGGAGGCGGCGGAGGGGTTACGGCTGCTCTTGGCCTTCTGCTTGCCCCGCACGAGCCGGTCGGAGGAGAGCTCGACGGCCGCGGTGTACCCGAGCGGCGCGCCCGGCACCGACCGCTCCCGCTGGTCGTGCGCGACCGGGGTGGGCCAGGCCCCGCCCGTACGCGGGTCGACGGGCGGCTGCGCAGGCGCGCCGGGACCGTGCTGCTGGGGTGCGCCGTGCTGCTGGGCCGGGAGGTGGGGCGGCTGGGGCTGGGCGGCGGGGGGCTGCTGACCGTACGCCTGCGGCTGCTGCGGCTGCTGCGGCTGCGGGGCGATGGGCGCGGGGAGGTTCGGCGTGCCCTGGGCCGGGAAGGGCTGCTGCGGCTGCGGGGCGTTGGGGTGCGGGGCGTTGGGGTGCGGGGCGTTCGGCGTCGGACCCGGCTGGTGGGGGTCCTGCCCCGGCTGCCCCGGCCGGCCGGTCTGCGGGAAGCCGTAACCGCCCTGCGGCGGGAAGCCGTAACCGCCCGCGTCCTGGGGGGCCTGGGGGTGGGCCTGCGGCGGCAGCGGTGCGCCGGGGCCGGGCTGACCGGGGAACTGCTGCTGGTGCGGAGCCTGCGGGGGCTGAAGTGCCTGCGGGGCCTGGGGCGCCTGCGGGGCCTGGGGGAAGCCGTAGCCGCCGGGCGCCTCGTTCCCCGGGGCGGAACCGGGCCACTGCGCCGCGGGCTGCGGTGCGGAGGGCCCGGGAGCGGCCGGCTGGAAGGCGGGCGGCAGCGGCGGCAGCGCGCCGCCCTGCGCGGGAGGCGACCACGGCACCGGTGCGGCGGCGGCCTGCGGGGCGTCGGAGGCGGGCGGTGCCCCATCCTGGGGCGCGGCGTCCTGGGGACCCGCGTCCTGCGGCACGACATCCTGCGGGACCGCGTCGGGCGCGGGGGCGTCATCGGCGTCCGGAGCCTCGTCCGTGCTCGCCCCGGCCGCGCCGCCGTCCTCGGAGTCCGCCGGGCCCGCGTCCGTACGGGAGAGGGCTGCGGAGTCCGGGCCCGTGAG
Source organism: Streptomyces sp. NPDC020884 (assembly GCF_044333935.1). Classification (NCBI taxonomy): domain Bacteria; kingdom Bacillati; phylum Actinomycetota; class Actinomycetes; order Kitasatosporales; family Streptomycetaceae; genus Streptomyces; species Streptomyces sp. NPDC020884. The sequence goes on along the minus strand of NZ_JBIRRY010000002.1, from coordinate 27,420 downwards.
GGAGTCGGGGGAGGGGACGGAGGAAGCGGGGAGGTCGACGGGCGCAGCAGAGGTGAGGGACGCGTCCTCGGAGTCGTTATCCGTGTCCGCGCCCGTGTCCGTGTCCGTGCCGGAGACGGGGGCGTCGGCCCTCGCGTCGTCCTCGGCCCCGGGGGCCGACGCGCCTTCCGCGGAGGATCCGGCGGCTTTCGCGGCTTCCGCCTCCCGCTCCGCGATCTCCTGCTTGAGCGCGGCCGGAGAGAACCGCATCGTCGCGCCGCTCTCCACGTCGCCGCCCCCGAACGGACCGGCATCCCCGGTCTCGGCGGCCGGAGGAGCCGGTGGAGTCTGAGCGGCCGGAGCCTGCGGGTGCGGCGACTCCGGTACGGCGGGGGAGACCGGGGCCTGCGGAACCGCAGGCTCGGCGGGCGCCGGCGGGGCGGGCGACCAGTTGGGGTCGAAGCCGCCGGGAGCCGACAGGCCGGGCGCGGACACGGGCGTCCCGTGCGGCGGCGGAGGGGGCGCCAGGTGCGAGCCCGCTCCCCCCGACGAGTCCCCCGCCGCATTCTGCGTGTACCAGGCGGGAGGGGTGTAGTCGATGGTGAACTCACCCGTCAGCTCGGCGGGATCCGCGTCGGACGACTCGTCGACGGGCAGGTCCCATCCGCCGCGGATCTCGTCCCGATCGCCGTTCACTTTGCCTCCTGGTGTGGTCGAGCACCCTTGTGCCGTGGTGGGTGGGGGCGACCGTTCCCGATGTGCCGGTCCGCCCGGCTCTCCCCCTTGCGACGCGCATTACCTGCTCGCAGGTTTCTTCTGCCGCGCCCCACCCACCCTAATCGCCATCCGGTGAACTCAGGCAGGGCGTAGGGGACGGTGAACCCCGCCCCACGGGCCAGGTGTCACAGCCCGGTGAACCACGTGTGAGGGAAAGGGCACGGAGAGGCGGTCAATCCAGGTCATACACGTACAGGGAGGAAGGGTGGAAGCCCGTTCCGGCCGCCACCCTTCGCTGCGCTCCGCGCCCAGGCAAGGCCGAAGCCGTGTGAGGTCGGACCTACGTGAGGTCGAACTCACCGTCGCGAGCGCCCAGGACGAACGCCGTCCACTCCGCCTCGGTGTACCGCAGGACGGTGCCCGGGTCCAGCGAGGAGCGCATGGCGACCGCGCCGCCCGGCAGATGCGCGATCTCGACCCGCTCCTCGGCGTCCTCGGTGCCGGGGGCGCCGAGCCAGGTCACATCCGAGATGTCGAGAGCGTAGAGCTCGTCCTTTTCCTGCTGGGTGCCCATGACGGCGTCCCTTCGATCGAACGGATTCGGTGCGTGGTCCATGTTCCCCGGCGGGAGGGACGTTCGGGGGCCGAACGGGACAGGAATCAGTCCATCCGGCGAGCTGTGCCCAGCAGACCGGTCTCCGCGTCCGTCGCGTTCGTCATCACCCAATGGTGTTCCCGCCCCGCCACCCAGAGCGTGACCCCGTCCGCCAGCGTGGGCAGCGCCTCGTACTCGGCGCGCGCCAGCCCCAGGATCCGGCCGATCTGCTCGGCCTCGCCGGGCGAGACCCGCTGGACGCCCACCAGGGCCGACGACCGCATCAACCGCGGTGCGACGGGGCTCAGATAGGGAAGCAGCGTCAGCACGGACTGCCACGGCGACGACACCACCCGGCCGCGCGGCGGCCGCATGCCGCAGTCCCGCACCACGACCACGGGGCTGCCCACGGTCGCTCCCGTCGGCGGAACGCGGCCCACGTCGTACAGGGACACGCACTCCAGCCCGGCGCCCGCCGCCTGGGCGAGCGTGGTCCAGGCCTGGACGCGGCCGGTCTCGACCGCCACCCGGGCGCCGGTGCCCGCCGCCCGCAGCGCCAGGACCTGTGCCGTCCACAGGCCGCCGATCAGGGTGACGTCGTAGGGCACGGGGCGGTGGAAGCCGATCAGCTGCGGCCGGTTGTTCGCGTCGTTGCCGATGATCACGCCGTCGTCGCCGACCGGCAGGGACAGCGCGCCGAGGTGGTCCGCGGCCACGGTGTGGCCCGCGTGACGGGGGCCGCGCAGCCCGCGTCGGGGCTCGGTCCGGTTGCTCACTGTGCGCCTCCCAGCGGCAGCGTGGCCAGGACGCCCGGCAGCTGTTCACGGTCCAGCCGCACCAGCCCCACCTTGGCGTGCCGGGCCGCCTGCTCCAACGTCCTTCGCACACCGATCAGTTCGGTGTCCGAACCACCGGTGACCCGCACATGGCCGGCCACACTCGACGATCCCTGGCGCACCCCGCGGCGCACCGTCAGGCTGAACGTCGTCGCGTACGCGGGCACCGACGTCAGCAGCGCGACCAACTGCGGCAGCGGCGTCGCGCCCCGGCCCAGCTCGGGCCAGCGGTCCACCGCGTACGTGGTGTGCCAGCGGTCGTCGCACCGCCAGACCCGTGACGTCTCCATCGTGCGCCGCTGCGCCGCGGCGTCCGGCCGGCCCGCCCGCCCCGACAGAATGGGATTGGCGCACGCGGAGGTGGCCACCGCGGAGTTCAACTCGTCCTGATCGAGCACCACGGCCTGGAAACCGGCGCCCGTGATCCGGCTCGCCACATGGTCCGCGACCCGCACCAGGCAGCGCTGCGCACCGTCCATCCCGCCGCCGCGCGCCTCGATGGCCTCACGGCACAGTTCCGGATCCAGCTTCACCGCCACCCAGGTCATCCGCAGGGCGGGCGCACCGGTCTGGTCCTGCAACGGCGCGTACGAGAGCCGGGCCACCGACTGCTGCGGCAGATGCGGGGCGGGCGCGCACCGCACCTGCTGCACCAACTGCGCCGACTCCAGAACGATGTCGTCCACCTGGAGGGCGTCCCCGAGCAGTGACAGGGGGAGCGACCGGGCGCCGAAGGCGGGTCGCAGCGACTCGCCGCTCGCCTCCACCCGCACCACGGCGGTCAGGAACGTGCCGTCGCCGAGCATGCCCACCGTGCGGTGGGCCCGGTCCACATAGACCTGCGGGCCGAAGCCCGGCACGTTCTCGGCGACCGGGGCCAGCATCGGCTCCGCGTCCGCGGGCGGCGTCGCGGCAGCCCGGCGCCGGGCCCGGAGCCCGAGAGCGCTCGACACCCAGTCCTGGAGCGCGTGCCCCCGTCGGCGTACCACGGCGAGAGCGACCAGCAGACAGAGCAGCACCAGCGAGGGGATCATCCAGGCGCCGCCCAGCGCCGCGCCCACGGCGGCGATCACGAGGGCCACCTCGATGATCACCATCTGCCGCAGCACCGGGCGCACCCGGTCGGTCCGTGAGATGGAGCGCAGCGTCGTCGCGGCGGGCGCGTTCTGCCCGGGGGCGCCGGAGGGCTGGGCGGGGGATGACGCGGGCGACCCGTTGCTGCGTTGCCTCCGGGAAGTCCCCGAGGTCCGACGGCCCGCCCGCCCGGTACGCTCGCGCGTAGCTGCACCCATCGCCGCGTTGCCCCCTCGTGTCCGTATTCACCGCTTTTTACACGGGTGTTGATCGGGTCGTCACCCTACCTGAGCACAGCGAGCGGAACCCCAGCAGGCATAGTAGGTGCGCGGTACGGCAGCGGGGGCCGACGGTGCGTGTGGGACCCTGTTTCGATCACTGGGGAGAAGGGTCAGCGGACACATGGCATCACGGCGGGATGAGCTGAACGCCTATACCTTTGCGAAGCGGAGGTTGATCGCACAGTTCCTGCAACCCAACCCCACCGGTTCCGAGGAAGGCGCCCCCCGACCGCTCCGCGCGGTGCTCCCCGGGGCCATCATCGCCGTCGTGGTTCTCGCCATTTTCGGCGCCTGGGGCATGTTCAAGCCGGTGGCGCCCCAGAAGTGGGACGCCCCCAAGGAACACGTCATCATCGCCAGCAAATCCACCACCCGGTACGTGGTGCTGGAGACCGACGGCAAGAAGCAACTGCACCCCGTTCTGAACATGGCCTCCGCCAAGCTCCTGCTCGCCCCGGACAAGGGCACCGTCGTCAACGTCGACGAGTCCGTCCTGGACAGCGGCAAGATCCCGCACGGCGCCACCCTCGGCATTCCCTACGCCCCCGATCGGCTGCCCGACTCCAAGGAAGCGGGCGCGGCCAAGCGCTGGGCGGTCTGCGAACGCCCCGGCGAGGGCGGCCGGGCCATCCAGAAAGCGACCTTCATCTTCGCCGAGCGCGAGGAGAAGAAGACCGAGGGCAAGAACGCCTTGCGCGGCGGCGAGCTGATGTACGTCGAGGGCCCGGACCTGACCCGCTACATCGTCGACGCGGCTGGCAAGGCCTACCCCGTCCAGAAGGACGAACTGCTCCTGCGCACCCTGGTCGACCAGAACTCCAAGCCCCAGCGGGTCTCGGCCGCCTGGCTGGCCACGCTCCACACCGGGGACCCGATCACCTTCCCGACCGTGGACGGCGTCCCCGGAGCCCCCGCGGGCGCGCCCGGCACCCTGGACGCCCAGACCAACAAGGTCGGCATGGTCCTGGCCGCGACGGCGGGAACCAAGACCCAGCAGTACGTCGTCCTGCCGGGCAGGGTCGCCCCGATCTCCGACTTCACCGCCAAGCTCCTGCTCAGCAGCCGGCAGCTCGTGCCCCTCAAGCAGGCGGGCAACGCCACGCCGGTGAGCGCCGCCGAACTCGAACCGGGCGCCCCGTTCGGCCAGGAGAGGGACTGGCCGGTCAGCAAGCCCGAGCCGGTCAACTCCCCCGACGTCAAGAAGGGCAGCCGCAACACCGTGTGCAACGTTCTGCGCGGCGTCGACGGGGACGGTGGTGCCACCACGCTGAGCACGTGGGTGGGCACGAGCTTCCCCGCGACGCTCCCCACCGGCTCCAGCAGCGCCTACGTCACGCCCGGATCGGGTGAGTTCTTCCGCCAGTTCAAGGGCTCCACGACCAACGCCGGCTTCCTGTTCCTGGTCACCGACACCGGGCTGCGCTACGCGATGCAGTCCAACAGCGACAGCGGCCAGGGCGACTCCGGCATCGGCCAGTCCGGCTCGGCGAAGGAGAAGGAGCGGGCGAAGTCCCAGCAGGAGGAGGCGCAGCAGGCGCAGAACCGGCTCGGCTACAAGGACGTCGACCCGAACCCCGTACCGGCGGTCTGGTCCGCGCTCCTGCCGACCGGACCCCGGCTCTCGACCGGCTCCGCCAGCCAGCCGCAGGGTTCGTGAGAGGGGTTACGGACATGGCGACGACCCACGACCACCGCCCGGCCCGCCGCCTGCTGACGGCCGCGGCCGCCGCGGCCGTCCTCCTCGTCACCCTGCCGGCGCTCCCGGCGGCTGCTGACGACTCCACCCAGTGCACCTTCGGCGGCAAGAAGTACCCGGGCCGCCCCTGGGCGTTGCAACGCGTCCTGCTGGACGAACTGTGGAAGCAGTCCACCGGCAAGGGCGTACGCGTCGCGGTCATCGACACCGGAGTCGACGTCAAGAACGAACAGCTCAAGCCCGCCGTCGACACCAGGGCGGGCCGCAACTTCCTGCCGAAGAACCTCAAGGCCGACGACGGAACGAAGATCGAACGCGGCAAGGAGAACGGCACCACGGACACCGTGGGCCACGGCACCAAGGTCGCCGGCATCATCGCCGCGCGCGAGGTGAAGGGCACGGGCTTCAGCGGCCTGGCCCCCGACGCCACGATCATCCCGCTCCAGCAGAACGACGCCGAGGGCCACGGCACGACCGAGACCCTCGCCCAGGCGATTCAGTACGCCGTCGAGAAGGCGGACGCGGACGTCATCAACATCTCCCAGGACACCGCGAACGCGGTGAAGCCGTCCGCGGCCCTGAGACAGGCCGTGAACAACGCCCTCGCCCGGAACATCGTGGTCGTCGCCTCGGCGGGCAACGACGGGCTCGGCGGCAACGTGAAGGAGACCTACCCGGCGTCCTTCAAGGGCGTCCTGGCCGTCGCCTCCTCGGACCGGAACAACGAACGGGCGCCCTTCTCCCAGTCCGGCGAGTTCGTCGGCATCGCCGCCCCCGGGGTGGACATGGTCTCCACGGTCCCCGGCGGCGGACACTGCGCCGACAACGGAACCAGCTTCTCCGCCCCGTACGTCGCCGGGGTCGCCGCCCTGATCAAGGCGAAGCACCCCCGCTGGACGCAGGCGCAGATCGTCGCGCAGATCCAGCAGACGGCGGAGCGCTCGGTCGGGGGCCACGACATCCTGGTCGGCTGGGGCGTCGTCGACCCGGTGCGCGCCCTCACGGAGGACGACAAGCCGATCGACCGCCCGGTCGCGAGCGAGGGGATGAGCAAGGGCAAAGCTCCAACCCCCGCCGAACTCCACCTGGGCGAAACGGCCGACGAGCGAAACGCGCGCCTGGCGACGTACGTCATGGTCGGCGGCGGCGTCCTGGTGGCCGCCATCGCGGGCACCGCCGTGGCGGTACGGGACAAGCGGCGACGCACGGGGCGCCGCTCGCCGAGCGAGGCGTAGCGATGAGGAAGAGGGGGCGGCGCGGTTATGAGACAAATCATGTGGCCACCAAGTCGATTGGCGCTGTCGTATGCAGTGGCTAGAGTTGCAGGGATGAGATCGGATCGGACCGCGTCAGTGCGATAGCAACGCAGGACGATCCGAGCAAACGGGGATGCAGAACGGGGGGACGGCATTGTGACCGATCCAGGTGGCGGTGGCGGTACGGGCGACCTCAGGCGCGGAGTCGGCGCGCTGGAGACGTTCAAGAAGCGCGTCGACGCGCTGTTGGCAGATTTCGAGGGCTCGGCGGCCAACAAGTCGAAGGTCGCCGACCAGAAGATCTCGCGGGCCTCACTGAGCGGCCCGAACGCGCGCTTCGCCGAGGCGGACGGCCTCTACACCCAGTACAACCGCGTCCATACCTCCCTCGTCCAGCTCTCCAAATCCCTCGGCGACCAGATCGAGTACCTGAGCCTGGGCGTGCACGCGGCGGCCGTCGGCTTCGACAACGTCGATGACGACATCAGGCGACGCTTCTACGAGATCCAGACCCGACTCAACCGGGAACGCGAGAAGCACGCGCAGCCTGAACAGGACAACAAGAACGAGCAGTCGGACTCCGGGTGGGCAGCGGAATGAGCGAAGACAAGCAGCAGAACCTGACGCCCGCCGAGCAGCTCAAGCAGGACGAGGGACGGGTCCAGGGCCAACTGGTCGTCACGGACATGTCCGAGACGGCCGGCCGGATCATGGAATCCTTCGGCTTCGGCAACCCCCGCACCGGCGGCCGCACCTCCTTCGAGGGACACGAGCTCAACGCCATGATCGACATGGTGGAGAACTCCAACCCGGAACACCTGGAGAGCGCGGGCGAGGCGCTCTGGAAGGCCCGGGACGCCATGCGACGGGCGGCGAAGGAGCTGAAGGACCACCTGAAGGGTGTCGACTGGCAGGGCGAGTCCGGCACGGCCTTCCGGGCCTTCGGCACGGGCCTGGTCGCCCACGCCGAAAAGCTGGGCGACTTCGCGGACGCGGCCGGCACCCAGATCACGGTCGCGGGCACCGGCCTGGCATCGGTGAAGAGCGCCATGCCCCCGCGCGACCGCCGGATGATCCAGACGGACGTGGACGACGTCCTGTTCCCGGCCCGGACCGAGACGAATCCGCAGTATGCGGCTGCCCTCGAGGTGGAGAAGAACCGCCAAGAGGCGATCAACCAGATCAACCGGTTGGCTTCGTACTACTCGGTTTCCGAGGAGGTGCTGGCGGGGCAGGAGCCGCCGCGGTTCGATAAGGACCTGGGTATCAAGATGCCGAAGCCATTTGGTGGCGGCCCGGACCCTCTTCCCGTCTCCCGCTCCTCTACGACGAGCCCCGAGGCTCTCGGTAACAGCGCTGTATCGGGCTCTTCGGACCGTCCGATCGTTGACGGCTCCGCCAAGGCTGCCGCCGTCAGTCGGCCGCAGGCTGAAGCTCTCGGCGATGCACCCCCGCTGGGCAAGAGCACGGCTACGGAGATCAACAGCGCCGCGCCTCCACAGCCTCCGACGACGATTACCGGCACACCACCGCTGACGTCTCCCACGCCCACGACGGGGCCGACCGCAGCGCCGCCGTCGTTCGTGCCGCCCAATTTCTTGAACACCACTCAGGGGGGCTCGCCGCGTTCGACTGGGCCTGCCGTGCCGAGGCCCGTCAATCAGACCGGCCTCGGCATGGGCAAGGCACAGCCCACAGGGGGAGGCCCCGTAGCCAAGGGCCAGGGGGGTGGCACCCCAGTCGGCCGCCCCAGCCCGATGGGGGGCACAGGATCGTCCACTGGCCGTCCGCCGATGGGTCAGCAATCCCCGACTGCCGGCCGCCCGGGTGTGACGGGCGGGCGACCGATCGCCGGTCAGGGCGGCACGTCCGCAGCTGGTGGTCCTCGCGGTGGAGGCAGAAACGGCATCGTCGGTGGGACCCCTCAGCAGGCGTCGCAGGGCAGAGCCGCTGCCGGAGGCTCCGGCCAACGGGGAGTGATCGGGGGGCGCGGAGCCGCTGCTGCCGCCTCTCGCTCCGGCGGACGAGCCACCTCCGCTTCGGGTGCCAACGGAGTCGTGGGCGCCCCCCGCAAGGCTGCGGGAGCCGGCTCGAACGCCAAGGGCTTCACTGCCGGTGGGGCAGGGCTCGTCCGTGGTCCTGCTGGTCGGCGGAATTCCGGCCGTGAGGAAGAGGACGACAACGGGTCGACCCGTCCCGACTACCTGACGGAAGACGAAGAGACGTGGAATGCCGGACGGCGCGGAGCCGTGCCGCCGGTGGTCGAGTAGCAGTCCCAGGGAAGGTTCGGAAGCCGGGATGACAGCAGGAATGGGCCGAGCTCAGAGGCGCGTGCTCGGCGGGCTGGCTGTGGCCGCTTCGTGGAGTGTGGTGTTCGTCGGTGCGGCGCAGCCGGCCGCAGCCGACACGCAGTCGAAGCAGTGGTACCTCAGCGCGATGCAGGCTGAGGACATGTGGAAGGTCACGACCGGCGAAGGCATGAAAGTCGCTGTCATCGACACGGGTGTGAATTCGGCCACGCCGTCGCTGCGGGGACAGGTCCTTAAGGGAGTTGACGTCACCGGGGCTCCCGGCGACGAAACCGACGACTATCGCGGTCACGGTACGACGATGGCCGAGTTGATCGCCGGGACAGGTAAGGGAGACGGCCTGAAGGGACTTGCCCCAGGGGCCCAGATCATTCCTGTGCGCATGAGCGACGTCGGCTTCATGACGAAGCGCAACACCGTCATCGGCGACGTGAAGAAGGCCATCCGAGCCGCAGCCGACAGCGATGCACGCATCATCAGCGTGTCTATCGGTGATGATTTCTCCTCGCGCGAAGAGCATGAAGCCATCAAATACGCTGAAAGCAAGGGAAAGCTGGTCATCGCCGGCGTCGGCAATGAGGGGAACAAGGAGAACCGGAAGCAGTATCCGGCCTCGTACCCTGAGGTGGTGGGTGTTGCCTCGGCAGACCGTCAGGGAAAGGTCTCGTACTACTCGCAGCACTCGGGTTCGGTAGACGTTGCTTCTCCCGGGAGCGATATCCCGTTCTGGTGCGATAACTCCTTCAAGAGCTACTGCGACGGCGACGGCGGCACCAGCGCCGCGACCGCCATCGCGTCTGCCTCCGCCGCCCTCGTCTGGTCCCTCCACCCTGACTGGACCGCCAACCAAGTACTCAACGTCCTCTTCGATACGGCTGGCCGTGACTGGAAGAAGGGCGATACCAGCGAGTACCTCGGCCACGGCCTCATCCGCCCTTCCATGAACGTCCTGAAGGGCAAGGGCGACCCCGGTGCCCCGGACATCAGCCCGCTCACCAAGAAGAAGACGGCCGGCCCCGCCGCATCCTCCAAGCCCGACGCCTCAGCCTCGCCGCAGCCCGCCAAGAACGGCAGCGAGGGCGACAAGCCCGTGGCGGCAGAAGAAACCAAGTCCTCGGGGGACGACAGCCAGTTGGGCCTGATCCTCGGAGTGGCCGCAGTTGTGGTCGTGCTCGGGGGAGTGTCCTACGCCGTGGTACGCAGGCGTAAGGCCGCTTGACCGCACGTTCCGCATGTACCGGCCGGCGACCCATGCCGGCCTTGCAGAACCAACCGAAAGGGAAAGAGAACCATGGCAGATCAGAAGGTCTCAGATGCCGCACTCCTGAAGCTGGAGGGTGACCTCACCATCAAGTTCGACTCGGTGAAGGGGCAGCTCCGGAAGCTTCACGCGACGATCGACAGCCTCGAAGGCAAGTGGCAGGGCATCGGCGCCAACCACTTCAACGCGAAGCAGGAGCAGATCAACAACCGCATGGTCAGCCTGGCCAAGCAGCTTCTCCACTTCCAGGAGTCCATCAAGGCCGCCCGTACCATCTCGGGCAACAACGAGGATGAGATCCTCCAGGCGCTCAAGGGCGTGGACGTCGTCGAGGGCCACTCCAGCGCGGCGACGAACCGGGCTTCCAGCCTGAACGACTTCTGACCCTCGTCTCGTAACTCGAATTCAGCGGAGGACCACATGGGGAACAACGAAGGCACGACGGTCGTCACTTACGCGAGCCTGGACCTCGCGGCCGCCGAGATCAAGCGGCAGGGCAAGCAGCTCGCCGAGGACCTCGAGTCGATCAGGACCATGATCGCGGGGGTTTCGGAGCTGTGGGAGGGTGAGGCGAAGAAGGCCTACACCGACGCCCAGGAGAAGTGGCGGACGGACGCCAGCGCCATCCGCGACAACCTCAATGACATCGCTCAGAAGGTCAGCGAGGCGTCGCCCATCTACCGCAGCGGTGACAAGCGCGCGGCAGCGAACTTCTAACAGAGTTCGAGCACAGCACCACAGAGCAGAACAGCACAGCACGACACAGCACAGGGTGGACACACGCGGGAGGTGTCCACCCTGAGCTGTGCCCGGAAGCCCGGAAGCCCGGAAGCCCGGAAGCCCGGAGCCCCAGAGAAAGCCGCAGGGGCGGAACGCACCACCATCCGTGCGCCCCGCCCCCGCCACGCCCCCGCTTAGCCGTACCGGGCGGCCTACCCCTCCGCGTCCATCAGCCCCGTCTGCACCAGCGGGTTCCCCCGGCGGCGGGTGACGAAGATGCCCCGGCCCGCGGGCATCGGGCGCGGTCGTACGTTGCCGAGGACATCGCCCTCGTTCGGGTCGCCCGACAGGACCACGCCCTGGGCGCCCAGCTCGATCATGCGCTGCAGGAAGGGTTCGTACAGGGCCCGGCTCGCCCCCGCCGTGTTGCGGGCGATGATGAAGCGGACGCCCACGTCGCGGGCGAACGGCAGCATCTCCGTGATCGGCGACAGCGGGTTCCCGCTCGACGTCGAGACCAGGTCGAAGTCGTCGATGACGACGTACACCTTGGGGCCCTGCCACCAGCTCTGGTCGCGCAGCTCCTGAGCCGTGACGTCGGCGGACGGTGTGCGGCGCTTCATCAGGTCGTGCAGCGCCGCCATGTGGTGCTCCATGTTGTTGGACATCGGGATGTACTCCGCCAGGTGCGAGCGCGGAGTCACGTCCAGCAGCGAACGCCGGTTGTCGATGACGAAGAGCTTGCAGGAGTCTCCGTCGTAGCGCTCGGTCAGCTGCTTGATGATCAACCGGAGCAGGTTGGACTTCCCGGACTCGCTCTCGCCGAACGCCAGGAAGAACGGGTCCTGCTCGAAGTTCAGGAACACCGGTTCCAGGTTGTTCTCGTCGATGCCGAAGGCGATACCGCGCTCCGGTACCGCATGGCCGGCCGGAAGCTCGACCACCGGAAGCGAACGCGGCAGCAGACGCACGGCCGGCGCGGGGGCGGCCGTCCAGTGACGGGCGACCTCCTGGTTCATCGCCGCCGTGGCCTCGGAGAGGTCGCTGTCGGAGTTGATGCCGTCGATCCGTGGCACCGCCGCCATGAAGTGCAGCTTCTCCGGGGTCAGGCCGCGACCCGGCACCCCCGCGGGCACGTTGGCGGCCACCTTGCGGTCCAGCTCGGAGTCCATCACGTCGCCGAGCCGCAGCTCCAGGCGGTTCATGAGGTGGTCCTTGAGGCTGGCCCGCACCTCCATGGAACGCGACGCCGTGACGATCAGGTGGATCCCGTAGCCCAGCCCGCGCGCCGCGATGTCCGTGGCCGCCGACTCCAGACCCTCGTAATCCGTCCGGAAGGAGCCCCACCCGTCGATGACCAGGAAGACGTCACCCCACGGCTGGTCGGTCACCGAGATGTCGCCGCGCGCCCGCAGCCTGCGGAAGGTGGCGATGGAGTCGATGCCCGCACTGCGGAAGTACTCCTCGCGCCGCGCCATGATCCCGTAGACCTCGGCGACCGCACGGCGCACCCGCTCGGGGTCGAGCCGGGACGCGATGCCGCCGACATGCGGCAGCCCCGCGATCGAGGACATGCCGCCGCCACCGAAGTCGAGCCCGTAGAACTGGACCTCCTCCGGTGTGTGGGTGAGCGCGAAGCCGGCGATGAGCGTCCGCAGCAGCGTCGACTTCCCCGACTGCGGTCCGCCGGTGATCTGCATGTGACCGGCAGCGCCGGAGAAGTCCCGGTAGAGGGTGTCCCGCCGCTGCTCGAAGGGCTTGTCGATGACGCCCAGGGGGACGACCAGCCGGCCGGAGCCCTCGAAACCGGGCTGCGTCAGCCCCCGGCCCTGCACCGGGGAGAGCCCCGGCAGCAGCTCGTCCAGCGACGGCGGATTGTCCAGCGGCGGCAGCCACACCTGGTGGGCGGAGGCGCCGCGGCCCTCCAGCCGGCGCACGATCACATCGAGCACGGTGTCCGCCAGCGCGTCGTCCTCCGCCGCACGCTGATCCGGTACGCCCGCGGACTGCGCCGTCTGCTGAACGTACTGCACCGCGACCGGGGCGGCCGTGAACGGAACCGGCCTGCGGTCCACCGGAAGCGGAGCGCCCGGCGCCGCCGCCCGGTGCGCGCTCGAGCGGTACACCCCGGAGACGTACGCGGCCTTGAACCGGACCATCTCCTCCGTACCGAACTTCAGCAGCCCGGAACCGGGAACGTTGGGCAGGTGGTACGCGTCGGGCACCCCGATCGCGGCCCGTGACTCCGCCGCCGAGAAGGTCCGCAGACCCACCCGGTACGACAGATACGTTTCCAGACCGCGCAGCCGCCCCTCCTCCAGCCGCTGCGACGCCAGCAGCAGGTGCACGCCCAGCGAACGGCCGATACGACCGATCTGAACGAACATGTCGATGAAGTCGGGTTTGGCGGTGAGAAGTTCGCTGAACTCGTCGATGACCAGGACGAGCGAGGGGATGGGCTGGAGCGGGGCGCCGGCCGCGCGGGCCTTCTCGTAGTCGTGGATGTTGGCGTAGTTGCCCGCGTCGCGCAGCATCTCCTGCCGGCGGTTGAGCTCACCGCTGATGGAGTCACCCATGCGGTCGACCAGCGTCAGGTCGTCCGCGAGGTTGGTGATCACGGCCGCGACGTGGGGCATCTGCGCCATACCGGCGAAGGTCGCACCGCCCTTGAAGTCGGCGAGGACGAAGTTGAGCGTCTCCGAGGTGTGGGTGACGGCGAGACCGAGCACCAGCGTGCGCAGCAGCTCGGACTTGCCGGAACCGGTGGCGCCCACGCACAGGCCGTGCGGGCCCATGCCCTCCTGCGCCGCCTCCTTCAGGTCCAGCATCACGGGCGCGCCGTCCTCGCCCACGCCGATCGGCACCCGCAGCCGCTCGGCCTGGGACCGCGGACGCCAGGTACGGCTGACCTCGATTGAGGCGGCGTCCCCCAGGTTTAGCAGATCGGTGAACTCCAGGTTGGCCAGCAGCGGTTCGTCGTCGTCCCCGCCCGTCGCCATGTGCAGCGGGGCCAGCTGGCGGGCCAGTGCCTCGGCCGCCTCGTAGCTCAGCAGGTCCGGATCCCCGTCGTAGACGAGCCCCTGGCCCGATTCCAGCTGCAACGACTTCGGCTGCACCACGATGGACAGGCCCCCGCGGGCACCCGTGACCTCGCCCGGTACGACCTCGATGACCGTCACACCCTGCAGGCCCTCCGCCGAGGCGAGCACCGACATGGGGGGCACCGACTCGCCGTCCAGGACCACGACGACGTGCGGCTGCTCCACGAGCGGCTGGCCGCCGGGCTGGAAGCGGGGCCTGCCCTCCAGGCGGCCGGCCAGCAGCTCCTCCAGGGCCAGGGCGCTGGTGGTGATCAGACGCCGGCTGCCGGCCCCGTCCGCGGGCCCGGAGGCCTGCGCGTGCGGCAGCCACTTCGCCCACTCCCACTGCGGCGCCGCCTCCGCACCGGTCGCGACCGCGATCACCAGGTCCTCGGGCGAGTGCAGGGAGACCAGGCCGCCGACCATGGCCCGCGCCGCGGAGCGCGCGGACTCCGGGTGGCCGCTGATCGTCAGGTGGTAGAACGCCCGCAACGAGATGGCCATGGGCAGACCGTCCAGCGTGGAGTGCGTCGCCAGGAACTGCTGCATCGCCCCGGCGGCCAGTGGCTCCAGCTCGTCCAGGGGCGCCGTCTCGGGGGCGATGAGCGGGGTGGCCAGCTCCTGGCTGCCCAGCCCGATGCGCACCTGCGCGAAGTCCGCGTCACCCGCGCGCCGCTCCCACACCCGGCTGCCCTCGGCGACGAGCGCCCACAACTGCTCGGGAGAGGGGTGGAGGTAGAACTGCGCGTCGCGCTGCTTGCGCGCCGTCTTCAGCACCGCGCGCCGGGTCTGCGTCAGGTACTTCAGGTAGTCGCGGCGCAGATCCGCGAGCTCTCCCTGGGTGCCCCGCCGGTACCGCACGAGCATGGCGATGGCCATGGCCAGCGTGGAGGCAATCATGATCATGCCCATGATGCGCATGATCGGGTTCGGTGTCATGAAGAAGAAGACGACGGAACCACCCATGCCCAGCATCGGCAGGAGCTGCATCAGCGCCCCCTCCTGCTGGCCTCGGGGGAGCTCCGGAGGAGGTTGCAACTGCACCTGCTCGACCGGCACTTCGGTGGGCAGGGCCCGCGGTGGGCGCTTGACGACGATCTGGCTCACAGCTCACCAATTCCCTTGCCGGACGGAAGTGTTCCTATCGGCGCCCCCGTGGCGACGGGCTCCATCCGCGGGAAGGATCCTACTGGCGTGGCGGCGGACCCATGGCGGTAGGGTGTCGCGACGCGTGTACGCATCCGCTAACAAGCAACAGAAGTAACAGAACAAGCAGTAAAAGAAGCGCAGAACAAGGCAGAACAGGCTAGGGGGAGCACCAGGTGACCACGACGGCCCAAGCGGCAGCCACCGGATCCGGACGGCAGAGCCACGGGACCCCGTCCGGCAGCGGAACCGGGTTCTGCCGGGTCACGGTCGTCGCGCCCGACGGCCGTGTCGACGTGGCCCTGCCCGAGGACATCCCCGTCGCCGATCTGTATCCCGAGATCCTCCGGCTGTCCGGCCAGAGTCCCACCCCCGGCGCACCGGTCGGCTACCACCTGGTGCGCCGTGACGGCACCGTCCTGGACAGCGCCCGTACGCTCGCCGGCCACCGGATTCTCGACGGCGAGCTGCTGTCGATGCGGCCCTTCTCCGAATCACTGCCTCCGGCCGTGTTCGACGACGTCTCGGACGCGGTCGCCACCGCCGTCGCCAAGGACCGCACGCTCTGGGGCGACGCGCTCATGCGCGGAGCCGGCCTGTTCGGCGGCTCCGTCCTGCTGGCCCTGCTCGGCTTCGTGCTGTGGACGGCCGACCCGCTCCACGACATGCACGGCCTGCCGGGGATCCTGGCGGCCGTCGTCGCCCTGCTCCTGCTCGCCTTCGCCTGCGTGCGCGCCCGGGTGTACGAGGACCGGGCCTCCTCGATCGCGCTCGGCACGGGCGCCCTGGCGAACGCGGCGGTGGCCGGCTCCGGCCTGCTGCCCCTGAGCGCCGGGCAGGGAGTCGGACGGCTCCAGTTCCTGCTCGCCTGTGCGGCGGTTCTGGTGGTCGCGGTCATTCTGATGATCGTCGCGCCCGGCGGTGACGGCCCGTTCGTCGCGTTCGTCTTCGCGAGCGCCGTCGGCCTCCTGGTGACCTTCGTCGCGACCCTGAGCGACATGAAGCCGATCGAGGCCGCCGCGGTGTGCTCCCCGCTCGCCGTGGGAGCCCTCGCCTTCCTGCCGGGGCTCTCCACCCGCTTCGCCCGGCTCCCCATCGGATTCGAACCGCCCCGCACCACGGTCGGCGACTACGGGACCTCCGACCCCGCGCCCACCGGCGCGGTGGACGCCGTGCGCTTGGCTGCCCAGGCGCGGCGCGGCCACGAACTGCTCCTCGGCCTGGTCGGCGGCTGCGCCCTGGTCGCCGTGGCGGCCGCCGCGGTGCTGGGGTTCTCGGACAACGTCTGGGGTCAGCTGCTCGCCCTGGCCACCGGGGTCGCCATGCTGATGCGCGCCCACCTGTTCCGCTACACGGCCCAGGTCGGCTGCACGCTCGCCGCGGGCCTCGGCTCCCTCGTCCTGCTGGGCCTGGGGCTCTCCCTCAACCCGCCGGTCGCCATGGTCCGCGACGCCCTGCGGGGGGACGGCGCCGCACTCGACATCCGTACGGTGTGGCTGGCCGCCGCGGTCGCGGGCGTCGCCGTCCTGATCACCGCCATCGGCCTGATCGTGCCGCGCAAGGGCGTGACCCCGTTCTGGGGACGCTTCCTGGAGATCGCCGAAACGGTCGTCCTGCTGACCCTGCTCCCGCTCTGCCTCGCCGTCTTCGACGTCTACCACTCGATCCGGGCCCTCACCAGCTGATCACCGAACAGCACCGATGGATCACCGGCGGGCATCGACTGACCGCCGGTGGGCATCGGTGGGCATCGGCTGGTCAGCGGCGGGGCGTGACCCGAACGGCTGGTACTCTGTCCAGTGGCCGTTTGTGTACGCGTCCTCGGATCATCCTGGGGGCTGCGCTCATCGGACCTTCGCCTCCGAGTCACGGAAGCTCTCCTGAGATCAAGACCAGGGGCACTCGTGGGCGCTTCGAACATCAAGAGGAGTACGCGTGCCGCTCGACGCCGCTACGAAGAAGCAGATCATGTCCGACTTCGCGCAGAAGGAGGGTGACACCGGATCCCCCGAGGTCCAGGTCGCCATGCTCTCCCGCCGGATCTCGGACCTGACGGAGCACCTCAAGACGCACAAGCACGACCACCACTCCCGTCGTGGTCTGCTGATCCTGGTCGGCCAGCGTCGCCGCCTCCTGCAGTACCTGGCCAAGAAGGACATCCAGCGCTTCCGTGCGCTCGTCGACCGCCTCGGCATCCGCCGCGGTGCGGCCGGCGGCGCCAAGTAAGGACGCTGTGGAAAGGGAGCGGTTCCCGCGTTTGAGGGGACCGCTCCCTTTGCCGTACGTGCACGACCGGTGTCAAGCTCAGTAACCTGGGTGCAGCGACACCCGCACGAGCGGGAACGCACCGCGCAAGACGCACCACCAGCAGGACGCACCACCAGCAGGACGCATCACAAGAACGAGGGAGAGGCGCGACGACGCCGCCGCCGGTCCTCGGTAGTGGCCCCCGGGAACATGCCCGGGAGCTTCGATCGAAGACCGGCCCGCATCCACAGTGCGCCTCTCCCGCACCGTCCCCCGCCACACGGGCGTGCGGACGAAAGACGACGAGTATGGAGAAATCACTAGTGGAGAACGAGACCCACTACGCCGAGGCCGTTATCGACAACGGAACCTTCGGCACCCGCACCATCCGCTTCGAGACGGGCCGCCTGGCCAAGCAGGCCGCCGGCTCCGCCGTCGCGTATCTGGACGACGACACCATGGTGCTGTCGGCCACCACCGCTTCCAAGCGGCCCAAGGACAACCTCGACTTCTTCCCCCTCACGGTGGACGTCGAGGAGCGGCAGTACGCGGCCGGCAAGATCCCCGGCTCCTTCTTCCGCCGTGAGGGCCGGCCCTCCGAGGACGCGATCCTCACCTGCCGCCTGATCGACCGCCCGCTGCGCCCCTCCTTCAAGAAGGGCCTGCGCAACGAGATCCAGATCGTCGAGACGATCATGGCGCTCAACCCCGACCACCTGTACGACGTGGTCGCGATCAACGCCGCCTCCTGCTCCACGATCCTGGCGGGCCTGCCCTTCTCCGGCCCGATCGGCGCCACCCGCGTCGCCCTGATCAAGGGCCAGTGGGTCGCGTTCCCGACGCACACCGAGCTCGAGGACGCCGTCTTCGACATGGTCGTCGCCGGTCGCGTCCTGGAGGACGGCGACGTCGCGATCATGATGGTCGAGGCCGAGGCCACCGAGAAGACCATCCAGCTCGTCAAGGACGGCGCCGAGGCTCCCACCGAGGAGATCGTCGCCGCCGGTCTGGACGCCGCGAAGCCCTTCATCAAGGCGCTCTGCAAGGCCCAGTCGGACCTGGCCTCCAAGGCCGCCAAGCCGGTCGGCGAGTTCCCGGTCTTCCTGGACTACCAGGACGACGTCTTCGAGGCGCTCTCCAAGGCCGTCACCTCCCAGCTGACGCAGGCGCTCACCATCGCGGGCAAGCAGGACCGCGAGGCCGAGCTCGACCGCGTCAAGGAGATCGCCGCAGAGAAGCTGCTCCCGGCCTTCGAGGGCCGCGAGAAGGAGATCTCCGCCGCGTACCGCGCGCTGACCAAGAAGCTGGTCCGCGAGCGCGTCATCAAGGACAAGGTCCGCATCGACGGCCGCGGCGTCACGGACATCCGTACGCTCGCCGCCGAGGTCGAGGCCATCCCGCGCGTGCACGGCTCGGCGCTGTTCGAGCGTGGCGAGACCCAGATCCTGGGCGTCACCACCCTCAACATGCTCCGGATGGAGCAGCAGCTGGACACCCTCTCCCCGGTGACCCGCAAGCGCTACATGCACAACTACAACTTCCCGCCGTACTCCGTCGGCGAGACCGGCCGCGTGGGCTCGCCCAAGCGCCGCGAGATCGGCCACGGAGCGCTCGCCGAGCGCGCCATCGTGCCGGTGCTCCCCTCGCGCGAGGAGTTCCCCTACGCGATCCGCCAGGTCTCCGAGGCGCTGGGCTCCAACGGCTCGACGTCCATGGGCTCGGTCTGCGCCTCCACCATGTCGCTGCTGAACGCCGGTGTGCCCCTCAAGGCCGCCGTCGCCGGTATCGCCATGGGCCTGATCTCGCAGGAGATCGACGGCAAGACCCACTACGTCGCCCTCACCGACATCCTCGGTGCGGAGGACGCCTTCGGCGACATGGACTTCAAGGTCGCCGGCACCAAGCAGTTCGTGACCGCGCTCCAGCTCGACACCAAGCTCGACGGCATCCCCGCCTCGGTCCTGGCCGCCGCGCTGAAGCAGGCCCGTGACGCACGTCTGCACATCCTGGACGTCATGAACGAGGCCATCGACGTCCCGGACGAGATGTCCCCGAACGCCCCGCGGATCATCACCGTCAAGATCCCCGTGGACAAGATCGGTGAGGTCATCGGCCCCAAGGGCAAGATGATCAACCAGATCCAGGAGGACACCGGCGCCGACATCACGATCGAGGACGACGGCACCATCTACATCGGTGCCCAGCAGGGTTCGCAGGCCGAGGCCGCCCGCGCCACGATCAACGCGATCGCCAACCCGACCATGCCGGAGGTCGGCGAGCGCTACCTGGGCACGGTCGTCAAGACCACCACCTTCGGTGCGTTCGTCTCGCTCATGCCGGGCAAGGACGGTCTGCTGCACATCTCGCAGATCCGCAAGCTCGCCGGTGGCAAGCGCGTGGAGAACGTCGAGGACGTGCTCGGCGTCGGCGCCAAGGTCCAGGTCGAGATCGCCGAGATCGACTCCCGCGGCAAGCTCTCCCTGATCCCGGTCGTCGAGGGTGAAGAGGACGAGAAGAAGGACGACACCGACAAGTGACGTCCCGTAGTTCCGCGACGACGGCCCGCACCTCCTCGGAGGCGCGGGCCGTCGCCCGTACCCAAACGCTTCTCAAGGGCAGCAACGGCATCGGAACGGTCCGCCGGACCGTCCTCCCCGGCGGTCTGCGGATCGTCACCGAGACCCTGCCCTCCGTCCGGTCCGCCACCTTCGGCATCTGGGCCAACGTCGGTTCCCGCGACGAGACGCCCACGCTGAACGGCGCGACCCACTACCTCGAACACCTCCTCTTCAAGGGCACCGCCAAGCGCACCGCCCTCGACATCTCCTCCGCGATCGACGCGGTCGGCGGAGAGATGAACGCCTTCACGGCGAAGGAGTACACCTGCTACTACGCGCGGGTCCTGGACACCGACCTGCCGCTGGCCATCGACGTCGTCTGCGACATGCTGACCGGCTCGCTGATCGCCCCCGAGGACGTCGACGCCGAGCGCGGCGTCATCCTCGAGGAGATCGCGATGACCGAGGACGACCCGGGCGACTGTGTGCACGACCTGTTCGCGCACACCATGCTCGGCGACACCCCGCTCGGCCGACCGGTCCTCGGCACCGTCGACACGATCAACGCGCTGAACCGCGGCCAGATCGCCCGCTTCTACAAGAAGCACTACGACCCCACGCACCTCGTCGTCGCCGCCGCCGGCAACGTCGACCACGCCACGGTCGTACGTCAGGTCCGCAAGGCCTTCGAGCGCGCCGGAGCACTCTCCCGCACGGACGCCGTCCCCCTGGCGCCCCGCGAGGGCTCCCGCACCCTGCGCACCGCCGGCAAGGTCGAGCTGCTGAACCGCAAGACCGAGCAGGCCCACGTGGTCCTCGGCATGCCCGGCCTCGCCCGCACCGACGAACGCCGCTGGGCGCTCGGCGTGCTCAACACCGCGCTCGGCGGCGGCATGAGCTCCCGCCTCTTCCAGGAGGTACGGGAGAAGCGCGGCCTGGCCTACAGCGTGTACTCGTACACCTCGGGCTTCGCCGACTGCGGCCTCTTCGGCGTGTACGCGGGCTGCCGGCCCAGCCAGGTCCACGATGTCCTGAAGATCTGCCGCGACGAGCTGGACCGGGTCGCCACCCACGGCCTGGACGACGACGAGATCACCCGCGCCATCGGCCAGCTCTCCGGCTCCACCGTCCTCGGCCTGGAGGACACCGGTGCGCTGATGAACCGTATCGGCAAGAGCGAGCTGTGCTGGGGCGAGCAGATGTCGGTCGACGACATGCTGGCCCGCATCGCGGAGGTCACCCCCGACGACGTACGGGAGGTGGCGGGCGAGCTGCTCACCCACCGCCCCTCGCTCTCGGTCATCGGCCCGCTCAAGGACAAGCAGGCGGACCGCCTCCACGAAGCGGTCTCCTAATCCCCTAAGGAAACAAGATGAGCAAGCTGCGCGTAGCCGTTCTCGGTGCTCAGGGCCGGATCGGGTCCGAGGCCGTACGGGCCGTCGAGGCTGCCGAGGACCTGGAGCTGGTGGCGGCCCTGGGACGGGGCGACAAGCTGGAGACCCTCGCCGACACCGGCGCCCAGGCCGTCGTCGAGCTCACCACACCCGCGTCGGTGATGGGCAACCTCGACTTCTGCGTCCGGCACGGCATCCACGCCGTCGTCGGTACGACGGGCTGGACCGACGAACGGCTCGCGCAGCTGACCGCCTGGCTGGCGGGCTCCCCGGGGACCGGCGTCCTCATCGCCCCGAACTTCTCCATCGGCGCGGTCCTGACCATGAAGTTCGCGGAGCAGGCCGCCCGCTACTTCGAGTCCGTCGAGGTCGTCGAACTGCACCACCCGAACAAGGTCGACGCCCCCTCCGGCACGGCCACCCGCACCGCCCAGCTCATCGCGGCGGCCCGCGCCGCGGCGGGCAGCGCGCCCCAGCCGGACGCCACCGCCACCGCCCTGGACGGCGCGCGCGGCGCGGACGTCGACGGCGTCCCGGTCCACGCGATCCGGCTCCGCGGCCTGCTGGCCCACCAGGAAGTGCTGCTCGGCGGCGAGGGCGAGACCCTCACCATCCGCCACGACTCCCTCCACCACAGCAGCTTCATGCCGGGCATCCTGCTCGGCGTCCGCCGTGTGGTGACCACTCCCGGCCTCACGTTCGGCCTGGAACACTTCCTCGACCTGAACTGACTGAGCCCACCATGCGCGCAAAGATCACCTACATCGTCACGGCCGCCGTCCTGGTCTTCTACTTCGTCCTGGTCGGCAGCCGCGGCCTCCTGCTCATCCGGCACGGCACGCTGATCACGGTCACGTTCGGCGTCGCCGTGCTGATCCTCCCGGTGATCGGCGTCTGGTTCCTCTGGAAGAACACCCAGTTCGTCCGGCGTGCCAACGAGCTGGCCGCCGAGCTGGACGCCGAGGGCGGCCTGCCGGTCGACGAACTGGTCCGTACCCCCTCCGGCCGCATCGACCGGGACTCCGCCGACGCGGTCTTCGCCGGGCGCCGTGAGGAGACCGAGGACGCCCCGAACGACTGGCGGACCTGGTTCAGGCTGGCGGTCGCCTACCAGGACGCGAGGGACACCCCACGCGCCCGCAAGGCGATGCAGCGGGCCATCGCGCTGCACCGCTCCCGCCCGGCGGCACCTTCCAGCCCGTCCGGCGTCTGAGGACATCCTTCCTGCCTGTACGCAGGTGAGCCCGGGACCGACAAACGGTCCCGGGCTCACCTGCGTACAGCTGACGGCTCACACCGGCCGGTACTCGTCCGCCCAGGCCTCAACCGCGTCCGTGGCCCGCTCGAAGGCCTCCTCGCGCCCGAGGAAGTCCGCGTTGTGGTCGGTGGTCAGCGGCGGCAGCGTCTCACCGCTGCGCCGGACCACGACGAGCGCCTGGCCCTGGACCGTACGGGGCAGGCCCATCCACTTCACGGGCTGCTGGACCGTGCGGACCGCCGACGTGCCGTTCCAGGCCACCGTGGTGGTCCGGAAGAAGCCGACGCGCCGCACACCGTTACGGCTGACCCACGCGCCGACCCGCAGCAGTCGCAGCGCGGCGGCGATCACCGCACCGGCCAGAACCAGACACACGGTGGCGCCCGAAGGCGCTCCGGCGACACCGATGATCATGGCCGCGAGCAGAACGAACGAGGCCAGCAACAACAGGGTGGCCGCCGCCGCGACCCGCCACGGGCCGGGGCGGTAGGGCCGCCGCCAGCTGTCGTGGTCGTCGAACGGCAGCGCAACGTCCTCCGCGCTCGCGTCGAATGCGCGGTCGGCCGTCAGAAAGGGCAGGGGCACGACTCATCCTCACTCACAAGCACGCTCGATTGCTGTGCCCGGTGAGGCTACCGAGGGTGCCACCGGCCCGACCACCCCAGGGGGTCCGTACGAGTCAGCGGCCCTGCGACGCCTCGGACTGCTTGCCGTGCGCGGGGGACTGCCCGGAGTCGAGCGCCGGGAGCCCCAGCAGCAGCGAGCCCACGAGACCGGCGATCACGGTCAGCCCGACGAGGGACCGTCCCAGCAGTTCGGGAACGGTGGCGCGGACGGTGGGAGGGGGAGTGACGTTACTGCGGAATCGGTCGGACTCGGCGACGAACGAGAACGGGACGGCTTCACGCCGGCGGAACATGAGGAAACTCTCCTTGATCTGAATGACGGGTGCTGCTATTGAGTCAGACGTACGACGGGCCGAATCGGTGCCCGAATCGCCGTACTTGTTGGGGGAACTGCACGAACGGCTGCCCGACCCCGCCATGTGCATGCATGCGGGCACGCGGCCCGTAAAGTGGTCGCCGCCCGAGCGATGCCATTGGAAGGACCCCTGTCGGTGACCGACACCCCCGAACCCGCAAAGCCCCGTTTCCGCAACGACATCACCGTCGAGCTGGTGAAGAGCGACGCGCGCGACGCGGACGTGCTCTTCGCCGCGCGGGTCTCCACCGCCGGCGAGCAGTCGCTGGAGGAGGTCACCAAGGACCCCGAGCGCTCCAAGGGGCTCATCAACTACCTCATGCGGGACCGGCACGGCAGCCCGTTCGAGCACAACTCGATGACGTTCTTCGTCAGCGCCCCGATCTTCGTCTTCCGCGAGTTCATGCGGCACCGCGTCGGCTGGTCGTACAACGAGGAATCGGGCCGCTACAGGGAGCTGGAGCCGGTCTTCTACGTCCCCGGAACCTCCCGCAAGCTGGTCCAGCAGGGCCGCCCCGGCAAGTACGTGTTCGTCCAGGGCACCGAGGAGCAGTACGACGTGACCACCCGCGCCATGGAGGAGTCCTACCGGGCCTCCTACGCGGCGTACCAGGAGATGCTGGCGGAGGGCGTGGCCCGCGAGGTCGCCCGCGCCGTCCTGCCCGTCGGCCTCTTCTCCTCGATGTACGCCACCTGCAACGCGCGCTCCCTGATGCACTTCCTGGGGCTGCGGACGCAGCACGAGCTGGCGAAGGTCCCGTCCTTCCCGCAGCGCGAGATCGAAATGGTCGGCGAGGAGATGGAAGCCCGCTGGGCGGAGCTCATGCCGCTCACTCATGCGGCCTTCAACAAAAATGGACGGGTAGCCCCATAGGCGGTGTCCGTATTGCGGCGTTTCGAGAAGTTCATCTAGGCTGATCAAACGGACCCGGCACTGCTTGAACCCCCGAGCAGGCAGTGCCGGGCTCCTCTTCCTCGTCCCCCCGAGGGGACCCCGCGCGCTGAGCAGCGAGTAGCGTGTTACCCATGGCTCCGATCTCCACTCCGCAGACCCCCTTCGGGCGGGTCCTCACCGCTATGGTCACGCCCTTCACGGCGGACGGCGCTCTCGACCTCGATGGCGCCCAGCGGCTCGCCGCCCACTTGGTGGACGCAGGCAATGACGGCCTGATCGTCAACGGCACCACCGGTGAGTCCCCGACCACCAGTGACACGGAGAAGGACCAGCTCGTACGGGCGGTGCTCGAAGCGGTCGGCGACCGGGCGCATGTCGTGGCCGGCATCGGCACCAACGACACCCGCCACAGCGTCGAGCTCGCCCGGACGGCCGAGCGCACCGGCGTCCACGGGCTGCTCGCCGTGACGCCGTACTACAACAAGCCGCCGCAGGAAGGCCTGCTGCGGCACTTCACGGCCATCGCCGACTCCACCGGCCTGCCCGTGATGCTGTACGACATCCCCGGCCGCAGCGGTGTGCCGATCGACACCGAGACCCTCGTCCGACTGGCCGAGCACCCGCGGATCGTCGCGAACAAGGACGCCAAGGGCGACCTGGGCCGCGCCAGCTGGGCCATCGCCGAATCCGGGCTCGCCTGGTATTCCGGCGACGACATGCTCAACCTGCCGCTCCTCTCGGTCGGCGCGGTCGGCTTCGTCTCTGTGGTCGGCCATATGGTCACCCCGGACCTGCGGGCCCTGATCGAGGCGCACCTGAGCGGCGACGTCCAGAAGGCCACCGAGATCCACCAGAAGCTGCTCCCGGTCTTCACGGGCATGTTCCGCACACAGGGCGTGATCACCGCGAAGGCCGCTCTGACCCTCCAGGGTCTGCCGGCCGGACCGCTGCGCCTGCCGCTCGTGGAGCTGAGCGCCCAGGAGACGGCACAGCTCAAGATCGATCTCGCCGCCGGCGGGGTACAGCTCTGATCACAGACTTCACAACTGAACACGCGAGGCGACTCGCATGAGCACCAACCCAAGACAACAGCAAGTGCACGAATGACATGCGCGCCACGTGCCTCAGCGGTACGTGGCGTGCGTGGTAAGGAGAGTCTTTTGAGTCATCCGCATCCTGAACTCGGTACCCCGCCGAAGCTCCCGAAGGGCGCCCTGCGGGTCACCCCGCTCGGCGGTCTCGGCGAGATCGGCCGCAACATGACGGTCTTCGAGTACGGCGGCCGCCTGCTCATCGTCGACTGCGGCGTCCTCTTCCCCGAGGAGGAGCAGCCGGGGATCGACCTGATCCTGCCGGACTTCACCACGATCCGGGACCGCCTGGACGACATCGAGGGCATCGTCCTCACGCACGGCCACGAGGACCACATCGGTGGTGTCCCGTACCTGCTGCGCCTGAAGCCGGACATCCCCCTCATCGGCTCGAAGCTGACCCTCGCGCTCATCGAGGCGAAGCTCCAGGAGCACCGGATCCGTCCGTACACCCTGGAGGTCACCGAGGGCCAGCGCGAGCGCATCGGCCTCTTCGACTGCGAGTTCATCGCGGTCAACCACTCGATCCCGGACGCCCTCGCCGTCGCCATCCGCACCCCCGCGGGCATGGCCGTGGCCACCGGTGACTTCAAGATGGACCAGCTTCCGCTGGACGGCCGTCTCACCGACCTGCACGCGTTCGCGCGGCTGAGCGAGGAGGGCATCGACCTCCTCCTCTCCGACTCCACGAACGCCGAGGTCCCGGGCTTCGTACCGCCGGAGCGGGACATCTCCAACGTCCTGCGCACGGTCTTCGCCAATGCCCAGAAGCGCATCATCGTGGCGAGCTTCGCCAGCCACGTGCACCGCATCCAGCAGATTCTGGACGCCGCCCACGAATACGGCCGCAGGGTCGCCTTCGTCGGCCGCTCGATGGTCCGCAACATGGGCATCGCCCGCGATCTGGGCTATCTGAAGGTTCCCGCCGGACTGGTCGTCGACGTCAAGACCCTCGACGACCTCCCGGACGACGAGGTCGTGCTGGTCTGCACGGGTTCGCAGGGCGAGCCGATGGCGGCCCTCTCCCGGATGGCCAACCGCGACCACCAGATCCGGATCGTCCCCGGCGACACGGTGATCCTCGCGTCGTCCCTGATCCCGGGCAACGAGAACGCGGTCTACCGCGTGATCAACGGCCTGACCCGCTGGGGCGCCAACGTCGTCCACAAGGGCAACGCCAAGGTCCACGTCTCGGGCCACGCCTCGGCCGGCGAGCTGCTGTACTTCTACAACATCTGCAAGCCGAAGAACCTGATGCCGGTCCACGGGGAATGGCGCCACCTCCGGGCCAACGCCGAACTGGGCGCGCTCACCGGCGTGCCGAAGGACCACATCGTCATCGCCGAGGACGGCGTGGTCGTCGATCTCATCGACGGCAAGGCCAAGATCGTCGGCAAGGTCCAGGCGGGTTACGTCTACGTCGACGGCCTCTCCGTCGGCGATGTCACCGAGACCTCCCTCAAGGACCGCCGGATCCTCGGCGACGAGGGCATCATCTCGGTCTTCATCGTGGTCGACAGCTCCTCCGGCAAGATCGTGGGCGGCCCCCACATCCAGGCCCGGGGCTCCGGCATCGACGACGGAGCCTTCGTGGCCGTCACGCCGAAGATCCAGGAAGCCCTGGACAAGTCGGCACAGGACGGCGTGATGGAGCCCCACCAGCTCCAGCAGATGGTCCGCCGGGTCGTCGGCAAGTGGGTGTCCGACACCTACCGCCGGCGCCCGATGATCCTTCCGGTCGTCGTCGAGGTCTGACCTCTCCCGACCGTCTGACCTGGAGCGGGGCCCCCGATTTGCATCGGGGAGCCCCGCTCCAGTACGTTTACGTCTCCGCCTGAACGGGAAGCACCGCGCGCAGTCATGCGCCCGGAGAACCCCGAACGGGGCGGGAATTCCGACTCAGAATCTCTGATAAAGTCGGACTCGCCGGAAAGGGAAAACGCGAAAGCGGAGAACCTGGAAAGCGAAAACTGCTTGACCCGCTTCGGCCGGGAATCGGACGCGAAAGAGTCTGATAGAGTCGGAAACGCAAGAACGAAGGGAAGC